>NZ_JBBEYH010000001.1:0-761495 GCF_050172695.1 Shinella sp. G-2 | reverse complement strand
CGTCGACTGGTACATGGAGGGCAAGATCCAGATCGATCCGATGATCACCCACACCATGCCGCTGGAAGAGATCAACAACGGCTTCGACCTGATGCATTCCGGCAAGTCCATCCGCGGCGTGGTCGTTTATTGATGACGGCGTCTGCCTATAGCGTCGACATCCGGCGGCTGGAGGCCTTCTCCGCCGCCGAACTCTACGCGCTGCTCCGGCTGCGCGTGGACGTTTTCGTCGTGGAACAGGCCTGCGCCTATCCCGAACTCGACGGCAAGGACATGGCGGCGCTGCATCTGCGGCTGCTGATCGACGGCGACACGGCCGCCTATGCGCGGCTCTGGCAGCCGGAGGGCAAGCCGCCGCGCATCGGCCGCGTGCTCGTCGCGCCGGACCATCGCGGCAAGCGTCTGGGCGATGCGCTGATGCAGGAGGCGATCAGCGCCTGCGAGACGCATTTTCCCGGCATGCCCATCGCTCTTTCGGCACAGAGCTATCTCGAACGCTTCTATCGCTCGCTTGGCTTTTCGCCGACGTCGGAGGAATATGTCGAGGACGGCATTCCGCATATCGACATGATCCGCCCCGCGACAGAGAGCCAGCCATGACCATCACGATCCGCCCGGTACGACGCATCATCGCGGCCGCGCTTCTCGCCGCCGCCGGCCTTGCGCCGTCGCTCGCGCTGGCCGGGCCGGAAGGCACCTATGCCATGACCGGCACCAATCCCGGCGACCACAGTCCCTATGAGGGGGTCATCGAGGTGAAGAAGACCGGCGAGACCTATGCCGTCACCTGGCGCTTCGGCGCGGACGAGACGCAGGGCATCGGTACGCTGGCCAAGGGGTCGGACAAGACCTTCGCCGTCAGCTACAGTACCGGCGAAGGGCACGGCATCGCGCTCTACGAGCTTCAGGGCGACGGCTCCTGGTCCGGCGTCTGGACGAACATCAGCGGCGAAGCGCTGGGAACCGAAATCTGGCGTCCGCAGAACGGCGGCGCCACCACGGCGAGCGGCACGACCTCCGGCTCGACGCCTGCCAGCGCCTCCACCCCGCAAGGCCAGGGCGCGGCGCGGCGATAGTGGCCGAAGAAAGAGCAATGAGCGAAGACCTGCCGATCCTCTATGTCGATGCCGACGCCTGCCCGGTGAAGCCGGAAATCCTGAAGGTGGCCGAACGCCACGGCCTGCCCGTGACCTTCGTCGCCAATTCTGGCCTGCGTCCCTCCCGCGATCCGATGATCCGCAACGTCATCGTCTCCGGCGCCTTCGATGCGGCGGACAACTGGATCGTCGAGAATGTGCGGGAGGGTGACATCGTCGTCACCGCCGACGTGCCGCTCGCCGGGCGCACGGTCGCCAAGGGCGCGCATGTCACCGGCCCCACCGGCCGGCTCTTCGACCAGACGAATATCGGCATGGCGAGCGCCATGCGCGATCTCGGTGCGCATCTGCGCGAGACGGGCGAAAGCAAGGGCTACAATGCCGCCTTTTCGCCGCGCGACCGTTCCGCCTTCCTCGAAACGCTCGACCGTCTTTGCCGCCGGGCCAAGAACGCGCGGACCGGCGCATGACGGGCGCGCCGGGGCCGCGGACCTATGGGCGGCACGTCCCCTTTTACGCCGGCCTCGGCTCTTCGGCGCTCGTGCTTGCGGCCGCGCTGTGGCTCAAGCCGGATTTCGCGGTCGATGCCGCGGCCGTCGCCTTCTTCCTCTCCTACCTGCTTCTGACCGCCCTCAGGCTGCCTTACCTTACCGCCGCCTATCTCGAGCACTACGCGACGGATGCCGACGAGCCGGTCGGCATCATCTTCGCCGTCACCTTCGCCGCCGTCGCGATCTCGACGGGCTCGCTCTTCGTGGTGCTGAACCGGGCGGCAGCGACGGGCCCCGAATTCGTGCTCGCCTTCGCCTCCGTGGCGCTCGGCTGGCTGACCATCCATACCATGGCGGCGCTGCACTACGCCCATCTCTACTGGCGACCGGACCGTGCCAGGATCGGCAAGGACGCCGCCCGGAGCCTCAAGTTTCCCGACGATTCGCCCCCCGGCGTCTATGATTTCCTCTATTTCGCCTTCGTGATCGGCATGACGGCGCAGACCTCCGACGTCGCGATTACCTCGACGGCGATGCGCAAGGTGAACCTGCTGCATGCTGTTGTTTCCTATTTCTTCAACACGGTGCTGGTCGCCGCCGCGGTCAACGCGGCCGTGTCGCTCGCCACCTGAAACCCATCGGAGTTCCTAATGAAAGTGCTTTCCCAGAACACCGCCTTCGGCGGCATGCAGGGCGTGTTCAGCCACGATTCGGAAGCCTGCAACTGCGAGATGACCTTTGCCGTCTTCGTGCCGCCGCAGGCGACCCGCGAGCCGCGCCCGGTGCTGTGGTATCTCTCCGGCCTCACCTGCACCCATGCCAACGTGCTGGAAAAGGGCGAGTACCGCCGCATGGCCGCCGAACTCGGCCTCATCGTCGTCTGCCCGGATGTGAGCCCGCGCGGTAGCGACGTGCCGGATGAAATCACCAACTGGCAGATGGGCAAGGGGGCGGGCTTCTATCTCGATGCCACCGAGGAGCCCTGGGCCAGGAATTTCCAGATGTACAGCTACGTGACGGAGGAGCTGCCCAATTTCCTCCGTCAGCATTTCCGCATGGACATGGACCGCCAGGGTATCTTCGGCCACTCGATGGGCGGCCATGGCGCGATGACCATCGCGCTGAAGCATCCGGACCGCTTCAAGAGCTGCTCGGCCTTTGCACCGATCGTCGAACCCTCCACCGCCGACTGGTCGGCGCCGGCCTTCGAGAAATATCTCGGCGCCGACAAGGCGAAATGGCGCGAATACGATGCCTGCGCCCTCGTGGCGGACGGCGCGCGGTTCCCGGAATTCCTCATCGACCAGGGCAAGGCGGACGGCTTCCTGGAAAACGGCCTGCGCCCCTGGCTGTTCGAGGAGGCGATCAAGGACACGGACATCAAGCTGACGCTGCGCATGCACGAGCGCTACGATCATTCCTACTACTTCATCTCGACCTTCATGGACGATCATCTGAAATGGCATGCCGAACGCCTCGGCTGAGAAAGCTATGGCGGGGGCGCATGGCTGACGTGCCGCCCCCGCCCTTGCCCTTGCCGCGCGGTTGAGCAATAGTTCGCCCCGGTAGACGGCTACCGCCGGAACAATCCGGTCACGATCGCGGGGACGGCCTCGCTCCCTTGAAACGGAGTAGGCAAAATGCCCTGGATTCTTCTCACCCTCGCAGGTCTCTTTGAAATCGGCTGGGCCGTCGGTCTCAAATATACCGATGGCTTCACGAAGCCCCTCCCCACTGTGCTCACCGCCGGTTCCATGGTCATCAGCATCGTGCTGCTCGGCCTTGCCGTGAAGACGCTGCCGATGGGCACGGCCTATGCCATCTGGACGGGCATCGGCACGGTCGGTACCGTCTTCCTCGGCATCATACTCTTCGCCGAGCCGGTCACCGCCATGCGCCTCGGCTGCATCGCCCTCATCGTCACCGGCATTCTCGGCCTGAAGTTCGTCGCCTAAAGCATTTCCAGCCGAAGCGGGATCGCTTCGGCGTCGGACAATGCGGTAAAAAAGCTAGACCCGGCGATTGTCGAGGGCGAAAGCCCCCGGCCCCGCCACGGTCAGGTAGAGAAAGACGAACGAGAAGAGAATCGCGGCATCGCCGCGATTGTTGATCGGAAAGAAGCTCTGCGGCGCATGCGCCATGAAATAGGCGACTGCCATGAAGCCGCAGAGCACGAAGGCCGCCGGCCGCGTGAAGAGGCCAACCAGAATCAACAGGCCGCCGACGATCTCCAGCGCGCCCGCGACGCCGATGATGTTCATCAGATTCCCGAAGGGCTGCTCGGCCGGCGGAAAATCGAAGAATTTCTGCGTTCCATGCTCGATGAAGAGCAGCGCCGTCATGATGCGCAACAGTGCCAGGGCTTGTGGCCGGAAGGCGGACAAGCGGTCGACCATGAACATATCCTCCGTTTCAGTGGAAACGGATTCTAGGCTGTAAAACGATCAGGACAAGAGGCCGGCCAGAACGGTGGCGGCGACGTCCAGTTCGGCGCGGCGCAGTTCGCGGCGGTGGAAAGCCTCCTCGTCCGTGCCCCACTGCTCGATCTGCCAATCCTCGTCGACATGGGCGAGCGACCAGGCCTTTTCCGCATCGATCACGCCTTCGGCCAGCGCCAGCGCCAGCAGCGCCGAACCGGTGAGCGTCGTGACCGTGTGCAGGCAGGCGAGCGCGAGCGGATCCCGGTAGACCGAAAGCGCCGCCGCAAAGGCCTCGATGGCCTCGGCCGGCTGCTCCTGATGCATCACGCCTTCCACAAGGATGAAACACGCGCCTTTCGCGTGCGCCGCCCAGCGGATCACCGGGTCCCAGCCTTCGCGCTGACGCGCGACAAGTCCGTCAGGAGAATCGGCGCGGTAGCACAGCATGTCCGTGCCGGCGAAACGCACGATCTCCTCGAAGACCGCATCGAAGTTCTCGGTGACCCCATCGATGGCCGTGTTCACAAGACGCGTCACCGGCATCCTGGCGGGGTCGATCTCCTCGCCCTGCCCGTCCCATTCGGCCTTCAGCCGCTCGGCGATGGCGGCGGCGGGCACGGCAAGCAGCTTCTTGCCGGGCGTGCGCACCGGACGGCCGTCGAGCAGGATGCGATAGCCCTCTTCCGTCCGCTCCGTGGACACCTCCTTGTAGAAGCGCTTCGGCAGCGGGCGCTTCATCTGGATCTGCGCGCGGCGTACCGGATCGGGATCGCTCATTGCGTCGGAAAGGTCGCTCAGGATGTCACGCATCGGAAATCTCCAGCCATTCGAGAAGGTCGGCGGGCGTGCGCAGGATATGATCCGCGCCGGCCTCGACCAGTTCGGGCACCGAGGCATAGCCCCAGGAAACGCCGATCGCCTGAGCGCCGGCGGCCTTCGCCATCTGCATATCGTAAATCGCATCGCCGATGACAACCGTTCGGCCGGCATCGATGCCCGCTTCGCTGCAGCATTCCGTCACCATGGCGGGATGCGGCTTGGAGGGGCAGTCGTCCGCCGTGCGCGAAACGAAGAAGGTCTTGTCGAAGCCGTGGGCGGTACGGATGAGATCGAGGCCGCGGCGGGATTTGCCGGTGACGGCGCCGAGGATCAGGTCGTCCTCCCGATCGAGCCGCGCCATCATGGCGGCGATGCCGGGAAACAGCGGCTCCTGATAACCGGGCTCGGCGCGCACGCCCGAATAGATCGCCTTGTAATGCGCGGTCATGGCCAGCGCTTCCTCGTCGACATGCGGCTTGCCCTGCATGCGGGCAATGGCGATGTCGAGCGTCAGGCCGATGATCGCCTTGGTCTCGGCGACATCCGGCCGCGCATGGCCGAAATCGACGAATGTACGCGCCATGACCTCATGGATCAGGTTCGCGCTGTCGACCAGCGTGCCGTCGCAATCGAACAGAACCAGGCGCATCAGTCTTCCTCGTCCGCCGCGCTCTGGTCGAAGCCGAAGAGATTCCACGTCTGCACCATGTGTGGCGGCAGCGGCGCGGTCACGCGCAGGCGCCCGCCCGAGGGATGCGGAATGTCGATGTGACGGGCATGGAGATGCAGGCGGTTCTGCACGCCGCCCGGGAAGGGCCAGTTGATGTCCGCCTCGAAATACTTCGGATCGCCCAGGATCGGGTGGCCGATATGGGCGGCGTGAACGCGCAGCTGGTGCGTGCGGCCGGTATAGGGCTCCATCTCCAGCCAGGCGAAGTTCTGCCCGGCCTGCTCGACGACGCGGTAGAAGGACACGGCGTGGTCCGCCCCGTCTTCGCCGTGCTTGGCGATGCGCATGCGGTCGCCGTCCGGCGTCTGTTCCTTGACGAGCCAGGTGGAGATCTTGTCCTCACGCTTCTTCGGCACGCCCTTCACGATGGACCAGTAGGTCTTCTTGGTGTCGCGCTCGCGGAAGGCGGCGGTCAGCTTCTGGGCGGCGCCGCGCGTGCGGGCGATGACGAGCACGCCCGAAGTGTCGCGGTCGAGGCGGTGCACGAGGCGCGGCTTCTCGCCCTTCTGGCTGGTCCAGGCCTCCAGCATCTTGTCGATATGCCGGGTGACGCCCGAACCGCCCTGCACGGCGATGCCGGCCGGCTTGTTGAGCACGAAGACCTTGTCGTCCTCATGCAGCAGCATGCGGGACAGCAATTCGCCATCGGGGGAATGCTTGAGATCGCGGCCGGCAATCGGGCCGGCCTTCGGCGCCTTGGCGTCGACGTCCATCGGCGGGATGCGGACCATCTGGCCGGGCTGCACCCGCGTGTCGCTCTTGGCGCGGCCGCCGTCGACGCGGACCTGGCCGGAGCGCAGCAATTTCTGGAGCTGGCCGAAGCCGAGGCCCGGGTAATGGACCTTGAACCACCGGTCGAGGCGCATGCCCGCCTCGTCGCCTTCCACCTGCCTGTGTTCGATGCCTGCCATGTCAGCCTTCTTTCGTTGCGCCGCTCTTAGCGCAAGAACAGGCGGAGGGGAATATTGCTTAGAATGCGCGGAAGGTCAGCGTGGTCAGCGAGCGCACGATGCCGGGAATGGAGGCGACGTGATCGTTGATGAACTTGCCGATGTCCTCCTCGCTGTCGACATAGATCTTCAGGAGAAGGTCGTAGTCGCCGCTGGTGGAGTAGAGTTCCGAAATGAGTTCCGTAGCGTAAAGCGCGTCGGCCACTTCATAAGTCTTGCCCGGAGCGCATTGCAATTGCACGAAAATCGGCTTCATCGGTCCTCCCCGCGCCATCGGCGGCATGCTGGTCGTCCTTGGCGGTTTCCACGGCGGAACCGGCCTTGCCGCTCGATTCCGGCGGCATTCTCCGCCTCTTATGGCGGAATTTGCCCGCCGAAGGCAAGGCCGGCGGGCGGGCGCGCAGACCGTTAAATTTCGATGAAAATGCAACCACCGCGTTTTACACCCGCGAAAGGCGCAACTGTTAAATTCCTTAAACCAACCAACCAGACCGCTGAAACGCCATGACCCAGATCGTGACAGTCTCGCCAGCCACCGCCGCCTATGCCTCGCAGGGCATGAAAATGCAGACCCGCACGGGCACGCTCTTCGAGCAGCGCATCCACCATTGGAGCGAGGATGCGAAGATCCACGGCGATGCACGCATCGTGGCCGTGCTGAACGTGATCCAGCCACCGGCCCTGGCGCTTGCCCTCATCACCGCGCCCGGCGGCATGCCCCAGGTCACGGCGGCCGAGGCCCAGCGCCTCTATGACGAAAACGGAATGCCCCTTCCCGACCAGCCTGACTGAACGTCCCCCCAACTCAGCCGTCCTCCCTCCTGCAAGGCCCCCTTCCCGGGGCCTTCTTTTTATCCCCTTCCTGCAACGACAAAAAATTGTTCGGCAGCGACGCGGCACTCTTGCCAAAACACAGGCAAGGTCGTTATCTGGAACCGACCTCGCTGGGAGAAATCGGTCGCCTTTGGAAAGGTGGAACCGGTGCCGAAGGAGCAACCGCCCCGGAAACTCTCAGGCAAAAGGACCAGCAAGGTGCCGTCGGAACTCTGGAGAGAAGCGTTTTCACGCTCGCCGAAGGGATAACAATCTCAGGCAAAGGGACAGAGGGGGCTCAGGAGAACGGCGCAGCTGCGCCTGATTGTGAGCCGGCGCCCGGAGGAACGATGGGCGCCCAAGGACTGGAGGGCGCCTTTTGGACGGATCGTCTGAACTCAAGAAAACACCGCTTCACGCGCTGAACGTATCGCTCGGCGGCCGCATGGTGCCGTTCGCCGGCTACGAGATGCCGGTGCAATACACGGCCGGCGTGATGAAGGAACACCTGCACACCCGCGCCAGCGCCGGCCTCTTCGACGTGTCCCATATGGGCCAGGTCACCGTGCGCGCCCGTTCCGGCGACAATGCCGATGCCGCCCGCGCGCTCGAAACGCTGGTGCCGGTCGATGTCGTCGGCCTCGGCGAAGGCCGCCAGCGCTATGCGCTCTTCACCAATGACGAAGGCGGTATTCTCGACGACCTGATGATCGCCAATCGCGGCGACCATTTCTACGTCGTCGTCAACGCGGCCTGCAAGGACGCGGACTTCGCCCATATGCAGGCCAAGATCGGCGACGTCTGCGACCTGACGCTGCATGACGACCGTGCGCTGATCGCCCTTCAGGGGCCACATGCCGAAGCCGTGCTTGCCGAACTGTGGGCCGACATCTCCTCCATGCGCTTCATGGACGTGCGCGCCTGCGACCTGCACGATGCCGACTGCATCGTCTCGCGCTCCGGCTATACCGGCGAAGACGGCTTCGAGATCTCCATTCCGGCCGATCTTGCCGAAACCGTCTGTCGCCGTCTGCTCGATCACCCGGACGTGCTGCCGATCGGCCTCGGCGCCCGCGATTCGCTGCGCCTCGAAGCCGGCCTCTGCCTTTACGGCAACGACATCGACACCGGCACGACGCCGGTGGAAGGCGCGCTGGAATGGGCCATCCAGAAGGCGCGCCGCAAGGGCGGCGAGCGCGAAGGCGGCTTCCCGGGCGCGGCCGTCATTCTCGACCAGCTTGAAAACGGCGCCGACCGCCGCCGCATCGGCCTTCGCGCCGAGGGCCGCGCGCCGGTGCGCGCCGGTGCGGTGCTCGCCACCGATCCCGAGGGCGAGGATGTCGTCGGCACGGTCACTTCGGGCGGCTTCGGCCCCAATGTCGATGGCCCCGTCGCCATGGGCTACGTCGCCAAATCCGCCATCGCCCCCGGCACCCAGCTCTATGCCGGCGTGCGCGGAAAGTTTCTGGCCGTCACCGTATCGGCCATGCCCTTTGTCAAGAACACCTTCAAACGCTGATCAGAAAGGTTCGTCATGCTGAAATTTACCGAAGAACACGAGTGGCTGAAGATCGAAGGCGGCGTTGCGACCGTCGGCATCACGACGCACGCGGCCGAACAGCTCGGCGACCTCGTCTTCGTCGAACTGCCTGAAGTCGGCGCCACGTTCGAAAAGGGCGGCGATGCGGCCACCGTCGAATCCGTCAAGGCTGCCTCCGACGTCTATTGTCCGCTCGACGGCGAGATCGTCGAGATCAACGAGGCGATCACCGCCGATCCCTCCCTCGTCAACAGCGACCCGCAGGGCGCCGGCTGGTTCTTCAAGCTGAAGCTCGCCAACCCGGCCGATGCCGATGGCCTGATGGACGAAGCCGCCTACAAGGAGCTTGTCGGCTGATGTCTCTTCCCAAGGACTTTGCCTTTACCGATTACCAGCCCTACGACTTCGCCAACCGTCGCCATATCGGCCCTTCGCCGAAGGAAATGGACGCGATGCTCAAGGTGATCGGCTATCCGAGCCTCGACGCGCTGATCGACGACACCGTTCCGCAATCGATCCGCCAGACGAAGCCGCTCGAATGGGGCGCGCCGATGACCGAGCGCGAGGCGCTCGACAAGCTGCGCGAGACCGCCAACCGCAACAAGAAGCTCGTCTCGCTGATCGGCCAGGGTTACTACGGCACGATCACGCCGCCGGTCATCCAGCGCAACATCCTGGAAAACCCGGCCTGGTACACGGCCTATACGCCCTACCAGCCGGAAATCAGCCAGGGCCGCCTCGAGGCGCTGCTCAACTACCAGACCATGGTCTGCGACCTGACCGGTCTCGACGTCGCCAATGCCTCGCTGCTCGACGAGGCGACCGCCGCCGCCGAAGCGATGGCGATGGCCCAGCGCGTGGCAAAGTCCAAGGCAGCCGCCTTCTTCGTCGACGAGAACTGCCACCCGCAGACCATCGCGCTGCTCAGGACCCGGTCCGAGCCGCTCGGCTGGAAGATCGTCGTCGGCGATCCCTTCACCGATCTCGATCCGGTCGACGTCTTCGGCGCGATCTTCCAGTATCCCGGCACCTACGGCCATGTGCGTGACTTCACGGGCCTCATCGCCCGCCTGCACCAGACCGGCGCCATCGCCGTCATCGCCGCCGACCCGCTGGCGCTCGCCCTCCTCAAGTCGCCCGGCGACATGGATGCGGACATCGCCATCGGCTGCACCCAGCGCTTCGGCGTGCCGGTCGGCTACGGCGGCCCGCATGCGGCCTACATGGCCGTCAAGGATGCCTACAAGCGCTCCATGCCCGGCCGCCTCGTCGGCGTGTCCATCGATGCCCGCGGCAACCGCGCCTATCGCCTGTCGCTCCAGACGCGCGAGCAGCACATCCGCCGCGAGAAGGCGACGTCGAACATCTGCACCGCGCAGGTTCTGCTTGCCGTCATGGCCTCGATGTATGCCGTCTTCCATGGCCCGCAGGGCCTGAAGGCGATTGCCCAGAGCGTGCACCAGAAGACCGTTCGCCTCGCCAAGGGCCTCGAAAAGCTCGGCTACACTGTCGAACCCGAGGTGTTCTTCGACACGATCACCGTCCATGTCGGCAAGCTCCAGGGCATCATCCTGAAGACGGCCGTCGCGGAAGAGGTCAATCTGCGCAAGATCGGCGACGACCGCATCGGCATCAGCCTCGACGAGCGCTCGCGCCCCGTCACGCTGGAAGCCGTCTGGCGCGCCTTCGGCGGCGATTTCGAGGTGGCCGAGTTCGAACCGGACTACCGCCTGCCGGAAGACCTGCTGCGCACCAGCGAATACCTGGCGCATCCGATCTTCCACATGAACCGCGCCGAAAGCGAGATGGTGCGCTACATCCGCCGCCTCTCGGACCGCGACCTCGCGCTCGACCGGGCGATGATCCCGCTCGGCTCGTGCACGATGAAGCTCAACGCGACGGCGGAAATGCTGCCGATCACCTGGCCGGAATTTTCGGAGATCCATCCCTTCGTTCCCGCCGACCAGGCGCAGGGCTACCGCTACCTGATCGAGGACCTGTCGCAGAAGCTCTGCGACATCACCGGCTACGACGCCCTCTCCATGCAGCCGAATTCCGGCGCGCAGGGCGAATATGCCGGCCTCCTGACGATCCGCGCCTATCACCTTGCCAACGGTGACACCCATCGCGACGTCTGCCTGATCCCGACCTCCGCTCACGGCACCAACCCGGCCTCCGCCCAGATGGTCGGCATGAAGGTCGTCGTCGTGAAGGTGTCGGAAAACGGCGACATCGACATGGACGATTTCCGCGCCAAGGCCGAGCAGCACGCGCAGAATCTGTCCTGCTGCATGATCACCTATCCCTCCACGCACGGCGTCTTCGAGGAGAACGTGCGCGAGGTCTGCGAGATCGTGCACAAGCATGGTGGCCAGGTCTATATGGACGGCGCCAACATGAACGCCATGGTCGGCCTTGCCCGCCCCGGCGATATCGGCGGCGACGTTTCGCACCTCAACCTGCACAAGACCTTCTGCATCCCGCATGGCGGCGGCGGTCCCGGCATGGGCCCGATCGGCGTCAAGGCGCATCTTGCCCCGTTCCTGCCCGGCCACCCGGACATTCCGGGCCTCGGCGGCACGGGCGCGGTGTCGGCGGCGCCCTTCGGCTCGGCCTCCATCCTGCCGATTTCCTGGAGCTACTGCCTGATGATGGGCGGCGAAGGCCTGACGCAGGCGACCAAGGTGGCGATCCTCAACGCCAACTACATCGCCGCCCGCCTCAAGGGCGCTTACGACGTGCTCTACAAGTCCGCCAAGGGCCGCGTGGCGCACGAATGCATCATCGACACGCGTCCGCTGGCCGACAGCGCCGGCGTCACGGTCGACGATGTCGCCAAGCGCCTCATCGACAGCGGCTTCCACGCCCCGACCATGAGCTGGCCGGTTGCCGGCACGCTGATGATCGAGCCGACGGAATCGGAGACCAAGGCCGAGATCGACCGCTTCTGCGACGCCATGCTGGCGATCCGCGAGGAAGCGCGCGCCATCGAGGAAGGCCGGATGGACCGGGAGAACAACCCGCTCAAGAACGCCCCGCACACGGTGGAAGACCTCGTCGGCGAATGGGATCGCCCCTATTCGCGCGAACAGGCCTGCTACCCGCCAGGCGCCTTCCGCGTCGACAAGTACTGGTCGCCGGTCAACCGCGTGGACAATGTCTATGGCGACCGCAACCTCGTCTGCTCCTGCCCGCCGCTCGAGGACTACGCCGAAGCGGCTGAATAACCGGCACGAAAAACTTTGCCCCGGCCGATCCTATCGGCCGGGGCTTTTCCTTTGCGGGCAGGGATGGGTCAGGGTGAGACGGCGACGTCCACCCAGAAGCGGGTAAAGCCTTCGGCAAACTCCCGGTAGCCGCTGAGCGTCGAGGGTTTGACGGCATAGGCATTGGCGCCGTTCTCGTAGGCGCGGTTGACATCGACCGTACTCGACGAAGAGGACAACATGATGACGGGCGTCACCGCCGTTCGCGAACGGCCGCGCAGACGCTTGAGAAGATCCATGCCGCTGGTGCCGGGCATGTTGATGTCGAGCAGGATGTAATCGAAGGCTTCGGTGGCAAGCCGCGCGCTGGCGACTTCGGCATCGGCGACGTGGGTGATCTCGACGGGGCTGCCGGCATCGCTGAAGGCACGCATGACGAAGCGGACGTCCACGGGATCATCGTCGACCACGATCAGCTTTCTAGGCGAGCCCGCCACGATCGTTCCCCCTTGATTTCATGGGTTGTGGAAACGTCACGATGAAACGTGCGCCCGGACCATAGCTCGTGTCAAGCGCTATCACGCCGTTGTGGCTCTCCACGATCCGCCGCGCCAGGGCAAGGCCGACGCCGGTGCCCTGGTAAACTGACTCATCGCGGTGAAGTCGCTGGAAAACCTCGAAAATCCGCCCGACATGCTGCGGGTCGATGCCGATGCCGTCATCCTCCACGATGAAATCGATGCCCTGCAATCCCTGCCGGGAATAGATGCGCACGACCGGCGCCTGCTCGGGCTGGCGATACTTCAGCGCATTGCCGATGAGATTCTGCGCAAGGCGCTTCAGAAGCTCCGGATCGCCCATGATCTCCGGCAGCGGCTGCACGTCCACCGTGCCGCCGCTTTCCTCGACATGGCTCTCCAGAAGCGCCAGCGCATCGCGCACGACGACGGAGAGCGACACCGGCTTCGGCGCGGCGATGCGATAGGCGATCTGCGAGAATTCCAGCAGACTGTCGATGATGCGGCGCATGCGTGCCGCGCTCTTGCGCACATGGTCGGCATAGTGCGGCAGCTCGGCGAACTCGCCGCGATGCAGGTCTTCCGAAATCATCTCGGCGAACATCGAGAGGTGGCGGAGCGGCGCCTTCAGGTCGTGCGAGACGGTGGCGGTGAACTGGTCGAGCGCTTCGTTCTTGCGGCGCAGTTCGCTGGTCTGCGCCTCCACCTGCTGCTGCTGGCGCTTGGCCTCGGTGATGTCACGCCCGACGCTCACCACCTCTGCGACGCCCTCCTCGTCGAAGATCGCCACCGCGGTCCACAGCACCCAGATTTCCTCGCCGTTCGGCCCCTCGCTGCAGACCTCCTGGGTGCGCAGCGGTTCTTCGCGCGTATAGCGCGTCACCTGGGCAAGCTGCGCCCGCTGCTCCTGATTGCGGGCGAGATCGGCGAGGTTCCTGCCGATCAGCTCTTCCGCGCTCAGGCCGAAGCGGTTGGCATATTTGTCATTGGCAAAGCGGATCGTGAGATTCTTGTCGAAGCGCAGGATCATGTCGGGCAGGATCTGCAGCAACGAAAGATAGTCGCGCCGCTTTTCCTCCAGCGCCGCCTCGGTGCGTTTCAATTCCGATATGTCGACGCGCATGGCGACGATGTCGCCGGTTTCGGCGACATGGCTTTCGCCGCGGATCCACCGGTCCTTGCCGAATTCGAAGACGGCGCCGCCGCCACCGGTGTTGCGGTGACTTTCGAGACGCTCGCGCACCATCGCCTCGGCCTCCGGCGTGCCCTCGACGATGCCGGGAAACATGCCGGCGCGGATATTGGCGCGGGCGATGCTTTCCAGCGTCGCACCCACGCGCACGGCATCGCGCGCCTCGCCGCAGCGCTCCTTGTAGGACCGGTTGAACATCACGAGCCGTTCGGCCGAATCGAAGATCGCAAAGCCCTCGGTCATGGTGTCGAGGGCGGCGGCGATGCGCTGGCCGAGCAGGATCTGCTCGCCATGGCTGCCGCCGCTCAGCAGGCTGCGCAGCAGCAGCGCATAGCGCGCGCCGTCGGGCTCGTCGGCAAGGCAGATGACATGGGCCGTCGCCTCGAAGCGGGAGCCATTGTCATGCCGGAAGGATAAGGCGTGGGCGTTTTCCCGCCCTTCCACGCCATGGCGGGCCAGAAGGGCCGCGGGGTTCGCTCCCTCGAGAATCGCTGCGGCGGGCGGTTTGCGGCCGTCACGATTCCAGCCGAACGTCCGGGCGGCCGCGTCGTTGTGCGAGACCACGCGGGCCTCGCCATCGACGATAAGCACGGGAAACGGCAGGTTTTCGTAAAGGGTCGTGGCAAAGCCGGTCATCGCTCGCGCCCTCCCTGGCGATCACGCCGGCACGCGATCCTCATGCCGTGCGTCGGAGACTAGGCAAAAGCGCCGGCGAAGGAAAGTCGCGAGGAATAGCGGTCCGGGAAGCCGCTGCGGTATCAGGCACGAACCGTCGGCTGGCCGGCAGCGGCGAGCGCCGCGAGATCGGCGGGTTTCAGCTCGACCGATTCGCCGCAGCCGCAGGCGGACGTCTGGTTCGGGTTATGGAAGGTGAAGCCCGAGCGCAGCGTCGTCACCTCGAAATCCATCTGCGTGCCGAGGAGATAGAGCACCGCCTCCGGCGCGATCCAGACGCGGGCGCCGGCATGCTCGATCAGGTCGTCCTTGACATTGGGCTCGGTCACGAGATCGACGGAATATTCCATTCCGGCGCAGCCGCCCTTCTTGATGCCGACGCGAATGCCCGCGGCGTCGCCGCCGGCATTGTCGACGATCGCCTTGACGCGGTTCGCCGCCGCATCGGTAAGTGTCATCACTGCAAAGGCCATGGGCCGTATCTCCTTCGACCTAACGGGTTCAAGGCCCGATGGTTTCCGAATCCGAATCTAGTGATCGCCGGTTAAACGATCAATACCAGCCGACCGCGACCTGCGCTTCTTCCGACATGCGGTCCGGCGTCCACGGCGGATCGAAGGTCATCTTGACCTCGACGCCGGACACACCCTCGACCGCACTGACGGCGTTTTCCACCCAGCCCGGCATCTCGCCGGCGACAGGGCAGCCGGGGGCCGTCAGCGTCATGTCGATCTTGACCATGCGGTCGTCTTCGATATCGATCTTGTAAATCAGGCCAAGCTCGAAGATATCGGCCGGGATTTCCGGGTCATAGACCGTCTTCAGGGCCGAGATGATGTCGTCGCTGAGACGAGCCAGCTCCTCCTCCGGGATCGCCGAATGGACGATGCCGTCACGGACGTCGATCTTGTCTTCCGTTGCATCGAGGGACATGGGTCTACTCCTCAGGCAAAAAACTTGCGGGCATGGTCGAGCGCATCGGCCAGAACATCGACTTCGGCGCGCGTGTTGTAGAGGCCGAACGATGCCCGGCATGTGGAGGTGACGCCGAAGCGTTTCAAGAGCGGCTGGGCACAATGGGTGCCGGCGCGCACCGCGACCCCTGCCCGGTCGATCACCATCGACACGTCATGGGCATGGATGCCTTCCAGCTCGAAGGAGAAGATCGAGCCCTTGCCGGGCGCCGTGCCGAAGATGCGCAGCGAATTGATCGCCGACAGCCGCTCATGGGCGTAGTCGCGCAGGTCCGCCTCGTGGGCGGAGATCGCCGCGCGGCCGATCTTCTCCATGTAGTCGAGCGCGTGGCCAAGGCCGATCGCCTGCACGATGGGCGGCGTGCCGGCCTCGAAGCGGTGCGGCGGGTCGTTATAGGTGACGGCGTCCTCGCTGACGTCGACGATCATCTCGCCGCCGCCCTGGAAGGGACGCATCTCCCTGAGCCGGTCCATCTTGCCGTAGAGCACGCCGATGCCCGAGGGACCATAGAGCTTGTGACCGGTCATCACGTACCAGTCGCAGTCGATGTCGCGCACGTCGACCGGCATGTGCACCGCGCCCTGCGACCCGTCGACCAGCACCGGAATGCCGCGCTCGCGGGCGATGCGGCAGATTTCCTTGATCGGCACGATGGTGCCGAGCGCATTCGACATATGCGTGATCGCGATGAGCTTGGTGCGCTCCGTCAGGCACTTGACGAAGTCCTCGATATGGAACGCGCCCGTATCGTCGACGGGCGCCCAGACGAGCTTGGCGCCCTGCCGTTCGCGGATGAAATGCCACGGCACGATGTTGGAGTGGTGCTCCAGGATCGACAGCACGATCTCGTCACCCTCGCCGATCTTCGGCATGCCATAGCCATAGGCGACCGTATTGATCGCCTCGGTCGAGGATTTCGTGAAGATGATCTCGTCGACCGATCCGGCATTGAGGAAACGGCGCACCTTCTCGCGCGCCGCCTCATAGGCGTCCGTGGCGGCATTCGACAGGAAGTGGAGGCCGCGATGCACATTGGCATATTCGTTGGAATAGGCATGCGCTACCGCGTCGATCACCGACTGCGGCTTCTGGGCCGAAGCGCCGTTGTCGAGATAGACCAGCGGCTTGCCATAGACCGTCTTCGACAGGATCGGGAAATCCTTGCGGATCGCCTCGACGTCATAGGCCTTTGCGGGTGCGTGTTCCATCTCGACTTCCTCGTTTTCCGCGGCCCGGAAGGCCTCGCGTCAGGCGTGCTTGTCCAGCCAGGCGGCAATGACGCCTTCCAGCGCTTCCACCAGCGGCTCGTTTTCCAGCTCCTCGACGATTTCGGCGACGAAGGCGTTGACCAGCATGGCGCGCGCCTTGTTTTCCGGAATACCGCGAGCCATCAGATAGAAGAGCTGCGTGTGGTCGATGTCGATCACGGTCGCGCCGTGGCCGCACTGCACGTCGTCGGCGAAGATTTCCAGCTCCGGCTTGGCGGAGAAGTCGGCTTCGTCGGACAGCAGCAGCGTGTTGCACGACATCTTGGCGTCGGTCTTCTGGGCATCCGGCGCAACGCGAATCTGGCCCTGGAAGACGCCGCGGGCGCGATCGAAGATCACGTTGCGGATGACTTCGCTGGACGTGGTGTTCGGCACGTCATGGCCGACCGTGAAGGTCACGTCATTGTGCGTCTCGCCGCCGAGCAGGTTGATGCCGCGCAGCGTCAGGTCCGAGCCCTCGCCCGCCACGATCACGTGGATTTCCTGCCGCACGAGCTTGCCGCCGGCATTGACCACGTAGAGGCGCAGCTTCGCATCGGTGCCGAGCGTGATGCGGATCTGGCCGAGATGCGTGTCGGCCGCGCCCTGCGCCTGCAGGATGATCCAGGTGATCTCGGCGCCGTCGGCCAGCGCGATGTCGCTGACCGTCGTCACGAAGGCGGCGTTCTCGCCACCCGCGACATGGCGTTCGATGATCGTCGCCTTGCTGTTCGCCCCGAAGGTGGCCGGGAAGCGCGTATGCGTCTGGCCGGCATTCTGGATCGTCTGGATCTCGAGCGGGGCGTCCAGTTCCGTGCCATCGGCAATGTTGAGCACGAAACCGTCGCGCACGAAGGCGCCGTTGATGCGGCCGATGGCGTCGTCGCCGTCACGGGCGGCAAGGCCGGCGGCGGCGGAACCGTCCGCCAGCGCATCCTTGAAGGTGCGCACCGTCACGCCTGCGACCGTCGCGCGGGCGTCGGCAAGACCGTTGGCGACCGACAGGACGGCTGCCCCTTCAACCAGCGGCGCGACCCGGGCGACCGAGGCGGCCGGATCGAACGCGGGCACGGCGCGCAGCAGCGCCTTGAGGTCCGTATAGTGCCAGGCCTCGACGCGGCGCGTGGGCAGGCCGGCATCCTTGAAATCGCTGATCAGCGTGTCACGGGCGGCGAGCACCGCGCCGTCGCCCGGCAGGTCGCCGATGGCGTGGTCATAGGCTTCGCAAAGCGCGGTCTCGGCGACCGAGAGCGTCTTGCCTGTCTGCATGTTCATGGGATCACTCCTTCACCGTGCCGTCAGGCGGCAGCACCGATGATGTCGGCGTAGCCGTTGGCTTCCAGCTCGTGCGCCAGCGTCTTGTCGCCGGACTTGATGACCTGGCCCTTGTAGAGGACGTGCACCGTATCCGGCACGATGTAGTCGAGCAGGCGCTGGTAGTGGGTGATGACGACGACCGCGCGGTCCGGCGAGCGGAGCGCGTTGACGCCATCGGCGACGATCTTCAGCGCGTCGATGTCGAGGCCGGAGTCGGTCTCGTCGAGGATGCACAGCTTCGGCTCCAGCAGGGACATCTGCAGGATTTCGGCGCGCTTCTTCTCACCGCCGGAGAAGCCGACATTGAGCGGACGGCGCAGCATTTCCGGCGCGATCTTCAGTTCGGCGGAGGCTTCCTTGACGCGGCGCATGAAGTCCGGGGTCGTCAGTTCGTCCTCGCCGCGCGCCTTGCGCTGCTCGTTCATCGCGACCTTCAGGAACTGCATGGTGGCGACACCCGGGATTTCGACCGGGTACTGGAAGGCGAGGAAGATGCCCTTGGCGGCGCGTTCGGCCGGGTCGAGCTCGAGGATGCTCTCGCCGTTGTAGAGGATGTCGCCGTCGGTGACTTCATAGTCTTCGCGACCCGACAGGATGTAGGAGAGCGTCGACTTGCCCGAGCCGTTCGGGCCCATGATGGCGGCGACTTCGCCGGCCTTCACGGTGAGGTTCAGGCCACGGATGATCTCGGTGCCGTCTTCGGCGATGCGAGCGTGCAGATTCTTGATTTCAAGCATGATGTCTCGGTCCTGCGTTCGGAGCGCATCCAGCACTCCCGTTCGTTTCAGAAGCCGAGGAAGAAATGGACCACCGGAAGCATCATGGCGGAGAACCCGCCGAGGCCAAGCCCCACCACCGTTCGTATGCCCACGTTCCGAACGTTGGGCGCATACGCTGCCAGTCCACCGCAAACCACGGCGTAGTACGTCAGATTGACCGGATCCATGTCGTCTCTCCCGATGAGAACCGCACCGTCTAATATAACGGATCACGACGGAACTTCATCGAAAGGCCATCCGGCCACCCGGCGGAAATCCGCCGGGGCATTCCCTACCCGGTCAGCCGACCGAGCCTTCCAGCGAGATGCCGATCAGCTTCTGCGCCTCGACGGCGAATTCCATCGGCAGTTCCTGGATGACTTCCTTGACGAAGCCGTTGACGATCAGCGCGATCGCCGCCTCTTCCGGGATACCGCGCTGCAGGCAGTAGAAGAGCTGGTCTTCGGAAATCTTCGAGGTGGTCGCTTCGTGCTCGAACTGGGCCGTCGCGTTCTTCGCCTCGATATAGGGCACGGTATGCGCACCGCACTTGTCGCCGATCAGCAGCGAGTCGCACTGGGTGAAGTTGCGCGCGTTCTCCGCCTTGCGGTGGGCCGAGACCTGGCCGCGATAGGTGTTGTTGGAGAAGCCCGCGGAAATGCCCTTGGAGATGATGCGGCTCGACGTGTTTTTGCCGAGATGGATCATCTTCGTGCCGCTGTCGATCTGCTGGTGGCCGTTGGAAACGGCGATCGAGTAGAACTCGCCGCGCGAACCGTCGCCGCGCAGGATGCACGAGGGATACTTCCAGGTGATGGCCGAACCGGTCTCGACCTGCGTCCACGAGATCTTCGAGTTCTTGCCGCGGCAATCGCCGCGCTTGGTCACGAAGTTGTAGATGCCGCCCTTGCCTTCCTTGTCGCCCGGATACCAGTTCTGGACGGTGGAATACTTGATCTCGGCCTCGTCGAGCGCGACGAGTTCGACGACGGCGGCGTGAAGCTGGTTCTCGTCACGCTGCGGCGCGGTGCAGCCTTCGAGGTAGGAGACGTAGGCGCCTTCTTCCGCGATGATCAGCGTGCGTTCGAACTGGCCGGTGTTCTTCTCGTTGATGCGGAAGTAGGTCGACAGTTCCATCGGGCAGCGAACACCCTTCGGCACGAAGACGAACGAACCGTCGGTGAAGACCGCCGAGTTCAGCGTGGCATAGAAGTTGTCGGTCGTCGGGACGACGGAGCCGAGATACTTCTTCACGAGGTCGGGATGTTCGCGGATGGCTTCCGAGATCGACATGAAGATCACGCCGGCCTTCTTCAGCTCTTCCTTGAAGGTGGTGACGACCGAGACCGAATCGAAGACGGCGTCGACGGCGATCTTGGACTTCTCGACACCGGCGAGAATTTCCTGTTCGCGCAGCGGAATGCCTAGCTTTTCATAGGTCTTCAGGAGCTCGGGATCGACCTCGTCGAGCGACTTCGGACCGCTCTGGTTCTTCGGCGCTGCATAGTAGTACAGGTCGTTGAAATCGATCTTCGGATAGTCGACGCGCGCCCAGGTGGGCTCTTCCAGGGTCAGCCAGCGACGATAGGCATCGAGGCGCCATTCGAGCATCCAGTCGGGCTCGCTCTTCTTGGCCGAGATGAAGCGGATGATGTCCTCGGACAGACCCTTCGGGGCCTTTTCCATCTCGATCTTCGTCTCGAAGCCGTATTTGTACTGGTCGACGTCAATCTGACGGACCTGATCGATCGTTTCCTGCACCGCAGGCATATCGTTCTCCAATCTCGCCGGATCCAAGGTCCGGCAGCTTGTTAACGGGTGGCGGTCTGCCGCCGGTTATGTAAGCGCCAAAGGCGGCTTTTCCCACCTTTTGGCAAGCGAAAACTCGCGTTTCCGCAAGATTCCTTCAGGCCGCATTGCCCGTCAGACGCCGCCGGGAGACGACGCGCGAAAAAGCGGCCAGAAAACGATCCACGTCGGCCTGGCCCGATCCCGGCCCGAGCGAAACACGCAGCCCGCCCAGCGTGGCATCGAACCCCATGGCCGTCAGCACATGGCTCTGTCCGACCTTGCCGGAGGAGCAGGCCGAGCCGGCCGAAAGCGCGATGCCTTCGAGATCGAAGGCGATCTGCCCGGTTTCGGATTTCAGGCCCGGCAGGCTGAAGAAGGACGTGTTGGCGATGCGCTCGCCCTCCGCCCCATGGATGATGACGTCGTTGGCAGCGAGCCGCATGCCCGCTTCCAGGGCGTCGCGAAGGCCCGCGATCCGGGCATTGCGCTCGGCCATGTCGGCGGCCGCCGCACGCGCGGCAGCGGCGAAGCCGGCGAGCGCGGCCGGGTTTTCCGTGCCGGAGCGATGCCCCTTTTCCTGCCCGCCGCCGCGGATGAGCGGCGCCGGCATCAGCACCTCGCCGCGCGAGACCAGCGCGCCGGCGCCCTTGGGGCCGCCCAGCTTGTGCGAGGACAGGATGAGGAAGTCGGCGTCCAGCGCCTCGATATCGACCGGCATGCGGCCGGCGGCTTGAACGGCATCGACGACGAGCAGCCCGCCATGGCGGTGCACGATCCCGGCGACGGCTTTCACCGGCTGCACGATGCCCGTCTCGTTGTTGGCAAGCATCACCGCGACCATCGGCAGGCCCGTGGCCTTGTCGTGGTCCTGGAGCAGCGCTTCCAGCGCATCGAGATCGACAATGCCGGCGCGCGTCACCGGAACCGTCGTCACGCTCTCCCGCGCAAAGCGCCCGCCCTCGCGGATGGCCGGGTGCTCGATCTCGGAGACATAGAGGCGGCCGATGGCAAGCGGCGTGCGGCCCATGCGATAATCGGGCGTCAGGACGAGGTTCGCCGCCTCGGTCGCGCCGCTCGTGAAGATGACATGCGCGGGCGCCGTGTTGAGGAGCGCGGCGACGTCGCGGCGCGCGGCCTCCACCAGCATGCGCAGCGCCCGGCCCTCGCCGTGCACGGAGGACGGATTGCCGATCATGTCCAGGGCCGCGACAAAGGCCTCGCGCGCCGCCGGCAGCAAGGGCGCCGTGGCGTTCCAGTCCAGATATGTGCGCTCCGTCTTCGTCATTCTTCATCCGTGCGTGGCGGGCAAGTTTCAGATGGCGTGCATTTTTCTTGAAATGTCCGCCGGGCTTGCCTTATGACACCAAGCTCACGGCGCCCGATGCGCCTAAACAGTTTCGAATAGTTCTAAACTAGGTTCTAGAAAAGCTGAGTGCTTTCGTCAAGACTTCAATTGACAAGAATCCGTTCCTGAACGCGAACTCGCCGGAGTAAGAATGCCCGAAATCATCTTCAACGGACCCGCCGGTCGCCTTGAGGGCCGTTACCAGCCGTCCAAGCAGAAGAACGCCCCGATCGCCATCGTGCTGCATCCGCATCCGCAGTTCGGCGGCACGATGAACAACCAGATCGTCTACCAGCTCTTCTACATGTTCCAGAAGCGCGGTTTCACGACGCTGCGCTTCAACTTCCGCGGCATCGGCCGCAGCCAGGGCGAATTCGACCACGGTGCGGGCGAGCTTTCCGATGCCGCCTCGGCGCTCGACTGGGTGCAGAGCCTGCATCCCGATTCCAAGAGCTGCTGGGTCGCCGGCTATTCCTTCGGCGCCTGGATCGGCATGCAGCTCCTGATGCGCCGCCCGGAGATCGAGGGCTTCATGTCCATCGCCCCACAGCCGAACATCTACGACTTCTCGTTCCTGGCGCCCTGCCCGTCCTCGGGTCTCATCATCAACGGCGATGCCGACAAGGTCGCGCCGGAAAAGGACGTCAACGGGCTCGTCGAGAAGCTGAAGACGCAGAAGGGCATCCTGATCACGCACAAGACCGTGTCGGGCGCCAACCACTTCTTCAACGGCCAGACCGAAACGCTGATGGCGGAATGCGAGGATTACCTCGACCGTCGCCTCGCCGGCGAGCTGACGCCGGAACCGGCCGCCAAGCGCATCCGCTGATCGGCCGAAGACCTGAAAAACGAAAGCCCGATGGTTCCGCCATCGGGCTTTTTCTTTGCGGCTCAGGTCGCCCGCTTGACGACTTCGAGAATCCGGGCCGGCGGCTCGGCCTCGCGCACGCAGTCGCGGCCGGCATTCTTGGCGGCATAAAGCGCATCGTCGGCGCGGCGCATGGCAAAGCGCAGCGGTTCCGTCTCGCCGATCTCCGCCACGCCGAAGCTGGAGGTGACCCGGACGGCCGGCGGCAGGCCGGGAACGGGAGAAACCGATCGCGTGGCCCTGAGCGCATGGGCGAAGAGCATCGCCGCCTGCCGGCCCGTATGCGGCAGGAGCAGCACGAATTCTTCCCCGCCGATGCGGGCGACGAGCGCCTCCTTCGGCGCCGCCGCCTGCAGCATTTCCCCGAAGGCGCGAATGGCCGCATCGCCCCCCTGATGGCCGTAGGTGTCGTTCACAGACTTGAAGCGGTCGAGGTCGCAGAGCACGATGCTGTGCGGCCCCGGACCGGCGACCAGCGCATCCACCCCGTTGTCGAAGCCGCGGCGGTTGAGCAGGCCGGAGAGCGCATCGATCTCGGCATTCACCTTCTCGTCGGCAACGATTTCCAGCACGAGCACGCACAGCAGCATGAGGCCGACCGCGACGATCAGCACCGCGCCCATGCTCTGGGACAACAGCGCGAACTGGCTTGCAAGATAATCCTTCGCGGTCGCGCCCGATCCGGCGAGCACCGCGGCGAAGGCCTTGACGACGAAATGCGCGCTGGTGACCGAGAGCAGCACGACGAGCGAGCGGTCGACGAAGGATTTCACCCGCGCCCTGTAGGTTGCCCAGGCGCTCATGCCGAGCGCGACGGCAAAGGGCATCTGGTAGGGCAGCGCATGCTGCAACGTGCCGCGCGGCAGATCGTAGATGAAATAGTCGAGCGCGACGAAGGCGGCGAAGACGGTCGCGAGGAAGGCGCGGTTGGTCTTCAGGCCGTAGAGCTGCCCGATGCCGACGCGCAGCATGAACATGCCGCCGAGCATGGAGGCGAAGGCGAGCACCGCCCAGGGCTTCGGCGGAGGAACATAGGCGACGAGAAGCTCGAAGACCGTCGCCAGCGAGGCGACGGCGAAACAGCCGGCAAACCAGCGCGCGGCCACGCGATTGCGGCTCCGGGCGGAGACCGCCAGGAAAAACATGCAGAAGCACTGCGCGATGAGGAAATTCACCGTCAGCAGGAAGCCTGCGCCACTCATTGGCCACCTTACGCAAGACACTATGGCCGGCCCGTGCAGTTGCGCCCCGGAACGATCCAAACCGATGCTAGAATGGGGCGGCGAAAAAAGCGTTAACCGCGCGCTATGGCCTTTTGCAGGATACCCCCGGTGACGGGCGCCTTGACCCCGGTCGTTCCCGGGAAGGTCAGCGGCAGGGATCGCAGCGAGCGCACGGCGAGATAGGCCCAGGCTTCCGCCTCCATGCTGTCGCCATTGAGATCGACCGCCTCGGCGCCGACGACCTCCGCTCCCTCCCGTTCGGCCAGCGCCGCAAGGTCACCCATGATCATGCGGTTGAGCCGTCCGCCGCCGCATACGACATAGAGGCCCGGTCGCTCCGGCAGATGGCGCGCCGATTTGAGGATCGCTGCCGCCGTGACATGCGCCAGCGTGCGCGCGCCATCCTCCAGGCTCGCCGCCGCGCCCTCGGGCGGGCGGAAATCGTTGCGGTCGAGCGAACGGCGCACCGGATCGGTGAAGAAGGCGTGGCCGAGATAACGCGCGGCGAGATCCGGATCGACACGGCCTTCCGAGGCGATCATGCCGCCCTGATCATAGGGAATGCCGGCATGGGTCTCGACCCATTGGTCGATCAGCGTATTGCCCGGCCCGCTGTCGAAGGCGACGATGGTGCCGTCGCTGCCGATGAAGGTGATGTTGGAAATGCCGCCGATATTGACGAAGACGACGGCCTTGCCGGCGCGCGAAAGACCGGTGGCCAGCGCGGCGTGATAGACGGGGATGAGCGGCGCGCCCTGCCCGCCATGCACCATGTCGTTCGCCCGCATGTCATAGACCACGTCGATGCCGGTCTCCTCGGCGAGAAGGCCGCCGTCGCCGAGCTGCACCGTCAGGCCGGCATCCGGCCGGTGCAGCACGGTCTGGCCATGGAAGCCGACGACGTCGATGTCGGCCGGCTTCAGGCCGTTCTCCGCGAGGAAGGCCCGCACGGCCTCCGCATGGCGCAGCGTCAGCTCGCGCTCGATCTCGGCAAGATCGCCCGGCCGCTCGCCGCGCGCCTCGATGGACTTGGCGGTTTCCAGCGCGCCCTGCAGGCGGCGGCGGAAGGCGGCGTCATAGGCGCAGCCCAGGGCGGGGCCGCGCTCGACGACGCTTTCGCCATCCGTGCGCAGCAGCGCCACGTCGATGCCGTCGAGGCTCGTGCCGCTCATCAAACCGATTGCCGTCCGCATTCCCGTCATCCGTCCGCTCCAGACTCACTTTTGAAGTGATAACCTACTTCAAAGGTGATAAACGCCCGCTCGAAACAATCCCACCAGAGAGACAGGCCATGTCCGAATTCAAATCCGATTTCCTTCGCACGCTGAAAGAGCGCGGCTTCATCCACCAGATTTCCGATGAAACCGGCCTCGACGACCTTCTCGCCAAGGAAACCGTGACGGCCTATATCGGCTTCGACCCGACGGCGCCCAGTCTCCATGCCGGCGGCCTCATCCAGATCATGCTGCTGCACTGGTTCCAGAAGACCGGCCACCGCCCGGTCTCGCTGATGGGCGGCGGCACCGGCATGGTGGGCGATCCGTCCTTCAAGGACGAGGCGCGCCAGCTGATGACGCCGGCCACCATCGACAGCAACATCGCCAGCATCAAGACCGTCTTCTCGAACTACCTTTCCTACGGCGAAGGCCCGAAGGACGCGCTGATGATCAACAATGCCGACTGGCTGCTCGGCATCAACTACCTCGAATTCCTGCGCGACGTCGGCCGTCACTTCTCGGTCAACCGCATGCTGTCCTTCGACAGCGTGAAGACGCGCCTCGACCGCGAGCAGTCGCTGTCCTTCCTCGAATTCAACTACATGATCCTGCAGGCCTACGACTTCGTCGAGCTGAACAAGCGCTACGACGTGCGCCTGCAGATGGGCGGCTCCGACCAGTGGGGCAACATCATCAACGGCATCGATCTCGGCCACCGCATGGGCACGCCGCAGCTCTACGCCCTCACCTCGCCGCTCCTGACCACCGCTTCGGGCGCGAAGATGGGCAAGTCCGTCAACGGCGCCGTCTGGCTGAACCCGGACATGCTGTCGGCCTATGATTTCTGGCAGTACTGGCGCAACACGGAAGACGCCGACGTCTCGCGCTTCCTGAAGCTCTACACGGCCCTGCCGATGGACGAGATCGCCCGTCTCTCCGCCCTCGGCGGCGCCGAGATCAACGAGGTGAAGAAGATCCTGGCGACGGAAGTGACGGCCATGCTGCACGGCCGCACCGCCGCCGAACAGGCCGCCGAAACCGCACGCAAGACCTTCGAGGAAGGCGCGATCTCGGAGAACCTGCCGACGATCGACGTCGCCACGGGCGAACTCGACGCCGGCATCGGCCTCCTGTCGCTCGTCGTCAAGGCCGGCCTTGCCGCCTCCAACGGCGAAGCCCGCCGCCACGTCCAGGGCGGCGCGGTGCGCATCAACGACGCGGCCGTCTCGGACGAGCGCCGGGTCATCGGCAGCGGCGATGTTTCCGCCGACGGCGTGATCAAGCTTTCGCTCGGCAAGAAGAAGCACATCCTCATCCGTCCGGCCTGAGGCCGGCAGGCAAACCAGTGATCGAGGCCGCCTCCGGGCGGCCTTTTTCATTGGAACTCGAAGATGTTGCGGAAGACGCCAGGGGCGATGATCGACAGCGGGTTGATCGTCAGCTTCGGCTTGTCGAAAGCGCCCGAGAGCTTGAAGGTGATGCCGATCAGGCCGCGGTCGTTGCCGTTGCCGAGGATGATGCCGATCAGCGGCAGTTCGGCAAACAGCCGGTTGAGGCCATAGGCCGGCATGAAGGTGCCGGTCATGTCGGTCTGGCCGCTCGCATCGCGCACCGTGCCCTGGAACGTCGCGCCGACCGTCTCGCCGCGCACCACGCCATTGGCAAGGCTGAGCGCCCCGCCGCCGGCCCGCACCTGGGCAAAGCCGCGGGAGAATTTCACGGCGCTGACATCGATCTCGCGGCGCACCGCGTCGTTGAGGCTGCGGCCGCTGTCGCCTGCCGGCGTGGAGACGAGCGAGCGCAGCCGCTCCTCGCCGACCAGCGCGAAATTGCGGATATCGACGGAGCCGAGCCAGCCGCTGTTCGCCGTCTCGCGCAGGCGCACATTCAGGAGGCCGCCGCGCATGTGGCGGTAGATATCCGCAAAGCGCGCCACCGCCCCGGCATCGCCGCTGGTGAGCTGGATGATATCCGCGCCGCCGTTCTGTCCCATCTGCCCGACCACCGGCGCGCCGCTCGCGGTAACGGCGGAAAGGTCGAGCCCGGAAATGCGGCCGCCGGTCGTGGAATAGCGGAAGTTCACGTTGGAGAGGCTTTCCCCGTTGAAGCCGACGGCGCGCGCCAGATTGGCCGTGACGGTCGCACCCTGCTTGTCTCCGTCGCTGCCGCCCGTGGCGTTCTTCAGACGCGCCAGCACCGCGCGCACATCCGCCACCTCGCCGTCGGCGACGACGGCATAGCCGGACTTGCCGCGGTCGACCTTCAAGCGGAAACGGTCGTCGGCCGAAAGCCGGACCGTCGAGAAATTGGCGCGCTCCAGCGCAGCGCCATGGAAGACGAGGTCGCCCGCGGCGCTGAACCCGTCGCCGGCAAAGCGGAAATCGGAGACCGTGGTCCTGCCGTCCTTGGTGTCGGCGGTCAGCGTGACCTTGCCGCCGATGCCCGCGCCCTTGGTCCAGCCGATCCAGGGAATGGAGACGGCCGCGCCGCCCAGATCCGCCTCGACGCTGCGCGGCCCATCGCCCTCCTGCTCGAGCCGGACGGCAATCTCGCCTTCCAGCACATTCTCGAAGCCGGGCAGCAGCTTCGCCCGATCCCTGTTGCTGAGCGTGCCCGACAGCACCGTCTTGCGCTTGACCTCGGAGGTCTTGCTGACCGGCTCGACCAGCTCGAGATCGAGCGTCACGCCGTCGATATCCGCCTTGGCGTCGAGATCGGCGACCTGCGGATCGATGGCGAGAAGACCGCGCAGCGCGGTGACGGTGCGTCCCGCAATCGGCTTGTGCACGTCCACGTCGTCGAGCGTCAGCGCGGCGGTCCATTGCGGCGGTGGCGGATTGTGCGCGGAGATGATGCCGAAATGCGCCTTGACCTTCGCCTTCACCTGGCCGCTGAAATCCTCCGGTGTGAAGCCGGTTGCCGGCAGCGCACGGATCGGCTTGTAGGTGACGAGTTCGGCGATGGCGTCGGCATTGCCGGCGACATCGATGTCCATGTCCGCCATCAGCGGCTTGGTATAGTTGTCCGGCAGGACGAAGGTGCCGCCCGTCAGCGCCACCGAGCGACCCGAAGGGAAATAGGCCGTGCCGCCGGTGATCGAGATTTCCGTGCGCGGCCCGCGCAGGCGGAATGTGCCCGACGTGTCGCGCAGCGGCGGAATCTCGCCCGCCACGTTCATGCGTGCGCCTTCGATATCGAAGTCGATCTTCAGTTCTTCCGGACCAAGATGCATCGGCACGCCCGGCTCGCGCTTGCGGCCCTCGGCAAGGTAGAACTCGATGCGGCCATTGGTGACGGTGCCGCCGAAGATGTTCTTGATCACCCAGCTACGGGCGGTCTTGGCCATCCAGAAGGGCCAGAACTGCTTGACCGCCGCCGACTGCAGCTCGCTGGCGATCATGACGAAGCTGACTTCCGGCTCCCGGTCGCCGAAGCGCATGGCGAGCGAGCCGGCGACATTGCCCTTCTCGCTCGAGACCGCCATTTCCTCGAAATGCAGGTTCTTCGTCTTCGGCAGATAGTAGCCGTTGACCTTGGCGTCGAAGCGGATCGGCGTCTCGGTGGAATCGACCGGCCGGCTGATGGCATTGGAGAAGACGAGATCGATGGCGAACCCCTTGTCCGCCTTGTCGGAGACACGGTCGAGATCGATGAGCCCGCCGGTGAAGGGGAAATGCGACTGGCCGACGGAGGCATCCGTCGAGGCAAGCTCGATGGAACCCTTGTCGAAATTGTAGCTCGCCTTCACGGAGGACGGGCGGAGTTCGGCGGCGATCCCATCGCCATAGACCGCGCCGGCGGCAAACTTCACGTCGAGCGCCAGTTCGGGCTTTACACCCTCGATCTCCCGCTGCGCGCCGACCGAAACGTCGACCGTCGTATCCAGCCCGGCATGCACGACGCCTTCGGCCGTATGGCTGAGCATGAAATCGCCAAGCCCGATGTTGCGCACCGCGCCATCCATCCGGCGGACGCTTCCACCGCCGGTCTCGGCCGTCAGGTCGATCTCGCCCTCCCGCCCGTCCAGGGCGAAGGTCCCCTCGATCGTCATGGTGCCGGCGGTGTCGCGGGAAAATTGAAGGCTTGCGATGGAAAGCACGACCGGCCGGCCGTTGCTTCCCGCGAAGGTGACGCCGAGATCGGAAAGACTGACGGTCTGCATGCCGTTCGCATCGATCAGGCGGTTGATGCCGTCGAGCCGCTCGAAGGTGGTTTCCAGATAGTCCGGTACGTCGGAAATACGCAGGGCCGAAAGGTCGAGCGGCTTGCTCTTGGGCAGCAGCGCCGCATTGAATGCAACACCGTCGACGTCGAGGCGCGAGACGGCGATATGGCCGGAGAACAGCGCCATCGGATCGAGCACGATGCCGACGGCCTCGGTCGTCGCCAGTTCCTTGCCCGATTCCACGTCGATGATGCGAGCGTCCTGCGCCTTCAGGGCGAAGCCGCTGAAGCCTGCGAGACGCAGAACCGTATGATCGACGGAAGCGCGATAGCGTGGGCCGAGCGCCTGGTTGAGGGCGGCGACGGCTCGGGCGTTCAGCGTGCTGTCGAACATGCCCGTCTCGACAAGTCCCACGACGACCGCGCCGATAAACAGGACGAGCGCGACGGTAGCGGCGGCAAACCGGCAGAAAAGCCCCATGCGGCCGGTCTCGACCGCGTGCAGGACGATGGGTTCGTGGGCCTGCGCCGAGGGCAGTTCGTGCAGGCGCACGATGTCCTGTTTGCGGAACACAACCTTCTCGTCGCGGATTTCTCCCATCTCGCGCCTGTTTCCTCTACCCCGTTATCCCGCGGAATCACCGCGTGTCGTCCGTTCGCCGCTGGACGATTCTGCCTGTCACTATATATGCGGAAGGCCGTGCCCTTGACTCAAAAAGCCGGCCAAAGAAAGGAAATCCCATGGCAGAACTGGCCCCGGGCGTCGAAGCTCCGGATTTCACCCTCCCGCGCGATGGCGGCGGCAGTATTTCGCTCTCGAAATTGCGCGGCCGGCCGGTCGTGCTCTTCTTCTATCCGAAGGACGACACCGAGGCCTGCACGACGGAAGCCAAGGATTTCACCGCCGCGAAGGCGGATTTCGACGCAGCCGGCGTCGCGCTCGTCGGCCTTTCGCCCGATCCGGTGAAGAAGCACGACAAGTTCGTCAAGAAACACGAACTCAGCGTGCCGCTCGCCTCGGACGAAAGCCTCCAGACCCTGGAAGCCTACGGCGTGTGGAAGGAAAAGAGCATGTATGGCCGCACCTATATGGGCGTCGAGCGGACGACCGTGCTGATCGACGCCGCCGGCAAGATTGCCGAGATATGGCCGAAGGTGAAGGTCAAGGGCCATGTCGAGGCCGTCCTCGACGCCGCCAGAAAGCTTTAGGACTTTTCAGCAAGGCCTTGGAATGATGGAACTCCTCCCAATCGAAAGTCTGCGTGGCGGCGCGACGGCCGCCATCCTGGCGGCCGATCTCGACCTGAAGACGGAACTGGCGCAGGAAACCGCCCGGCGCTGGTTCGCCCGCACGCTGTCGATGCGCTCGCCGCGCGATCCCGCCTTGCCGACCCGGCCCGGCCGGCCGGAAAAGCCGGAACTCATTCCGCCCAAGCACATGGAGAAGCGTTCGCTGCACACCGAGAAGGGACGCATCGCCCTTCTCCACGCGCTCGCCCATATCGAACTCAACGCCGTCGATCTCGCGCTCGACATCGTCGCCCGTTTCACCACGGAGCGCGTGCCGCATTCCTTCTTCGATGGCTGGATGCAGGTGGCCTTCGAGGAGGCGAAACACTTCCGCCTCGTCCGCGACCGCCTGCGCGATTTCGGCGCCGACTATGGCGACCTGCCGGCGCATGACGGCCTTTGGCAGGCCGCGCATGACACGCGCAACGACCTGACGGCGCGCCTTGCCGTCGTGCCGCTGATTCTCGAAGCACGCGGCCTCGACGTGACGCCGACCCTGCAGATGAAGATGCGCGAGACCGGCGACCACGTCAGCGCCGACATCCTCGACATTATCTACAACGACGAGAAGGGCCATGTGGCGGTGGGTGCGAAGTGGTTCCGCTTCCTTTGCGCCCGCGAGAAAAAGGACCCGTCCACTACCTTCAAGGCGCTGGTGCGCAGCAATTTCCGCAGTCCGCTGAAGCCGCCGTTCAACGATGTCGCACGCGCCGAAGCGGGGCTGACGCCGTCCTTCTACCGCTCGCTCGTCTCCGTGAGCCAAAGCTGATGTTTCCGGCCGAAACGACGGCCGGGAAAGGCTTTGTTAACCCTAACAATGTGTAATCACCCCGAACGAGACCAGCAGAAACGGTCGGGGAGTCATCGGTGTCGGAGCGTCCTGAAAACCGCGTCTTCGGAAAGCGCGCGCAGCAGCATGTCGTGATCCTGGCAAGCGGCGACAAGATCCGCCACATGACCATCCGTCCCTGGATGGCTGCCGTCACCTTCTGCTTTGCCGGCATGTTCACCGTCGGCTATCTCGCCGCCACCTCCTATCTCGTGCTGCGCGACGACCTGATCGGCGCCACCATGGCGCGCCAGGCGCGCATGCAGCATGACTATGAAGACCGCATCTCGGCCCTGCGCGCACAGGTCGACCGCGTCACGAGCCGCCAGCTTCTCGACCAGCAGGTCGTGGAGGAGAAGGTGGAAAAGCTGATGCAGCAGCAGCTCGCGCTTTCCGAGCGCCACGGCAAGCTCGACGCGCTGCTGACCCGCGCCGAAAGCAGCGGCGTGGACACGGTTCCCCTGCCCGACGAAAAGCCGGTGACGGACGGCCGCCGCGCCGATGCCGCCGGCGCCATCAATGCCGTCATGGGCCTTACCGGCGCCGCGCCGCAGAAGACGACGCAGCTTGCCTATGCGGCCTCGGGCGAATCGGTCGCCGACCGCGCCGACCGGCTGTTTTCCAAGGTGACGCTGTCGCTGAAGGATCTCGAACACGAACAGTTGAACCGCATCCAGTCGCTGACCGCGGGCGCGTCGGAAACCGCCGACGCCATCCAGACCATCCTCAAGCGTACCGGCTTCGACGTCGCCGACACCGCGGCGACCGATGACGAATCGGATACAGCCGTCGGTGGCCCGTTCGTGGAGCCGGCCCTCGCGACGGATCCTTTCGAGGATTCGATCAACGATCTCGACGTCGCCCTGGAACGGCTCGACGCCGCGCGCCGCACGGCGCGCAAGCTGCCTTTCGGCAATCCATCGCCGGGCAGCAACATCACCAGCCGTTTCGGCAACCGCACCGACCCGTTCCTCGGCCGCCTCGCGCTGCATGCGGGCATCGATTTCCGCGCCAGCACGGGCACGGAAATCCGCGCCACCGGCGCCGGCACGGTCGTCGTCGCCGGCCGCAACGGCGGCTATGGCAACATGGTGGAGATCGACCACGGCAACGGACTGACGACGCGCTACGCCCATCTTTCTGAGGTGCTCGTCAAGGTCGGCGACCATGTGGAGACCGATGGGCCGGTCGGCCTTTCCGGCACGACGGGACGCTCCACCGGCCCGCACCTGCACTACGAGGTGCGCCGCAATGGAAAGGCCATCGACCCGATGCGCTTTCTCACCGCCGGCATGAAGTTGACGACCTACATGAACTGACGTAACGCAAGGCGAAAGCCCCTCTCACGGGCAAAAGCGTCGTCCATACACTTCAAATTGCTCGCGGATTTACCAAATTCGCTGATTTCCTTGACTTTCCGGCACTTTCGGCATAAGTGCGCTGCATCCTAGCGGTTGTTTTGCCGCTGAAACCCCTAGCGTTCGCAAGAACCGGAACGGAAACTGTTTTCCCTTTGACCACTTTTGCTGATCTTGGCCTGAGCCCGAAAGTCCTGTCCGCCGTCACCGACGCGGGATACACCATCCCGACTCCGATCCAGGCCGGCGCCATTCCGCCGGCGCTTGCACGGCGCGACATCCTGGGCATCGCCCAGACGGGCACCGGCAAGACCGCGTCCTTCGTGCTGCCGATGCTGACGCTGCTTGAAAAAGGCCGCGCCCGTGCCCGCATGCCGCGCACGCTCATCCTCGAGCCGACGCGCGAACTGGCCGCCCAGGTAGCCGAAAACTTCGAGAAATACGGCAAGAACCACAAGCTGAACGTCGCCCTCCTCATCGGCGGCGTCTCCTTCGACGAACAGGATCGCAAGCTGGAACGCGGCGCGGACGTTCTCATCTGCACCCCCGGCCGCCTGCTCGACCATTGCGAGCGCGGCAAGCTGCTGATGACCGGCGTCGAGATCCTCGTCATCGACGAAGCCGACCGCATGCTCGACATGGGCTTCATCCCCGATATCGAGCGCATCGCCAAGCTCATCCCCTTCACGCGCCAGACGCTGTTCTTCTCGGCCACCATGCCGCCGGAAATCCAGAAGCTGGCCGACCGCTTCCTGCAGAACCCCGAGCGGGTCGAGGTGGCGCCGCCCTCCTCCACGGCCAAGACCGTGACGCAGCGGCTCGTCGCCACCCACAGCAAGGATTACGAGAAGCGCTCCGTGCTGCGCGATCTCATCCGCGCCCAGGAAGACCTCAAGAACGCGATCATCTTCTGCAACCGCAAGGTCGACGTGTCGGATCTCTTCCGCTCGCTCGATCGCCACGGCTTCTCCGTCGGCGCGCTGCACGGTGACATGGACCAGCGCTCGCGCATGACCATGCTTGCGAACTTCAAGGACGGCAACATCAAGCTGCTCGTCGCCTCCGACGTCGCCGCGCGCGGCCTCGACATCCCGGACGTGAGCCACGTCTTCAACTTCGACGTCCCGATCCATGCCGAGGACTATGTCCATCGCATCGGCCGCACCGGCCGTGCCGGCCGCTCGGGCGCCGCCTTCACTCTCGTCTCTAGGCGCGACACCAAGTTCGTCGACGCCATCGAAAAGCTGATCGACCAGAAGGTCGAATGGCTGAGCGGCAATCTCGAAGAGCTGCCGCAGCAGGCCGAAAGCGAGGAGCGTGAACGCCCCCGCAACGGCCGTGACCGCGGCGGTCGTGATCGCGACCGCTCCCGTGGCCGCAACAGGGGCGAAGCCCGTGCTGCGGAACCCCGCATCGAGACCAGCGAGAGCGAAGAGAAGGTGGAAGCCGTGAAAGCTGAACGCAAGGCGGAAGGGCGGCCGCAGAACCCCGCTCGCAACACGCGCGCCGTGAACCATGCCGCGCCGCGCCCGGCCAACGACGACAGCCGTGACCGTCGCAACCGCTACCGTCGCGACGAAGACGACGGCCCGACGCCGCTCGGCTTCGGCGAAGACGTTCCGGCCTTCATGCTGATCGCCGGCAAGGCCTGATCGTCCTTCATGTCCATTCCAGGCATCGATGTGCCAGGCCTCGGTTGCGGCCTGGCCATTTTGCGTGAGAGCAAGCTTCTGCTCTACCGGCGCCTGCGCGCGCCGGAGGCTGGCGCCTGGAACATCGTCGGCGGCAAGGTCGACCACATGGAACGCGCCGCCGATTCGGCCCGCCGCGAGGCGGAGGAAGAATCCGGTCTCTCCATCGGCAGCGTCGATTTCCTCTGCATGTCGGAACAGATCATCGAGGCGGAGCGCCAGCACTGGCTGTCGCTCATCTATGTGACGGAAGATTTTTCCGGCGAACCGCGCGTCATGGAGCCGGAAAAGCTGCCCGAATTCGGCTGGTTCCCGCTCGATGCGCTGCCCGCGCCGCTTTCGCGCTTCGCCGCCGATGCGGTGACGGCGCTGAACGCCCGCTACTTGGCGCGCAAAGCCGCCTCGTAGGCGCGCCGCACCCAGAGCGCCATCTCGTCGGGATCGTCGAAAGCGGCCTCGGGTATCGACCAGTACGGCATCTTCACCGGCTTTCCCTGCTTGCCGTCATAGGCCCATTGCCGGCAGCCGGCATCCTCGAAATCGGGCGCGCTCTGCGCATCCGCCTTCAGCAGCATCTCGCCATCCACCTCCAGCGCCAGGATACGGCCCTGATGATAGATGCCCTTGCCGCCGAACATGCGCTTGATCGTCACCGGTCCCAGCGCCTGGAACATCTCCTCGATCGCATCCCGATCCATATCCTACCCTTTCAGAATGCCACCGGCGGCAAACACCGCCTCGGGCGTATCGACATCGACATGCGCCGCCGCGCCGATCTCCACGTCCACGATCTCGAGCCCCGCGCTCTCCACGATATGCCGTGCACCGACATCGCCTTCGAGCTGAAGGACCGCGGCGAAGGTGGCGCGCGGCAGCACGACCGGATTGCCCCGCTTGCCGCCCGAGACCGCGCGCACGATTGCATGACCGCCGGCCGCCGCAAAGGCGTCGAGCAGCGTGCGCACGTCGGCGCCGGTGACATGCGGCATGTCCGCCAGCATGACCACGACGCCGTCCGCACCCGGCCCCAGCGCGGCAACGCCTGACCTGAGCGAGGTCGACATGCCCTGCGCATGATCCGGGTTGCGCACGACATCGACCTTGAGGCCGGAAAGTTCCGCCTCGATTTCTTCGGCCCGGTGCCCCGTCACCACGAGCACGCGGGCTGGCCTTGCCGCCAGCGCCGCCTCCGTCGAGCGGCGCACCAGCGCCTCGCCGTCGAAGGCCGCGAGCAGCTTGTGACTGCCGTTCATGCGGCTGGCGCGTCCGGCCGCCAGCACGAGCGCTGCGACGGACAGCGGCCGTTCCGGCTGGCGCAGGTCGCGCGGCTGCGGGCGGCTTGGAATTTCCGCAAGCAGCCCGCCGACGCCCATGCCGGTGACGTCGTGCGGCCCTGGCCTCTCGCCGGCAAAGATGCGCGCAAGAACCCAGTCGAAGCCGTTCTCCCTCGGACTGCGGGCGCAGCCGGGCGCGCCGAGCACCGGCACCGTGCCGAGGCGGCCGAGGACCAGCAGGTTGCCTGGATCGACGGGCATGCCGACATGCTCGACCACGCCGCCCGCGGCGCGGATGGCGGCGGGGATGACGTCGTTCGTATCGGTCACGGCCGAGGCGCCGAAAACGACGACGAGGTCGTTCTCAAGAGCGGTCTTACGAATTGCGTCGGCGAGCCTGTCGGCCCGGTGCGGCACCCGGATCTCCGTGCTCAGCCGGCTGCCCGAGGGACCGAGCCGCTGCTCGAAAAGCCGTCGCGTCTTGTCCATGACGGAAACCTTGAGGGTCGGCAGTTCGGTGGCGACGATGGCGACGCGGTGCGCGACGAAGGGCTTGACCTCCAGCGCCCGGCTTTCCGCCAGCACGGCAGCCGCCTTGCGGGCGAGTTCGCCCGGAACGGCGAGCGGAATGATCTTGACGGTCGCCACCATGTCGCCGGCCGCAACGCTTGCATGATCCGGCAGGGTGGCGAGCGTGATGGCGGGATCCACGCGGTTGAAGCGGTCGATCGCCACACGGTCGGCGACGAAGAGGCCGTTCGCCGCCGCATGCAGGTTGATGCGGCCGGTGGCGGGCGGCGTGAAGGTGAGATGATCGGGCGCGATGGCCGCGGCGATCAGCGCGGCTGCCTCGTCCTCGCCGATATCGCCCGCCTCCAGCCGGACGGCGATGACGCTCGCAACATCCGCCGCCGCCAAGGCCGCCGTATCCTCCGACGTCAGCACATGCCCCTTGTGCAGCGAAAGCCCTTCCGTCCGCACCCCATGCGCCAGCCGCGCGCCGGCCGCGCCGGAAACGGGGATTTCGCCAAAGATCATGGCGTGGCCTCGCACAAGGGCCGGCGGCGCAGATGCTCGATGATGTCGGCAAGAATGGCGACGGCGATCTCCGCCGGATTGGCCGCGCCGATATCAAGACCGATGGGCGCGGAAATGCGGGCGATCTCCGCCTCGCCATGGCCCAGCGCCGTCAGGCGCTCGACGCGCCTTGCATGCGTCTTCCGGCTGCCGAGCGCGCCGACATAGAAACAGCCGGCCGAAAGCGCCTGCGACAGCGGCGCATCGTCGATCTTCGGATCGTGCGTGACGGCGACGAGCGCCGTATAGGCATCGAGCGGCCGCGTCTTCAGCACGTCCTCCGGCCAGTCGGCGACGAGATCGATGCCGGCAAAGCGTTCTTCCGTGGCAAAGGCGGTGCGCGGGTCGATGATCGCCACATCGAAGCCGGCGACCGCAGCCATCTGCGCCAGCGCCTGGCTGATATGCACCGCGCCGATCACGACGATACGGGCGGGCGGCAGGTGCACGTTGAGGAAGAACTTGCGGTCCTCCACCTCGACGATGGCGGATTTGCCGGAGCGGAAGGCACTGGCAATGGCCTCGCCCAGTGGCCCCGCGACGGGATCGCCCTCGCGGATGACCCGGTCGCGGCCGTCGCCGAGATCGGTCAGGTGAAGGACGGCGCGGCGGGCGGCGCGCTCCCGGTTCAGTTTGCGCAGCAGGTAAGGATCCATCAGCCGAGCCGCTCCACATAGACGCGAATGCGCCCGCCGCAGGAAAGACCGACGCGCCAGGCCGTCTCGTCGGCAACGCCGAATTCCAGGAGACGCGGTTCGCCGTCGCCGATCACCTCCATCGCCTCGCCGATGACGGCGCCCTCCACGCAGCCGCCCGAGACGGAGCCATGGAAATTGCCCTCGCCGTCGATGACCAGGTGGCTGCCGACCGGGCGCGGCGCCGAGCCCCAGGTCTCGATCACGGTGGCGAGCGCCACCATGCGTCCGTCGTCCATCCAGCGCTCCGCGATGGTCAGCGGGTCGAGCACGTCCTTCGTCTCCATCCTCTCCTCCTCATGCCGCCGGCAGGACGCGCCGCGGGTCGCCGCCGCGCCGTGCTTCGCCGGAAAGCGCCGCCACGAGATCCGCCATGGCCTCCAGATTGTGCACCGGCCGCAGCGCATCGACATGCGGCAGCATCGCCCGCACGCCCCGCGCCCGCGCCTCGAAGCCCTCGAAGCGCAACAGCGGATTGAGCCAGATAAGCTGCCGGCAGGAGCGGTGCAGCCGGTCCATTTCCGTATCGAGCAGGTCTATGCCCTCGCGCTCAAGCCCGTCGGTGATGAGCAGCACGACGGCGCCCTGCCCCAGCACGCGGCGCGACCAGAGCCGGTTGAAATCGCGCAGCGTCTCGCCGATACGCGTGCCGCCCGACCAGTCGCTGACCGCCTCGCCGCAGGCCTCCACGGCAAGATCCGGATCGCGATGGCGCATCTGGCGGGTGACATTGGTGAGGCGCGTGCCGAACAGGAAGGCGTGCACGCGGCGGCGATGTCCGCCCAGCGCATGCAAGAAATGCAGGAAGATGCGTGTGTACTGGCTCATCGAGCCCGAGATATCGGCCAGCACGACGAGCGGCGGATGCACGGTCCTCGATGCGCGGTGGCGCGGCAGGATCAGTGCGCCGCCGGTGCGCATGGCCTGGCGCATCGTGGCGCGGGCGTCGATGGCGACGGGCCGGTTGCTGCGGCGGAAGCGGCGCGTGCGCACCTCGTCCACCGGCAGGACGAGATTGGCGATGGCCCGCTTGGCGGCAGCGAGTTCGGCAACGGTCATCTGTGCGAAATCGGTCTTGCGCAGGCGCTCGCTGCCCGAGACGGTGAAGCGGGCGTCGATCTCTATTTCGGGCTCCTCGCGCAGGGGGCGGCGATCTTCCCGCTCGCCGAACAGCGCATCGGAGACGCGCGTCTCCCCCGCCTTGCGCTTCTCGTGCTCCTCCTGCCGCCGCACGACCGGCGACATCAGTGCGATCATCTTGCCGACGAGATCGCGGCTGCGCCAGAAGAGGCGAAAGGCCTCGTCGAAGACTTCGGTATCCTCGTGGCGCTTGACGAGCGTCGCATAGAGCGCGGTGTAGAATTCCTCGCGCTCGCCGATGCCGATGGCCTGCACCGCCTCGATGGCATCCGTCACGGAGGCGGGGCCAAGGCGCAGCCCGGCCTTGCGCAGCACGCGGGCGAAATGCACGATATTGTCGGCAAGCCGCCCATCGGTAGCGGCATCAGGCCCCTTGCTGTCCATCGCCGCCGCCATCGCTCAGCCCGCCGCCGCCAGTCCGGCCTTCACGTCGTCGAGCAGCTTGCGACCCTCCGCGCCCTCGATGCGGGCAATGTCGTCCTGATACTTCAGCAGCGTGCCGAGCGTGTCGGAGACGGTTTCCGGATCCAGCGCCACGCGGTCGAGCTCCGTCAGCGCCGTCGCCCAGTCGATGGTTTCGGCGACGCCGGGATTCTTGAAGAGGTCGCGCTTGCGCAGTTGCTGCACATAGTCGACGATCTGCCGCGACAGCGTCTCGTTGCAGCCGGGCACCTTGCGGCGGATGATCTCCAGCTCCTGCGCGGCCGCGGGGTAATCGACCCAGTGATAGAGGCAGCGCCGCTTGAGCGCGTCATGCACCTCGCGCGTGCGGTTCGTGGTGATGATGACGATGGGTGGTTCGGCCGCGCGGATCGTGCCGAGTTCCGGCACCGTCACCTGAAAATCGGACAGCACCTCCAGCAGGAAGGCTTCGAAGGCTTCGTCGGTGCGGTCGAGCTCGTCGATGAGGAAGACGGGTGCACGGCCATCCGGCGCGCAGAGCGCCTGCAACACCGGGCGGCGGATCAGGTAGCGTTCGGAAAAGATGTCCGCCTCGATGCGCCCGCGATCCGTGGTGCCAGCCGCCTCCGCAAGGCGGATTTCCAGCATCTGCGCGGGATAGTTCCACTCATAGACCGCCGAGGAAATGTCGAGGCCTTCGTAGCATTGCAGGCGGATCAGCGGCCGGTCGAGCGCCGATGCCAGCACCTTGGCGATCTCCGTCTTGCCGACGCCCGCCTCACCCTCCAGGAAGAGCGGCCGCTTCATGCGCAGCGACAGGAACAGCACGGTCGCCAGCGAACGCCCGGCAAGATAGTTGCCGGACGACAGCATTTCGACGGTTTCATCGATCGATTGCGGGAGTTGTCCGCTTTGATAGGCCACGCCGTTCCTCCAGTCCCGGAGGTGAACTTATAGCGTGCGGTAGCCCCGGTCCATATAGACAAGCGCCGGCCTGTGCTCTCCGATGGACACGCCCATCACCTCGCCGATCAGCACCATATGCGTCGCCATGACCTTGAACTCGACAAGGCGGCAGTCGAAGGCGGCAAGCGCGCCCTTGAGCACGGGCGCGCCCGTCACCAGGTCCTGCCAGTCGCCCATGGCGAAACGCTCCTCCGCCGTCAGCGACGGGTCGCGGCCGGAAAAGGCATTGGCGAGATCGATCTGGTCGGCGGCGAGCGTGTTCAGCGCGAAGCGGCCGCTCTTCTCGAAAATCGCGTTCTTCGGATTGGAAGCGTTGACGCAGGCGAGCACCATGGCCGGATTGTCCGACACCGAGCAGGCGGCGGTGATCGTCACGCCGCGCTTTTCGCCCTCATGTGCGGTCGTCACGATCTGCACATGGCCGGCGTAGCGGCTCATGGCATCGCGGTAGAGCGAAGCATCCACCAACAATCTGTCCAACACGGCATTCTCCTTTGTCACATCAGATACATGGCGAAAGTGAAGAAAAATGTAACCCCCGAAGTCGAATTTTCCTGTCCTGCCAGAGACAAAGGCGATTTGGTGAAGAGAATTCTCTTTGACGCCCGAAGCCCGATCCTTACAAAGGGCCTGATCGCGATCCATGGATTGAACATGAAGACCGCCCTTACTGTCAGCCTCTTCGGCGCCCTGAAGCGTTACCGCCTTTCTGCGGAACGCGAAAACGTTTCCGCCGATGGTTTTTACCCGATTGCGAACGCGAGACCTTTGCGGGCGCTTGCCGGAATTGCCCTGATCCTTGCCGCCTCCCCGGCGGCGGCGGCCGGCCTCACCTTCGCCGTCGTCGCCCCGAAGGAGGGTCCGCTTGCCATTCTCGGCCAGCAGGTGCGCGACGGCGCGCGTTTTGCGGCCGAGGCGAACGGCGACACGGTGGTGGAGATCGCAGAAGCCTGCGACGAGACCGATGGCGAAGGCATCGCCAAGGAGATTCTTGCCGCCGATGCCACCGCCGCGATCGGCTTCCTCTGCACGGAGGGGCTTGCCGCCGCCCTGCCGGCGCTCGCCGAGGCGAAGGTGCCGGCGATCACGCTTTCCGTGCGCTCGGGCATCCTGATGGAAGACGCGTTGAAGAAGAAATGGCCGCTCTTCCGCCTCGCCCCCGGGCCGAAGGCCGAGGCCGACAAGGCGGTCGAGGTCATCACCCGTGACTGGAAATCCGAACCCTTCGCCCTTATCGACGACGGCACGATCCATGCGCGCGAACTGGTGGAGACGGTGCGGCTGCGGCTGGAGGAGGTCGGCATGAAGGCCGCCTTCGTCGATACGTTCCGCCCGGCGCAGGAGCAGCAATTGTCCCTCGTGCGCCGTCTTGCCAAGACGGGGGCGACGCGGGTCTTCGTCGGCGGCGATCGCACCGACGCCGCCATCATCGCCCGCGACGCCAGGGCCGAGAAGCTGCCGCTTGGCCTCATTGGCGGCGAGGCGCTGATGGGCGCCGATCCGCAGGTGCCGATGACCGACGGCGTGGAGGCCATCGCCCTGCCCGACTACCAGACGCTGCCGGAGGGGCAAGCCACCGCCGCGGCGATGAAGGAAAAGCAAATCGTGGCGGAGGGCTACGTGCTGCCCGCCCATGCGGCGGTGACGGCGCTGACCGCCGCCGCGGCCAAGGGCGGCGATCTTGCGGACGCGCTTGCCGGCGCAAGCTTCGCCACGGCCATCGGCCCGGTCGCTTTCGGGGCCGACCACGAGCTTGGCGAAAACCCCTACCGCCTGCTCGTCTGGCGCGCCGGCGCGTTCGTACCGGCCGAAACCGCGGCGGAAGGCGAATGACCAGGCCCGGCCCGAAAAATCTTCTCACCGACGTGGCCGGCCTTGCGGTCGGCAACGCCACGGACCACGCCCTTCGCTCCGGCGTGACGGTGGTTCTGTGCGAGACGCCAGCGACCGCGGCGGTGCAGGTGCTGGGCGGCGCGCCCGGCACGCGGGAGACGGATCTGCTGGAACCGCACAACACGGTGCAGACGGTCGATGCCGTGGTGCTCGCGGGCGGCTCGGCCTTCGGGCTGGATGCCGCCTCCGGCGTGCAGGCGGGCCTGCGCGAAGCGGGGCGCGGCTTTGCCGTCGGCCCCCACCGCGTGCCCATCGTTCCCGCCGCCATCCTCTTCGACCTGATGAACGGCGGCGACAAGGACTGGGGCCTCTACCCGCCCTACCGCGAGCTCGGTTACGCGGCGCTGGCGGATGCCGGCGCGGATTTCGAGACCGGCAGCGTCGGGGCCGGCACCGGCGCGCTGACCGCCACCCTCAAGGGCGGCCTCGGCTCGGCCTCCAGCATTCTCGATAACGGCTTTACGGTCGGCGCGCTGGTCGCGGTCAATGCGCTCGGCTCGGCGACGGTGGGCGACACGCGGCATTTCTGGGCCGCGCCCTTCGAGGAAGACGGCGAATTCGGCGGGCTCGGTCTGCCCGCGCCCTTCCCGGCGGACGCCCGCCTGCCGCGCACGAAACTTTCCGCGTGGCCGACCGGCACGGAAAACACCACTATCGCCGTCATCGCCACCGACGCGGTGCTGAGCAAGGCCGAGGCCAAGCGTCTCGCCATTGCCGCCCATGACGGTTTTGCCCGCGCCCTCTGGCCGGCGCACACGCCGCTCGACGGCGATCTCGTCTTCGCGCTCGCCACGGGCGCAAGCGGCCGGACGCCGGCGCCGGAGGATTTCATCGCCCTTTGCGCCAGCGCCGCCGCCACCATGGCCCGCGCCATCGCGCGCGGCGTGCACGATGCCAGGACGATGCCGGGCGATGCGCTGCCGAGCTGGTCGACGGGCTAAATCGCCCGTTGTTCCTCCCTTGCGGGAATGGTAAGGCCACGCCAGATTTTTCCCACGGAGCCTGACATGACCCATCCCATCCGGATCGCGCCCTCCATCCTCGCCTCGGATTATTCCAAGCTCGGCCAGGAAGTGCGCGACGTCGTCGCAGCCGGGGCGGACTGGATCCACCTCGACATCATGGACGGCCATTTCGTGCCGAACATTTCCTATGGCCCCGATGTCATCAAGGCGCTGCGCCCGCATACCGACGCCTTCTTCGACTGCCACCTGATGATTTCACCGGCCGATCCCTATCTCGAAGCCTTCGCCAAGGCCGGCTGCGACGGCATCACGGTGCATGCCGAGGCCGGCCCGCATCTCGACCGCTCGCTGCAGGCGATCCGCGCGCTCGGCAAGCGCGCCGGCGTGTCGCTCAACCCGGCCACCTCGGAAAGCGTGCTCGACTACCTGCTCGACAAGATCGACCTCGTCCTCATCATGACCGTCAATCCCGGCTTCGGCGGCCAGAAGTTCATTCCGGCCATGCAGGAAAAGATCCGCCGCGTGCGGTCCATGATCGGCGACCGGCCGATCGAGATCGAGGTCGACGGCGGCATCGCCATCGACACGATCGCCATGCCGGCCGCGGCCGGCGCGAATGTCTTCGTCGCGGGCTCGGCCATCTTCGGTGGCGGCCATGTTGACGCCTATCGCAAAACCATCGACACTCTGCGCAGCAATGCGGAGGGAGCGCGGGCCTGATGAGCGTGCGGACAGCGGCAATCGCCCTTGCGGCGTCCTTCCTGGCAACGGCAGGCGCCTCGGCAGGCGATTTCTCGACCTTCCAGTCCCTCGGCTTCTCGCCGGACGGCAAGGTCTACGCCTTCGAGGAATTCGGCGTCCAGGACGGCTCCGGCTTTCCCTATTCCACCGTCTATTTCATCGACACGGAAAAGGACGCCTATCTTGCCGGCACGCCGATCCGCGTGCGTATCGACAGCGAGGACGCGGGCCTGGACAAGGCCCGGGCCGACAGCTTCGGCAAGGCGAAGGCGCTGTTCGACAAGCACAAGGTGCTCGCCAATCCCGGCGTGCTCGCCGCCTTCAACCCGATGGGCGAAGTCGGCGCGGACCGCAAGCGCATCGAATATCTCCAGCACGCCGTCGAGCCGGTGCCGGGCGGCAGCTATGCGCTGGCGCTCGACGAGATCGCGCTGGATCTTTCGGACAAGTGCCGGGACATCACGCCCGACGGCGGCAAGGGCTTTCGCCTGAAGCTCGTCAGGCGTGACGGCGCGGCGGCGGATACGCTCCTCCATGAGGACAAGCGCGTGCCGGAAAGCCGCAACTGCCCCCTCTCCTACCAGATTTCCGGCGCCGTGACCTTCAACCCGCTCGGTGCCGATCCGGTCCATGTCGCGCTGGTCCTGGTGCGCAGCTTCGGCTTCGAGGGTGCGGACGGCCGCTGGATCGCCGTGCCCTTCCGGCCCTGACATGGGCATGGCTGCGGGCGGCGCGGTGCCGGGCGGCAGGCAGGCGCCCATCCTGCCGGCCCTGCCGCTTTTTCTCGGCGGCGCCGCAGGCTGGGGCCTTCTCATGGCGGCCTGCGCCTTCGTCTCGCTCTGGGCGCAAGGCCGCACGCAATCCTTCCATCTCGAGAAAATCCTCGCCGTGTATTGCACCGGCGGTGTCCTCGCCTGGCTCTGCGCCCTGCCGTTGGCGCGGTTCCTCACGCGCCGTCGCGGCATCGAGACCCGCTTCGCCGCCCATTTCGTCCTGCTCAGCCTCGGCACCGTGACGCTCACGGCCTTCGTCTTCGCCATGGACTACCGGCTGTTCTACGCGCAATGGCATCAGCCCTTCGGCACGCGCATCTGGCTGCTGCAATTCCTCTTCACCTCGGCGGGCGCCGCCTACCAGTTCCTCGTCATGGGTCTTGGCCTCTATCTGCCCGCCGGCCTGCCGGTGCTGGCCGGCGTCAGTTTGTGGCTTGCCAAGTCCATGCGTTGAGCTTGCCGGCCATCTTTGCTAAAGCGGCGGCAATTCCCACCTCTGAGAGAAAGCCTGGAGCCGATGATCCCCCGTTATTCCCGACCGGACATGGTCGCGATCTGGTCGCCTGAAACGAAGTTCCGCATCTGGTTCGAGATCGAGGCCCATGCCTGCGACGCGCTGGCCGATCTCGGCGTGATCCCGAAATCCGCGGCTGAAACCATCTGGGAAAAGGGCGGCAAGGCCGAATTCGACGTCGCCCGCATCGACGAGATCGAAGCCGTCACCAAGCACGACGTCATCGCCTTCCTGACGCACCTGGCCGAATTCGTCGGCCCGGACAGCCGCTTCGTCCACCAGGGCATGACCTCCTCCGACGTGCTCGACACGACTTTCAACATCCAGCTCGTGCGCGCCGCCGACATCCTGATCGCCGGCATGGACCGCGTGCTGGCGGCCCTCAAGACCCGCGCCTTCGAGCACAAGGACACGATCCGCATCGGCCGCAGCCACGGCATCCACGCCGAGCCGACGACGATGGGCCTGACGCTCGCCCGCTTCTATGCCGAGATGGACCGCGGCCGCGCCCGCCTCCTCGCCGCCCGCGCGGAAATCGCCACCGGCGCGATCTCCGGCGCCGTCGGCACCTTCGCCAATATCGATCCGCGCGTGGAAGAGCATGTCTGCGCCAAGCTCGGCCTCGTGCCGGAGCCGGTCTCCACGCAGGTCATCCCGCGCGACCGCCATGCGATGTTCTTCGCCACCCTCGGCGTCATCGCGTCGTCCATCGAGAACGTCGCCATCGAAATCCGCCACATGCAGCGCACGGAAGTCCTGGAAGCCGAAGAGTTCTTCTCGCCCGGCCAGAAGGGCTCCTCCGCCATGCCGCACAAGCGCAACCCCGTGCTGACCGAAAACCTGACCGGCCTTGCCCGCCTCGTACGCATGGCCGTCACGCCCGCCATGGAGAACGTGGCGCTCTGGCACGAGCGCGACATCTCCCATTCCAGCGTCGAGCGCGGCATCGGCCCGGACACGACGATCACCCTCGACTTCGCGCTGAACCGCCTTGCCGGTGTCATCGAGAAGCTGGTGATCTATCCGGAGAACATGCTGAAGAACCTCAACAAGTTCCGCGGCCTCGTTCATTCGCAGCGCGTCCTGCTGGCTCTCACGCAGGCCGGCACGTCCCGCGAGGATGCCTACCGCCTCGTCCAGCGCAACGCCATGAAGGTCTGGGAACAGGGCAAGGACTTCCTGGAGGAGCTGCTGGCGGACGGTGAAGTGCGCGCCGCCCTTTCGGAAGAGCAGATCCGCGAGAAATTCGACCTCGGCTACCACACCAAGCACGTCGACACGATCTTCCGCCGCGTCTTCGGCTCCGTCTGATCGACACGTCCGATCGATACCAGAATTGGCCGGCGAAACCCTTTCGCCGGCCTCCACCTCCGACTAGACTTTGCCTTGCGTGCAATGCCGCACGCCTTGCCGGAGGTCGAACATGAGGTTCCTTGCTGCCGCCCTTCTTGCCGCCGTATCCCTTGCCGGAACGGCCGAGGCGCAAACACCGCAATCCATCGTTGAGCTGCTGAAGGCCGACTACGACATCATCAACGTGTCGCCGGTTTCCGAAAGCTATGCCGTGTTCCTCGAGAAGGACAATACGGTGATCATCTGCCAGATGAGCTTCAAGGACGGCGCCTTCTCCACCGACAAGTGCTACCCGCTGGCGAAGTGATGGCGGCGATGGCGCCAGTGGCGCCATCGCTCCCCTCTGACGGGCGGTCCTGCGCCTTCCTCCTAGCGCGCGCCGCCCGCGGAACCGCTCACCGCGCGTCGACGACGAGCTTGCGGTAAAGATGCCATGTCGCATGGCCGAGAATCGGCATGATCACGGCAAGGCCGACGAAGATCGGAATGGTGCCGACGATCAGCAATGCCGCGACGATGAGGCCCCAGCAGGCGATCGGCAGCGGATTGATCAACGTGGCGCGCAGCGATGTCTCGATGGCGGCAACGGCGCCGACATCCCGGTCGAGCAGCATCGGAAAGGCGACGACCGTCGTTGCGAGCACGACGAGCGCGAAGCAGAAGCCGATGGCATTGCCCGCCAGCATCAGCAGCACACCGTTTTCCGAACTGAAGATGCCGGCGATGAAAAGCGCCAGCGACTGCGGCGGCTCCGCCCCGAAGAGGCTGGTATAGAGCGTCTGGGCGAAGACGAGCCAGGCGACGAACAGCGCCATCAGCATGGCACCGACCGCGAGGATGGAGGGCAGCGCCGGCGAATGGCGCACCTCCAGCGCGTGCCGCCAGGACGCATCCATGCCGCGCTCGCGCCGCCGGCTGATCTCGTAGAGGCCGAGGGCGAAGAAGGGACCGAGCAGCGCGAAGCCGGCGATCAGCGGAAAGATCAGCGGCAGCATGTTTGCCCCGGAGCTCCAGGTGACAAGCACGACGCCCGCGATCGGGTAGATGAGGCTGAGAAACACGTAGTGGGACGGTTTGGCGCGGAAGTCCTCGAAGCCGAGGGCGAGCGCATCCCACACGTCGGAAAGGCCGATCCGCCGGATCGCCGGGCGGGCCACCATGTCATCGGGGCCTGCCATCACATGAAAAGTCGCCATGACGCTTTCTCCTTGCCGGTTCCAGAACCGTCACGGCGCGCGTGGAGGGCGATTGTCCGCCGCCACGGCGGGCCGTGGATGGGCATTGAAAGACGGGGAATCATACGCCTTTCGCGCCGATTTGTCCCACCCTCTTGACTTCAGGACTTCGTGAACGCACATGCCGGCGCATGAAAGCGTCAGAAGCAGAAATCCTCATCGTCCCCGGCTACACCAATTCCGGCCCCGAACACTGGCAGACCCGCTGGCAGTCCAAGCTCGCCTCGGCGCGCCGCGTGGAGCAGGCGGAATGGACGAAGCCCGTGCGCGAGGACTGGGTGCAGCGCGTGATCGACGAGGTCGCGGCCGCGACCAAGCCCGTGGTGCTCGTCGCCCATTCGCTGGGCGTCGCGGCGGCCATCCATGCCGCGCCGCATCTCGGCAACAAGGTCGCCGGCGCCTTTCTCGTTTCGCCGCCCGATGTCGCCAATCCGGAGATCCGCCCGAAGCATCTGATGACCTTCGGCCCCTATCCGCGCGACCCGCTGCCCTTCCCGTCCCTCGTCGTGGCGAGCCGCAACGATCCCTTCGGCACCTACGAACATGCGGACGACATGGCCGCCGCCTGGGGAGCATTGATGCTGGACGCCGGTGAAGCCGGACATATCAATGCCGAATCCGGCCACGGCCCCTGGCCGGAGGGCACGATGGTCTTCGCTCAGTTCCTCGGCAAGCTGAAGGCGCCGGACTGAGCGCCGCCTGAGGTTTCTCATTAAGAGGAATTTCATAGAAATCCGGCACGCTGAGGCGATTGTGTTCATTGCAGGCGCCGCGTTTCATGGCCAAACCGTCCGGTTCGACCTCTACTGCCGTGCGAGAAGCGGACCGGGAGCCGTTCTATCGCCGCCTGTTTGCGCGTTCCGGTTTCGGCTTTGTCGCCCTCGATGCGGAAGGCCGCATCACCGACGCCAACACCACCTTCCTCAAATCCCTCGGCATCGCCTCGCGCGCGCAGCTTTCGACCTTCGAAGCCTGCGTCTCGCCCAAGGATCGCCCCATCCTCGCCTTCGCCCTCGGCGCGACCATGGTGGAAGAGGCGCCGTGGGAAATCCGCCTGCAGCGGCCGAACGGCGACGACATATGGGTGCTCGCCTCCTTCATCGCACCGCCCGTCCTGCCGGGTGAGGACGACACGCCTGTCCTGATCGTCCAGACCATCGACATCGACGAGCGCAAGCGCAACGCGCTGGACCTCGCCGAGCGGGAAAGCCGCTGGAACCATGCGCTGGAATCCGCCGGCCAGGGCGTCTGGGACCACGATTTTGCGCATGGCGACCTCTTCTACTCCCGCCAGTGGCGCGCGATCCGCGGCCTGCAGCCGAACGATCCCATCGAGGCCTCGCTCGAAAGCTGGATCCAGACGGTGCACCCGGACGACCGCGCCCATGTGCTGCTGCAGATCGCCAAGCAGGAAAGCGGCGAAGCCGCCTTCAACGTCTTCAGCTATCGCGAACGCCACAAGGACGGGCGCTGGATCTGGATCGAGAGCCGCGGCGCCGTGGTGGAATACGGCGCGGACGGCAAGCCGGTGCGCATCGCCGGCACCGACACCGACATCACCGAACGCAAGGAAGCCGAAGAGCAGCTTGCGCAGGTATCCCGCCGGCTGGAACTGGCGCTCGACGTCTCTCGCATCGGCGTCTTCGACGTCAACCTGCGCACCTCCGACGTGCGCTGGGACGACCGCATGATCGAGATGTACGGCCTGACGGAAGAGCCCAACGCCAGCACCTGGGAGCGCGCGCTTCACCCCGCGGACCGGCGCATGGCCTCGGCGCGGGTCAGCGACGGCATCTTCCGCGGCCAGGACTTCGCCAACGAATTCCGCATCGTGCGCGGCGATGGCGAAATCCGCCACATCCGCGGCCGCGCCGCCCACTATGTCGACACGACCGGCGCCCCCCGCCTCATCGGCGCGAACTGGGACGTGACGGACGATGTGCGGCTGCAGGAGGAACTGAAGCGCGCCAAGGAACTCGCCGAGGCGCGCAGCGACGAACTGGAAGCCGCCCGGGCGCGCATCGAATACACCGCGCTGCACGATCATCTGACGGGCCTGCCGAACCGGCGCTATCTCGATGCCACCATCGAAAAGGAAGCCGACGCGGCCCAGCAGGCCGGCACGCGCCTTGCCGTGCTCCATATCGACCTCGACCGCTTCAAGGAGATCAACGACACGCTCGGCCATCTTGCCGGCGACCAGATGCTGGTCCATGCCGCGCAGGTGCTGAACACGCTGGCGGCGCCCGGCGACTTTGTCGCGCGCATCGGCGGCGACGAATTCGTGTTCCTTCCCGCAGGCTCCGGCGGTCGCAACCTTTCCACGCTGGCCGAAGCCATCGTGGAGGCCATGCGCAAGCCCGTCACCTTCAACGGCCATGTCTGCCGCTTCGGCGCCAGCGTCGGCATCGCCAGCCAGTCGGGCGCGGCCATCGACGCCAAGCAGCTGCTCGTCAACGCGGACCTTGCCCTCTACCGCGCCAAGAACCGTGGCCGCAGCCGGCACGAATTCTTCACCAGCGATTTCCAGGCGCAGATCATCGTCAACAAGCAGACCGCCGACGACATCCTCTCCGGCATCGAGCAGCGCCGCTTCCTGCCCTGGTACCAGCCGCAGTTCTGCGCCCGCACGCTCGACATCGTCGGCGTCGAGACGCTGGCGCGCTGGGATCATCCGACCCGCGGCATTCTCACGCCCGACACCTTCCTCAAGATCGCCGAAGACCTCGATTGCGTGGCGATGATCGACCGGATCGTGCTGGAAAAATCCCTCGCCGATTTCGCCCTCTGGCAGGACCAGGGGCTCGGCATCGGGAAGATTTCGGCCAATGTCTCGTCCAAGCGCCTGCACGACCCGGACCTCGGCCACTCCCTGCGCACGCTGGACATCAAGCCGCAGTCGCTCTCCTTCGAATTGCTGGAATCCATCTTCCTCGACGACTGCGACCGCACGGTGCTGGAAAACCTCGCCGAGATGCGCAAGCTCGGCATCGACATCGAGATCGACGATTTCGGCACCGGTCACGCCTCCATCGTCAGCCTGATGAAGCTGAGCCCCCGCCGCCTCAAGATCGACCGGCAGCTCGTCAAGCCCGTCAGCCGCTCGCCCGGCCAGCGCAAGCTCGTCGGCACCATCGTGGAAATCGGCCGCTCGCTGAACATCGAGGTGGTCGCGGAAGGCGTGGAAACGCCCTCGCACGTCGCCATCATGCGCGACCTCGGCTGCGATATCCTTCAGGGCTACGCCCTTGCCCGCCCCATGCCGGCGGCCGCAATTCCCGAATTCGTCAAGCGGGGGGAATGGCGCGCCCAGGCCGGCAACGTGCGAGACCTCCAGAACGAAATCCGCCGCGCCGTCACCCGGTAGAAACGAAAAAGCCGCCCGGCAGGACCGGGCGGCCTCGAAAAATGCGCTATCGCGCCGTCGATCAGCCGGCTTCGACCTGCGAGACGGCGACGGCCAGCAATTCGATCATCTGCACGCGGATCTCGTCTTCGCTGCGGACAACGCCGCCAGCGTCGAAATCGGCCTTGACCTTGCGCACGACGTCTTCATGGCCGACTTCCTCGAAATCGGCGGCGACAACGTCCTTGGCATAGGCATCCGCTGCATCGCCCGTCTTGCCGAGCAGGCCGGCGGCCCACAGGCCCACCAGCTTGTTGCGGCGTGCCTCGGCCTTGAAGCGCAGCTCCTCGTCCAGAGCGAACTTGGCCTCGAAGGCCTTTTCCCGATCCTGCATGCTGCTCATCTATGGCTCCCGTAGATTCTCTTTCCCGTTGGGTTCAGAGCCCATAAATCAAAACGGACGGAAAAGTGCAATGCGAACTTTCGTGAGCGGCTGCTCCGGCACGCAAAGGCCGGAAAACGGGGGATCGGGCGGAACGCCGATTGTTAAACTGCGGCATTTCGTTTATGGAGCCGGAAACAAATGACACCTGCGCGACCCAAGCGCGCCAACAAAGAGAAAAATCCATGAACCGTCGCCGCCGTATCTACGAGGGCAAGGCCAAGATTCTCTATGAGGGTCCCGAGCCGGGCACGCTGATCCAGTTCTTCAAGGACGACGCCACCGCCTTCAACAAGAAGAAGCACGATGTCATCGACGGAAAGGGCGTTCTGAACAACCGCATTTCCGAATACCTCTTCACGCAGCTCAACAAGATGGGCATCCCGACCCACTTCATCCGCCGCCTCAACATGCGCGAGCAGCTGATCAAGGAAGTCGAGATCATTCCGCTCGAAGTGGTCGTGCGCAACGTCGCCGCCGGCTCGCTGTCGAAGCGCCTCGGCATCGAGGAAGGCACCGTTCTGCCGCGCTCGATCATCGAATTCTATTTCAAGGCCGACGCGCTCGAGGACCCGATGGTCTCCGAGGAGCACATCACGGCCTTCGGCTGGGCGAGCCCCCAGGAACTCGACGACATCATGGCGCTTGCCATCCGCGTCAACGACTTCCTCTCCGGCCTCTTCCTCGGCGTCGGCATCCAGCTCGTCGATTTCAAGATCGAATGCGGCCGCCTCTTTGAAGGCGACATGATGCGCATCATCATCGCCGACGAGATCTCGCCCGACAGCTGCCGCCTCTGGGACATCGCCACCCAGGAGAAGATGGACAAGGACCGCTTCCGCCGCGATCTCGGCGGGCTTCTGGAAGCCTATCAGGAAGTGGCCCGCCGTCTCGGCATCATCAACGAGAACGAGCCCGTGCGCGGCACCGGCCCGGTTCTGGTGAAGTAACACGCTCCCAAGGATGGAACGGAAAAACATGATCAAGGCACGCGTAACGGTTACGCTCAAGAACGGTGTTCTCGACCCGCAGGGCAAGGCCATCGAAGGCGCTCTCGGCAGCCTCGGTTTCGACGGCGTCGGCCAGGTCCGCCAGGGCAAGGTCTTCGACCTCGAAGTCCAGACCGCCGACCGCGCCAAGGCGGAAGCCGACCTCAAGGCCATGTGCGAGAAGCTCCTGGCCAACACGGTAATCGAGAACTACACGATCGCCCTCGCCTGACGGCTGGGGAGATCGACAATGGCAGGGGTGACGAGCGAACTGCTCTTGGAAGCGCCGGCGAGCCTCCATGCCCGAACGGGCGTAGCGGACTTTCCGATCTTCGCAGCGACATGATCACGATGCGCGCAGCAATCGTGACGGTCCGGCAGAACGTTCCTCCCATCTGTTTGCGCCTGGATCGCGTGGACCGGCGCCTCGACCGTATCGAAAACCGCCTCGAACCGCGTGAATTCGCCGAGGCACAGGCAAGGTTTGAACCACACCCATGAAGTCCGCCGTCGTCCAACTTCCAGGCCTCAACCGCGACCGCGACATGATCGCGGCGCTGACCAAGATCTCCGGCCAGGCGCCGGTTACCGTCTGGCAGACGGAAACGGACCTGCCGGATGTCGACCTCATCGTCATTCCCGGCGGCTTCTCCTACGGCGACTACCTGCGCTGCGGCGCGATTGCCGCCCGCATGCCGGTCATGCAGGCCATCAAGGCGAAGGCGGAAGCCGGCGTGAAGGTTCTCGGCGTGTGCAACGGCTTCCAGATCCTGCTCGAAGCCGGCCTGCTGCCGGGCGCGCTGATGCGCAACGCCTCGCTGAAATTCGTCTGCCGCGAAGTGAAGCTGGAAGTGGCGAATGCCGAGACCGACTTCACCCGCGCCTATGACAAGGGCCAGATCATCCGCTGCCCGGTCGCCCACCACGACGGCAACTTCTTTGCCGACGCCGAGACGCTCGCCGCCATCGAAGGCAACGGCCAGGTCGTCTTCCGCTATGCCGAAGGCACCAACCCGAACGGCTCGCTCAACGACATCGCCGGCGTGATGAACGCCAGGGGCAACGTGCTCGGCCTGATGCCGCATCCGGAAAACCTCATCGAGGCCGCCCATGGCGGTTCCGACGGCCGCGGCCTCTTCGCCTCGGTGCTCGACGTCATCGCTGCGTGAGGGTGTGAACGAAACCCCGCGGGGTTTCGTCAGGCTCTCTTAACCGGCCCTTGCTATCAAGGGCGCATGTCCATCCCCGAAAGGCTTTCCATGCGCCCTCTCCTTTCCGCCAGGCTTCTCCTGCCGCTCGCCATCGCCGCGGCACTGGCCGCCTGCCAGACGAAGACGCCCGCGCCGAAGGCCAATGGCGGCGCGCTGCCGACCATGGAGCGCATCGCGCTTGGGGCGAACAGTTGCTGGTTCAAGTCGGGCGATCCCGCCTTCAAGGCCTATCGCCTCGCGCCGGAACTCAATTCCTTCTCCGGCCGGCCGCGCATTCTCGTCGTGCACCGAAATTCGCCGGAATCGCGCCCGCTGCTCGTCGTGCAGGCGGAAGGCAGCCCGGCGAAGCTCGACGCCTTCGGCCCGATGATGAGCGAACCCGTCGGCGCGCGCGTCGCCACCGATGTCAAGCGTTGGGCCGCCGGCGGCAAGGGTTGCTGAGACGCCTCAGGCGTTCACGTCCCAATAGAAGGACTTGCTCACTTCCCGGCGCGCCTCGCCGCGGCTGATGCCGATGTCGAGAAGCTGCTCGTCCGTGAGATCGAGCAGGCTGCGGCGCGTCTGCCGCAGGACGAACCACGCGCGAAGGGCGCGCCATCCACGCAGGGTGATTGCCTTGAGACTTGCCCCGCCCTTCGGCGCGGCAGGAGCGAATATTGTATCAATTGCCATGATCTTTTCTCCTGAATTGCCACCGGGAGCGTGACAATCGGTGCATTCATGGAATAATTGACTCCCAGAATGGTGCAATGTAAGAATTGCCACCATGACAAATTGGCTCCCCGACCTTCAGGCCTCCGATGGCCCGCTCTATGTTCGCATCGCCGACCAGATCGAGCAGGCAATCAGCGCCGGCGCGCTCGCCGCCGGCAGCAAGCTGCCGCCGCAGCGCAACCTTGCCTACGATGTCGGGGTGACGATCGGCACGGTCAGCCGCGCCTATACGATGGTGCGCGAACGCGGCCTCGTCAGCGGCGAGGTAGGGCGCGGCACCTATGTGCTCGGTTCGCCGCCGGAAGGAGAGCACCCGGCCTCCGTCGATCCCGTCAGCGCCCGGCTGGTCGGCACCCGCGCCGCCCATGCCCCGCCCGGCAAGCTGCGCTTCGATACGACCGCCGCCACCGATGTCGGGCAGTCCTCGGCGATCACCGACCTCGTCTCGGCGCTCTGCCGCGAACAGCCGAACGAGATCGCCAGCTACACCCGCAATTTCCCGCCGCAATGGCTGGAGGCCGGCCGGCGCTGGCTGCGCCAGGGCGATTGGCAGCCGGCCCTCGAAAGCATCGTGCCGACGCTCGGCGCCCATGCCGCCGTCATCGCCGCCGTCTCGGTCATCACCTCGCCCGGCGACCGCATCGTCTTCGAGCACGTCACCTATTCGCAGGTGAGCCGCGGCACGACGCTGATCGGCCGCCAGACGGTGCTCGTCGAGTCGGATGCCGACGGCATCATCCCCGACGATTTCGAGCGGGTCTGCGTGCAGCAGCATCCCAAGCTCGCCTTCCTGATGACCGCGGGCCAGAACCCGACCCTTTCCGTCATGCCGGAGGAGCGCCGCCGGGCGATTGCCGCCATTGCACGGCGGCACAATGTCTTCCTCATCGAGGACAATCTCTATGGCGGCACGATGGAGACGGGCATTCCGCTGCTGGCCGAAATCGCCCCCGATCGCACCTTCCTCGTCGGCGGCCTGTCGAAGAGCGTGGCCGCTGGCGTGCGCGGCGGATGGATCGCCTGCCCGCCGCATCTCGCCCAGCGCGTGCGCATCGCCCACAAGATGGTGAGCGGCGGCCTGCCCTACCTGCTCGCCGAGGTCGGCGCCCGGCTCGTCCTGTCGGGCACGGCGGATGCGATCCGCGCGAAGGTTTCCGAAGAGGTCAGCGCCCGCGAGGCCCATGCCCGCGAAATCTTCGCGGGGCTGGAATTCAATTCGCACCCGCGCGTGCCCTTCCTCTGGCTGAAGCTGCCCGACCCCTGGCTTTCCGGCACTTTCCGGCAGGCGGCCTTCGCCGAGGACATCCTCATCGACGACGAGGACGAGTTCAAGGCCGGGCGCTCGGAGAAGACGTTCCACCGGGTGCGCATCGGCCTTTCCTCGCCGGAGAGCCGGACGGAGGTCGTCAATGGCCTGGTGCGGCTGCGCCGCCTGCTGGAACATGGCCCGACGGGCTATGACAGCCTGGCCTGAAAGCCGCTCTGCCTGTGGCTGGCGGACATTTTCCTGTCGCACTGCAAAGCAGCATAGGCTAAAGAGACCGCAATCCTGCCCTCCACGACAAGACGAGCGACGATGACCATCTCAAACACCCGCCCGATCACCCCGGAGCTGATTGCCGCCCACGGGCTGAAGCCGGATGAATACGACCGCATCCTCTCGCTGATCGGCCGCGAGCCGACCTTCACGGAACTTGGCATCTTCTCGGCCATGTGGAACGAGCACTGCTCGTACAAGTCCTCCAAGCGCTGGCTGCGCACGCTGCCGACCAAGGGGCCGCGCGTCATCCAGGGTCCCGGCGAAAATGCCGGCGTGGTGGATATCGATGACGGCGACTGCGTCGTCTTCAAGATGGAGAGCCACAACCACCCGTCCTATATCGAGCCCTACCAGGGCGCGGCGACCGGCGTCGGCGGCATCCTGCGCGACGTCTTCACCATGGGCGCCCGCCCGGTGGCGGCGATGAACGCGCTGCGCTTCGGCGAACCGGATCATCCGAAGACCCGCCACCTCGTCTCCGGCGTCGTTGCCGGCGTCGGCGGCTACGGCAATTCCTTCGGCGTGCCGACCGTCGGCGGCGAAGTGGAATTCGACCAGCGCTACAACGGCAACATCCTCGTCAACGCCTTTGCGGCCGGCCTCGCCAAGTCCGACGCGATCTTCTATTCCAAGGCCGAAGGCCTCGGCCTGCCCGTCGTCTATCTCGGCGCCAAGACCGGCCGTGACGGCGTCGGCGGCGCGACCATGGCCTCGGCCGAATTCGACGAATCCATCGAGGAAAAGCGTCCGACCGTCCAGGTCGGCGACCCCTTCACCGAAAAGTGCCTGCTGGAAGCCTGCCTCGAACTGATGCAGACCGGCGCGGTCATCGCCATCCAGGACATGGGCGCGGCCGGTCTCACCTGCTCGGCCGTCGAAATGGGCGCCAAGGGCGACCTCGGCATCGAGCTGAACCTCGATCTCGTGCCGGTCCGCGAAGAGCAGATGACCGCCTACGAAATGATGCTGTCGGAAAGCCAGGAGCGCATGCTCATGGTGCTGAAGCCGGAGAAGGAAGGCGAAGCGAAGGCGATCTTCGTCAAGTGGGGCCTCGACTTCGCCATCGTCGGCAAGACCACCGACGATCTGCGCTTCCGCATCCTGCACCAGGGCGAGGAAGTCGCGAACCTGCCGATCAAGGAACTGGGCGACGAAGCCCCCGAATACGACCGTCCCTGGCGCGAGCCGGGCAAGCCCGCCCCGCTGCCGGCCAATCTCGTTGCCGAGCCTGCCGATTACGCCGAGGCCGTGCTGAAACTCGTCGGCTCGCCGAACCAGTCGAGCCGCCGCTGGGTCTATGAGCAGTACGACACGCTCATCCAGGGCAATTCGCTGCAGATCCCCGGCGGCGACGCCGGCGTCGTGCGCGTCGAGGGCCACGCCACCAAGGCGCTCGCCTTCTCCTCCGACGTGACGCCGCGTTATGTCGAGGCCGATCCCTTCGAGGGCGGCAAGCAGGCCGTCGCCGAATGCTGGCGCAACATCACGGCGACCGGCGCCGAGCCGCTCGCATCCACCGACAACCTGAACTTCGGCAACCCGGAAAAGCCCGAGATCATGGGCCAGTTCGTCAAGGCCATCCAGGGCATCGGCGAAGCCTGCCGCGCGCTCGACTTCCCGATCGTCTCCGGCAACGTCTCGCTCTATAACGAGACCAACGGTATCGCGATCCTGCCGACCCCGACCATTGCCGGCGTCGGCCTCCTGCCCGACTGGTCCGCCATGGCCAAGATCGGTGGCGCGAAGGACGGCGACCATCTGCTCCTGATCGGCACCGACGGCAGCCATCTCGGCCAGTCCGTCTATCTGCGCGATGTCATCGGCAAGATCGACGGCCCGGCGCCTGAAGTCGACCTGCATGCCGAACGCCGCAACGGCGATTTCGTGCGCTCGGCCATCCGCAACGGCCAGGTCACCGCCTGCCACGACATTTCCTCCGGCGGCCTTGCCGTCGCCCTGGCGGAAATGGCGATGTCCTCCGGCAAGGGCGCGACGGTCGATCTCTCCGAGGCGAATGGCCCGGCCCATGCGCTGCTCTTCGGTGAAGACCAGGCCCGTTACGTCATCGCCGTTCCGGCCGATCTCGCCAACTTCGTCTCGGCCAATGCGGAAGGCGCGGGCGTACCGTTCCGTCGCCTCGGCACGGTCGGCGGCGACGCGCTTTCCGTCGGCGACCTCTTCTCGCTGCCGGTTGCCAGCCTGAAGACGGCCCATGAAGCCTGGTTCCCGGAATTCATGGACGGCAAGGCTGCCTGATCGGAACGATTGACGCAAGGCATCGGGCGGGCTCGTGGTTCTACGGAACGATGGGCCCGCTTCCTTTTGAGCGGGCGGGATGCCGCGCGCCGCGATGCACGGTTTGCCTGTTGTCCATTTCCAGTCTCCCTGTTGCGGAGGCTATGGCGTAGAGCGGCGCGACATCCGTCTCAATCGGCGATGACGCAGCGTGATTCTGCGCGATTGCAGAAGACGGGGAACCTCGACCTCTGCGATTGACCTTTCCGGATGTTCGCCACTATCCTGCACGGGCAATAACGGAATCGGAGACTTCACCGTGGCAATGAGCGCCGGCGACATCGAAACACTCATCAAGCAAGGCATTCCGGACGCCAAGGTGACGATCCGCGACCTTGCCGGCGACGGCGATCATTATGCAGCCGAGGTGGTCGCGGAGAGCTTCCGCGGCAAGAGCCGGGTGCAGCAGCATCAGATGGTCTATGAAGCGCTGAAGGGCAACATGGGCGGCGTCCTGCATGCCCTCGCCCTGCAGACCTCCGCGCCGGACTGACCTGTCATGTCCGGCCTGCTCAACGAACTCGTCTCCGGCGTGGTCGATGCAGCCCTCAAGGAGGTGCTGAAGAAGACCGGCGTGCGCAAGACCACCACCAAGCGCACGCGCCGCAAGACGACGACGCGCAAGAAGGCCTCCGGCGGCATCCTCGGCGATATCATCGAGGCAGCGCTGAAGCCCGCGAAGAAGACGGCGAAGCGCCCGCGCAAGCAGGTGAGCCGCCGTCGCACGACGGCAAGCCGTTCGCGCCAGCGCAGCCGCTGAGCGAGCGGGAACGGGCCGCGCCGTGACCTTGGAAACAACGCCTGCCCGCAGCCTTCACCCAGGCTTCCTGCGCATCGGCGGCGGCTATCTCCTGGCCGTCGTGACGGCCTCCCTTGTCGTGAACGCGCTCTTTGCCGGGCTGAGCACCGGCAGTGACGAATACCTGCCGTCCTTTCTGATCATCGGCTGCGTCTATACCTTCGTGTGCGCCCTTCCGGGCTTCATCGCCACCGTTCTCGCCGCGCGGTATCTCGGCTTTCAAAATCCGGTCTTCTTCATTCTTGCCGGCGGGCTGGACAGCATTCTGTCGCTGGCGCTTTTCGACGGCTTCGTGGCATCCGAGCGCCTGCTGCTGACGGACAGCTTTGCCTTCATCGCGGTTGCCGGCGGCCTTGCCGGTGGTTTCGTCTACTGGCTGGCGGCGCACCGCCTGCGCGGTACCCGCGCAACACCCCTGAAATGATAAGGTTACCCCTTGCATTTTTTCCAAGGGACTTCTGGCATTTGTCACCCGAGGTTGTTATCTAGGGCGCATGGTTCATCGCATCGGTCCTTGAAGCCGATTTGCTAGGGAATACGGATATGAGCGGCATCCACGATTTCATCGCCAACGAAGTGAAGACCAACGACGTCGTCCTCTTCATGAAGGGCACGCCGGAATTCCCGCAGTGTGGGTTCTCGGGTCAGGTCGTGCAGATCCTCGACTACGTGGGTGTGGACTACAAGGGCATCAACGTGCTCGCCGACGCCGACATCCGCCAGGGCATCAAGGACTATTCCAACTGGCCGACCATCCCGCAGCTTTACGTGAAGGGTGAGTTCGTCGGCGGTTGCGACATCGTGCGCGAGATGTTCCAGTCGGGCGAATTGCAGTCCCATCTTGAGGGACAGGGTATTACGGTCAAGGGCGCTGCCTGACGCTTCACGGTCCCCGGCCGGCAAGCTTTTCAAAGGCGCCGCATAACAGCGGCGCCTTATCTCTTTAATGGATCAAATTGATATGTCTGGACTTTCCCCTGAATCGGCCCAGCGCCTCAAAGGCATGGGCAAGATAGAATTCATTGCGCTCATGGCGCTTCTGATGGCGCTCAACGCACTTGCCATCGACATCATGCTGCCCGGTCTCCAGGAGATCGGCGCCAGCCTCGGCGTCGAGAACGAGAACCATCGGCAGTATGTCATTTCCGCCTACCTGATCGGCTTCGCCTTCGCGCAGCTCGCCTACGGCCCGGTATCCGACCGCTTCGGCCGCCGCGTGCCCATGTTCATCGGCCTTGCCATCTATATCGTGTCGTCGCTCTGCGCGATCCTCGTGCCGAGCTTCGCCGCGCTTCTCGCGCTGCGCTTCATCCAGGGCATCGGCTCGGCCGCCATGCGCGTCATCACCGTCTCCATCGTCCGCGATATCTTCGGCGGGCGCGCGATGGCCGAGGTGATGTCGCTGATCATGATGGTCTTCATGGTCGTTCCGGTGCTTGCTCCCGGCACGGGCCAGGTCGTCATGCTGTTCGGCGACTGGCACCTCATCTTCGTCTTCATGGCGGTGATGGCGGCCGTCATCTGGGCCTGGATGTATTTCCGCCTGCCGGAAACGCTGCATCCCGAAGACGTGCGTCCCTTCACGGTGCGCTCGGTCCTCGCCGGCTTCCGCATCGTGCTGACGGACCGTGTGGCCCTCTGCTACACGCTCGCCAGCACCTTCATCTTCGGCGCGCTGTTTGGCTTCATCAACTCCGCGCAGCAGATCTATGTCGGCATCTACGGGCTAGGCGTCTGGTTCCCGGTGGCCTTCGCGGGCGTCGCCGCCTTCATGGCGCTGTCGTCCTTCGTCAATGCCCGCCTGGTCGGCCGGTTCGGCATGCGACGCCTGTCGCATGGCGCGCTGATGGGCTTCCTGGCGGTCAACACGCTCTGGATGCTGCTGACGCTGCTCTGGCCGGGCCACCTGCCCTTCGCGCTGTTCATCGTGCTCTTCGCGCTCTCGATGTTCCAGTTCGGCTGGATCGGCTCGAACTTCAACTCGCTGGCGATGGAGCCGCTCGGCCACGTCGCCGGCACGGCCTCTTCTGTGCTCGGCTTCATGGGCACGGCCGGCGGCACGATCATCGGCGCGATCATTGGCCAGTCCTTCAACGGGACGGCCCTGCCGCTGGTCACGGGCTTCTTCACGCTGTCGATCATCGGCCTGATCTTCGTGCTGATCGCCGAGCGCGGAAAGCTCTTCCAGCCGCACAACAAGCCGGTGTGAACCAACAACAGGCAAGGGCCGGAACCTTCGTTCCGGCCCTTGCAGCCACGCCTTCGAGCCCTATTCTCCCCCTCGCCAGCCGAACGGAGGATGCCATGGCCGAAGAGCTTGTCTTTTACAGCAACCCGATGTCGCGCGGGCGCATCGCACGATGGATGCTGGAGGAAACCGGCGCCCCCTACCGCACGGAATGGCTGACCTTCGAGGGCTCGATGAAGGCGGCCGACTATCTCTCGGTCAATCCCATGGGCAAGGTGCCCGCCATCCGCCACGGCAAGACCGTCGTCACCGAAGCGGCCGCGATCTGCGCCTATCTCGCCGATGCCTTCCCGGAAGCGAACCTCGCACCGCCGACAGATCAGCGCGGCGACTACTATCGTTGGCTGTTCTTCGCCGCAGGTCCACTGGAAATGGCCGTGTCGCTGAAGGCCTTCGGCCTTGCCGTACCGAAGGAGCGCGAGCGCAGCATCGGCTGCGGTAGCTACGAATCCGTGATGGACACGCTCTCCCATGCCGTCACGCGCCAATCCTATATCGCCGGCGACCGCTTCACGGCGGCCGACGTCTATGTCGGCTCCCATATCAGCTGGGGCCTGCAATTCGGCTCGCTCGAGGCACGGCCGGAATTCCAGGCCTATTGGGGCCGGCTCAAGGATCGTCCCGCCTATATCAAGGCGACGGCCATCGACGACGAGGAAATGCATCGCCAGCTTGAGGCGATGAAGACCTAGGCCAGTCGATATTCAGTTCGGGCCGGTCTGCAAGTGGCCTGAACCGAATATCGGCCGGTTTCGGGGCGGGCCTTCACCCGCCCCGTTTCTTCAGGCCGCCGCTTCGACGGCCGGCTGGAGCGGCAGGCAGATCTCCGTGACGAGTTCGTTCGGCGGCACCTCGCGCGGGTTGTTGAGATAGGATTCGAACATCACCTCGTCGCGGATCGAGCGGCCGGACGCCGGAAGCCAGGTGCCGTAGAGCCAGCGATAGGCCGACCCCATATTGGCATAGGGGCCCTTGTGGCGCAGGACAGCGTAGTCACCGCCGGCAAGCGTACGGCGCACCAGCGGCGCTTCCGCCGGCACGTCGCCCGACGCGGTGACGCAGGCGAAGGAGCGCAGCTTTTCCTCCGCCACCAGATCGGGATCGTCGAGGAAGACGCCGACCATGCGCATGTCCGGCTGGAAGATGCTGCGGGAAAACAAGGCGCCGTAAAGCGCCTCGAAGGCCTTGCCGATGCCCATATAGGACCCGGAATGGGGAACGCCGAGCAGCGTCTGCTCGGGAAGGGTACGGACGGTCACGTCGAACATGCGGGGGAACTCCCTTTCGCAATGGGTTTCGAAGGCGCGATGGGACCCTTCCTTGCGGTAGCGCGCCGGCGGCATGCCATAGAAGGCCGCGAAGGCGCGCGTGAAGGATTGCAGGTTGGGGTAACCCCAGCGCGCGGCGATGTCCCGGACGGCGGTCTCGCTGCGCACCAGATCGCCCGCCGCGCGGTGCAGACGAAGCCGGCGCACGGTCGTCGCCAGCGTCTCGTTGTGCACGGCCCGGTAGACGCGGTGCCAGTGATGGGCGGAAAGGCAGGCGATTTCCGACAGCCGGTCGAGGTCGAGATCCTCTTCCAGATGCTCGTAAATATAGGCGGAGACCCGCAGCAGGCGTTTCTCGTAGGCGGCCCAGATTTCGTTGTCGCTCATGCCGTTTCCTTTCGTCGGAACGCATTCAACCAAGCACGGGGCGATTTCACAAATCCTGCGCTTCTGCCGCGCCCTGCAATTTTCGCAGAGCTTTGCCTCCCGTCATTGCAAATATGGGCGACTCGGCGTGAGATGCACTCGCCGGCCTCCTTCCGTCCTCCGGCCTTTCGAGGCGCCCATGACCGATACGTTGATGCCCAAGCTCGCCAGCGTCTTCGCGGAGGGTTACGGGCCGGCGCGCCTTCGGGCCGACGCCCTGGCGGGGTTGACGGTCGCCATCGTGGCGCTGCCGCTCTCCATGGCGATCGCCATTGCCTCCGGCGTCACGCCGGACCGCGGCCTCTACACCGCCATCGTCGGCGGCTTCCTGGTCTCCGCGCTCGGCGGCAGCCGCTTCCAGGTGGGTGGACCGGCCGGCGCCTTCATCGTGCTCGTCTCGGCAACGGTCGCTCGCCACGGCGTCGACGGCCTGCTGCTCGCCACCTTCCTCGCCGGCATCATGCTGGCGCTGGCGGGATATCTGCGGCTCGGCAAATACATCAAGTTCATTCCCTATCCCGTGACCGTCGGCTTCACGGCGGGCATCGCCGTCATCATCTTCGCCAGCCAGATCGGCGAACTCTTCGGCCTGAAGCTCGCCGGACGCGAGCCCGGACCCATCGTCGAAAAGCTGATGGCGCTGTGGGCGGCGCGCGCGAGTCTCACTCCAGCTGCCGTCGGTGTCGCCGGCCTCACCATCGCGATCATCCTCGTCCTGCGCCGCCTGCGCCCCGCCTGGCCGAACCTTCTGATCGCGGTCGCCGTCGCCTCCGCGGCGACCGCTCTTCTCTCCCTGCCGGCCGATACGATCGGCAGCCGCTTCGGCGGCATTCCGCGCAGCCTGCCCGTGCCCGCGCTTCCGTCCTTCTCGCCGGACCTCGTGCTCGCCGTCCTGCCGGACGCCATCGCCTTCGCGCTGCTCGGCGCCATCGAATCGCTGCTTTCGGCCGTCGTCGCAGACGGCATGACCGGCCGGCGGCATCGCTCCAGCATGGAGCTCATCGCGCAGGGTTTCGCCAATGTCGGCTCGGCGCTGTTCGGCGGCATCTGCGTGACCGGCACCATCGCGCGCACCGCGACGAATGTGCGATCGGGCGCCACCAGCCCGGTCTCCGGCATGCTGCATGCCGCCTTCCTCCTGATCTTCATGCTCGTCGCCGCACCGCTCGCCGGCTATATCCCGCTTGCCGCGCTTGCCGGCGTGCTCGCCGTCGTCTCCTTCAACATGGTCGAGCGCCCCGCCATCGCCGCGCTCCTGCGCTCCTCGCGGGGCGATGCGGCGGTGCTGGCCGTCACCTTCCTGCTGGTCGTCTTCCGCGATCTGACCGAAGGCATCGTCGTCGGCTTCCTTCTGGGCGCCGTGCTCTTCATCGACCGCATGGGCAAGGCGGTCGCCATTCGCGAGGAAGCCGTCCCGCGCCTCGTGCGCGCCATCGAGGATGCCGGCGAGGACGGCGGGCTGCCGGAGCGGCCGGTGGTGGCGGACGATCCGGATACGGTGGTCTACCGCATCAGCGGCGTCTTCTTCTTCGGCGCGGCGGCCAGCGTCAGTTCCGTGCTCGACCGCATCGCCGACCGGCGGCGCAACTTCGTGCTCGATTGCACCGATGTGCCCTTCCTCGATTCGACCGCCGCCAGCGTCATCGAAGGGCTCGTGCGCAAGGCGGAGCGGGCCGGCGTGCGCGTCTTCATCGCCGGGCTGAAACCCGACCTCAGGCGGCTGCTCGAAGCCCATGAGCTGCACGCGCCGCGCGTCACGTTTCCCCCGACGGTCGACGCCGCCCTGGCGGAGATCGCAAATCGTTAGCCGGCTACGCTCAATGCCGCCGGCTTGCGCATGCGCTCGGCAAGGCCGGTAAGCGCCGCGGCGGGCGCTGCCCGCATCACCCGGTTGCGGCCGCCTTCCTTGGCGGCATAGAGCGCATTGTCGGCCGCCGAATGCAACCGGTCGAAATCCGTACCGAAGGTCGCGACATCGGCAAGACCGATGCTGACGGAAATGCCGATCTCCCGCCCCTCATGCGAAACGCCCATCGCCGCAACCTCGCGCCGCAGGCTCTCTGCGAAACGCTCCGCATGGTCGATGCCTTGGCCCGGCGCGAAGAGGGCGAACTCCTCCCCGCCGAAGCGGCAGAACAGCATGCCCTCCTCCAGCCAGGACGAAACCCGGGCGGAAAAGCGCTTCAGCACCGCATCGCCCGCGACATGACCATAGGTGTCGTTGATCGCCTTGAAGCGGTCGAGGTCGAAGATCATCAGCGTGCCCTCGGCCTTGCCGGACAGGTGCATGCGCATGTCGTCGAGGAAGGAGCCGCGATTGGCGATGCCCGTCAGCGTGTCGGTGCGCGAAAGTTGCCGGTAAAGCGCTTCGCCCCGTTCCTTGATGAGCACCAGCATCGCGACGGCGGCAAGGATCGTATGGGCGAAGAGTTCCAGCGAGAAGAGCGCGAACCACGGCGAATAGGCGCTCCCATGTGCAAGCTGCACCGGAGCGATGATAGCCATGGGAATGCGCAGGGAATAGATGACGCCGTGCGTCAGGAAGAAGATCGCCGACATGGTGCGCGACGGCAGCGGCTCGCTGCGCCGCCCGCGCCAGATGTCGATGCCGATCCAGAGCGAATAGGCCGTGATGATGACGGAGGAGAGAATGATGCGATTGTTCACGTCGCCGGAAACCTGCGGCAAGAACAGATAGGCAAGGCACCAGAGAAGAGGCCCGGCCAGCACCACCGGCCAATGGACCGCGCGCCGGTCGAAGACCCGGAAACCCGCCCACATGAGGGCATAGCCAAGGGCCGCGAGCGCATTGCTGAGGCCGACCGTCAGCAGCGGATAGCCCATCGGGCGAAGCGCGGCGAAAATGGTGCAGAGCGCACCCACCCACATAGACAGACACCAGTAGCCGGCCGCCGCATGGCGCCGGTCGGTGAACCAGACCTGGAACATGAAAATCCCGACGACGAGGGTCGACAGGAAAGTGCAGATCATCAAGGTTGATATGCTGATGATGTCTTCAATCAAAATACGCACTCCGAGCCCGGGAATGCTAGGCAGAAACCTTGAAGACTTCGCAAACGAAACGGCGGGCCTGAGCCCGCCGCAGCATTGACTTCAATCAGGAAAGGCGTGCCTCAGCCGGCAAGCGCCGAAGCGACCGCCTCGATGGCCTCGCCCGCCTTGGCGCCATCGGGGCCGCCGGCCTGCGCCATGTCGGGACGGCCGCCGCCGCCCTTGCCGCCCAGCGCCTCGGATGCCTTGCGCACCAGATCGACGGCGCTGAAACGACCGGTCAGGTCGTCGGTGACGGCAACCACGGCGCTCGCCTTGCCATCGGGCGAAACGCCGACGAAGGTGACGACGCCGGAGCCGAGGCTCTTCTTGCCTTCGTCCGCCAGGCTCTTGAGGTCCTTCGGCTCGACGCCGGTGACGACCTTGCCGAGATACTTGATGCCCGCGACGTCGCGCGCACCGTCATCGCCGCCGCCGGCGGAACCGCCCGACAGCGCCAGCTTCTTCTTGGCTTCCGTCAGTTCGCGCTCCAGCTTGCGGCGCTCGTCGACCAGCGCCTCGACGCGGGACAGCACCTCGCCCGGCTGGACCTTGAGGGTCGTCGCCAGCGTCTTCACGCGCTCGTCCTGCTCGGCAAGATAGGCGCGGGCAGCTTCCCCCGTCAGGGCTTCGAGGCGGCGCACGCCCGAGCCGACGGCGCTTTCCGAGACGACGCGCACCAGTCCGATCTCGCCGGTCGCGGACACATGCGTGCCGCCGCAAAGCTCGACGGAGTACGGCCGGTTCGCCTTGGCGCCGTGCAGGCCGGTGCCCATGGAGACGACGCGCACCTCATCGCCGTATTTTTCGCCGAAGAGCGCCATCGCGCCCTCGGCAATAGCATCGTCCACCGTCATCAGACGCGTGGTGACGGGCGAATTCTGCACGATGATCTCGTTGGCCATATTCTCGATGACGCGCAGCTCTTCCGCCGACATGGGCTTGGGATGCGAAACGTCGAAGCGCAGGCGCTCCGGCGCGACGAGCGAGCCCTTCTGGGCGACATGGGTGCCGAGCACCTCGCGCAGCGCCTCGTGCAGCAGATGCGTGGCCGAGTGGTTGGCGCGCAGGCGCGAGCGGCGGGCATGATCGACCGTGAGCGCCACGGCATCGCCGACCTTGATCTCGCCTTCGGCGACAAGTGCGCTGTGCACGAAGACGCCGTCGCCCTTCTTCTGGGTCTCGGTCACCGTCAGGCGCGCATTATCCGCCGTGATGGTGCCAGTATCGCCCATCTGGCCACCGGATTCGCCGTAGAACGGTGTCTGGTTCACGACGATCTGGACGGTGTCGCCGGCCTTGGCGCCGTCGATGGTCTTGCCCTCGCGGACGATCGCCTGGACGACGCCCTCGGCGGTCTCGGTGTCGTAGCCGAGGAACTCGGTCGCGCCGAGCTTTTCTCGCAGCTCGAACCACACCGTTTCCGTCGCAGCTTCGCCGGAGCCGGCCCAATGGGCGCGCGCTTCGGCCTTCTGCCGTTCCATGGCGTCGGTGAAGCCCGAGAGGTCGACGCCGATGCCGCGGCCACGCAGCGCGTCCTGCGTCAGGTCGAGCGGGAAGCCATAGGTGTCATAAAGCTTGAAGGCCGTTTCACCGTCGAGGATATCGCCCTTGTGCAGCGTGGTGGTCGCGTCGGAGAGCAGGTTCAGGCCGCGCTCCAGCGTGGTGCGGAATCGGGTTTCTTCCAGCTTCAGCGTCTCGGAGATCAGCGCCTCGGCGCGCTGCAGTTCGGGATAGGCGCGGCCCATCTCGCCGACCAGCGTCGGAAGCAGCTTCCACATCAGCGGGTCCTTGGCGCCGAGAAGCTGGGCATGACGCATGGCGCGGCGCATGATGCGGCGCAGCACGTAGCCGCGGCCGTCCTTGGCCGGCAGGACGCCGTCGGCGATCAGGAAGGCGGAAGAGCGCAGGTGATCGGCGATGACGCGGTGGCTGGCGCGGGCTTCGCCCTCGGCCGGAACGCCGGTCGCCTCGACGGAGGCGTCGATCAGCGCGCGGAAGAGGTCGATGTCGTAATTGTCATGTTTGCCCTGAAGCAGCGCGGCGATGCGCTCGAGGCCCATGCCGGTGTCGATGGAGGGGCGCGGCAGGTCGATGCGCTCTTCCTTCGTCAACTGCTCGAACTGCATGAAGACGAGATTCCAGATCTCGATGAAGCGGTCGCCATCCTCTTCCGGCGAGCCGGGCGGGCCGCCCCAGATATGGTCGCCATGGTCGTAGAAGATCTCCGAACAGGGGCCGCACGGGCCGGTATCGCCCATCGCCCAGAAATTGTCGCTGGTCGGGATGCGGATGATGCGATCGTCGCTAAAGCCGGCGATCTTCTTCCACAGGTCGAAGGCCTGGTCGTCGGTGTGGTAGACGGTGACCAGCAGGCGGTTCTTGTCGATGCCGAATTCCTTGGTGATCAGGTTCCAGGCAAGCTCGATGGCGCGTTCCTTGAAGTAGTCGCCGAAGGAGAAGTTGCCGAGCATCTCGAAGAAGGTGTGGTGGCGGGCGGTGTAGCCGACATTGTCGAGGTCGTTGTGCTTGCCGCCGGCGCGCACGCATTTCTGCGCGGTGGTCGCGGTGGAATAGGGACGCGATTCCAGGCCGGTGAAGACGTTCTTGAACTGCACCATGCCGGCATTCGTGAACATCAAGGTGGGGTCGTTGCGCGGCACGAGCGGGCTGGACGACACGACCTCGTGACCGTTTCTGCGGAAATAGTCGAGGAAAGTCGACCGGATCTCATTCACGCCGCTCATATCGCGTCCTTCATCCTAGCATTATCGACGCCGAAGTCCGGCGCCTCACCCACCCAATGTCACCTTCGGCAAAGGCGAAACCGCCCCGCCGGCCGGAGTGCCCGCCCGGAGGCTCTTCAAGCCATCCATTCGCGAATTCCGTCGAATTTGCACGCGCCTGCCGCCTGAATTGCGGAATGGCGAAAACCGGGGCGCGCGCGAGAACCCAAGGCTTTTATCGCCCGCCTCGGCACCTGTCCAGACACCAAAAAACCGGCCTTTCGCGAAGAAGAGGCCGGTTTCGGTGTTTTCCCGTTCCGCTTACGCGGCGGCGCTCAAGGCGCCGGCGCGATCAGGGTTCGCCGTCGTCGCCATCGTTCGGGTCCGGACCGCCGTTCTCGAGGAAGCGGTCGGCGATCAGGCCGGCATTCTGGCGCAGCGTCATCTCGATCTCGCGGGCGACATCCGGGTTGTCGCGCAGGAACGTCTTGGCGTTCTCGCGGCCCTGACCGAGGCGCTGGCTGTTGTAGGAGAACCAGGCGCCGGACTTCTCGACAATGCCGGCCTTGACGCCGAGGTCGATGAGTTCGCCCGTCTTGGAGACGCCCTCGCCGTACATGATGTCGAACTCGACCTGCTTGAAGGGCGGAGCCATCTTGTTCTTGACGACCTTGACGCGGGTCTGGTTGCCGATCACCTCGTCGCGCTCCTTGACGGCGCCGATGCGGCGGATGTCGAGGCGGACGGAGGCATAGAACTTCAGCGCGTTGCCGCCGGTCGTCACTTCGGGCGAGCCGTAGACGACGCCGATCTTCATGCGGATCTGGTTGATGAAGATGACCATGCAGTTCGACTTGGAGATCGAGGCCGTCAGCTTGCGCAGCGCCTGGCTCATCAGGCGGGCCTGAAGACCCGGCAGGCTTTCGCCCATCTCGCCTTCGATTTCGGCGCGCGGCGTAAGCGCTGCGACCGAGTCGACGACCAGCACGTCGATGGCGCCGGAGCGGACCAGCGTGTCGGTGATTTCAAGCGCCTGCTCGCCCGTGTCGGGCTGCGAGATCAGCAGGTTTTCCAGGTCGACGCCGAGCTTGCGGGCGTAGATGGGGTCGAGCGCATGTTCGGCGTCGACGAAGGCGCAGATGCCGCCCTTCTTCTGGCACTCGGAAATCGTCTGCAGCGCCAGCGTGGTCTTGCCCGAGCTTTCCGGGCCGTAGATTTCGACGATACGGCCCTTCGGCAGGCCGCCGATACCAAGCGCCACGTCGAGGCTGAGCGAACCCGTCGAGACCGTCTCGACCTCGATGACGCTGTCCTTGCCACCGAGCTTCATGATGGAGCCCTTGCCGAACGAGCGCTCGATCTGGGAGAGAGCCGCTTCGAGTGCCTTGCTTTTATCCACTGTTTTATCCTCTACGAGCCGCAAAGTGTTCTGTGCCATTTGGTCCACCTTTAGGTTATTGAAGCAAGACAGGCAACGAAGCCGCCGATGAAAGCTATGTACACATTTTGTTCTCTTTTTGCAAGGCCCGCTCATCCATTTGAATCGCCTTGAGAATCGAGAGCGTGTTCTATTTTCGTTTCAGGTGGATAAAAGCCATGCGGAAACAGGAACAAAGCCGCCGCCGCGACGGGTCGACGCGCCCGAATCGGCCGGCGGAATGCGAAGGAAGACGATGACCGTGAGGACGATACTGGTGATGGGCGGCGCCCATGTGGACAGGCGCGGACGCATATCCGGCGAGACGGCGCCGGGCGCCAGCAACCCCGGCTCCTGGTTCGTGGAAGCGGGCGGCGGCGCGTTCAACGCGGCGCGCAACCTGGCGCGGCTCGGCCATCGGGTGCGGCTCGTTTCGCCGCGCGGCGGCGATGCCGACGGTGACATCGTGGCGGCGGCGGCGGACGCGGCAGGCATCGAGGACACGCCTTTCACCTTCCTCGACCGGGCGACGCCGAGCTATACGGCGATCATCGAGCGCGACGGCAATCTCGTCATCGCGCTCGCCGACATGGACCTCTACCGGCTGTTCTCGCCGCGCCGCCTGCAGCAGCGGGCGATGCGCGAGGCCATGAGCGCCGCCGGCCTGATCCTGACGGACGCGAACCTGCCCGCCGAGACCCTCGCGGCGACGACCGCGGCCGCCGGAACCCGCGGCGTTCCGATCGCCGGCATCGCCATTTCGCCGGCAAAGGTCGTGCGCTTTCGCGAAAGCCTCTCCGCCCTCGCTTTTCTCTTCATGAACGAGGCCGAAGCGCGCGCGCTGACGGGCGAAGCCCCTGACAATCCGACCGACTGGCCGAAGGCGCTGCGCGCGATCGGGCTTTCGGCCGGTGTCGTGACGCGTGGCGGAAAGGGTGTGATCGCATTCGACGAAAAACGCGCGGCGCTCGTCATCCCACCGGACATTCCGGCGCTCGGTGATGTCACCGGCGCGGGCGATTCGCTCGCCTCCGGTTTTCTCAGCGCCTGGACGGGCGGCAGCACCATCGGCGAGGCGCTGCGCCATGGCGTGGCGGCCGCGGCGATCACCGTGCGCTCGCCGCTGGCCGTCGCCGAAGAAATGTCGCAGGCGGCTCTGGCTAATGCACTTTCGCTTGTGCCGGAGGCCGAAATCCTGTCATGAGACTTTTTTGCTCAAAATTCCGAGCACGTCTCCTCCCAGGACACTCCAAGGAACCAGCATGACCAGACCCGCTTCCCCTCTCCTGCCCATGCGATACTCGGCCGAAGTCGCCGCCGCCAAGGAGCGTGGCGCTCCCATCGTCGCCCTCGAATCGACGATCATCACGCACGGCATGCCCTATCCGGGCAACCTGAACATGGCGCGCAGCGTCGAGCGCATCATCCGCGAACAGGGCGCCGTGCCGGCGACCATCGCGGTCATCGACGGCGTGCTGCATATCGGCCTCGAAGAGGCGGAACTCGAAGCCCTCGCCAAGACGGAAGGGGCGATGAAGGTCTCGCGTGCCGATCTCGCCTTCGCCATCGCCGAGCGCCGCACGGGCGCCACCACGGTCGCAGCGACGATGATCGGCGCCGCCCGCGCCGGCATCAAGGTCTTCGCCACCGGCGGCATCGGCGGCGTGCACCGCGGCGCCGAGCAGACCTTCGACATTTCCGCAGACCTCGACGAACTGGCCCGCACGGGCGTCATCGTCATCTGCGCCGGCGCCAAGGCGATCCTCGACATTCCGAAGACGCTGGAAGTGCTGGAAACGCGCGGCGTGCCGGTCGTGACCTATGACAGCCCCGTGTTCCCGGCCTTCTGGTCGCGCGATTCGGGCCTGAAGAGCCCGCTGACGCTGAACAGCCCGGCCGCCATCGCCAACTTCCAGAAGGTGCGCGACCAGCTCGGCATCGACGGCGGCATGCTGATCGCCAACCCCGTGCCGAAGGCCGACGAGATCGCGCGCGAGGAAATGGAAATCTATATTGCCCGCGCCATCGACAATGCCGACCGGGACGAGATCACCGGCAAGGCCGTGACGCCTTACCTGCTCGACAATCTCTTCCACCTGACGGACGGCCGCAGCCTGAAGACGAATATCGCGCTGGTGGAAAACAATGCACGGCTCGCGGCGGAAATCGCCGTCGCGATGGTGGGCTGAACGAACGAAGCGGCCGGCGACTGTCGGCCGCTTTCCCCTCCGGGCTCACCGAGCGGGGGATGAGGCCAGGGCCGTCAGGCCGGCCGTCTGGAACGTCGTGTCATTGCGGGTAAAAAGCGCCCTGCTCGCGGATTTACAAAAGATCTGGTCTGCGTATCGCGCCGTGGCATGGCCACGGGCTGACGGCCTCACGCGTCCAGCATTTCCCGCACGGCTTCGGCAAGCTGCTTCAGCGAGAACGGCTTCGGCAGGAAACCGAACTTGGCGTCGGCGGGCAGGTTGCGGGCGAAGGCATCCTCGGCATAACCGGAGACGAAGATGAACTTCATGTCCGGATAGGTCTTGCGCAGCTCGCGCAGCAGCGACGGGCCGTCCATTTCCGGCATCACGACGTCGGAGACAACGATGTCGACCGCGCCGTTCAGCTCTTCCATGATGTCGAGCGCCTCGACGCCGGAGCCGGCCTCGTGCACGGTGTAGCCACGCGTTTCCAGCATGCGCTTGCCGCCGCGGCGCACGGCCTCCTCGTCCTCGACGAGCAGAACCACGGCCGAACCGCCCGTCAGGTCGCGCGGTTCCTTTTCCGCCACCTGCGCGACGGCGACGGGCTGCTGCTCGCCGGCGGCCTGAGCGGTGGCCCCGGCTTCCACCGGCACCACTTCCTCGATATGGCGCGGCATGAGGATGCGGAAGGTCGTGCCCTTGCCGACTTCGGAATCGAGGTAGATATAGCCGCCGGACTGCTTGACGATGCCGTAGACCATGGAAAGGCCGAGGCCGGTGCCCTTGCCGACTTCCTTGGTGGTGAAGAAGGGCTCGAAGATCTTGTCGATGATCTCGGGCGGAATGCCGGTGCCCTGGTCGCAAACCTCGACTTCCACATAGTCGCCGGCCGGCAGGTCGCGAAGGTTGCGCGCCGCAGCCTCCTCCGCCTCGACATTGCGGGTGCGGAAGGTGATCGTGCCGCCTTCCGGCATGGCGTCGCGCGCGTTGACGGCCAGATTGATCAGCACCTGCTCGAACTGGCCGAGGTCGGTCTTCACCGGCCAGAGATCCCGGCCGTAGTCGACGTCGATCTTCACATTCGTGCCCGTCATGCGGTCGACGAGCATGCGCAGGTCGCCGATGACGTCGGTGAGGTTGAGCACGGTCGGACGCATGGTCTGCTTGCGCGAGAAGGCGAGCAACTGACGCACCAGAACGGCCGCGCGATTGGCGTTGCGCTTGATCTCCATGAGATCGGCGAAGCTCGCATCGGACGGGCGCGCGGAGAGCAGCAGGTGGTCGGAGGACAGCAGGATCGCCGTCAGCACGTTGTTGAAGTCGTGCGCGATGCCGCCGGCAAGCGTGCCGACCGCATTCATCTTCTGTGTCTGCGCCATCTGCGTCTCGAGCGCCTTCTGCTCGGTGATCTCGACGGCATAGACGATGGCCGCCTCTTCCGGCGCCTCGTCGCTCTGGTCGATGACGGCGTTCACATAGAAGCGGAAATGGCGGCCGTCGTCGCCCGGATGCAGCGAATCGAGCGGCGGGATATCCCCTTGCCGGTCCTTGGCCGCGTCGAGCGCCGACTGCAGGCGCAGCCGATCCGTCTCGCGCACGATGGTTTCCAGCTTGGCGCCGCGGTCGATATCGTCGCGCGAGACGACGCCGGAGAACAGCTTCAGGAACGGCGCATTGGTGCGCAGGATGCGACCGTCGCCGTCGACGGAGGCGATGGCCATCGGCGTATTGTTGAAGAAGCGCGTGAAACGCATCGAGGCGATGGAGGCGGACTGGTCGCTCTCCCGGCCCTCCTCGCGCGCAAGAACGATGGTGCGGCTCTCGCCGGGCGCGCCGTCGCGCATCGAGGAAACGCGGTGCACGATGCGCACCGGCAGGCTCTGGCCGTTCGTCTTGCGCAGGTCGAGATCCAGCGTTTCCGTGCGCTTGAGGCCGGGTTCGGCCTGCACGGACTGGATCAGCGCAAGCCCCTCGCCGGCCACCACGTCGGCGACCGTCAGCGAGCCCGGCTGGAACTTGGTGAGGTCGATGCCGAGCCATTCGGCGAGCGTCGCATTGAGATAGACGATCTCGCCCTTGCGGCCGGCGGAGAAGAAGCCGGCCGGCGCATGGTCGAGATAGTCGATGGCATTCTGCAATTCCTTGAAGAAGCGCTCCTGGTCGTCCCGCTCGGAGGTGATGTCGGAAATCTGCCAGATATAGAGCGGCTGCTTGTCCTTCTCGCGGCTCGGCAGCACGCGGGCCTTCAGGCGATACCAGTGCGCGCCGGAACCGGCGGCGGCCGTCGGGTTGAGCGCTTTCTGGACCCGGAACTCCTCGGCGCCTTCCTTGCCCTCATGCAGGCCGTTCGTCAGGCGGTAGACGGCTTCGGTGGCGTCGCGGTTGCGCGACAGCAGCGTTTCCAGCGTCTGGACTTCGGCATCGCCCTTGGCGCCGGTCAGCGCGCCATAGGCGGCATTGGCATAGACGATGCGGCCCTTGCGGTCGGTGACGACGGTGCCGTCGGGATGCGAGTCGAGAAAGGAGCGCGCCAGCGGGTCCGAACCCGCGGCCTGCGGCATGATCTCGATGAAGCCGATCAGCGCGGAAACGACGAAGAAGATGCCGGCCATGGCGAGAACGCCGAGCACGCCGAGCACGATTTCATTGTCGAGCTGGTTCTTGAAAAAGATGAAGGCCCCGGCCGAGGCCGCGAGCACGATGGCGAGCAGCACGACGCGGAGCGCCACCGCCGGCCGCACGCCGCGGTCCACGATCGGCAGATTGTCCTCGCCAGGCCGCTTCATCGTCATCAATCCCTCGTCTGCAACAGCCGTACGTCGTCGCGCGTCGCCCGGTTCCGATGCCAGAATCATGTTTATCCGTCAGAGGGAAGCGCAAAAAGCCGCCGAGGGGAAGCAAAGCCGCGAATTCACAGGGAATATTCCCGGCCGGGCTGTCGCATTTTCCCTCTTGCGCGCTAAATGGGCAATGCCTTGGATGGCAAGCAGCGCTGGACAACAAGCTGGATGCGCTTGTAGGAGCCTGCAAAAAGCCTTCAAATGCTGCCAACAGGATGAAGCGGCCACGGGCCGACAGGAGTGACCGACGCCATGTTCCAGGAGATCCTCGCAGAGAACGGCACGAAATTCATCATCGCCGCGGCGGTGGTATTGTTGGGTCTGCTCTGCCTTGCGCTGGTGCTCTGGATCATCCGGGGTCGTCCGTCCTCTCCCTTCATTCGTGGCGGGCGCAACCGCACCCCGCGCCTCGCCGTGCTGGATGCTGCCGCCATCGACACCCGCCGCCGCCTCGTGCTCCTGCGCCGCGATGACGTCGAACATCTCGTCATGATCGGCGGCCCGACGGATATCGTCATCGAATCGCGCATCGTCACGGCTCCGGCCGAGAGCGCCCAGCCGGTGGAAAAGCCGGTCCAGAAGACCGAGCGGGCCGAACCCGCGCCCGTGCTGCAGGAAACGCCGGTGCGGACGGTCGAAACGCCGGTCGTCACTCGCACGGCTGCTGCCGCCACCACGACCGCCACCGAACGCCGCCCGGCCGCCGCCGCCGACGGCGTCTCCGCCATGGGCAAGGTTCTCTATGAGAACGAGGATACAGCTGCCCGCCCCGTGCCGGCCCGCACGGTCACCCAGCCCGTAACCGCAATCCAGGCCTTGCCGCAGACGGGCGGCGAACAGCGCGTGCCCGAGCGCCGCGTCGAGGACATGCTGGAACAGAACCGCCAGCGGGTGCTGTCGCCTCAGACCGCCGCAACGGCGCAGGCCACCACCAGCCAGGCCGTCCAGCGGCCCGTCATGACCGCGACGGTCGGCAAGCCCGTTTCTGCCTCCGTTTCCGGCCCGGTTGGCGGCTCTGTTGCCGGTCCCGTTGCCGGTGTTGCCGACAATGCCGCGCTGGTCAGCGAGTTCGAACGTATCCTCGAAGCGGAAATGGCGAACAACGCCGCCGCCGCAGGCGTGGCGCGCCCCGCCGTGCAGCCGATTGCCAATCCCACGCAGACCGCGGCACAGACGGTTGCAACGACCGGACAGGCCCAGCCCGTCGCCAAGAGCCGTGAGGAGACGGAAGCGGAAATGGCCCGCCTGCTCGGCGAAATCGCCGCAAACCGCAAGGCCTGACCAGAGCATTACCCGGCATGACATAGAGGCTGGAGCTTTTCCGCTGACGAAGCGTGCGCCAGATCTCTTCCGCCTTCAACGGCACAACGGCCCGCAGCGCATAGGCGAGATCCCAGAGACGCGATCCCGGCCCCACCCGTCCCAATAGATGAAGACCCGGCGCTCGCTGTCGCGAAGACACCGCGCGATGCCGGCACCTGCGAAACACCCGCGGCGTGAAGGTAGCCGATGAAGGCATGAATGGGAGAAGCGACGGTCGCTGGCTTGCGCACGGTCTTGCCGACGCGTCGCCGACGCCGCGACATTGCCGCCCGAAAGGCGCTCCTCATCCTTCTCGCCAGTCATCCTTCCAAAAGAGAAAGCCGCCGGGAACGACGTGTTCCCAGCGGCTTTGACATCTCGGGCTTCCCGACACCGGCAGTCTCAACAACCACCGGCACCGGACAAGTCCGGTGTTCGATCCTCGTCGCCGCATCCAGCGGATCTCCTCAGATCCGCAAGAAACGTTTACTCGTCGCGATACACCTTTTCCCGACGCTCATGGCGCTCCTGCGCCTCGATCGACAGCGTAGCAATCGGACGAGCGTCGAGACGCTTGAGGCCGATCGGTTCGCCGGTTTCCTCGCAATAGCCGTAGGTGCCTTCGTCGAGGCGCTGGAGCGCCGCATCGATCTTGGAGATCAACTTGCGCTGGCGGTCGCGAGCGCGAAGTTCGATGGCACGGTCGGTTTCGGAGGATGCCCGGTCCGCGAGGTCCGGGTGATTGGCGCTTTCTTCCGCCAGATGATCGAGGGTTTCGCGCGCTTCGCGCAGGATGTCGTTTTTCCAGGCGTTCAGCTTCGCTCGAAAGTAAGCCCGCTGGTTTACATTCATGAATTCTTCGCCCTCATCGAGGACGAAATTGCTAAGATCGATCTTCTCACTCAACGCGATTCTCCTGAAGAACATCTCAAGGCGCGCTGTATATCCCCACGGGTAACGCGATTCAAGCCTGACGGAACCTACCCACGGTTTTGGCGCGTGCCTTTATTTTAGACCATGCCAGACTAATATTTCATCAAGATTACAAGGGGATGGCAAAATGCCCGCCGAAATTGCGCCAGGCGGCACCTGCCAGCCGACGAATGCCTGCCCTGAATCTGGGCAAAACACTCCACATCTATAAACGCATGATGGCGCGTTTTTCTTTCGCCAGGCTGTCGGAAAAGCGGATTCAGATTTATTTTAGCAACTCGTGCTTTTCTTCCCCCGGGAGCCGGGAGCACGTATTTCATGTTCAGCCAGATCAGGGCTATTCTTTCCATCGAAGCCGACAACGAAGCACTCGTCGAGGCGCAGCTTGCGGCCTTCACCAAACAGGTGCCGCTGCTCTACTTCATGCTGGTGACGAATACGGTCGCCCTGACGGTCACGCATTTCAACGCCGCCCCCGCCCTTCTCACGCTCTATATTCCCGGCGCGCTCTATGTCGTGAGCCTGGTCCGGCTCGTGCACTGGTGGTTCAGCCGCCACAAGCGCTACGCGCGGGAGGAAGCGGTGGAGCGGCTGCGGGCCACACACCGGCTGACGGCGCTGCTCGGCGCGGGCTTCTGCGCGTGGGCGCTCAGCATCTTTCCCTATGGCGACGCCTACCAGCAGTCCCACGTCGCCTTCTACATCGCCAATACAGTGATCGGCTGCATTTTCTGCCTGATGCATCTGCGCGCGGCGGCCCTCACCCTGACGGGCATCGTGCTCGGCCCCTTCACGGTCTTCTTCGCCACGTCGGGCAATCCGGTCTTCACGGCGCTGGCGCTCAACGTCGCGCTCGTCACCGTCGCCATGGTCTTCATCCTCCTGACCTACTACCGCGATTTTCGCGCCCTCATCCAATCCCAGACGGAACTGACGGAGCGGCAGGAGGAAACCCAGCGGCTGAGTGATGAGAACCACCGGCTCGCCAATCTCGACAGCCTGACCAACCTGCCGAACCGCCGCCAGTTCCGCGCCGAACTGGAGCGGCGGATCGCCGAAGCGGAGGCGAAGGGAACCGGCCTCGCCCTCGGCCTGATCGACCTCGACGGCTTCAAGCCGGTCAACGACACCTTCGGCCACAGCATCGGCGACAAGCTGCTCGTGGAGGTCGGTGAACGGCTCTCGGCTTTCGCGGATCACGGCCTGTTCCCGGCTCGCCTCGGCGGCGACGAATTCGGCCTCGTCTTCGAGGGGGCGATCTCCGCGGACCGGCTGCACGCGCTCGGCGACGATATCTGCGCCGCGCTTCAGGAGCCCTATGTCTTCAGCGGTCAGACGGCCCGCGTCTCCGGCTCGCTCGGCATCGCCATTCTCGGCGAGGCCGGCGCCACGGCCGACCGCCTCTTCGACCGCGCCGACTTCGCGCTTTATCTCGCCAAGCAGAATTTTCGCGGCACAACCGTCGTCTTCTCCGCCGAGCACGAGGCCGAGATCAACGAGCAGGGGCGGATCGAGCAGGCGCTGCGCGCCGCCGACCTGGAACAGGAAATATACCTCGTCTTCCAACCGATGGTCGACGCCGACACCAACGGCATTTCCGCCTATGAGGCGCTTGCCCGCTGGGAAAGCCCGACGCTCGGTCCCGTACCGCCCGGCATCTTCATCCGCGCCGCCGAACGCGCCGGCATCATCGGCCCCCTCACGGAAGTCGTGCTGCGCAAGGCCCTTTCGGCCGCGACGACCTGGCCGGACCATATCCGCCTTTCCATCAATCTTTCGACGCGGGACATCACGTCCAACAAGACCGTCGACACGCTGCTGGACATCATCGCGCAAAGCGGCGTCGCCCCGGAACGGCTGGACATCGAAGTGACGGAAACGGCGGTCCTGCGCAACTTCACGCTCGCCGCGGAAAACCTCAAGCGCTTCACCCAGCGCGGCGTCGGCATCGCGCTCGACGATTTCGGCACGGGCCATTCCAGCCTCAGCTACGTGCACAAGCTGCCGCTCAGCAAGATCAAGATCGATCGCGGCTTCATCGTCGACATCGCCACGAACGATCGCAGCCGCAGCATCGTCAAGACCATCGTGGACCTGTCGCGCAATATCGGCTGCGTCTGTGTGGTCGAGGGCATGGAGACGGCGGAGCAGGTGACGGTGCTCAGAAGCCTCGGCTGCCGGATCATGCAGGGCTACTACTTCGCCCGTCCGCAGAAGCTGGAAGACACCCTCGCCTATCAGGCGACGTCCGACACGATCGTGAACCCGGTGCTTCGCAAAACCGGTTGATCTTTCCCCTCAGGAAAGACATGAAGTCTGGACGCGGTGCGAATGATCGCCCGCGGGCGGATGGAGGACAGACTTGGCATCTTTCGGCACGCCGGCCTTCCGGCTCTATCTCCTTCGCCACGCCCGCGCCGCCTGGGCGCAGCCCGGCCAGTCGGATTTCGACCGCACGCTCGACGACGACGGCTTCGCCGAAGCCGAAGTGGTCGCCGAGGAAGCGGCCGACCAGGGCTACAGACCGGCCCTCATCATCGCTTCCACAGCCATGCGCTGCCGCCAGACGGCCGAACCCTTCCACCGCACGGTGAGCGAGGAACTGTCGATCGACTACGTCGATTCGCTCTATTCCGGCACGGTCGACACCTATGCCGAACTCGCCTTCGCGGAGCGGCAGGAAACCTCGGTAATGATCGTCGGCCACAATCCGATGATCGAGGAATTCCTGCACCTCCTCGTCGGCAAGGAGATCGCGGGGGCGGCCGCCCCCTTCGGCTATCCGACGGCGGGGCTCGCCGTCCTCGATTTCGACACCCGCCCGACGGCCGAGGATTATGGCGGCGCCTGCCTTGCCGGCTTCATGACGCCGCGCCCCGCGCGGTGAAAGAGACGGCGACGCCTCTTTTCCCGCCGGATTTCGTTTCCTATATCGCGTCCGATGCTGGAAAGAGACCTTGCCGCCTAGCCTGACCACTTTCACCGACGAAGCCCTGCTCGCGCTCGACGCGCTGACCGGCCGCGCCACCAATCTCGTCAATCCGTCGATCCGCCTCGGCGTGACGGGCCTTTCGCGCGCCGGCAAGACGGTCTTCATCTCCTCCCTGGTGCACAATCTCCTGAACGGCGGCCGCCTGCCGCTGTTCGAGGCGGGCCGCTCCGGCCGCGTCTCGAAGATCCGTCTGGAGCCGCAGCCGGACGACGCCGTGCCGCGCTTCCAGTACGAGGACCATATCCGCGCGCTCGTCGCCGACCGTGTCTGGCCGGATTCGACACGCGCCATCTCGCAATTGCGCATCACACTCGACTATGAAAGCGCTTCCGGCTGGGGCCGCCTGTTCTCACCGGGAAAACTCTCCATCGACATCGTCGACTATCCCGGCGAATGGCTGCTCGACCTGCCGCTGCTGGCGCAGGATTTCCGCACCTTCAGCGAAAATACCGTCGCGCTGGCGCAGAACGGCATCCGCGCCGAGCTTGCCCGCGACTGGCTGGCCCTTTCCAACACCGTCGATCCCTCGGCCCATGCGGAAGAAGCGACCGCCCGGTCGCTCGCCGAAGCCTTCACCGCCTATCTGAAGGCATGCAAGTCCGACGAGCGCTCGCTCTCCACCCTGCCGCCCGGCCGGTTCCTGATGCCGGGTGATCTCGAAGGCTCGCCCGCGCTCACCTTCGCGCCGCTGCCGAACCTTGCCACCGGCGCGCCGGCCAAGGGCTCGCTGCAGGCCATGATGGAGCGCCGCTACGAGGCCTACAAGACCCATGTGGTGCGGCCCTTCTTCCGCGAGCACTTCGCCCGGCTCGACCGGCAGATCGTGCTCATCGACGCGCTGCAGGCGATCAATCGCGGCGCGGAGGCCGTGCACGATCTCGAACGCGCCCTCGGCGATGTGCTCGACTGCTTCCGCGCCGGCACGAACAGCTTCCTGTCCTCCTTCGTCACGCGCCGTATCGACCGCATCGTCATCGCCGCCACCAAGGCCGACCACCTGCATCACGAAAGCCACCCGCGGCTGGAGGCCATCACGCGCCGGCTGGTCGAACGCGCCGTCGAGCGCATCGGCATGAGCGGCGCCGGCATCGAGGTCATGGCGCTCGCCTCCGTGCGAGCCACCCGCGAGGCGACCGTCAAGCATGGCGGCGAAGACCTGCCCGTCATCGTCGGCGTGCCGATGGCAGGCGAGACGATCAATGGCGAGACCTTCGACGGCGAACGGAAAACAGCCATATTTCCCGGGGACTTGCCGAAGAATCCGGATTCACTTTTCGAGGCGCTTGAATCACATTCTGAGGGCGACGCCCCGCCGCTGCTGAACTTCGTGCGCTTCCGCCCGCCGCATATCGAGGAGACGGGCGGCGGCCTGAAACTTTCCGTGCCGCACATCAGGCTGGACCGCGCGCTGCAATATCTCATCGGAGACCGGCTCGCATGAACGATCGCCCGCGCAAGCCCGCCGCCTTTTCCCTGCCGGACGATGCCGCGGCGAAGGACCCCGCGCGCGGCACGCCCCGCGCCCCCGCCGCCTTCGACGAGGCTGTGCGCTTGACGCCGGATGCGGAAGACCCGTTCATCGCCACCACCGCCGACCTGCCGGATCTCGTTCCGGCCGTCGCGGCGCCCCGCCCGCGCCGCCTCACGCTCGGCCGCATCGCCTTCGGCGCGCTCGGCCTTCTCCTCTCGCTTGCCATCGGCCTGTGGGTCGATGCGCTGATCCGCGATCTCTTCAGCCGCAACGACTGGCTCGGCTATCTCGCGATTGCCGCCGCCGCCATCGCCGCCGCAGCCCTTCTGGGTGTCGTGCTGCGCGAACTCGTCGGCCTGCGCCATCTCGCCGCCGTGCAGGACCTCAAGCAGGACGTCACCGAGGCCGCATCCTCGCCGACGCCCTCGGTCGGCCGCGCCATCGTCGCCCGCCTCGTGCATCTCCTTGCCGCCCGCCCGCAGACGGCCCGCGGCCGGGCGCGGCTCGCCGAAACGGAGGGCGAGATCATCGACGCCGCCCATCTCATCGATCTCGCCGAACGGGAACTGATGGCGCCGCTCGACCGCGAGGCACGCGCGCTGATCCTCGGCGCCGCCAAGCGGGTCTCGATCGTCACGGCCGTCAGCCCGCGCGCCCTGGTCGATCTCGGCTATGTCGTCTACGAGAGCAGCCGGCTGGTGCGCGCCATGGCCGAGCTCTACGGCGGGCGGCCCGGCAAGATCGGCATGGTGCGGCTGATGCGCGATGTCATCGCCCACCTCGCCGTCACCGGCTCCATCGCCATGGGCGACAGCCTCGTGCAGCAGGTGCTCGGCCATGGCCTTGCCTCGAAACTCTCCGCCCGGCTCGGCGAAGGCGTCATCAACGGACTGATGACGGCGCGAATCGGCATCGCCGCCATGGATCTCTGCCGCCCGATGCCCTTCCGCGCGCTCAAGCGCCCCGGCATCGGCGATTTCATCGGCGACCTGACGCCGGGCAACGCAGGCGGCCGCCGCGACGAGGCGTGACCGCAAGGCAACACCCCGGTTTTCCGGGGCGACGATCCCGGCAAATGATCGAGAGCAGGACGGCAGGAAACCGTCCATTAACCATTTTCGCGCAAATCTCATCGCACCAAAGCAGGCCGAATGGCCGTCGCCCATCAAGGATCGTTCATGTACCCGCGCACCTCTTTGATCGCCCGCGCCTCCGCAGCGGCCATCCTCGCAGCCACCACCTTCGCCGTCCCGGCCGCCGCCGGCTCGCGCGACAGGGCCTTCTTCGACCAGGTCTCGGGCAACTGGCAGGGCAAGGGCGAAATCGTCGCCGGCAAGTACAAGGGCACCAAGTTCAACTGCGACCTGACGGGTGACACCGCCGTCGCCAAGGATGCCGGCATCCAGCTCGACGGCTTCTGCCGCGTCGGCGTCTTCAAGCAGCCGATGTCCGCGCTGATCACCAAGGCGGGCGGCACCTACAAGGGCAAGTTCCTCGACGGCGCGGCCGGCAAGGGTCTCGACATCACCTCGGGTCAGGTCGCCGGCAACAAGGTCGTCGTCGGCATCAACCGCCAGCGGCTGAACGGCGCGATGATCGCGCGCCTGGAAGGCGACAACAAGATGAACATCACCATTTCGGTGAAGGTCGAGAACAAGATGGTGCCGGTCATCGGCCTGTCGCTCGACCGCAATCTCGACGACATCGCCGTCGGTTCGATCAAGTAACCTGCCACCAGTCGGAGCCGGCGCTCGCCGGCTCGATGCCCGCAATGTCCGCATCGCCAAGCCAGGCCTCGACGGTGCGCCCCTCTACGTCCATGTCAGGCGCCACATCGGCAAGCGGCATCAGCACGAAACCGCGGCCCGTCATGCGCGGATGCGGCAGTTCCAGCCGGCCGCCGGCCTGCTCCACACCCTCATAGGTCAGAACGTCGATATCGATGGTGCGCGGCCCCCAGCGCTCCTTGCGCTCGCGCTTCATCTCCCGCTCGATGCCGAGACAGGTATCGAGCAGCGCTTCGGGGGCAAGCGTGGTCTCGATCAAGGCACAGGCATTGAAGAACCAGTCCTGATCCGTCTTGCCCCATGGCGGCGTACGGTAGAGCCGCGACACGGCGAGGACCCGGCAGTCCACCCGCGCGTCAAGCGCCTGCAAGGCATCGGCCATGGAGCGCACGGGATCGCCGATATTGCCGCCGAGACCGAGCGTTGCCCGGCGAAAAGGCTCAGACGGCATGATCGATCGTCACCTGGACATAATCCAAGACGCCGGGCACCGGTGCATTCGGCTTGCGAACGGTAATGCGGGCGCGGAAAATCTGCGGGAAGCGGGCGCAAAGCACAGTGGCGATCTCCTGCGCCAGCGCCTCGATGAGATAACGGCGCTGGCCGGTGACGATCTTCTCGATCTCCTGGAAGGCGACGCCGTAGTCGACGGTCGAATCGATGGAATCGTCGGACAGCGGGCGCAGCGGCCGCACGTCGAGTTCCGCATCGACGAAAAAGCGCTGCCCCAGGAACTCCTCGGCATCGTGCAGGCCGTGGCGGGCGAAGAAGGCGCAGTTCTTTAGCGTGATCGTGTAGGTGGTGGTCATCATCTGTTCCTGTCTGGCTGGCTGTCAGGCGCGCGCTTCGCGCGCCTTCACCGTGCGCCCCGCCGCGAGCATAGCATCCGCGATGGCAAGCGCATCCCTGTTGATTGCGACATCGTGCACCCGGAAGACGGCCGCCCCGGCGACACGCAGCAGCGCCGTCGTCGCGCCCGTACCGACGTCGCGGTCCGCCGCCTCCCGGCCTGTCACCGCCCCGACGAACCGCTTGCGCGAGGTGCCGGCGAGGATGGGCAGTTCGAAGCCGTAGAGTTCGCCGAAGCGCGCCATGAGTTCGAGGTTTTCGTCCGTGTCCTTGGCAAAGCCGAAGCCGGGATCGAGCACCATGGCCTCGCGCGCGACACCGGCCTCACGGGCGATTTCCAGAGAACGGCCGAGAAAGAGATACTGGTCCTCGACGACGTCCGGCCGTTTCTCGCGGTCGCGGCCGGTATGCATGATGCAGAGCCCCGCCCCCGTTTCCGCCGCCACACGGGCGATGTCCGGCTCGCGCTGCAGGCCATGCACGTCGTTGATGATATGCGCGCCGGCGGCAACGGCAAGCCGCGCCGTCTCCGCGCGATAGGTATCGACGGAGATGATGGCCCCGGTCGTGCCGGCAAGCGCCTCGATGACGGGAAGGATACGATCCTGCTCTTCGGCGGCGCTCACGGGGGCGGCCCCCGGCCGCGTCGATTCCCCGCCGATATCGACGATCTCGGCGCCCTGCTCCAGACAGAGGATCGCCTCTGCCACCGCCGCGTCAGCGCTGTCGAAGCGGCCGCCGTCGGAAAAGGAATCGGGCGTCACGTTGACGATCGCCATCAGGATGCCGCGTGGACCGAGCTCCAGATGCCGGCCGTGGGCAAGCGCCCAGCGGAAGGGATCGAACGGTGAGAACATGGCGGTTTCCTCCCGCGATTAACCAGTGCCCCGGATAGGGTGTTGCGCTCGCCGAGCCTATGCCCCAAGCTTAAGGGAAGTTCAACCGGCCCCTTCGGCCGGCACACCATCGGGCAAACCCGATGGCGAAAGGAATGCCGAATAGATGACGACCATCGCTCGCCTGATGGCCCTTGCCGCCCTCGCCGCCCTTGCCGTCCAGCCGGCCCGTGCCGAGACGATCACCTCCAAGACATTCTCCTATTTCTCCGTCGGCGGCCGCACGGCGGCGGAACTGGACGAGGAACTGTCGAAGCGCGGCCCCATGATGAAGCACAGCGGTTCGCGCCATCCGGGCGCCACGCGCATCAAGTGGGGCGGCTCGGTGACCTATATGCGCCACGGCAGCCGCTGCGCCGTCGGCGAGGCGAAGGTGACGCTTTCCACCCAGATCATCCTGCCGCGCTGGAAGAACCGCAAGCGCGCCACGGCCTCCCTCGCCCTCATCTGGGATACGCTGTCGAGCGACATCAAGCGGCATGAGGAGCGCCACGCGGAAATCGCGCGCAACCACGCCCGCGACCTGGAGCGCACGCTGAAGCGCCTGCGCCCCGAAGCCGATTGCGAGCGCATGCAGGCGCGCGTCGACCGGGCGACCGCCGATGCGGTGGCAAAGCACGATGCCGACCAGGCGCGCTTCGACCGCATCGAATCCAAGAACTTCAACGACCGCATGATGCGCCTGCTGGTGCACCGGCTCAAGGACCGCGCCGAGTAAGACGCGCGGCAAGGCATGTATTTCCTGACAATCCTTTAATGGATTCGGACCGGATCAAGCGCCGGCCGGTGCCGCATACGTAAAATAACTGGTGAATTCTAGCGATAGCGCAAATTCGCAAATCATCGTAATTTCATTTCAACAGTGAATGGGAAGACGATTTTTCCTTCCCGAAGTTGCATGAAGCAATCTGTAACAGGTTCTCCTGGCGCGTCCCAATCGAAGCAGCAGGTGTCTCCTCCCTCTCCTGTCTGCGATGCGCCCTCCTGGCCTCGCTCGTCTTCAACGACCGGCGAGGCTTTTTTTGCCCTTCTATTCTTGAGAAGACAGTGCGCCTTCGATTTTCTTCTTCAGGCGTGAAGAAGAGGTCGTATATTCGAGCGTCGTCCGCCCGCCGGGAAACGAGATGCGGCGGATGGCCTGCGTCATCAACGCCGCCTCGTGGAAACCGGACAGGATCAGCCGCAGCTTGCCGGGATAATGGCAGGCATCGCCGATGGCGAAGACGCCGGGCTGCGAGGTCTGGAACCGTTCGGGATCGACGATGAAGGCGTCTTTCGTGCGGTCGAGCAGCCAGCCCGCGGCGGGGCCGACCGCGAGCGTGGCCTCGCCTTCGCCCGGCACGAAGGTTCCAAGCCCCGTTGCAAGGACGACCACGCTGGCGCCGAGCTGCTCGCCTTGGGACAAGGTCACCTTGAAGCGCCCGTCCGGTTGCTGGGCGAAGCCGGTCGCGGTGGAGCCGAGACGGAAGACGGGAGAAAACGGAGCGATCTGCTCGAGCAACCGGGCGGTCAGGTCCAGCCCGTCGATCTTCGGGAATCCCGGCACGTCGTAGATCGGCTTGTCGGGATAGAGCACGGCGCATTGGCCGCCCGCGCGGTCGAGGCTGTCGACGAGCGTGCATTTCAGCCCGTAGAGGCCGAGCTGGAAGACAGAGAACAGCGCGACAGGCCCGGCGCCGATCACGACCACATCGGTATCGGCTCCGGCGTCCATGTCACGCTCCGTTGGGGTGATGTCAGGCCTGGCGTTCCGGCACGTGCACCACGAGCCCGTCGAGCGCATCCGACATCTTGATCTGACAGGACAGGCGCGAGGTGGGGCGGACGTCGTAGGCGAAGTCCAGCATGTCCTCTTCCATCGCCTCTGGCGGGCCGACGGTGGCGCTCCAGGCGTCGTCGACATAGACATGACAGGTCGCACAGGCGCAGGCGCCGCCGCATTCCGCCTCGATGCCGGGCACGGAATTGCGCACGGCATTTTCCATGACAGTGGAGCCGTTGGCGACATCCAGTTCGTGGCGCGTGCCGTCGAAGGCGACGATGGTGAGTTTGCTCATGATGGCTTCCGGATCCTCAGGGCTGCCCGAAGGGGCGAATGGCTGGCCGGCGGAAGGTGCGGGAACCGCCGGTTTTCGGCGGACGTTTCCAACAAATCCCTTCCTCAGTCAACATCGCGCGCGCCGTGGCGCGCGCGCAGGTCCGGGCGCGCCATCGGCTTTGCCCGCCGCGCCAGCCCCCGGGCGGCGGGATGCGACGATCAGCGGCAGAGCTTGAGGATGAAGTTTTCCGCCTCGACCACGGCGGCGGTGACGGCCGACAGGGCGATGGCATCGGCCGGATTTTCCTCCAGCGCCGCAGCCGCCCTGGCGACACCGCCCGCGCCGACGGACTGGGCCGAGCCCTTGAGGCGATGAGCAACGGCGCCGCGCGCGGCGCCTTCGGCCGCCGCAAGCTCGCGCATGCTCTCGCGGGCCTGCCGCGCGAACATCTGCAGCACTTCCAGCCCGAGCGCCTTGTCGCCCATCGTCTGGCGGGCCAGATGTTCCAGATCGACCGGGCGCGCGCCGGAGGGCGCGATGCCGCCTGCATTGTCGGGCGCCTCGAATGCGATGTTGAGCGCTGCCATTTGCCGATATCCTTCTTTACGCGGGTACGCTGTTTCGTTGTGATGCATGCAGACGCCCAAAAGGCCGGACTGTCATTCTGCGTTGCCGGCGCGCCTATCCGCTTAAAAGACGGCGCAAAATGGGCATGAATCGCAAACTATGGTTAACGGCTGAAAATTCGCCTTTTTCACAGGTTTTCCATTGCGATACAGAATCGCCCGATTTTAACTTCCTGTTAAGTTTCGGCCGAAGGGAGATGGCAATCAATTGTGTGATACAGGCTAATGTGTCACTACGATACGACCGGATAGTCCCGGTGGATAAGCCGTGGGCGGAGATACACCCCTTCGCCGTTTCGGGTTATCGAGCGAATTTGGAATGAACGGGGGCCCGGACGCTGTTTGCCATGAGGGTATGCAGCAAGACCGGCCACCAACCGGACGGTTCGAATGCGCCTGAGCAGCGGCAGAGCGTATGAAGCCCGATCCCGGACATGGTAACGAGGCGTAACCGCATGGCGACGAACAAGTCCACCGAGTCGATCGACGAAAAGGCCTTCCAGGCCCTCGAAGAAGCACTGAAGATCGACTTCGACGATCTGGTCCAGGAAACGCCTCCCCGGAAGGAGAACTCGGAGGCTCGCGTGTCCGAACCGGCAAGCCGCAGTGCGACCAAGGTCGAGAAGTCGTCTCACCAGGCGGCCTCCGGCGAAACCGCGCGCAATCTCGCGCCCGAGCCGGCGCCCAAGACCCCGACCTTCACCCCCGCCAACGACGCCTCGCGCAAGACGCCCGCCGCGATCCTCAAGTCGCTCGACATGCGCTCCTCGCGCGGTCCGATCCGCATGGCGATCCTCGCCTCCATACTCTGGATCATCGGCGGCCTCGGCGTCGCCAACCTGCTCTACGCCCCGCAGATCTGGCAGATCCGCTCCATCGCCGACCTCGTCGCCCTGCCCGGCGCCATCGGCATGCTGGTCGCGATCCTCATGCCGATCATGCTGTTCTTCGCCTTCGCCATCATGATCGCGCGCGCCCATGAGCTGCGCAGCGCCGCCCGCTCGATGGCCGAAGTCGCGCTCCGCCTTTCCGAGCCGGAAACCGTCGCCACCGACCGCATCATGTCGGTCGGCCAGGCCGTGCGCCGTGAAGTCTCGGCCATGAACGAAGGCATCGAGCGCACCATCGCCCGTGCGACGGAACTCGAAACCCTCGTGCATTCGGAAGTCAACGCGCTGGAGCGCAGCTATTCCGACAATGAAATGCGCGTGCGCACGCTCGTGCAGGAACTCGGCTCCGAACGCGAAGCGATCGTCAGCCATGCCGAGCGCATCCGTTCGTCGATCTCCGGCGCCCATGAGCAGCTGAAGGACGAACTGGCCAGCGCCGGCGACAGCATCACCGCGCGCCTTGCCACCTCGGGCGAGGCCTTCGCCTCCATGCTCGACACGCGCGCCGCCATGCTGATGGAAAAGTCCGACAGCGCGACGCAGACGATCGGCGCCATGCTATCCGCCCGCACCGACAGTCTCCTGTCCACGCTCAGCTCCTCGGGCCTCGCGCTCGCCAACGAGTTCGACAGCCGCCTCGACCAGCTGACCCAGAGCCTCGATTCCCGCGGCCGCGACCTGCTGCAGCAGTTCGAGACCCGCGCCTCCTCGCTCGACACCAACACCGAGAAGCTGAACGCCGCGCTGAACGAGCGCGCCAAGCAGCTGAACGAAACGCTGATCGCCCGCACCCGCGAGATCAGCGAAAGCCTGTCCATCGGCCAGCATGCGGTGACCAGCGGTCTCGACCATGTGCTGCAGTCGATGAATTCCGCGCTCGACGAAAAGGGCGCACAGTTCCGCCAGAGCCTCAAGAACGCCGCCGACGACACCGTCATGGATCTCGACCTGCGCTCGGGCTTCTTCGACGAGCGCATGCAGGCGACCGTCGGCCAGATCGCCGGCGCCTTCGATCAGCGCGTGGAGGAATTCGCCCAGGCCTTCGACCAGCGCGCCGGCTCGCTCGACTCCAAGCTGATGGAAAGCCTCGCCCGCATCAACGAGACGGTCGCCAGCGGCCGCGAAGCCATCGACGGCATCCTGACAACCAGCATCGACCGCCTCGGCAACACCCTCACCGACCAGTCCTTCGCACTGGCGACGACCCTCGGCACCAGCCAGGAAGTCTTCGAGAGCGCCGTTTCCGGCCATGCCGATGCCATCAACAAGGCGATCACCGGCGCGCATGAACGCGTCGGCTCGGCCCTTTCGGAAAAGTCCGCGGCGCTGCTCGGCGGCCTTGCCGACGTGCAGAACCGCATCGAGAGCGGTTTTGGCGCCCGTGCGGATGCGCTGGCCGAAAGCATTTCCGGCAGCGAGCGCCGCCTGACGGAAGCCCTCGACAACCGGGGCACCGCCATCGCCACCGATATCCAGGCCGCGCAGGCCCGCATGGAAGACGCCCTCGGCGCACGCGCCGACGAGATCACCTCGACCATCGCGGCCAGCCATAACCGCCTCGACGCCGCACTGACCGAGCGCACCGCGGCCCTCTCCTCCATGCTGAACGAGACCGGCAGCCAGCTCGAGCAGTCCGTCGGCACGGCCGCGAACCGCGTCGAGACAGCGCTGACGGGCGCCGCCCGCCAGATCGACGAGGTCATTACCGGCCGCACCGCGAACCTTGCCTCCGTGCTCTCCAACAGCGCCGGCTCCATTCAGACGGCCATCGACGCCGCGGCCGACCGCGTGGAAAACGTGCTCACGGAAGGCAGCCAGCAGCTTGGCGGCGTCCTGCACGGCCAGGCCGCCGAATTCGCCGATGCGTTCTCCGGCCGCGCCGCCGAGATCGCGGAAGCCCTGTCGGGCCGCGCCTCGCAGCTTGCCGGCTCGCTCGTCTCCACCCATGAGCAGATCCGCGCCACGCTGGACGACCGCATCAACGCGATCAACGTGGCGATTTCCGAAGGCCGCGACCAGCTCACCGAAACGCTGAACGATCAGGCGACCAGCATCGGCACCTCGATCGCCACCAGCGCCGGCATGCTGGAAATGTCGCTGGAACAGCATGAAGAGAACCTGCGCCGCACCATCGACGGCAGCGCTTCCCTGCTCGACCAGCGGCTGCGCGAAAGCGCCGGCGCCGTCGCCGAGCGCCTTGGCGAAACCTCGTCCAGGATCGCCGACGCCGCCACCCTCTTCGGCTCGCGCATGGAACAGACCGTCGACAGCGTCGCCAGCCGCTTCGAGACCACCGGCAGCCGCCTGGAAGAAAACCTCGGCAAGCTGGAATCGCGCATCGAGCACAGTGTCGACAATGTCTCCGGCATCGTCGACACCGCCGCCGCCCGCATTTCCGACACCCTGTCCGAGCGCCTTTCGGATCTCGACCGGGTCGGCAGCGACGTCTCGCTGCGCGTCTCCGACGCCCTCTCCCGCCCGATCGCTGAAGTCGACCGCATCGGCGACGAGACGACGGCCCGCATCGCCGCCGCGCTTGCCGGCCGTGTCGGTGATATCGAGCGCGTCAGCGCCTCTGCCGCCGATCGCATCGAAGGCGCGCTTTCGGGCCGTATCGGCGATATCGAGCGCGTCAGCGCCGACGCCGCCGACCGCATCGAGGGCGCCCTTTCCGGCCGCCTCAACGATATCGAACGCGTCACCGGTGCCGCCGCCGAGCGTATCGACGGTACACTTGCAAGCCGCGCCAGCGAGATCGAGCGCGTGGCCGGCGAAGCCGCTGCCCGCATCGACGGCGCCCTTGCCGAACGCGCGGGCCAGATTCTGCGCGTCACCGGTGAAGCCGCCGAGCGCATCGACGGTGCCCTCGCCGAACGTGCGGGCCAGATCCTGCGCGTGACCGGCGAAGCCGCAGAACGCATCGACGGCACGCTGGCGAACCGCGCCGGCGATATCGAGCGCGTCTCCAACGAAGCAGCCGAACGCATCGCCGCGACCATCGACGAGAAGACCGGCCGCATCGAGGAACGCCTCGGCACGATGGACCGGGCCCTCACCATCGGCCTCGACAGCGTCAACCGCACCATCGACGGCAAGGCTGCCGGCCTTGCCCAGACGCTGCGCGAAGCCGTGACGCAGGCCGCCCAGGACATGGACGCCGAAGCGATCCGCTCGGCCCAGTCGCTGGCCAAGACCGGCGAGGAATTCGCAAGCCTCTCCTCTTCGCTGCGTGGCGCAGTCTCACGCGCGGCGCAGGACATGGGCATCGAGGCGCAGCGCGCCGCCGAGACCATCGCCAAGACCGGCGAGGACTTTGCCGAGAATCTGTCGGCCCGCAATGAAGCTTTCACCCGCGCGGTCGAAGAGACCACCACCTCCGCCGCCGCCCGCTTCGCCGAGACCGAAAACCGCCTCGCGAGCCAGGCACAGTCGCTGCGCGCCGGCCTCGGCGATGTCGAAAAGGCCCTGGAAGCGCGTGGCGCCTCCATCCGCTCTACGCTCGACGACCGCACGCGTGAACTCAACTCCATGCTGGCAAGCCGCACGGAAGAGCTGTCGCGCCTCATCAACGAGGAAGCCCGCCCGGTCATCGACGACTACGCCGCCGTTGGCCGCGAAGCTGCCGAGCGCATCACCGGCGTCGCCCGCGAAAGCGCCGAACGCCTGCGCAACGAGAATGCCGCGCTGATCGACGCGATCTCCGCCCGCACGGCCGACACGCTCGCCGCCATCAGCACCCGCACGGAAGAAGCGGCCGGCGCGATGCGCCAGATCGAAAGCGGCCTGCAGGCCAATGTCGAGAGCCTCATCGCCCGCCTTTCGGAAAGCAACGGCGCGATCGCCGGCATGGTCGATGCGGCGAGCCAGACGCTCGGCGCCATCGACGGCCGCCTGACGACCACGGCCGAGCGCTTCTCCACCTCCGCCGAGCGCGCCTCGGACATGGTGGCAACGACCTCGCGCCTGCTCGAAGGCAAGGTCGACCGCCTCTCCGACATTTCCGCCGGCACGCTCTCGCAGATCGGCGGCATCGTCGGACGCTTCGAGGATCACTCCAAGATCCTGTCGCAGGCATCCGATCTCCTCGCCGCCGCCCAGTCGAACCTCGTCTCGACGCTGGAAGAGCGTCAGGACGCGCTGCGCTCGCTCTCCATCGGCCTCGTCCAGCGGTCGGAAGAGATAGAGAAGACCATGCAGTCGCTCGAAGGCATGGTGGAAGGCGCGTTCAGCCGCGCCGAGGAACGCTCGAACCTCATCGCCGGCAATCTGCGCGGCGGCATCCAGAGCTCCTTCAACGAAGTTGGCCGCATCCTCGGCGAAACCGAGAAGCGCGCCGAGGCCGCCGCAACCACGCTGCGCGACTCGCTGGTCAAGGCCGGCGAGGAAGCGGGCCAGTCCGTCGAAGGCGCCTTCACCCGCGCCGAAGAGCGGACGAAGGAAGTGGCCAGCCGTCTGCGCGGCAGCGTCGGCGCCTCGCTGTCGGATGTCGACCGCCTGCTCAGCGAATCCGGCAAGAAGTCCGAAGCCGCAACGACGGTCATGCGCGAAGCGATGCGCGAAGCCGTCGAGGAAGCCATCGGCAAGTTCTCCGGCGCAACGGAGGAAATCCGCCGCGCCGCCAGCGAAATCCGCAAGGAGCTCGACCAGACCCGCGGCGAACTGAAGCGCAGCGCCTTCGACCTGCCGGAAGAAGCCAAGGAAAACGCCGCCCAGATGCGTCGCGCCGTCAGCGAGCAGATCAAGGCCCTGCAGGATCTTTCCGACATCATCGGCAAGTCTTCCTCCGCGCTGGAAGTCTCGCGCCCCGCAGCCCAGCCTGCCGCCGTGCAGACCGCCCAGGTGGTTCAGACGGCCCAGCCGGTGCAGCAGCAGACCCGCGTCGAACCCCGCCGCGAGGAGCCGGCCCCGCTGCGTGGCAGCCTCGGCCTCGAGCGGGCGGCAGCGGCCACCGTACCGCAGCGCGCACAGCCCCTGCCCGCCGAGGCCGACGCCAAGACGGCCGGCGAAGGCGGCTGGATGCGCGATCTCCTGCGCGGCGCCGTCTCGCGTGAGGAAGCCCAGTTCGGCCAGCCGCGCGGCGAAGGTCAGGCCGCCCGTCCGGCGGACAACCGCAACCCGCGCCATGTGGTGGAATCGCTCAACTCGCTGTCGGTCGATATCGCCCGCGCCATCGACCACGACGCCTCTGTCGACCTGTGGCGGCGCTACCAGCGTGGCGAGCGCGATGTCTTCACGCGCCGCCTCTACACGCTGAAGGGCCAGCAGACCTTCGACGAGATCAAGCGCAAGTACGAGCGCGAGCCGGAGTTCCGCACCGCGGTCGACCGCTATATCTCGGACTTCGAGAAGCTGCTCGCCGACGTCGCCCGCAACGACCGCGACAAGGTGATGACGCAGACCTACCTCACGTCGGATACCGGCAAGGTCTACACCATGCTGGCCCACGCCGCCGGCCGCTTCAGCTAAGCGGATCAGGCACCGGAATGAAGCGACGGCCGCCCATCGGGCGGCCGTCTGCTTTTGACGAACCCCACCTGCCCGCCGCCACCATCTGCGGCCTTGAGTCAGGGCTCCTCTTCTCCCGGTGGCGAAGAATCGGTCGGGCGCCTTGCACGGCTTCGCTGGCAGCTGCCGCCGCTCCGCGACCTTTTGCCTGTCGGGCGCGCCGCCCATCACCCACTTTTGAACGGCCGGAACCTTAAAATCCGCGGCCGCACTCTCTATATGCCGTTGGAACCGTCGCACGACGCATGGGGAAGAGGAAAATATGATTTTGATACAGGGATTTGGCCGCGCGCTGGCAATGCTCGCGATGGCGCTGGTGGTGATGATGACGGTGGTGGACGTGGCGGAAGCCCGTCGCGCCGGCGGTGGCTTCGGCAGCCGCGGCACCCGCACCTTCTCCACGCCCTCGACCACGCGCACCGCGCCGACGGACGCCCAGCCCATCGACCGCACCATGACGCGCCAGCAGTCGGCCCAGCCCTCGGCGAGCCGCAACACCACCGCCAATACCCCGCGCCCCGGCCTCTTCAACGGCTTCGGCGGCCGGCTTCTCGGCGGGCTGATGCTCGGCGGTCTCGTCGGCATGCTGCTCGGCTACGGCCTCGGCGGCGGCATCGGCTTCCTCGGCCTCATCCTGCAGGTCCTGCTGATCGCCGGCCTCTTCATGATGCTGCGCCGGATGTTCGCCCAAAAAGGCGCGCCTGCCTATGCCGGCTCGGGCGCCCAGCGCAGCGCCTACCAGAACGGTGGTTCGGACTTTGAAATCCCGCGCATCGGCGGCGGTAGCCGGCAGGCTGCGCCCCAGCCGAAATCCGGCGACGAGATCGGCGTCAAGCAAGAGGACCTCGATCAGTTCGAGAGCATGCTGAAGGAATTGCAGACGGCCTATGCCGCCGAGGATTTCCGCACGCTGCGCCAGATCACCACGCCGGAAGCCATGTCGTATCTGGCCGAGGAAATCGGCGACAATGCCACGCAGGGCCTGAAGAACGACGTGCGCGACATCCATCTCGTGGAGGGCGATATCGCCGAAGCATGGCGTGAGGGCACGGACGAATATGCCACGGTCGCCATGCGCTACGAGAGCATCGATGTGATGCGGGACCGCACGAGCGGTCGCGTGGTCTCCGGCGATCCCGACAATCTCACGGAAGCCGTCGAAATCTGGACCTTCGTGCGCCGCAATGGCGGCGACTGGAAGGTCTCTGCCATCCAGGGCGTCGAAGCCGCCTGAGGCTCCAAGGCATGCGCCGCCGATGTGGCGCATGCCTCCACCCGGTCCGATGCATGCGGGCGAACGGACGGATGACGAGGGGTTCCCCCCGTCACGCAATCGGCACATTGTCAGGAAAAACAGCCATTGCCCTTCGCCCCGCATGCGGGGTGAGCGTCGCAGCAACGGCATGAAACGCGCTCCGTGCGCGGACAGTCCGGTCAGATCGACTTCAGCGTCCAGCCGACGATATCGGCCGTCACCGCGGCGAAGGCCGCATCCAGCCCCTTCACGAAGGCAACGCTGCCCGTGCCGCGCACCGGCACCGACGCGCGGAAGACCTTCTGCGCCCGTATCGTACCGTTGCGGTCGTTGAGCAGCTTGGCAGAAATCTCGACGACGGCCGTATCCGCGCCCGAGGTCTGCACCTCGAAGGAGCGGATATCGGTGACGATCTGGTAGTCGATCGCCAGTCCCTGCCCCGGCGTGCCGACGCCGCCGATGCGGCCGGTATTCTCGAATGCCTGAACGAGCTTGGCCTGCACCATCTTGCTGAGGCTGTCGCTCCACTGCGCCTGCGCGAGATACTGGATTTCCGAGGGGGACGGACGGATGACGATCTGCTCGCTGTCGAGCGCCTTCAGCGCCGAAGGCTGCGGCACGAGAATCTGCCGGCTCTTGGCGACCGGTCCCTCGATGGCCGTGACGGCCGAAAGGCTGAACGTGTCGTTCTTCGCCGGACCGCTGCCGCAGGCGGCAAGCGTTGCCGCCAGAACGGCGACGAGCGCGGCCCGTGCCGCAGTCCCGCTCCGCAACAACTCCATACCCGATACCGTCATTTCATCCTCGAACCCTGATACATGCTGTGTAGCAGTGAGACAGCATGCTGTCACGGCTGCGCGAACGGACAAATCGTGTCCGAACCATCCGGGTTCGCCATTGTGGGGATAGCGCCACACTTTCCGCCGGTCTTTCAGCGGCGCGTACGGCCGTCATACTGCTTGACCGTCTCGCCGCCGAAGAGCAGGCGCTGCGGATTGCGCTCGAAGCCGGAAATCGCGCTGTCGAGATTCTGGATCGTGCGGCGTGTATCCAGGACCAGGGCCTCGACATCGCGCAGGCCCGAGCCGGAGAAGCGCTGCAGCCCGTCCGCGATGGGGCCGATGCGGCCGTTCAGCGTATCGGCCGCCTGCTTGATCGACTGCAGCGTCGCCTTGGCTTCCGCGAAGAGCGATTCGGAATCGCCCTCGCCCAGGAAGCCGTCGAGCTTGGCGAGCACGCCATCGACGCGCGTGGATGCGGCATTCAGCTTGTTCGCCATCTGCTGCACATCGGTGATGATCTGGTCGATATCCTCCCCGCGCGAACCGATACGGTCGGCGACGCCCGTAACGGAGGCGATGGCCTTGCGTGCATCGGCCGAAGCGACGGAGATATTGTCCACAGCGCCGCTGATCTTCTGCGGATCGACGGCGGCGATCAGGCCATCCACCTTGTCGAGGCTGGCAGTCGCACGCTTGCCGAAGTTGTCGAAGGTCTCGGCGGTCTTGCGGAAACCTTCCAGCGTCTCCTTGACGTTGCCGGACGCGTCCGCGATGTCCTTGCTGACCTTGTCGACATTGCCGACGAAGTCCTCGACCTTTTTCGGATCGACCGCCTTGATGAGCGAATCGACCGAGGCGAGCGTGGAATCCAGCCGGCCGGAAAGGTTCTTGAAGGTGGTGGAAAGCGCGCCGACGCTCTGCAGGAACTCGTCGATATTCTCGCCGTTGCGGGCAAGCGAACCGGAGAACTGCTCGGCATTGCGGATCGTATTGGTCAGCGGCCCGCGCGCATCGGCGACGAAGCCCTGGATATCGGTGATGGCGGTATCCGCGCGCTTGAGGATCTTGTCGGCGGTGGACAGGATGTTCGTCACGCTCGACTGCTCGGCCGTCAGCGTCGCGATGGTCTCGTTGTCGAAAGCCTCGCGCAGGATGTTCGGATCGGCCGGATTGCCGCCGCCGAGCTCGATATAGGCCGCGCCCGTCAGGCCCTGCACTTCCAGCACGGCCTGGGTGTTCTGCTTGACCGGTGCGCTGGTGGAGACCTCGGTCATCGCGACGGAAAACTTCGGATCCTTCTTGTCGATGGCAAGGCTGCGCACGGAGCCGACGGGAATTCCGTTGAAGCGCACCGGCGAGCCGACGGAAAGGCCGTTGGCCGAGCCTGGAATGCGGATCGCCAGTTGCGCCATCTCGCCGCCGCGGCCGTATTGCGACATCCAGTAGACAAAGACGAAGGCAGCCGCCATGACTAGGACGGTGAAGAAGCCGACGAGGGCGTAGTTGGCTTTCGTTTCCATGCTTCAGGCTATCCTGCTCGCAGTTCCAACAGCCGGGGCCGCGCGGCGCCCGGACATCCTTCACGTGTTGCGCACGATCGATCGCGCGCGCTTGCCCCGGAAATAGGACTGCACCCACGGATCGTCAAAGGCCAGCATGTCCTCGATCGTGCCTTCGACCAGAACCCTCTTCTGCCCGAGCACGGCGATGCGGTCGCACACCGAAAACAGGCTGTCGAGGTCGTGAGTCACCATATACACGGTCAATCCCAGGGTGTCGCGCAGTTTGGCGATCAGCTCGTCGAATTCCGCCGCGCCGATCGGGTCGAGGCCAGAGGTCGGCTCGTCGAGGAAGACCAGCGCCGGATCGAGCGCGAGCGCGCGCGCCAGCGCCGCGCGCTTGATCATGCCGCCCGAAAGCTCGGACGGGAACTTGTTCGCCGCTTCCGGCGCAAGGCCGACCAGTTCGATCTTGAGGCGCGCCAGTTCGTCCATCATCGCCTGCGGCAGGTCGAGATATTCGCGCATCGGCACCTGGATGTTCTCCTTCACCGTCAGCGAGGAGAACAGCGCGCCGTGCTGGAAGAGCACGCCGAGCTTCATGTCGAGGGCGAGGCGCTCGGCCTCCGTGGCCTTGTCGAAGTCCGTGCCGAAGATGCGGATATTGCCGGAACGGCGCGGCAGGAGGCGCAGCACCGTGCGCATCAGCACCGACTTGCCGGTACCGGACGCGCCGACGAAGCCGAGGATCTCGCCGCGGTAGATGTCGAGGTTGAGCTTGTCGAGCACGACATTGCTGCCGAAGGCCACGGTCAGATCCTTGACCGAAAGCACAACCCCATCCTGTTTTGCCGAAGCCGAATCCATCTGCATCCCTAGAAATCGATTGCGGCGTAGAACATGGCGAAGAGGCCGTCGACAAGGATGACGACGAAGATCGACTTCACCACGGCGGCGGTGACGTGTCGGCCGAGCGATTCGGCGCTGCCGCCCACCTTCAGGCCCTCCACGGAGGCGACGATGCCGATGATCAGCGCCATGAACGGCGCCTTGATCATGCCGGAGACCACCGTCGACAGGTCGATGGCTTCGCGCAGGCGCGACTGGAACGTGTCGAGCGTGATGCCGGAATAGGACCAGGCGACGAAGGCCGCCCCGCCTAGCGCGGCGAAGTTGGCGAGGATCGTCAGCAGCGGCAGCGCCACCGTCAGCGCCACGAGGCGCGGGAAGACGAGCACGCCGATGGGGCTGAGGCCCATGACCTTCAGGGCGTCGATCTCCTCGCGCATCTTCATCGAGCCGATCTCGGCGGTGATCGCACTGCCGGAGCGGCCGGCGATCATGATGGCGGTGAGCAGCACGCCCACCTCGCGAAGCTGCAGAATGCCGACGAGGTCGACGACGAAGACTTCCGCGCCGAAATAGCGAAGCTGGAACGCGCCCTGCTGGGCGATGATCGCGCCGATGAGGAAGGACATCAAAAGGATGATCGGCACGGCGCGCACGCCCATGTGGTCGATCTGGTGCACGATGGCCGCCGGCGACACGCCGCTGCGGCGGCCGAGCTTAAGTTGCGCGCCGCGCACCGCCGAACCGAGGATGAACATGGCGGCGACGGCATCGTCCCACACATCCACCATGACGCGGCCGATGGGCGCGAAGATGCGCTCGAAGCGCGAGACGGGCGGACCTTTCTCCTCGCGCGGCTCGGCGAGCTTTTCCGGCAGCGCGGTGACGAGATCGGCATAGCGCGCGCCCTCGCGGTCGGAAACGCTGACATCCGCGCCGCCGGCCTGCCGCTCGGTGATCGCCCGGCGCAACAGCCACGCGCCGGCCGTGTCCATCTCGCTCACGCCACTGAGATCGATTTCGAGCGGGCCGTCCTTGCCGGCGGCAATCTCGGCGAGACGCTTGCTGGCGGCGACGGCGGTCGTGTTCACCCAATGGCCGGAGAGACGCCAGATCTCCCCGCCCTTGCCCGGCAGGCTTTCGGTTGCGATTTCGGCTGTGGGGCTGGCGGGGGCGGTCAAGTCTCTTGCATCTTCCCGTGCTTGGGACAACATGCGCCCTGTCTTACCGGCTCGCCGGCCGTCTGTCACCGAACGAACGGTCAAAAGCCGCCTCCCGCCCCGAAAATTTCGGGGCCAGTCAGGATCGATCTCATGCGCCGCACCCTCCTCGCCGTCACCGAAAGCTTCCCGATTGCCGGGACCTTCACCATTTCGCGGGGCGCCAAGACGACGGCCGAGGTGGTGACCTGCACGATCGGCGGTTCCGGCCTCATCGGCCGCGGCGAATGCGTGCCCTATGCCCGCTACGGCGAATCGGTTCCGGGCGTGCTTGCCGCCATCGAGGCGATGCGCGGCGCCATCGAAGACGGCATGGGCCGCGAGGACCTCGCCCGGGATATGCCGGCGGGCGCGGCGCGCAATGCACTGGACTGCGCGCTCTGGGACCTCGAGGCCAAGCTTTCCGGCGTGCCCACCTGGCAGGTCGTCAACAACGAGGCCCCGCAGCAGCTCGCCACCGCCTATACGCTCTCCCTCGGTGAGCCGGAGGCGATGCAGCGGCAGGCGGCGGACAATGCCTGGCGGCCGCTGCTGAAGGTGAAGGTCGGCACGGCGGACGATGCCGCGCGCATCCGCGCTGTGCGCGCCGGCGCCCCCGGCAGCGCCATCATCCTCGACGCCAACGAGGGCTGGACGGCGGACAACCTCGCCTATCATTTCGACCTCTGCGCCGAGGCGCGCATCGCCCTCGTCGAACAGCCGCTTCCGGCCGGAAACGATTCGGCGCTGCGCGACCATCGACGCCCGATTCCGATCTGCGCCGACGAAAGCGTGCACCGCACGGAGGATGTGGCGGGGCTTGCCGACCGCTACGACGCCATCAACATCAAGCTCGACAAGGCCGGCGGGCTGACCGAGGCGCTGGCGCTGCGCGAGGCCGCGCGCGAGAACGGCCTCAAGATCATGGTCGGCTGCATGGTCGGCACCTCGCTCGGCATGGCGCCGGCCGTGCTCCTGGCGCAGGGCGCCGATTTCGTCGATCTCGACGGCCCGCTGTTGCTTGCCCGCGACCGCGAGCCGGGCCTTCACTACGAGGGCTCGACCGTTTATCCGCCCGAAGCCGCGCTCTGGGGCTGAGGGCCTGCCGGCGGGGCGACGAACCGCCCCGCGATGATGCAGACGAGACCCGCAACGGCAACGATCGTCATCAGATAGAAGCCTGCGACGCCGTACCAGTTGTAGGCATAGCCGGAGACGAAGGTGGCCGCCGCCGTGAAGATGCCGGTATAGAAGAAGTAGAGCCCCTGCGCGGCCGCTTCCTGTTCCTCCGCGACCCGCTCGACGAGGCGGCTCTGCACGCTGATATGCATGATGGCGAAGGTGAGGGCGTGCAGGCATTGCAGCGCGAAGTAACCACCGAAGCCCATCTCCATCGGAAAGAGGATCCAGCGTCCCACGGCGACCAGCGAGCCGAAGATCATCATCGACCAGACACTGAACCGGCGGCGAAGCTGGACGGCGAAGGCGAAGAGGATCACCTCGGCCAGCACCCCTGCACTCCAGAAAATGCCGACATCCGTGCCGCTGAAGCCGAGCTTCTGCCAGTGGATGACCGAGAAGGCGTAGTACATGGCGTGGCTGGCGCTGACGAGCGATGCGCCGATCAGCATAAACTGCACGTCGCGCTGGCGAAGCGAGCCATCCGCCGGCATCGTGGCGATGGCCGTGATAGGCGACGGCCGGCGCGGCTTGCCGATCTTCGGCACGATCAGCGCGCCGAGCACCGTCAAAAGGAAGGCGACGGCCATGGCCGGCAGCACCATCGCCCCGCCGTACAATCCGGCGAGCCAGCCGCCGGTCATGGTCGACACGATGAAGGCGAGCGAGCCCCACAGCCGCATCTTGCCATAGTCGAAATTCCAGCGGCGCACGCCGGAGAGCGCGATGGCGTCGGTGATCGGCAGATAGGGCGAATAGACCGCGCCCTGCAGCGTATAGAGCAGCAGCACCGGCCAGAAGGAGCCCGTTGCGAAGAGCGCCAGCGCCGTCGCCAGCGACAGCAGGCCCGACCAGAGCAGCACGACCGCACGCTCGCCGATCCGGTCGGCGAGGATGCCGGCCAGCGGCGCGGTGAAGACGCGCACAAACATCGGCAGGGCCAGCACGATGCCGATCTGGGAATCGTTCATCGAGAGCGTTTCCAGCCAGACGGGGAAGAACGGCAGCGCAATGCCGTTCACCATCATGGGTGCGCAGAAAACGAGGGCGATGCGCGCGGCGAAGAACGGCGGCGCGCCTGAAGTCACGGAGAACCCGGAAGGGGCAGTCATTGGCGGGGAACCTGCGTTGGGACGCTCCCGGCTCTAGCACGGCGATGTACGTACGCCAATGCGCTATTTCTGCCGGGCGGGATCGCATGTCCCTGCTGCGCGAACGCCGCGCGGCCCTCCACGCGCTAGGCGGCTTCGACGCCCACCGGCGTGCGCGCCTCGATTGCCGGCATCTGCCGCGAGACCGGCAGCACCTCGGCCGGAACCGAGGCGAGCTTCTGCCAGGTGATCAGCTCCATCTCGCCGTCGTGGTGCTCGGCAATGGCCGTGCAGCTTTCCACCCAGTCGCCGCTGTTGATGTAGCGGATGCCGTCGATCTCCGTGATGACGGCGTGGTGAATATGGCCGCAGATGACACCGTCGGCATTGTTGCGCCGCGCTTCCTCGGCAACGACGCGCTGGAACTCGCCGATGAAGTTCACCGCCGACTTCACCTGCTGCTTGGCCCAGGCGGAGAAGGACCAGTAGGGCAGACCGAGCTTGCGGCGGATGGCGGCGAAGACGACGTTGATGGCGATGGCCGCGTCATAGGCCCAGTCGCCGAGATAGGCGACGACGCGGGCATGGCGCACCACGACGTCGAACTCGTCGCCGTGCAGCACGAGATAGCGCTTGCCGTCCGCCGCCTCGTGGATGATGCGCTCAGCGACTTCAACACCGCCGAAATGCGTGCCGGGGAAATCGCGCAGGAACTCGTCGTGATTGCCGGGAATGTAGATGATGCGCGTGCCCTTGCGCGCCTTGCGCAGGAGCTTTTGCGTGACGTCGTTGAAGGCCTGCGGCCAGTACCAGGCGCGCTTCAGCCGCCAGCCGTCGACGATGTCGCCGACGAGCACGATGGTCTCGGCTTCATGATGCCGCAGGAAATCGATGAGGAAGTCCGCCTTGGCCGCCTTGGAGCCCAAATGCACATCCGAAATGAACAGCGTGCGGAAATGGCGGACATTGGGATCGACGGGGGTCACGGTCATGCCTTTGGTCTCCGGGTGGCCGGCCGCCGCGATCATCGTCATGACGGGCGGCTTTGGTTCCGTTGAAAACCAGACTCCTGTTTCAAATTGATGACACACCTATGCATTTTCCGTCCGCAAATAGGCATTGCGCGCGCGGACGATTGCGGCTTTATGGAAGGTTCCGAAAACTTCGCGTCGCGGCGGTTTCGTGCCACGAATAGCCGCAACGAAAACAGCATATGGCAGGGAGCATCATGAGCACGGGTGATAAATCGAGGACGCAGAACGGCCCCGTAAGCGGCGATATCGACCAGCAGGCCCTCTTCTTCCACCGCCACCCCCGCCCCGGCAAGCTCGAGATCACCGCCACCAAGCCGCTCGGCAACCAGCGCGACCTGGCGCTCGCCTATTCGCCGGGCGTGGCCGCGCCCTGTCTCGCCATCCGGGACAATCCGGACACCGCCGCCGACTATACGGCCCGCGCCAACCTCGTCGCCGTCGTCTCCAATGGCACGGCCGTTCTCGGCCTCGGCAATATCGGTCCGCTCGCCTCCAAGCCGGTCATGGAAGGCAAGGCCGTCCTGTTCAAGAAATTCGCCGGCATCGACGTCTTCGATATCGAGATCGACGCGCCGACCGTGGGCGAGATGGTCAATGTCGTTTCCGCGCTGGAGCCGACCTTCGGCGGCATCAACCTCGAGGACATCAAGGCGCCGGAATGCTTTGAGGTCGAGCGCCAGTTGCGCGAGAAGATGGACATCCCGGTCTTCCACGACGACCAGCACGGCACGGCGATCATCGTCGCGGCGGCGATCCTGAACGGCCTGGAACTGGCCGGCAAGGCGCTTTCGGATGCCAAGATCGTCGCCTCGGGCGCCGGCGCGGCCGCGCTCGCCTGCCTCAACCAGCTCGTCGCCTTGGGCGCGAAGGTCGAGAACATCTGGGTGCACGACATCGAAGGCCTCGTCTACAAGGGCCGCGAAGTGCTGATGGACCAGTGGAAGGCCGTCTACGCCCAGGAGACGGACAAGCGCCAGCTTTCCGAGAGCATCGACGGCGCCGACGTCTTCCTCGGCCTTTCGGCCGCCGGCGTCCTGAAGCCGGAACTGCTCGCCCGCATGGCGGAAAAGCCGCTCATCATGGCGCTCGCCAACCCGACGCCGGAAATCATGCCCGAGGAGGCGCGCGCCGCCCGCCCGGACGCGATGATCTGCACCGGACGCTCGGACTTCCCGAACCAGGTCAACAACGTCCTGTGCTTCCCCTACATCTTCCGCGGCGCGCTCGATTGCGGCGCGCGCACGATCAACGAGGAAATGAAGATGGCCGCCGTGCGCGCCATCGCCTCGCTCGCCCGTGAGGAAGTATCCGACGTCGCGGCCCGCGCCTATTCCGGCGACACGCCGAGCTTCGGCCCGAACTACCTCATCCCCTCGCCCTTCGACCAGCGCCTCATCCTGCGCATCGCGCCGGCCGTCGCGCGCGCCGCGGCCGAAACGGGCGTTGCCCTCCGCCCGATCACCGATTTCGACGCCTATCTCGACCAGCTCAACCGCTTCGTCTGGCGCTCCGGCTTCATCATGAAGCCGATCTTCGCCGCCGCGAAGAAGGCCGAGAAGAAGCGCGTGATCTTCGCCGAAGGCGAGGACGAGCGCGTGCTGCGCGCCGCCCAGGTGCTGCTGGAAGAAGATATCGCCAAACCCATCCTGATCGGCCGTCCGCAGATCATCGAGACCCGCCTGAAGCGCTACGGCCTGCGCGTGCGCCCGCATGTCGATTTCGAGGTGGTGAACCCCGACGACGACCCGCGCTACCGCGATTATGTCGATGACTACCTGCGCATCGTCGGCCGCAAGGGCGTGAACCCCGAGGCGGCCCGCACGATCGTGCGCACGAACCAGACGGTCATCGGCGCGCTCGCTGTCCGGCGCGGTGAAGCCGATGCGCTGATCTGCGGCGTGGAAGGCCGCTATGCCCGTCACCTGCGCGACGTCAGCCAGATCATCGGCAAGAAGCCCGGCGTGCTCGATTTCTCCGGCCTCAGCCTGCTGATCTCGCAGCGCGGCGCGACCTTCTTTACCGACACCTATGTCACCATCGACCCGACGGCCGAGGAAGTGGCGGAAATGACGGTCATGGCCGCCGCGGAAATCCGCCGCTTCGGCATCACGCCCCGCGCCGCGCTCGTCTCGCATTCGAACTTCGGTTCGCGCGATTCCGAAGGCGCCTCCAAGATGCGCCGCGCCATGGACATGGTGCGCGAGATCGATCCGACGCTGGAAGCGGACGGCGAAATGCACGGCGACGCCGCTATTTCCGAAGCGCTGCGCCAGCGCGTGATGCCGGATTCGACGCTTTCGGGCGAAGCCAACCTGCTGGTCTTCCCGAACCTTGACGCCGCAAACATCACGCTCGGCGTGGTCAAGACCATGACGGACAGCCTGCATGTCGGTCCGATCCTGCTCGGCGCCGCCCTGCCCGCCCATATCCTGTCGCCGTCCGCCACCTCGCGCGGCGTCGTCAACATGGCCGCGCTTGCCGTGGTGGAAGCCTCCTACCCCGCCTGATCCGGGCGTGACCCGAATCCGGAACGGCCGCCCCTCGGGCGGCCGTTTTTCATTGCGCCGGAAGCGCCAGCCGGCGCGTGATGCCGATCGCCTCCAGGAACGGCTCGTCGTGGCTCACCACCAGCAATGCGCCGTCATAGGCCCGAAGACCGACCTCCACCGCCTCGATGGCATCGATATCGAGATGGTTGGTCGGCTCGTCGAGGATGAGCAGCGCCGGCGGCCGTGTGCCGCCCAGCACCGCGGCCAGACCGGCACGCAGCAATTGCCCGCCGCTGAGACTGCCGGCGATCTGCAAGGCCGCATCCGCCCGGAACATGAAGCGCGCCAGCGCCGCGCGGCAGGCGTTTTCGTCCGCTTCCGGGTTGATCCGCCGGAAATTGTCGCGGATCGACAGCGCGGGATCGAGCAGGCTGACCTTCTGGTCGAGCACGGCGACATCCGTCGCCAGCCGTACGCTGCCTGCCCATGGCTGCATCTGCCCGGTGACGAGCGCCAGAAGGGTCGTCTTGCCCGAACCGTTCGGCCCCGTCACCGCCACCCGCTCCGGACCGGTAATAGCGAAGGAAAGGTCGCGGATAACCGGCCGTTCCGGGCGGTAGCCGGCCGTCACGCCCTCCATGCGAAGCACCATCTTGCTCGCGGGAAGATGCGTCGGCGGCACGCTAACGCTGAGCGGCTGCAGGACCTCGATCCTTTCGCGCGCCGCCGCGATATCCTCGGCCGCCTGCGCCTGCCGGCTCTCGGCCAGCCGGGCATTCGCCCCGCCCGTCAGTTCGCTGCGCTCCTTCATCGCGCCCAGCATGATGCGCGGAATGTCGCCGCGCGCCTTCTTGCGGCGGCCGGCGCTGTCCTTCCGCGCCTTTCGCTCGGCAATCGTCTGCATGGTGCGCGCCACCGTGTCGGCGTGCTTTTCCGCATCCGCGAGGTCGCGGTGGGCGGCGGAAAGTTCCAGCGCCTTGCGGGCGCGATAGGCGCTCCAGTTGCCGCCATAGCGGGTTGCGCCCAGCGTCGTCAGTTCGACGATTGCGTCCATCGTCTCCAGCAGCTCGCGGTCGTGGCTGACGACGATGGCGCCGGCGCGCCAACCGGCGAGCATGTCGATCACCGCTCGCCGCCCGTCCCGGTCGAGATTGTTGGTGGGCTCGTCGAGCAGCAGGAAATCCGGCGCGCGGAAGACAAGCGCCGCCAGCGCCGCACGTGTACGCTGGCCGCCGGAGAGCGCGGCAAGCGGCGTTTCGGCCTCCGCCTCCAGCCCGACGCGGGCGAGCGCGGCGGCAAGACGCGTCTCCAGCGTCCAGTCGGCCTCGGCCAGGTCCTCCGCGGTCGCCTCACCGCGCCCGGCGCGGGCAAGGATCGCAAGGGCCTCGGCGATACCGAACAGGCTGGAAATGGTTTCGCGCGCGCCGACCTGCACGCTCTGGCGCAAGAGGCCGAGCGTGCCGTCCACCGTGACGGTGCCGGCTTGCGGGGCAAGATCGCCCGTGACGAGCTTCAGCAGCGTCGTCTTGCCGACGCCGTTGCGGCCGACAAGGCCGGCGCGCTCGCGGCCGAAGGTCACGTCGAGATTGGAAAGAAGCGTGTGCCCGTCAGGCGTGGACCACGTGATTTTGGAAAGCGTGATGGAATGCGGCATGGATACGGAATTCCCCGATGACAAAACGAAGCCGGTTTGCGGTCGGGTTGAAATCCATGAAGCACCATCCTGCAGGCATTGACGATGGCCGACACTAGGCGCGAACCATGGCCGTTGCAAGGCGAGCGCGTTAATCACAAATGCGGGAGCACGTTGCACTCGCCCCCATGCGGCCTATGATAGGGCGATATCCGGCCGGTTTTGCCGGCGGTTTCAACGCCATCAGGGATCGAGGGATTTGAAGAGACGCGGCCGTCTTCTCCTTGCCATTGCAGCCGGACTGCCGATGCTTCTTGCCGGCGGCACGGCGCTAGCGGGCATCTGCGAGCGCATCCAGGCGGAGCTCGCGAACCAGCCGAAGATCGTGGTCGATACCGCCAACGCCCGCAAATATGCCGGCGCCATCGCGCGCCAGAACATCCAGCTCCGCAAGGCCAAGAGCGACCAGCGCCGTCTCGGCTGCTCGGGTGGCAGCATCATCGTCGTCGGCGGCGTCAATGCCGCGGCCTGCGAAACGCTTGCCGCCGTCATCGGCAAGATGGAGCGCAATCTCACCATTCTCGACGGCAAGCGCCGGGAATTTGCCGGCGGCGCGTCCTCGCAAGGCCGGCGAAACCGCCTGCTCGCCGCGTTGGAAACCAACGGCTGCGATGCGGAGGCAAAGGTCATGCCCGTCGCCGCGACGGAAACGCTGCGCACGCTGGACGAGACACGCACCCTGCCGCTCGGCACCGCGCCCGACGGCAGCGAGAGGCTGCAACTGCGCTCGCTCGGCGGCAATTCCGGCCATGGCAACCTGCGCACGGTCTGCGTGCGCACCTGCGACGGCGGCTTCTTCCCGATTTCCTCCGGCGCGACGCCGCTCGATTTCCGCCGCGACCAGAAGGTCTGCGCGATGATGTGCCCCGAAACCCAGACGGAGCTGTTCTACCAGTCGATGACCAATGGTCAGGAGACCGAGCAGATGACGTCCACCGTCTCCGGCCGGCCCTATTTCGAGTTGAAGAACGCCTTCGCCTATCGCACGCGCGATCTTTCCAAAAAGGAAGGCGCCTGCGGCTGCAACCTCGCTGCCTATTATCAGGAGATGATCAAGCGCGATAAGGCCGCCAAGGGCAAGGACACGCGGACCGCCAGCACCGGCGAGAACGAGGAAAGCGGTTCCATCACCACGATCGAGACCCTGCCGAAGAAGAAGGAAGCGGTGGAAAGCAAGCCGGCCGCAAGGATCGAAGACCGCGTCTACGACCCCACGAAGAGCAAGGTTCGCACGGTCGGTCCGCTCTTCCTGCCGGAAAACTCCACCGCCATCGATCTCGGCCGCCCGGCCGATGCCGGCGTCAACTGACGCCGGCGCCACCCTCCGGCCAGCGCTCCTCGTAAACCAGTTCCTCCAGCGGCAGGCGCTGCCGCCATCCCTTCACCGCCAGTTCCGGTTCGGCATAGAGCTGGTCGACGAAGCCGACGCAGAGCCAGGCGACGATCTCGACATGGGCGGGAATACCGAGGATGGCGCGCATATCGCTGTCGTGGAAAATGCTGACCCAGCCGACGCCCACCCCTTCCGCACGCGCGGCAAGCCAGAGGTTCTGCACCGCACAGACCGTGGAATAGACATCCATGCGCGGATTGTGGGTGCGCCCCAGCACGACGGCGCCGCCACGCGTCGGATCGCAGGTGACGCAGATCGACAGCGGCGCCTTCAGGATCCCCTCGAGCTTCAGCGCCCGGTATTGCGCCTGCCGCTCGCCGGCAAACAGCGCCGCCGCCTCGGCATTGGCCTTGAGGAAGGCGGCATGCGCCGCCCGCCGGGTCTCTTCGCTGCGCACCAGCAGGAAATTCCATGGCTGCATGAAGCCCACGGAAGGCGCATTGTGCGCCGCCTGCAGCAGGCGGGCGACGAGCGCGTCCGGCAAGGGATCGGGCAGAAACTGGTCGCGCACATCGCGGCGCGTTTCGATGGCGCGGTAGACGGCCTGCCTTTCCTCCTGCGGAAAGGCGCCCGCCCGGACCAGAGGGTCCAACGGTTCGGTTCGCATCGTCATCTCCCCAACAATGCGTACAACCTGCCGCCGTCCGCGCGGTTCGGTCTATCTCGTCAGGCCGGTCTTCTGACTTCGGTTCCTCTGGCAAGCGCCTGCCTTCCCGGTTGAACAACCAGTGGCAAAAGCCTGAATCGATTCAAGCTTTTAGGGCGAGCCATCCCCGTCACAGCGTTGGGCACGTTCCGGACCTGGGCATGGACCCGCACCGGATTCCCGATTCTCCCGCAGAGCGGGCACCTGACAAGGAGGATATGCGCACGGCTCGGCGCTGCGATCAAGCCCACCCCATGTCAGGCGGCGCGGGCGGCCTCCGCGCCGTCGATCTCGATGTCGTCGGCATGGACGGCGCGGTTGCGCCCACCGTTCTTGGCGGCGTAGAGCGCGGCGTCGGCGATCACCATGACATCGTGCACCGATTTGCCATGGGCCGGGAATTGCGCGATGCCGGCGCTGCCGCCGATGAGCAGCAACTGCCCGTCATAGGCGACGGGTACCTGCGTATCGAGCACGAGACTGTTGGCGAGTTCCAGGAGGCTTTCGCGTTCATAGGCACCTGTCAGCAGCACGCAGAACTCGTCACCGCCAAGACGCGCCACACAGCCGCGCGCGCCGATGCGCTCGGAGAACCGCCGGGCGACGGCCTGCAGGACGGCGTCGCCGGCCGCGTGGCCGTGCCGGTCGTTGACGGCCTTGAACCGGTCGAGGTCGAGCGCGAGGATCGTGAACGGCTTGTTCTCGCCCCGGCCGATGGCGCGCAGGACATCCTCGTCGAAGCCGCTGCGGTTCTTCAGCCCTGTCAGCGGATCGTGCCGCGCGAGGAAGGCGTTCTGCGCCTCGCTGCGCTGGAGCGCCCGCACGAGCGTCGAGAAGCGCAGCGTGACGAAAAGCATGACGCCGGCAAAGACCAGAACGAACAGGGTGATCTGGATCAGCGCGGACTGCCAGACGAAGGAACCCGGCATGTTCGGCCGCCAGGAGGCGACCATGGGATTGTAGGTATCGCCGCCGACCGGCGTCATCAGCAACCCCGGCTCCTGGGTGACGATGGGCGTGAAACCGAGCCCGTGCACGCCGAGGCGCCGCTCGGAATTGGCCAGCATCTTCTGCGAGACCGGCTTGACGGTGATGAGCAGCGTCGGCTCGCGCCGGCTGGCGGGAATGTAGAGCGTCTTCGGCACGACGGCCTGCACGACGACGATGCTCATGACGCGGTCGATGAGCCGCATGCCGGAAACGTGGATTTCGGGAAGCGCCGGCGTCAGCAGGTCCGGGTCCTCCTTGGCGCCCGCCACCTGCCAGCCGCCGCGGTCGGGCGACAGCGCCTCGTAATAGGCCCGCTCGGCCTTCTTGGTGAGGTCGCTCACCCAGTGCAGCTTCTCGCGCGCCTTGCGGTCGGAAACCTTTTCACCGCGATGCACGCCGAGCACCTTGTCGCCCTCGGGCGTGGTGAAGATCATCCAGGAAAAGCCGAAGTCCGCCCACATCCAGTCCCGCAACTGGTCGCGCACGAAGCTGTCGCCGGGCATGCCGAAGGCAAGCTCCTGAAAACTCTTGTCCCAGAAGGAGATCTGGCTCTGGTATTGAACGACCTGGTCGATCTGGTGGCTGAATTCGTTGCGCACCAGCGTGCGCTCCGTCTCGGCGACAAAACTGTCGGCCCGGTCGATGGCGTGGTCGAGCACCAGATAGTTGGCGGTGCCGAACAGCAGGACGATCATCAGGGCCGCCGCCCGGATCGCCATGCCCACTCCGCGTCGCCGCTTTGCGCGGCCCTGTTCCGCCTTGCCCGTCATTTTTCCCTGCCTGCCGTCCCCTGCCCGCGTTTCCGGGCATTGTTGAACGAAGGCTAGAGGACAGACGGCAAAATTCGCTTAAACAGGCTGGTGAGCGAAAGCTTAATCGCGGTCATTTCGCTCAGGCGGGCGCGTAACGCACGAAGGCGAACTGCCGGCCGTCCGGCGACCAGTTCGGCACGTTCATCGTGCCCTGCCCGCCGAAAAGCTCGAAAAGCACACGCGCATTGCCGCCGTCCATGTCCATCAGCCGCAGCCGCACGGTGAGGTCGCGCGGATGGTCGAAGACATCGCCGTCATAGGACAGGACCAGGAGGTTGCGGCCATCGGGCGAAGGATGCGCAAACCAGTCGCCATAGGGACTGTCGGTGATGCGCGTCGGCTCGCTGCCATCCGGCCGCACCCGCCAGATCTGCATGCGCCCGGTGCGGCTGGAGTTGAAGTAGATCCACGCGCCATCCGCCGAATAATCCGGCCCGTCGTTGCGCCCTTCGCCGAAGGTCAGCCGCCGCTCGGCGCCGCCGGCGACGGGGATGGTATAGATATCGAAGAGATCGTCGCGGATGCCGCAATAGGCGAGCGTCGCACCGTCCGGCGACCAGCCGTGCCAGTAGGACGGCAGGTTTTCCGTCACCAGTCGCGGCGTGCCGCCTTCGGCAGGCAGCACGTAGATCGCCGACTTGCCGAATTCGACCTTGTCGCTGATCGCCAGCAGGCGGCCATCCGGCGACAGGCCGTGGTCGTTGTTGCAGCGCGTGGCAAAGCCCGTATCGATCCGGGTCGGCTCGCCGCCATCGAGGGGAAGACGGTAGAGCAACCCGTCGCCATTGATGACGAGAAAGCGCCCGTCCCTGGAAAAATTCGGCGCCTCGACCAGCCGCTCCGTCTGCCAGACGACCCGCGTCTCACCGGTGACGATATCGTGGATTTCGACGGAGCTGCGCATGGTCACGGCTTTCCGTCGCCGGCCGGCAACCCGGCGGAGAGCTTGCGGAAGATCGACTGCATCAGGAGCGAAGCCTTCTGCGCACGCCAGGTCGACACGAAGCCCCATGCCAGCAGCAGCAGGACGGCGATGAAGGCGACACCCAGCACCGTCTGGCTGCCGGTCGCAAGGCCGTAGAGGCCGAAGACGGCCGGCGTCGCGAAATAGGCGACCTGCGCAAAAACCTGCCGCCCGGCAGAAACGTCGCTGAGCGACCACAGTCGGATCAACCGGATTTCCTCTTCCGTGAAGATCGGTTGGCTCGGCTCCACGGAAGACAAATCCATTACTCCTCGTTTCTCACGTCGGCTGAAGCAGCTCTTGCCAGTTTCCCCGACAACATTTCACCACAGCCCGCCGGGATGGTGAGAGCCCCGAAGCTTAGCCGTTATCGATCACCTTCTTCAACTGCCGGGTCTTCAATCGTGCCTTCCGATTGTCGGCGGTCAATTCGACGCCGGAAACGGCGAGCAATTTGCTGAGCTTGCTATGGCCGTATGATTGGAGCGTGAAGTTCGGGTCGCAGGATTTCAAGGCCTTCATAACGTCGGTCAATGCGACCCAACCGCCATCAAGCTGCGGCGCGGCGACAAAAGCCCTTTGCGACAGATCCGAACTCAGCACTCTCGACGCCATGGGTGCTACTGGCTGGTTTCCTGTCTGAGTGGCGGATTCTACCGGCGACCTCAAGAAATTGAAGACATCACACGCAGCCCGGAAAGTGGCAGCCGCATGCTTGAGGCCAATGCCGACAACAGTTTTTCCATCCTGTCGTATCCGCATTGCCAATTGCGCGAAGTCACTGTCACAGGTCGCCAGACAGAACACGTCGACGTCGTTTGCATGAAGCCGGTCCATGACGTCGATAACCAGGGCTATATCAGCCCCATTCTTGCCGGCAGCACCGCGGATCGTCTGAAAAACGGAGAAGGCATGACGTGGAGCCTCGTTGAGCCAATCCGAAAGACCACCGCCGGAGAAGTCGCCATATATACGGCGTTGCGCGAGTAGTCCGTACTGTCCTGCTTGCCTGACGATCTCGGACGCCAACGCCGACGGAAGGTTCTCCGCATCAACAAACAGAGCAATCCGCTTTTCCATCCTGGTCACACTCCGGCAAACTGTCTTCGACAGTAACAAAAGGCGCATCCGTCGCAATCGCCGGATGCGCCTTTTGCTTGCGGAGGTTAACGCGATGCTATCCCCGGTCCCGATAGCGGTTGGTGATGGGGTAGCGGCGATCGCGGCCGAAGTTCTTCTTGGTGATCTTGACGCCGGGGGCCGACTGGCGGCGCTTGTATTCGGCGATATAGAGCAGGTGCTCGACCCGGTGCACGGTCGCCGCATCGTGGCCGCGCGCGACGATCTCCTCCGTGCTCATCTCCTGTTCCACGAGGCATTCGAGGATGTCGTCGAGCACGGGATAGGGCGGCAGCGAATCCTGGTCGGTCTGGTTGGGACGCAGTTCCGCCGACGGCGCCTTGTCGATGATGTTCTGCGGGATCACCAGGCCGGACGGGCCGAGCGCGCCCGGCGGAACGTGGTCGTTGCGCCAGCGCGAGATCGCGTAGACCTGCATCTTGTAGAGGTCCTTGATCGGATTGAAGCCGCCGTTCATGTCGCCGTAGAGCGTGGCGTAGCCGACCGACATTTCCGACTTGTTGCCCGTCGTCACCACCATCGAGCCGAACTTGTTCGAGACGGCCATCAGGATCGTGCCGCGCGTGCGGCTCTGCAGGTTCTCTTCCGTGATGCCCTCTTCCGTGCCCTCGAAGAGCTCGGACAGCGAGGAGAGGAAGCCCGTCACCGGCGCCTCGATCGGCACGATGTCATAGCGGCAGCCCAGCAGCCTGGCGCAGTCGGCGGCGTCCTTCAGGGAATCCTTCGAGGTGTAGCGATAGGGCAGCATGATGCAGCGCACCCGCTCCTCGCCCAGCGCATCGACCGCGATGGCGGCGCAGATCGCCGAGTCGATGCCGCCGGACAGCCCGAGCACCACGTTCTTGAAACTGTTCTTGTTGACGTAGTCGCGGAAGCCGAGCAGGCAGGCGCGATAGTCCGCCTCCTCCTTTTCCGGAATGCGCGACATCGGCCCGCCGTCGCAGACCCAGCTCTCGCCATGTTTCTTCCAGGTGACGAGCGCGATCGTCTCCTCGAACTGGCTCATCTGGAAGGCGAGCGACTTGTCGGCGTTGAAGGCGAAGCTCGCGCCGTCGAAGACGAGTTCGTCCTGCCCGCCGAGCTGGTTGGCATAGAGCAGCGGCAGGCCGGTTTCGATGACCTGCTTGAGCACGACCTGATGGCGGATATCGACCTTGCCGCGATAATAGGGCGAGCCGTTCGGCGACAGCAGGATTTCCGCACCGCTCTCGGCCAGCGTCTCGCAGACGCCGAGTTCACCCCAGATATCCTCGCAGATCGGAATGCCGAGCCGGATGCCGCGGAAATTCACCGGTCCAGGCATCGCGCCCTGGTCGAAGACGCGCTTTTCGTCGAACTCGCCGTAGTTCGGCAGGTCCACCTTGTCGCGCACGGCGATCACCTTGCCGCCGTCGAGCACGGCGACGGCATTGTAGCGGCCCGTCTCGTCCTGGCGGGGGAAGCCGACGATGACGCCGGGGCCGCCATCGGCGGTGTCGGCGGCAAGGTCGTCCACCGCGCGGCGGCAGGCCTTGAGGAAGGCGGGCTTCAGCACGAGGTCCTCAGGCGGATAGCCGGAGATGAAAAGTTCGGTGAGGAGCAGGAGGTCGGCACCCTGGCGCTTGGCGTCCTCGCGGGCGGCACGGGCCTTGGCAAGGTTGCCCGTCACATCGCCGACGGTCGGGTTCAATTGCGCGACGGCAATGCGCAAGGTCGTCTTTACGGTCTCGGAAGTCATGTCTGCGGTCCGTCTCCTGCTGTGTCCGATCCCGCGGCGGCCCGCGCTCCCGAACGGTCATCCGCTCTTTAGAACATCACGGGCGCTTTGGGAATGAAGGGCGGCACCGATTGCGGGCGCTTTCGCCGAAAATGCCTGTTTTCCAGCGGGTTCCGCGCACCATTGCCGCAATGCAACAGAGGGAACCAAAGCACCGGCCGAACGTTGCAGAAACCATTCATCTTCTGTTCAAGATGACATCCGTATGACAGATACACGAAAGTTTCATGAAGTTTGGAGACGGCCTTGGCCCTGTTTACTCCCGCAGCCCTGGCGATGGATGCCACCGAAGGACTTGCCCTCAAGGCAGGCTTCCTCGCGCGCCATGCCAAGGCGCTCGCCGTCCTGCGTTCGCTCGTCGTCTCCGGCCTTCTCGCGCTTGCCACCGTCGTCGTCGTGGAATGGATCACGCGCGGCTCGCTTGCCCAGACCTGGCTCTATCTCACCAATACCGAACAGCCCGGCTGGACCACCACGGGCATGTTCTTCCTGCTCTATCTCGCCATCGATGCGCTGATCGGCCGCCAGCACAAGGCCGTGCTGCTCGTCTCCCCGCTCGTCGTGCTGATGGGCGTCATCTCGCAGCAGAAGCAGGTCTTCCTGACCGACCCGCTCTATCCGGCGGACCTGCTGTTCGGCCGTCAGATCATGGAGCTGATGCCCGTCCTCGTGCAGGACCGTCCGTGGACCGCCGCAGCGCTCGCGGTCGCCGTCCTCGGCGGCATCGTCGGCCTCATTTCGCTCTGGATCTTCGCCTGGCGCCGCTTCCGGCCGCTGACGCGCAAGGAACGCCTGACGCGCCTTGCCGTCGCGCTGCCGCTGATTGCCGGCTTCGTCTCCATCATGGACTACAACGAATTCTCCTGGGTCCGCGACCGGCTCAAGGTCTTCCCGATCATGTGGGACCAGGCGGAGAACTATCGCCACAACGGCTTCGTCATGGCCTTCGCCATCAACCTGCCGATGGCCAATGTCCAGGCCCCCTCCGGCTACATGGTCGATGCCATCGACAAGATCCCGTCCAAGCCCCTTCCGGCCGGCACGACGCACCGCTCCAAGCCCGACGTCATCGTCGTCATGAGCGAATCCCTGTGGGATCCGACGCGCATCGCAAACGTGAAGCTCTCGGCCGATCCGATGCCGACCATCCGCGAAAGCCAGGGCGGCAACGTCTTCTCGCCGGAATTCGGCGGCCTTACCGCCAATGTCGAATTCGAGGCGCTGACCGGCTTCTCCAACGCCTTCCTGCCGACCGGCAGCATTCCCTACCAGCAGTATGTCCGCAAGCCGATCCCTTCGCTCGCGACGTTCTTCCGCGCGGAAGGCTACACGGCGCGCGCCATCCATCCCTTCTCGGGCTGGTTCTGGAACCGCAGCAGCGTCTACAAGGCCTTCGGCTTCGAGACCTTCAAGGATGTCGACAAGATGCCGCCGCTGGCAAAACGCGGCAACTTCACCTCGGACGAGGCGCTGACCAAGGAGATCATCCGCCAGGCGGATGCGCAGGAAGACCCGTTCTTCTTCTTCACCGTCACCCTGCAGGGCCATGGCCCCTATGACGACGGCCGCTACACGAAGACGGACATTGCCGTCGAAGGCAAGCTCGATGCGCGCGACAACCGCATGCTGGCCAGCTACGCCCAGGGCGTGAAGGAAGCCGACAAGAGCCTGAAGATGCTGATGGACTGGGCCAAGGGACGCGACCGCGAGACGATTATCGTCGTCTTCGGCGACCACCTGCCGCCGCTCAACACGGTCTATCAGAACTCGGGCTACATGAAGGGCATCACCGCCGCGCGCAAGGGCTCGCCCGAGCAGATGAAGAAGGAACACGAGACCCCGCTCGTCATCTGGTCGAACAAGACCGGCGTCGAGAAGGAGATCGGCACGATCAGCCCGGCCTTCCTGTCCTACTACATCCTCAAGGAAGCCGGCTACGAGCATCCCTACTACACCGGCTTCCTCGGCGCCGTGCATGACAAGCTGCGCGTCATCGACCGCTACATGCTGATCGACGCCAAGGGCAACGCCACCGCCGACTGGGCGCGCAAGAAGACCGTCGACCCGCTGGTCCGCGACTTCCGCTTCCTGCAGCACGACATCATGTTCGGCAAGCAGTACGGCCTGGAACGCTTCTTCGATTCCCATGCGGAGCTGATGAGCGCCGGCTACTGATTTTCCCTGAAACGGGACTAGGCTAGGGCTCCGATTCGCCTTCCGGAGCCCGGCCATGAGACCTTTCGACGACGCCGCCCAGATCCTCTTCGGCAAGCCCGCCGACCAGCTCGACGAGACCGAGCGCGAGGTCCTCCTCCATTCCCGCGAGGGCCGTATTCTTTCGGCGGATCGCAACAGCGCCTACCAGTCCAAGCAATCGCCCGGCGAACGCGTCGCCGACGCCATCGCCCGCGTCGGTGGCTCCTGGGCCTTCATCATCGGCTTTCTCGTCTTTCTCGTCGCCTGGACCATCGCAAACACGGTCCTGCTGACGAAGGATGCCTTCGACCCCTACCCCTTCATCTTCCTCAATCTCGTGCTGTCCATGCTCGCCGCGCTGCAGGCGCCGATCATCATGATGTCGCAGAACCGGCAGGCGGCGCGCGACCGCTTCGAGGCAACCAAGGACTACGAGGTCAACCTCAAGGCGGAGATCGAACTGATGGCGCTGCACCACAAGATCGACACGCATTTCCTCGGCGAGATCGCCGCGCTGAAGATGGAGGTGCTGCGCCTGCACGACCTGCTGCGCCAGAAGGAGTGACAATCCTCCACAACCAACGCTACACGCCTTTGTCAAAAATCAATCTATAGGAGAAATTAAGACTCTGGGCGCACGATAAACGTGCATCCACCTTCCGGATGCGGGATTGCCTGTCGTCATCACAAAACCAGAAGGAGGAGATGTCATGCACGCCCTCACCCGCCTGTCGAAGGATCGCGCCGGAACCTCGGCGCTGGAATTCGCCATCGTGGCGCCGCTGTTCTTTCTCGCCCTCTTCACGCTCATCGCCTACGGCATCTATCTGTCCGTCACCCATTCGGTCCAGCAGATCGCCGCTGATGCCGCGCGTACGGCGGTCGCGGGCCTCAACCCGACCGAGCGCGTCACGCTGGTCAACCGCTACCTCGACGCCTCGCGCTTCAACTATTCCTTTCTGAACCGCTCCAAGATGCAGGTGATCGTCGCCGACGATCCCGGCAATCCGGACCAGTTCACGGTGACGATCTCCTACGATTCCAGCGACCTGCCGATCTGGAAGCTCTTCACCTTCGCGCTGCCGCACGAAAAGATCCAGCGCTATGCCACGGTGCGCGTGGGAGGACTGTGACATGACGCTTCGCCGTTTTATCGAAGACCGGCGCGGCAACATCGCCACGCTGTCGGCCCTGAGCCTGCCACTGATGATCTTCTCGCTCGCGCTCGGCGTCGACTACGGCTACCTCACCGTGCAGCAGCGGCAGTTGCAGGCAACGGCAGACCTTGCCGCCATCGCGGCCGCCTCCGACGTCGTGCAGGCCGAGAAGGCCGCGGCGACCTATTTCTCGCTCAACAACCTCTCCGTCGCCGTCACCGGCAAGAACGGGGTCTCCTTCCCCGCCGCAACACCGATCCACGCCAATGTCATCACGGGCACGGCGAGCGTCGAGCGCGGCCGCTATGTCGCCGACCCCGATATCGCACCCGAGGAGCGCTTCAAGGCGGCGACCACCGATGCGGATGCTGCCCGCGTGACCGTTTCGCGCTCCGCCGATCTCTTCCTTGCCGCGATGTTCATGCCGAAGTCGCCGCTCCTGTCGGCAACCGGGTCGGCCTCGCGCACCAAGGTCGCCGCCTTCTCCATCGGCACGCGCCTCGCCAGCCTCAACGAGGGTATACTCAACGCGCTGCTCGGCAAATTGCTCGGCACAAGCCTGTCGCTGAAGGCGATGGACTACCAGGCGCTGGTCGATGCCGACCTTTCGGTCCAGCCCTTCCTCAAGGCCATCGCCACCGACCTCAACCTGACGGCGGCGACCTATGAGGACGTGCTGAATGCCGGCCTGACCATGCCGCAGCTTCTGGCCTCCATGCAGGCGGTGGACGGCCTTTCCGGCCCCGTCCGTTCGGCGCTGCGCGCCATCGAACAGGCGACCGCGGGCAGCAAGGTGAAGCTGCCGCTGTCGAAGATCCTCAACATCGACCCCAAGAAGGGCGTCGCGGTGAATGCCGGCGGCAACTGGGAAATGTCGGCCAATGTCATGCAGATGGTGGCCGCCGCCGCTGCATTGGCGAACGGCAAGAACCAGGTGGCGCTCGATACCGGCGTCAGCCTTCCGGGCATCGCGACGGTGAAGATCAATCTCGCCATCGGCGAACCGCCGGTGGAAACGCCGTCGCTGCGCCTCGGCGCCCCGGGTAGCGCCGTGCGCAGCGCCCAGACGCGGCTGTCCGTGGAGATCGGCATCAATGGCCTTGCTGCCCTCGCGGGGCTGCGCATCAAGCTGCCGCTCTATGTCGAGGTCGCCGCCTCGGAGGCGAAGCTTGCCGATATCCGCTGCCTGGGCGGCACGCCGTCCAATGCCAATGTCTCGGTCGATGCCGTGCCCGGCATTGCCGAGATCGCCATCGGCAAGGTCGATCCCTCGGTCCTCTCCGACTTCTCCGACGAGCCGCGCGTGCAGAAAGCCCGCATCGTCGAATCCGCGCTCATCAACATCGATGCCTATGCCCATGGCGAGGTGAAGAACCTCGGCAAGACGCGCCTCACCTACACGCCGACGGAGATTTCCGCCAAGACAATAAAGACCGTTTCGACCCGCGACACGCTGACCTCGGCCGTCAAGACCCTGCTGGGCGATCTCGACGTCGATATCAACCTGCTCGGCCTCGGGCTCGGCCTGGACCTCGTTTCCAAGGCGCTCGCCTCGACGCTGACGACCGTAACACCCGCCATCGACGAGTTGCTCTACAACCTGCTTCTGGTGGTCGGCGTCAGGGTCGGCGAGGCCGACGTGCGGGTGACGGGCGTGCAATGCCAGCGCCCAGCCCTGGTGCAGTAGTTCGGGTACGGTAGCCCCGCGTCAGCGGCTCTGGGCGAACTGCGGCGCGCCGTCGTCGATCTCGTAATAATCGCCCTTGTCGGCGCAGTAGATGTGCACGCCGATCGTCAGGCCTGTCGGCTGGTCGAACGTGCCGGCCATGATCGAGGTATAGCCGGCGCCGTCCCCCTTCCAGAACAGCGCCGAGCCGCAGGTGCGGCAGAAGCCGCGGCTCGCCGTATCGCTTGCCCGATACCAGGTGACGTTCTCCGCGCCCTCGACGGTCAGCGTGTCGTTCGTCACATTGGTCGCGGCATAGAAGTGGCCGGTCTGGCGGCGGCACTGGCTGCAATGGCAGGCGATCACCTTGCTGAGGTCGCCGCTCGTGCGAAAGCGCACCGTGCCGCAAAGGCAATGCCCCGTATGTTCCTGGCTCATTCTTCCCCCCCAAACGAAAACCGGGCCAGCTTTGCCAGCCGGCCCGGTCCTGTCAATTTCACATTCCTGAATGCTTGCATCAGCTCCGCTAATTTACGGAACCGAAGCATGAACGGAACGTGATCAGCCGTTCACGACCATGCGTTTTTCGTCGCGGCCGCCCTTCATGCGCTCGGCAAGAAGGAAGGCGAGTTCGAGCGCCTGGTCGGCATTGAGACGCGGGTCGCAATGCGTGTGGTAGCGGTCGGCAAGGTCGTCGCCCGAAAGCGCGCGGGCGCCGCCCGTGCATTCCGTCACGTCATTGCCGGTCATCTCGATATGGATGCCGCCCGGATGCGTGCCTTCGGCGCGGTGAATCTGGAAGAAGCTTTCGACTTCCGACAGGATCCGCTCGAAGGGACGGGTCTTGTAGTTGTTGAGCGTGATCGTGTTGCCGTGCATCGGGTCGCAGGACCAGACGACCTTCTTGCCTTCCCGCTCGACCGCGCGGATGAGGCGCGGCAGGTTCTCGGCGACCTTGTCGTGGCCGAAGCGGCAGATCAGCGTCAGGCGGCCGGCCTCGTTCTGCGGATTGAGGAGATCGATCAGCTCCAGGAGACCGTCGCCGGTCAGCGACGGGCCGCACTTGAGGCCGATCGGGTTCTTGATGCCGCGGCAGTATTCGATATGGGCATGGTCGGGCTGGCGCGTGCGGTCGCCGATCCAGATCATGTGGCCCGACGTCGCGTACCAGTCGCCCGAGGTCGAATCGACGCGGGTCAGCGCCTGCTCGTAGCCGAGCAGCAGCGCCTCATGGCTGGTGAAGAAATCCGTCTCGCGCAGGTTCGGATGGTTCTCCGCCGTGATGCCGATGGCCTTCATGAAGTCCATGGTCTCGGAAATCCGGTCGGCGAGCTTGCGGTAACGCTCGGCCTGCGGCGAATCCTTGACGAAGCCAAGCATCCACTGGTTGACGTTCTCCAGGTTGGCATAGCCGCCCATGGCGAAGGCGCGCAGCAGGTTCAGCGTGGCGGCAGACTGGCGGTAGGCCATGATCTGGCGCTCCGGATTCGGCACGCGCGCCTCTTCCGTGAACTCGATGCCGTTGATGATGTCGCCGCGGTAGGACGGCAGCGTCACGTCACCCTGCTTCTCGATGCCCGAGGAGCGGGGCTTGGCGAACTGGCCGGCGATGCGGCCGACCTTCACGACCGGCTGCTGGGCGCCGAAGGTCAGCACCACGGCCATCTGCAGGAAGGCGCGGAAGAAGTCGCGGATGGTGTCGGCACCGTGTTCGGCGAAGCTCTCGGCGCAATCGCCACCCTGAAGCAGGAAGCCCTTGCCTTCGGCAACGTTCGCCAGCGCGCTCTTGAGGCGGCGTGCCTCACCGGCGAAGACGAGCGGCGGAAACTTCGCGAGGCGCTCTTCGGTCGCCGCCAATGCGGCGAGATCGGGATAATCCGGAACCTGCTGAATGGCCTTCTGCCGCCAGCTGCTCGGGGTCCAATTCTGTGCCATGTTACTCACCTGTCCTGACGCGTTCGCGCAACGAGCAAACGCCCCTCCGTATTGAAGATGCGGGCTTATAAACCGTTAGATGGTTCTTGCATAGCCGACTTTCCAGCGGCGGCCACGCAATTGCGACGGTCGAAAAGCCCCATGCCGCGACGGGTGGTAGAGCACGGTTGGCCGGCGAGTTTCGGCCTAATTGCGACGCGGTGCAGCAAGCGGTGGAAAAGACCGGCCAAAGCCGGCAGGCGCGGCGCGTTTCGCCCCGTGTCGGCGGCGGCTCGACAGGCGCATGAACAGACCGATCAGCCATCCAAGCCCTTTCCACTCTTCCCGTTCCAGCGGATCGGACAGACGGTTCCGGTTGCGGCCGCGCGCCGTCCTTTCGACGCGGTCGAGAGCGAACATCCATTCCGGGCTCATGGGCAAACTCCTTGGCTTTCAATCACGCCTAGGAGGTAGGCTGGCCGCTCGCCGGACCGTAGAGGCGCAAATGAAACGCCCGTTTCACCGATGAGCGATACCGCCAGGCGGCTTTTGCGGTAGAAGGGGATATCCGAACGGGGAACCCGCAATGGCGGAAGTCGACTGGAGCGACCTGCAGCTTTTCTTCCATGTGGCCAGCGAAGGCGGGCTTGCCGGCGCGGCTGCGATGACAGGCGTCAGCGCGCCGACCATCGGGCGCCGCATGCTCGCGCTGGAGCGCGCCATGGGTCGTGCGCTCTTCATCCGCAGCCAGCAGGGCTACCGGCTCGCCGCGGACGGCGCCATCCTGTTCGAGCATGTCCAGACCATCCGCCGCACCACGGCCGACATCACCCGCTGGCATGGCGACGCCTTCGCGCTGCCGATCGTCTCCATTGCCGCCAACATCTGGCTGACCGGCTTCATTGCCGACAACATCGGCGCGCTGCGCAGTCCGGCTGATGGTTTTCGCCTTTGCTGCAAGCAGCTGATGCCGGGCGAGGACCTCACCTATCGCCATGGCATGATCGCGCTCTTCGACACGGCGCCGAAGACCGGCAATGTCGCGGTGCGACGGTCGGTCGAGGTCGCCTACGCCGTCTACCGCGCGGCGGACCGGGAACTGGAAAAGGACCTGCCCTGGATATCCATCGGCACGGAGGTGGCGGCGTCGGACGCGGAGAAATGGGTGTTCCGCACCCACGAACCGCACATCCACACCTGGACGAATGCGCCCGATGTGCTTGCCCGGCTGATCGCGAGCGGCGCCGGGCGCGGCGTCCTGCCCGTCTTCGTCGGCGATGCCATGCCCGCGCTGGCGCGCGAGGGCGAGGTCATCGAGGACCTCACGCATCCGCTGTGGCTGGCTGTGAACGACGACGACCGCCACCGGCCGGAAATGCGGCTGGCGATCGATCGCCTTTCAGCGCTCTTCAAGCATCACGAGGACCGCTTCGCCGGCCGTGCCGCACGGGCGCAGTCAGGCCTCAGACCCGCTGCCCGTTCCTGACGCGATAGCTCGGCTGGTACATCGTCACCAGTTCCTCCGCCGCCGTCGGATGCACCGCCATCGTGCGGTCGAAATCGTCCTTGGTGACGCCGGCCTTCAGCGAAATGCCGAGGAGCTGCGCCATTTCGCCGGCCTCGTGGCCGAGGATATGCGCGCCCACCACCCTGCGGTCGGCCGCGTTGACGACGAGCTTCATGATCGTCTTTTCCTGCCGGCCGGTGAGCGTCGCCTTCATCGGGCGGAATTCGGCGCGGTAGACTTCGAGGTCATCGAACTTTTTCGCGGCATCCTCCTCGCTGAGGCCGACGGTGCCGATCTCCGGCTGCGAGAAGACGGCAGTCGCGATGAGGTCGTGGTCGGGCGAGACCGGGTTGCCGCGGAACTCCGTCTCGATGAAGCACATGGCTTCATGGATCGCGACAGGGGTGAGCTGCACGCGGTCGGTCACGTCGCCCAGCGCGAAGATGCCCGGCACGTTGGTGCGGGAATAGGCGTCGACGACGATCGCGCCCCGCTCGTTCGTCTTGACGCCCGCCGTCTCCAGCCCGAGGCTGCCGGTGTTCGGCACGCGGCCGAGCGCCAGCATCACCTGGTCGACGGTCAGCGTCTCGCCGGCCTTGGTCGTCACGGTGCGGCGGCCGTCCCCGGCCTCGGCAACGCTGGTGATGAGGTCCTCGCAGAGGACGCGGATGCCCTTGGCGATCATGGCGGACTGCACGCCCTGGCGCATGTCCTGGTCGAAGCGCGACAGGATCTGCTTGCCGCGATAGATCAGCGTCGTCTCCACGCCGAGCCCATGGAAGATGTTGGCGAACTCGACCGCGATATAGCCGCCGCCGGAAATCAGGATCGACTTCGGCATGACCGGCAGGTCGAAGGCCTCGTTGGAGGTGATGCAGAGATCGTGCCCCGGCAGGTCGACATGCGGCGTCGGATGACCGCCGACGGCGATCAGGATGCGCTCGGCCGTCACCAGTTCGTCGGTCGCCGTGAGGCGCACGGTGTTGGGGCCGACCAGCACGGCGCGGGTGGAAAGGATCGTCGCAGCGGCGTTGTCCAGCCCCTTGCGGTAGAGGCCCTCGAGACGGGTGATCTCCTTCTCCTTGGCGGCGACGAGCGCCTGCCAGTCGAAACGGCTCTCGCCGACCTGCCAGCCGAAGCCGGCCGCATCCTCGAAATGCTCGTGGAACTGCGAGGCATAGACATAGAGCTTCTTGGGCACGCAGCCGCGGATGACGCAGGTGCCGCCGAAGCGGAACTCTTCCGCGATCGCCACCTTCTTGCCCATGCTGGCCGCAAGACGCGCGCTGCGCACGCCGCCGGAGCCCCCGCCGATGACGAAGAGGTCGTAGTCATATGCCGTCATGTCGTGATCTCCTGCGGGCAAGCCTGGCCGGGCGGCCGTCTGGCGGGGTGCGGCAGGCGAATCCGCCTGCGGGCTCGACACATATAGGAACAGCAGGACGAAAAGGAAAAGGCCACATCGTCACGTCATCGAGCAGGACCGGAGGGGCCGTTCAAAAATGAGCAGGCCGCGCCCTCAAACCCGATTTACGCCGCCAAAAATCAGACTTAAGAAATACACCCGACCGATTGTGGTCTAAGTGGATGATCAAGATGAAAAAATTGACGCATATCGCGGCCTGTGCCGCAGCGCTCGCCATGCTTGCAGGCCCGGCTCTCGCGGAAGACCTCGTCTTCACGCTGAAGAACGGCACGAACTCCGTCCTCACCCGTTTCCATACCTCCCCGGTCGGCGTCGACAAGTGGGAGGATGACGTCTTCGGCGACCAGGTGCTGAACCCGGGCGAGACGATCGAGATCACCATCGCCGACGGCCGCAGCGTCTGCGAATACGACATGCGTTTCGAGTTCACGGAAGAGTCCGACCTCGACACGACCACCGACACGCAGAACCTCTGCGAACTCGGCACCTACACCATCCACGAATAAGACCCGCGGGAAGACGATCCCGGAAAGAGAAAAGGCGGCCGATGGCCGCCTTTTTGCATTTCTTACTGCTGCGGCTGCGCGTCGCCGCCTTCGGTCGCCGGCGGCGTGCCGATCATCGCGTCCAGCTTCTTGCCGCTTTCCGCGCGCAGGTCGCGGTCGACGCCGGTCGCCCAGATTTCGGCGGCCTTCATGACTTCGCGCGTGGCGATCGGACCATCGGCCAGCAGCTTCTTGCCGACGGCAGAGCTGTAGAAATCGGCGATGGTCTTGAGCTCTTCCTGCGTGAAGGTCTTGGCGTAGATCGTCGCGGCTTCCTTCTCGAGGTCGGCGCGGCGCGGAGCGAGTGCCAGGGCCTGCTCGTCGACGACGGCGTTGATCTCCGCCTCATGGTTCGGCGAAGCCTGCACGAGGGTCGACTTCACGCGCACGGCAAGACCCGGCAGGATGTTGTCGAAGCGGCTCGTCGCGCCGATGGCGTCGATGGCGGCGCGCGCGGCCTTGATCTGCTCGTCCGTGACGTCCTGCGCCTTGGCGGCGCCGGAAAGGCCTGCCGAAACGATGAGGGTCACCGCGAGGGTCCGGCCGAAACCAGCAAATTTGATCATGTCGGTCTGTGCTCCTGTCTATTCTTTTGCCGTCAGCGTGCGCGCACCAGCGGGTCCCGCGATGATGGCAAGCGACGCCATATTGATGAAGAGGCCGTGTTCGACAACGCCCGGTATGTCATTGAGGTTGCTTGCGAGCGCATCTGCATCAGGAATGCGGCCAAAAGATGCGTCGAGAATGTAGTGTCCACCGTCCGTCATGAAGGTGCCGTCGCCCGAGGCGCGCAGCGTGATCGCGCCGGAAAGGCCGAGGCGCGAGGCCGCCTTGTCGATGGCGATACGGGTGGAAACGAGGCCGAACGGATTGACCTCGATCGGCAGCTTGAAGGCGCCGAGCGTGTCGACCACCTTGCTCTCGTCGGCGATGACGATCATGCGGGTGGAGGCGCTGGCGACGATCTTCTCGCGCAGCAGCGCACCGCCGCCGCCCTTGATAAGGCGCAACCGGCCGTCGACTTCGTCGGCGCCGTCGATGGTGAGGTCCAGTTCCGGCAGTTCGTCGAGCGACTTCAGCGGCACGCCGAGTTCGACGCAGAGCCGCGCCGTGCGCTCGGAGGTCGGAACGCCCTCGACCCGAAGGCCGCTGGCCACCTTTTCCGCCAGAAGCCGTACGAATTCTTCCGCGGTCGAGCCGGTGCCGATGCCGAGGCGCATGCCGTCTTCCACATGGGCGAGCGCGGCCTCCGCGGCCTTGATCTTCATTTCCCGGGCGTCCATGCCCCAACACTCCATAGTGATGTGACCGGCGCGAAGCGGCCGGAATTCCGGTGAGACACTTACACGCCCTGCATGGCAAACGAAAGCCAAAATCGCCGCAGCGAGGCTCACCCGAAACCGGGAGCAAGAACCGGATTGCAAATGCCCGCGCCATCGCATACCGGAGAAGTCCCTCCCTCCTCTCCTTCCGCAAGGTCCGCCATGTCCGCTTCTCTCGTTGTCTTCGATCTCGACGGTACGCTCATCGATACGGCGCACGATCTCGTGACGAGCCTCAACCACACCATCGGCCTCGAAGGGCTGGATCCGGTCGGCTATGGCGACCTTACCTATCTCGTCGGCCATGGCGGGCAGGTGATGATCAAGCGCGCCTTCGCGCTGCGGGGCCGCGAGATGGCCGACAGCGATCTCCAGCGCATGCTCGGCGTCTTCATCGAGCATTACGGCAACGCGATGCCCGGCGTTTCCGTGCCCTATCCCGGCCTGACGGACGCGATGGATCGCCTCGCCGATGCCGGCTACCGGCTCGCGGTCTGCACGAACAAGACGGAAGGCCTCGCCCGCCGCCTGCTCGACGGCCTTGCGCTGACGCCGCGTTTTTCGGCCATCACCGGCGGCGACACCTTCGCCGTTCGCAAGCCGGACGCCGAGCACCTGATGGGCACCGTCCGTCTTGCCGAGGCCGACCCGAAGCGTACGGTGATGATCGGCGACAGCCTCAACGACATCCTCGTCGCCCGCAATGCCGGCGTGCCCTCCATCGGCGTGCCCTTCGGCTATTCCGACGTGCCGGTCGCCACGCTTGAACCGAACCACGTCATCTCCCATTTCGATGAACTGACGCCCGATCTGGTGGAGCGCCTGCTCGCCAACTGACCCCAGGAGTGCCCGTGGACTGGATGGAAGCTCTTCTCGATATCCGGTCCGGCTGGATCCCGGCGCATCAGGGCGAATCGGGCGACCGGGTTTTCCGCAGCGCCGACGGGCAACGCTATGCCAAGATCGCCGCGCGTCCGCGCGCCGAAGCGCTGGCCGGCGAGCGCGACCGTCTCGCCTGGCTCGCCGGCAGGGCCGTCGCCTGCCCGGAGGCGGTCGACTGGCGCGAGAACGAGCACGGCGCCTGCCTGGTCATGACCGCCCTTCCCGGCATTCCCGCCGCTTCGCTTTCGGGCGCGGACCTCATCGAGGCCTGGCCCTCGATGGTCGAACAGCTTGCAGCCGTGCACGCCCTTCCCGCTGAAAACTGCCCCTTCGGAAAATCCCTCGCGGAACTTGCCGCCCGCGCCGCCGACGTCGTTTCGCGCGGCGCCGTCAATCCGGATTTCCTGCCGGACGAGGACAGGCAAATGCCGGGTGAAGACCTGCTGGCGCGCGTTGAAACGGAATTGCCCTTGCGGCTCGCGCAGGAGGCCGCCGGCCGTGTCGTCTGCCACGGCGATCCCTGCATGCCGAACATCCTGGTGGACCCCGTCACGCTGCGCTGCACGGGCCTGATCGATCTCGGCCGGCTCGGCACCGCCGACCGCTATTCTGACCTGACGCTGATGCTGGCCAATGCCGGGGAAAGCTGGACGAGCGCGGACGAGGCGGAGAAGGCCTTCGACATTCTCTTCAGGACCATAAAAATAGAGGCGCCCGACAGGGGGCGCCTCGCATTCTATCTCAGGCTGGATCCGCTGACCTGGGGCTGACGGATCAGCTCTCCACCTTCCGGGCAGCGCGCGTGGCGGCGAATGCCTTGCGCATGTAGTCGTCGCGACCATAGACGTCGTCGAAATATTCGACCGCGCCATCCTTGTTCGGCCAGGCGGTGAAATAGGCGATATAGATCGGGATATCCGCCTTGACGGTCAGCGCCTTGTTGCGGCCGGCCGAGATTTCCTTGCCGACATCCTCTTCGCTGACGCCCAGCACGGCGGCGGCCATCTTGCGCGGTTCGGCAAGGCGCACGCAGCCATGGCTCAGCGCGCGCATGTCCTTCTTGAAGAAGCTCTTCGAAGGTGTGTCGTGCATGTAGATGGCGTGGCTGTTCGGGAAGAGAATCTTCAATTCGCCCAGCGCATTGTCGCCGCTCGGCGGCTGGCGAACGGAAATGCCCGACGTGGAGCCGTTCCAGTTGACCGAGGACGAGGCGACGGCCTGCCCGCCGACGGCCACTTCATAGCCCATGCGGTCGAGATAGGACGGATCGTTGCGCAGCTTCGGCAGCATCTCGTTGATGATGATCGACTGCGGCACGCCCCAGTACGGATTGACCTCGACGGTCTGGATGCGGTCCTCGAAGAAGTAGGTCTGGTTCGACTTGGAGCCGACCACCGTGCGCATCGAGAACTTCTCGCGGCCCTCTTCGTAGTAGTAGACCATGAAGGCGGGCTGGTTGATGAAGACGTGGCGCGCGCCGAGATCGACCGGCAGCCAGCGCGCCTGTTCCAGCGCCACTTCGAGCTTGGCGACCTTGTCGGCGACGGAATCGCCGCCGACCATCTTGCGGATGGATGCCTTGCCGACGACGCCGTCCGGCTTCAGGCCGTTTTCCTTCTGGAAGGCTTCGACCAGCGTGACGAGTTCCGGCGTGTAGTCCGGCGTGTCCTTGTAGGACGCGATGGTCACCGAATGCTCGGTCTTCAGCGCGTCGGAACCGTGCTTGACGATGCCCTTGACGATATTGGCGAGTTCCGGATTGCTCTGGCCGGGCTTCAGCAGCGTGCCCTCGGCAATGACCACACGGTCGTCACCCTGGGTTTCCGCCTTCAGCTTCGCAAGTTCTGCCTTCAGCGCCAGGAAGTCGTCGCTCATCGGCGAACGGCTTTCGAGATACGCCTTGACGTTGCCGCTGAGGCCGACGTTCTTCAGCGCCGCGACGAGGTTGACGTCCTTGCGCTTGAAGTCGTGATAGCCCGAAATGCGGTTGGGATCGATGCGGCCGCGCGCGGCGTCCTGCACATAGGTCGCAACGGCAGCGGAAAGCGCGAGCTCGAACGTCGCCAGCTCGCTGTAGCGCGCATTCATGTTGGCGCTGTCGAAGCTGTCGGCGGGAATTTTCACCGCATAGTCCCAGGGATCGAGACCGACGGACGCCGCATCGGCCAGCACGGCGATCGCCGTCTTCGCCTTCTCGGTGATGCCGGTGCCCTGGATCCAGAGGAAGCCCTTCTTGTCGCTGTAATAGGTCTCGACCGCCTTGGCAGCGTCCGCGGACGCACGCAGGTTGACGGTCGAAAAGGCCGCGCGGATGCCGGCATCGCCCGCCGGCGCGACATCGGTGGAAATCGAGCTGGTGACGACCGGGTCGGCGAACTTGTCGACGGCGACGCGCTTCAGGGCGTCGGCCTTGTAGGTGTAGTAGCGCGGGCCGGTGACGCGCGGCAGGGGCCTCGGCTCCTGCTTGACCTCGGCGCCCGGCAGCGCGAGGCCCGTCTCGACGCCGGGCAGCGCTTCGCGCTTGGGTTCTTTCTTCTTGCCGCCGCGGATGAAGTCCATCAGCGTGATGGCATTGGCGGGCGCGGCGTGGAGCGTGATGGTGGCACAGGAAAGCGCCAGCGCAGCGGCCAGCACGGCAGTCTTTGTCAGCTTCATAAGTCGTATTCCATTCCCCGTATGAACCGCCCATCGCGGTCCCTGGCGGCGCCCGAACCAGCAGGCCGGTAAGTTATAGGAAAGGATGGTGAATGAAAAGGAAACGCCCCTCCCCGCCAGCCCCTCCAGGCCTCACGAAACCGTGACGCCGGACCATGGCAGGCATGACGGATCAGGCCGCGTAAAAATTTGAATCGACGCATATTTTTTGCTTTTCGCAAGCCGCTCCCCGCCGCCCGCCGGAAAATCGGATAAAAAATCGGCGGACCGTTGTGATGAAAAAAGCACAACCGCAAAGGCCGCCCGACAACCCTCCATCGGCCCTCGCGGCCTAATCGATTTTAACCGAAAGTCTCGGCTGCGACGGGCAAATCCACCCTTGCAACTGGGTCGCGGATGGGCCAGAGAATTGCGCGATTTCGCGCCAGCGCGGGCCTCCCCGGATTGCCCGCGCTCGCCCGGCCTGCCGCGCCCCATGCGGCGGCATCGCCGGCGGCAGACCTTGACGCATGGGCTCGAAGAAACGGGACGCACTATGACATCGACGCGCACGGAAACGGATACATTCGGCCCCATCGAAGTGGACAACAGCCGCTATTGGGGCGCTCAGGCCCAGCGTTCGCTCGGCAACTTCAAGATCGGTTGGGAAAAGCAGCCGCTTTCCGTGGTCCGCGCCCTCGGCATCGTCAAGCAGGCCGCCGCCCGCGCCAACATGGAGCTGAACCGCCTCGACCCCGCCATCGGCAAGGCCATCACGGAAGCCGCGCAGGAAGTCATCGACGGCAAGCTCAACGACCATTTCCCGCTCGTCGTCTGGCAGACCGGTTCGGGCACCCAGTCCAACATGAACGCCAATGAAGTGATCTCCAATCGGGCGATCGAAATGCTCGGCGGCGTCATGGGCTCCAAGAAGCCGGTGCATCCGAACGACCACGTCAACATGAGCCAGTCGTCGAACGACACCTATCCGACGGCCATGCACATCGCCTGCGCCGAACGCATCGTGCACGACCTGCTGCCGGCGCTGAAGCACCTGCATGCCGCGCTCGAAGCCAAGGTGAAGGCCTTCGATCACATCATCAAGATCGGCCGCACGCACACGCAGGACGCCACCCCGCTGACGCTCGGCCAGGAATTCTCCGGCTATGCCGCGCAGGTCGCCTCCTCGATCAAGCGCATCGAACTGACGCTGCCGGGCCTGTGTGAACTCGCCCAGGGCGGCACCGCCGTCGGCACCGGCCTCAACGCCCCGGTCGGCTTTGCGGAAAAGGTCGCCGAACACATCGCCGCCATCACCGGCATCGCCTTCAAGACCGCGCCGAACAAGTTCGAGGCGCTGGCCGCCCACGATTCCATGGTCTTCTCGCACGGCGCGATCAACGCGGCCGCCGCGGCGCTCTTCAAGATCGCCAACGACATCCGCTTCCTCGGATCCGGCCCGCGCTCCGGCCTTGGCGAACTGTCGCTGCCCGAAAACGAACCCGGCTCGTCCATCATGCCCGGCAAGGTCAACCCGACCCAGTGCGAAGCCCTCACCCAGGTCTGCGCCCAGGTCTTCGGCAACCACGCCTCGCTCACCTTCGCCGGCAGCCAGGGCCATTTCGAGCTGAACGTCTTCAACCCGCTGATGGCCTACAACTTCCTGCAATCGGTCCAGCTGCTGTCGGACGCGGCGATCTCCTTCACCGACAACTGCGTCGTCGGCATCGAGGCGCGCGAAGACAACATCAAGGCGGCGCTCGACCGCTCGCTGATGCTCGTCACGGCGCTCGCCCCGAAGATCGGCTACGACAACGCGGCCAAGATCGCCAAGACCGCCCACAAGAACGGCACAACCCTGCGTGAGGAAGCCGTCGGCGGCGGCTATGTCACGAACGAAGAGTTCGACGAGGTTGTACGTCCCGAGAAAATGATTATGCCGGGTTGAGACAGAATTTTTGAATATTCCCGCTTCGAGGGCCGCAGATCGTTGGATTTGCGGCCTTTTTTCTTTCCGGCTCCCCTTACGGAAATTACAACCGTTAAGGATTCCCAAAGCATTTCCGCTCTATTTTGGGGGATGGGAGCCAACGAACGAAATCAGGAGCAGCCGATATGAATACGGCAGTTGCGCAGAAGGTCCAGGTGCCGGATATCGCGGCGCAAGTGACCTACGCCATGCGCATAATGGGCGTTTCTCCCATTCCCCGCAATTACGAGCTGTTCTACGAAGCCTATATCGGCTCCAACCCCAAGTTGACGCGCGAGCTTGCCGCCCTCGGCAGCAAGGCCTCGCAGGAGGAACTGGACGAGATCGGCGAGCAGTATTTCGGCCACCATCACGGTGCGACCTCCATTGACGGCGTGCACACCAAGATCGTCGGCGAACTGGAAGGCCTGCTGCGCCTGCTCAAGCAGGAACAGACCTCGCTCGAAAGCTACAACAAGCTGCTCGACGAAACCTTCGTGCGTATCAACGGCAAGAACACGACCAGCGTCGACATCATCAAGAGCGTCATCAGCGTCCTGACGGAAGCGACCGGCGACACCATCAGCCAGGGCAAGGAGATGGTGGAGAACGTCACGCAGAAGTCGCGCGAGATGGAGAATGTCCGCAAGGAACTGGACGAGTACAAGCGTATCGCCAACACGGATTCGCTGACGCAGCTCTCCAACCGCCGCGCCTTCGACGACAAGCTCTCGGCCATCTACAATTCCCCGATGTCGCGCAACGTCACCGCGCTGATCCTCGCCGATATCGACCATTTCAAGAAGATCAACGACACCTACGGTCACCCCGTCGGCGACAAGATCCTCGCCTCGGTCGGCAGCCTGATCCGCGCCAATGTGCGCAAGGACATTCTCGTCGCCCGCACCGGCGGCGAGGAATTCGCCATGATCGTGGAAGGCAATACCGAGGACGAGGCGATGGCGATCGCTGAGCGCATCCGCACCGCGCTGGAACACACGCCCTTCAAGAATTCCAAGACCGGCGTCAACTACGGCCCGATCACCATCTCGCTCGGCTTCTGCATGGCGTCCTGGGCGGAAGGCCCGGGCGAACTCTACTCCAAGGCCGACATCGCTCTCTACTGCGCCAAGAACGGCGGTCGCAACCGCACCATGGCCTTCGAGGACGGCATGAAGAAGGATTTCGCCAAGAGCTGGCTGATCTATCGGAAATAGGACGGCTCGATCCTGTCCCGAAACGGCGCCCCAGCGGCGCCGTTTTGCATTTTGGCAACGATTTTTCTTCCCGCGCGAAATCCGGCGGAACCATGGCGGCCTGCCGGCGTTTTTCCGCCAAAGGAGGAGCGTGCCATGCAAACCGGATTTCTCGAAATGACGATGATCGCCGTGCTGATGCTGAGCAGCCTCGTCTGGATCCAGCCCTTCTGAGGCCTGTTCCCATCGGAACATCACGCCGGGCGGTGCTGTCCTAAAACGTCCCCATCAGAACAAGGCGCCGGGCATGAAGACCCGGCCTCCAGACAGGGACAGCACAGATGAAAACGCTCGCCATCGCCCTTATCGCCGGCCTCCTCTCCACCGCCGGCGCCGCCCATGCCGCCGACAATGCCGTCGACCCCATCGAAGTCGCCTCGCTGTCCTCCTCCGTCCAGAAGACGGGCTGGCTGCAGGTGCTCTCGGGCGGCAAGCCCGTGAAGGCGGACAAGAAGATCGCCGCCGTTTCCCGCGCCCCGATCGCCCGCGAACTCGTCGCCTTCAACGAGGATGTCGCGCCCGGCACCATCATCGTCGACAATTCCGAACGCCGCCTCTACCACGTGCTCGGCTCGGGCCTTGCGGTGAAATACGCCGTCAGCGTCGGCCGCGAGGGCTTCATCTGGACCGGCACGGAAAAGGTGACCGGCAAGACCGAATGGCCGACCTGGACGCCGCCGGAAGACATGCGCGCCCGCGAAGCCAAGAAGGGCAAGATCCTGCCGGTCTCGATGAAGGGCGGCCTCGACAACCCGCTCGGCTCGCGCGCCATCTATCTCGGCTCGACGATCTATCGCATCCACGGCACCAACCAGCCGTCCTCGCTCGGCAAGGCGCAATCGTCCGGCTGCATCCGCATGGCGAACGAAGACGTCGAACATCTCTATGCCCAGGTGACGGCGGGCGCGACGGTCATCGTGCGGGATTGAGCCATCCACGCATTTCCAGCCGAGGCGGCAACGCTTCGGCGCGGATCTAGGGCATGTCAGGTTCCGATTGAACCGGACATGCTCCAAATTCTTTTGTTTTCGTTTGTCTGTTCGGGAAAACCGGTTCCCACTTTTCCCTGACAAACGCTAGCGGCAGGCCGAAGCGCCCGCCGCCTTCGCGATGGCGATGAGTTCCGGCCGGTACTCGAAATGCATCGTATCGTAGTGATACCACCGGCCGCCCCAGATGAAGCCGTGACGCTCGAAGAGGTCGACGATCTCCAGCGGATACTTGTTGGCATAGGTCGGCACCTTGCCCGGCTTGCCGCCCGACCAGACCCAGTAATCGGCATATTTCGTGTTGAGATCGATGGCCGCACCGAAACTGTGCACCGAAAGGTTCGGCGCGCCCGAGACCTTGCGCCAGTTGAACGTGCCGGCCGAGGGCGCAAGATAGCGTTTCAGCTCGGGCCGTTCCGCCAGCGCGTCGCGCACCTTCTCCAGCGCCGCGGCGGCCCCCTGCCGCTTCGTCACGCGGAGCGTCGCGCCGAACCAGTCGACGCGCACGAGGTCGGCCTCCACGGCCTTCGCCGATCCGCCATAGAGCCGCATCATCAGCGCATCGCTGCGGATGCGACCGGGATCGGCATTCACCGCCGGCGTCATCTCGCAGGCGCCGAGCGGGTAGATCTGCCGAAGACTGTCCTCGACATCGCCGGCCTTGAGCGCCGCCTGATGGTCCTTGGTCCTGCCATCGTCGATCTCGAGCGCCGATCCGCCATCGCGGAAGACAAGCCTGTTGCCGTCAACGCCGGCAAGGCTTTCCGGATAGGCGTCCACAAGCAGCTTAAGACGGGTCGCGGGATCAGGCTCGGCCGCGCAGGCCTGAGGCAGACCGGCCGCCAGCGCGACCGCGACGGCGAGGCCGGGCTTAATCCACGGTGATCGCAAGATAGTCGCCATTGGAGCCACGCCAGACTTCGACATAGATGCGCACGTCGCCGCGCAGCAGGCTGCGCGCCGCGCTGTTCTCCATGCGGCCGTCGCGGATCATGCGCTCGGCGAGGTCACGGTTGCGGGCGGAATCGAAATAGCCGTCCGTGTCGTCGCCCGGCTGGCTGATGCCGAAGCGGTGCACGTTGGCGCGGTCCTGACGGATGACCTGCCAGGGCTGGGTCAGCCGTGCGCCGCTGGAATTGTAGAGATCGTCCTGGCCGATATAGGCGTTGTAGCTCTCCAGCAGTTCGTCCGCATGCGCGGCGCCCGAGACCGCCATGACCGCCGCGAAGGTTGCCGCAAAAATTCCTGTCCGCATTTCATGCTCCCAATCGGCCGAAGCCATTTTCGATCACTGACAAGACGGGCCTGACCGCATGGATATTCGCCATGCCGGTCCTACCACATCGTCTTGGCGGCCCTGCCCGGCCACTCCCGGTCATAGCTGTCGCCGTCGAAGCCCTTCTTGGCCGAGGCGAGCATCTGCCCCACCGTCGGCAGCAGGGACGTATCGCGGAACTTCTCCGGGTTCCAGAGGTCGGCGCGCAGAACGGCCCGGGCGCATTGCGAATAGACCTCCTCGATGGCGATGACGACGACGGCGCGCGGATGGCGGCCGTCCATCACGAAGCGCTGCGTGATCGCGTCGTCGATGCGCACCACGGCACGGCCGTTGAGCCGCATGGTCGTATTGGAGCCCGGAATGAGGAACATCAGCGCCACGCGCGGATCGCGCACGATGTTGGAGAGCGAATCGATGCGGTTGTTGCCGCGCCAGTCGGGCAGCATCAGCGTGCGCTCGTCCTCGATATGAATGACCGCGCCGGCGTCGCCGCGCGGCGAGCAGTCGAGCCCCTCCGGCCCGACGGTGGCAAGCGCCATGAAGGGCGAGGCCGCGATCATCGCGCGGTATTCGGGAAGGAGGTGGTCCGTCACCTTGACGAGCGAGGCCTCGCCCGGTTCGCCGTAAAGTGCCTGCAATTCCTCGACCGAGGTGACGATGGTCATGTCCTGCTCCTGTGCTGTGCCCTTCGGCGCATCGCACCCTTGCATGACATTCCCATGACGCAAAGCCAATCAGGCGGCGATGCGGCGCCGGTCCTCGGCGAGAAAATCCACGATGCTGTCGATCACCGGTTCGGCCGAGACGATGCGACGATGACCGAAACCGTTCGCCCAGTGCAGCGTGACGTTCGGGCCGGAGGCGGCATAGCGCCGGGCATGGGTCGCGGAGACTTCCTTGTCGTCCTCGGCATGGATGACCAGCATGGGCGTATCGAGCCGCCCTGCCCCGCTGGCCGCATCGAAGGCGGAGAGCGGTGCGCCGGCGATGCGTTCGACATGGTCTTCCAGCGCCACCTGCGCCTTCTGGCCGAGTTTCAGATAACGCCCGAGATCCTTGAACAGCCAGGTCATTTCGCTTGGAGAGCCGATGGTGACGAGCCGGCGCGGCCGGTGCGCGGGCACCGAGGGCACGAGCCCGCTTGCCGCGCAGGCAAGCGAGGCGCCGCCGAAGGAATGGCCGCAGAAATAGTCGAAGCCGCCGAAGCGCTGCCAGGCCGCGTCAATGGCCCTGACCGCCATCGGCAGCGTCAGCGTGCGCCCGCGCGAGGCACCATGGCCCGGCAGGTCGAGCGCCACGACCTCGTGGCCGGCGGCGACCAGCCCCTCCGTCAGGGTGGCGAGATAGGCCGCGCGCGAGCCCCAGCCGTGCACGACGAGGACGCGGCCGGCAAAGGCCTCGCAGGGACGTGCCGCGAAGCGGTGCGCCACGGCCGTACCGCCGGCAAAAGCCAGCTCGACACGCTGCGCCTGCCGCATCCAGCCTTCGGAGCGGGCAAACAGTTCCTTCTCCTTGGCGGTGCGCGGCCGGCGGCCGGGCGTCGTCGCAAAGAGACGGAAGGCGGCGCGGCCGGCCGCATCGGGAGAAACCTTGGCGACGCCCGAAAGCGCGAGCCGGATGACCTTCAAGCCAAAGGATGCCATAGTGGGAATCCGTAAAAAATGTTCAATGCTGAACAATAAAGTACAACGATGAACAAAAATCAAGCCTTCCCGTGGGATCATCCGCGCTTTCGCAGCTGGATCGGCGTGGCGCGCGCCTGCCAGCTCATGCAGCAGGCGATGACGCGGGCCATTGCCGACCTCGACATCAAGACGCCGCATCTCGATATCCTGATCAATCTCTACCGGTTCGAGGGCATTTCCCAGCAGGAACTGGCGCGCAAGCTGCTCGTCGGGCGCTCCAACATGAGCATGCTGCTGCCGCAGCTGGAAAAGCGCGGCCTCATCGAGCGCAAGCCCGATGCGAAGGACAAACGCGTGCTGCGCCTCTTCCTCACCCAGTCCGGCCGCAGCCTCACCGCCGAGGCGATGGCCATCCAGACCGGCATGATCGAACGCATCATGTCGCAGACGCCCGCCGACCGCTGCCTTCAGGTCGCCGAAGCCATGGAGGATATCATCCACATCCTCCAGACCATGGAGCCGGACGAGGGCTGAAGTCTGGAGTTTGTCAGGGAAAAGTGGGAACCGGTTTTCCCGAAAGGACAAACGAAAACAAAAGAATTCAGAGCATATCCGGTTCGATCTGAACCTGACATGACCTAGACGACGGCCACGTCATCCGCCGGTGTCGATTTCAGCGACAGGAACTCCCACAGCGCGACGATGAACAGCACCGCGGCGGCGGCCATGAAGAGCTGGTAGGGCTCGAAGAAGGGCACCGCGAGCGACAGCGCCAGCAGCCCGGCAATGCCGGCGAGATGCGACAGCGGCGAGCGGCCGCGGATCGCCGCCTTGAACCAGATATTGCCGAGCAGGAAGACGACGGGTCCGCCGATGATGGCGCTGGCGGTCTTGAAATCCACATGGCCGTGCGGATGGGCAAGCGCGAACTCCTCCGCCACCGCCGAAAGGATGATGCCGGCGACGATGGGGATATGCGCATAGGTGAAGGCCATGCGCGCGATGCGCCCGGGCGTCGGCGAATGCTCGATCAGATGCGCCGCCTCGCCATGGCCGAAGCGGAAATAGATCCACCACATGGTGGCCGTCGAGAAGAAGGCGGTGGCCAGCAGGAAGACGGTGAAGCCGTCGAGAAGCTCCATGCCGGCGACCGTCCGCCCCGTGACGAGGATGGTTTCGCCAAGGCAGATGATGACGAAGAGCGCGCAGCGCTCCGCCATATGCTCGCCCGAGACCTGCCAGTCGCTGACCGACGAGCGCCCGAGGCCTGGCACGGCGAAGCCGAGCGCCGGCGAGGCATATTCGATGCCGAGCGCCACCAGCCAGAGCGCCAGCCGCGCCTCGTGTTCCACCATCGCGCCGGCAAACCAGAACACTGCGGAAAACGCACTCCAGGCGGTGATGCGGATGAAGTTCGCGCTGTTTTCCGGCCAGTCCCGCCGCATGACATAGGCGGTGAACGCCGAACGTCCCACCTGCATGGCGACATAGGTCAGGGCGAAGAGGAAGCCGCCCGCGCCGAAGGCGGTGGGAATGGCGATGGAGAGCATCAGGCCGAGGAACATCAGCACGAAGAGCAGCACCCGCACCGGCGCCTTGTCGGGATCCAGCCAGTTGGTCGCCCAGGTCGTGTAGATCCACACCCACCACACCGCCAGCATCAGCATCGCGGCCTCGACGAGGCCGAGCGGCGAATAGTGCGCGGCCAGCGAATGGGAAAGCTGGATGATCGTCAGGACGAAGATCAGGTCGAAGAAGAGTTCCGCGAAGGCCACCTTGCCTTCGCGGGCCGTGCCGCGGGCGCGCAGGCAGGCGGAATTGGCAAAGCGCTCGTCATTCGTCGCCGTCATGGCGCGTCCTTTCGTTACAGCCGTTCAAGACGGCGGTCGGGCACGACCCAAAGCAGCGCGACCGCGGCATAGATGACATGGGAAATCACCGGCGAGACAAAGGCAAGCCCGATGGCCGCCAGATAGAAGACGGGCGAGAAGCGCCCCTTGAAATCCCGCCCCAGCACGCCGCGCAGCCTGCCGGCTTCCGGATGGACGGCAACGATGCGGATCTGCAGGATCTCATAGGCGATGGCCGAGAGCAGCAGGATCGCGCCGTAGAGCGCGGTCGGAAAGGCGGCGGCCGGATTGTTGCCCATCCAGGCCGTGACGAAGGGAATGAGCGACATCCAGAACAGCAGATGCATGTTGGCCCACAGCACGCTGCCGCTGGCATTGTCGCACACCGTCAGGAGATGGTGGTGGTTGTTCCAGTAGATCGCCACATAGACGAAGCTGAGCAGGTAGCCGAGGAACACCGGCATCAACGGCAGCAGCGCTGCCAGCGTCGGCTCCTTCGGCACGGTGAGCTGCAGCACCATGATCGTGATGATGATGGCGATGACGCCATCGCTGAAGGCTTCCAGACGTCCCTTGTTCATGCGCGCCTCGTGTCCTTTTTATAAGACATGCCGCATGTTGCCGCGAGTCGCTACAGAAGATTGCGTAACGTCAATTGACCTCTTCGTCGGCATGACGGTGGCGCTCTTCCTCCGCCGCAGCGCGCTCGCGCCCGGTGCGGGCGGCGACGATGTCGGCGGGCTGGGCGTTGCCGCGAATGAGCTGGCGACCGGCATAGATGCCGCCGACGGTCTCGATCTCGAGGCGCTGGCGGTCGATGTCGCGGAATTCCTCCACCACCTCGGCCGCAAGGTCCTCGTCCTCGCCGAGCGCCTTCAGCGTCTCGCGGCTGAAGGTCATGGCCGACTCGAAGGTCTCGCGGATCTGGAAGTCGACGCCCGCATGCACGAGGTCGATGGCGTGGCCACGGTCGTAGGCGCGCGCGAGGATCGGCACGAGCGGGAATTCCTCCTTCACCACCTCGGCGATCTTCACGGCCGCCTGCCTGTCGTCGAGGCAGATGAGGATCGCCTTGGCGGTCGCCGCGCCGGCGGCATGCAGGATATCGATGCGCGATCCGTCGCCGTAATAGACCTTGAAGCCGAATTCCGACGCGTCGCGCACGAATTCCGCATCCTTGTCGATCAGCGAGAGCGTGTAGCCGCGCGCCAGAAGCGGCTGGCTGACGATCTGGCCGAAGCGGCCGAAGCCGATCATCAGCACCGTGCCCTCGACATTTTCCGGCAGCGTCAGCCCCTCGGTGGACGGCTGCTGCTTCGGCACGAGGCGGTCGTGCAGGATCACCATCAGCGGCGTCAGGATCATCGAGATGATGATCGTCGCCGTCAGGATGGCATTGTCCTTGCCGCTGAGGATGCCGGCCGAAACGGCCGCGGCGTAGAGCACGAAGGCGAATTCGCCGCCCTGCGCCATCAGCACCGCCCGCTCCAGGCTTTCGCTGTGGCAGGTGCCGACGAGGCGCGCGACCAGGTAGATCAGCAGGATCTTCGCGACCATGTAGCCGATGACGCTCGCTACCACGAGCTGCCAGTTGGCGGCGATGACCGAAAGATCGATCGCCATGCCGACGCCGAGGAAGAAGAGGCCGAGCAGGATGCCGCGGAACGGTTCGATGTCCGCTTCGAGCTGGTGGCGGAAGGAGGATTCGGACAGCAGCACGCCGGCAAGGAATGCGCCCATCGCCATGGAAAGCCCGGAGACCTGCATGGCGAGCGCCGAGCCCAGCACCACCAGCAGCGCCGCCGCCGTCATCACCTCACGCGCGCCGGAGGCGGCCAGCACCCGGAAGAGCGGGTTCAGCAGGTAGCGTCCGGCCAGCACCAGCGCCACGATGGCGCCGATGGCGATGCCGATGGCAAGCCAGCGATCGGAGGCGTCCGTCGCCGCCGCGCCCGTGCCGAGCAGCACGACGATGGCGAGCAGCGGCACGATGGCCAGATCCTCGAAGAGCAGGATGGCGATGATGCGCTGGCCCTTCAGCGTCGAGATCGTCCCGCGCTCCTGCAGCATCTGCATGACGATGGCCGTGGAGGTGAGCACGAAGCCGGTGCCGGCGACGAAGGAGGGAATGAGCGGGAAACCGAAGGAAAGCCCGATGCCGGTCAGCGCCGCCATGGCGCCCATCACCTGGATCGCGCCGAGCCCGAAAATATCCTTGCGCATGCCCCACAGCCGCGATGGCTGCATTTCGAGGCCGATGATGAAGAGGAACATCACCACGCCGAGCTCGGCGACATGGATGATCGCCTGCGGATCGGCGAAGAAGCCGAGGCCGAACGGACCGATGGCAAGCCCGGCCGCCAGATAGCCGAGCACGGAACCGAGCCCGATCTTCTTGAACACCGGCACGGCGGCGACGCCCGCCGCCAGCAGGACGACAACCTGGGTGAGATCGTTTGCGTTCGCTTCTGCGGCCAAGGGGCATCTCCCGTTTGTTTCTGGGTGGACGCGCCCTTCGGCAGGCAGTCCGGATTATCGCGGCTTTTCGGATATATCGCGGCTCATGCCCTTCTCCGCAAGCTCGCGCTCGTAATCGGCAAAGAGGCTCGCGCCCTTTTCCCCGAGTTCCCGCAGATAGGACCATGTATAGATGCCGGTATCATGAAAATCGTCGAAGCCGATGCGGACGGCATAGTTGCCGGTCGGCGTCATGGCGATGATCGCCACATTGCGCTTGCCCGGCACCGTCACCTTCTGCCCCGGCCCATGGCCCTGCACCTCGGCGGAGGGCGAGAGGACGCGCAAGAGCTCGGCGGAAAGATCGAAGCTCTCGCCGTCGTTGAAGGTGACGAGAAGGCGCTGGCGGTCCTTGGACACGCGCAGTTCGGTCGGCCAGAGGTCGCTCATGCCAGATCCCTTTCCATTCGATTTCGCGAAGGACTATGCCGCAAGCCGGGGATGTGCAAGGCTGAAAATGCTGTCATAATTGCCGCATCGGCTTGACGCGGCGCGTTGCGCGCACGACATGTCGGTGATGGAGGAATGGACGTGAATTCGCCTGCAGGACCCTGGAACGGCGCCGACCCGGTCGCCCGATCCGACGCCCCGATGATCGACCCCTTCGGGCGCGCGGTCACCTATCTGCGCGTTTCCGTCACCGACCGCTGCGATTTCCGCTGCACCTACTGCATGGCGGAAAACATGACCTTCCTGCCCAAGAAGGATCTTTTGACGCTGGAGGAGCTGAACCGGCTCTGTTCCGCCTTCATCGCCAAGGGCGTTCGCAAGCTGCGCCTGACCGGCGGCGAGCCGCTGGTGCGCAAGAACATCATGTATCTCGTGCGCGAGCTCGGCAAGAAGATCCATGACGGCCAGCTCGACGAACTGACGCTGACGACCAACGGTTCGCAGCTCGCCAAGCACGCTGCCGAACTTGCCGATTGCGGCGTGCGACGCATCAACGTTTCCCTCGATACGCTCGATCCGGACAAGTTCCGGGCGATCACCCGCTGGGGCGATCTTTCCAAGGTCATCGAAGGCATCGACGCGGCGCAGGCCGCCGGCCTGAAGATCAAGATCAACGCCGTCGCGCTGAAGGACTTCAACGACCGCGAAATCCCCGACCTGATGCGCTGGGCGCATGGTCGCGGCATGGACCTCACCCTGATCGAGACCATGCCGATGGGTGAGATCGAGGAAGACCGCACCGACCGCTACCTGCCGCTGTCGCAGATGCGGGCGCAGCTGGCGGAAGACTTTACCCTCACCGACAACGCCTACCGCACCGGCGGTCCCGCGCGTTACGTCACGGTGGCGGAGACCGGCGGCCGCCTCGGCTTCATCACCCCGATGACGCATAATTTCTGCGAAAGCTGCAACCGCGTGCGTCTCACCTGCACCGGCACGCTCTATCTCTGCCTCGGCCAGAACGACGCCGCGGACCTGCGCCTGCCCCTGCGCGCCTCCGACGACGATGCCCTGCTCTCCCAGGCGATCGACGAGGCCATCGGCCGCAAGCCGAAGGGTCACGATTTCATCATCGACCGCCGCAACCGCCCGGCCGTCGCCCGCCATATGAGCGTCACCGGCGGCTGAGCGTCACCGGCGATTGGGCGTCGGGCGGCATCCGAAAGAGCGAACGAGGTTTCAGTGAAGCGCCTTCTGCCTGCCCTCCTCTGCGCCGCCCTGCCCTCCATGCCGCTGGCCGCCGACCGTCCGGATGGCATCGCAGCCGCCGAAACGATCGCCAAGGCCGCCTTCGGCGCGGACTGCGACATGAACGGCATGCCGGAAGTGCCGATGGCCGGCCCCGACGACGAGGGCTACGGCCATAGCGTCTACCGCTTCACCTACAAGCCCGACTACAATCCTGATGGTCCGGCCGTCGAGGCCGAACTGTTCCAGCTCTTCTGCGGCTCCGGCGCCTACAATATCCGCCATGCCTTCGTGCTGAAGAAGAGCGACGAGGAAACGCCGAAGCTCATTGCCTTCGCCACGCCCGATCTCGACTATGCCTATGCGGACGAGGAGATGAACACGCTGAAGGCGGCCCCGAAAGTCTGCGGCTTCCGCGCCACCGGCCTTTTGGTCAATGCCAGCTTCAACGAGAAAACCCGCACCATCTCCAGCCACGCCGCCTGGCGCGGCATCGGCGACGCCTGGGACAGCGGCGACTGGATCTTCCGCAACGGCGATTTCATCCTGACCCGCTTCGAGGTCGACCCGACCTACGGCGACCCGGACCCGGCTGCGGAGAGCTACGTGGTTTATGAGGCCGGGAAGTAGCGCGGCGCGCCCTTCCCGTTCCCGCTTCCCTTCGCCCCCTCAAAAGCGACGCGCCATCCCGCATTCTCCGCCGCAACCCAAACTCCCCCATAACGGGAATTTAATTTTTGAAAATAGACATGCAGGGTTGCGCCCGGTTTCCCGCCCAATATCCTCGGACCGGGGATATCCTTGGGGGAGACCGTCATGCAGAAAAGCCACAAACGCAATGCCGCATTGCTCGCCGTCGTCCTGCTCGCCGGCTGCAATGCCCATCCAATTCCCGATGACGTAACACTCGATACGGTCGCCATCGTGCAAAAGATACGATGCGAGGCGCGCGATGCCGTACTGGATGCAATGATAAGTAAAATCAACGAACGAGGGACGGAATCCGACAAGCGGTATGCCGCCGACCTGAGGAGCGATCGCACGAGAATCCTCAGGAAGGACAGGGCCCAGCTCAGCGAAGACATGAAGAGCTATCTGCGCACCTATGCGGAGGGGGCCATCGGTTACGATTTCAATTTCGACATCACCGTCAACACCGACAACAGCGTTGGAATCAACCTGTTCAATCCCTTCAGCAATGGCACGAGGACGTTCGACATCGGCGCGGGCGTCGCGCGCCAGAACCAGGGAACGAGAAGCTTCCAGATCGTCGACACGTTTACGGAACTCGCCAAACTCTACGAGACGAAGGACGGCAAAGATTCCTGCTTCCGGCTCGCCGCCGGCAACGCGCTTTACCCGATCACCGGCACGATCGGCCTCAAGGAGGTTGTACGGACCTTCATCAATCTCAACGACATCGCCGGGATCGAGCGTAAGGCGGAAGGCGACAAGACAACGACATTCTCGGACGCCATCGAGTTTCAAACGACGATCTCGGGACGGGTCAACCCGAAGATCGAACTGTCTCCCGTCAAGCATGGCGTAGGGCTCGCAGACGCAGGCATGACAAACACCTGGAAGCGAACCGACAAGCACAAGGTGATCATCGCACTGCAGCTGAAGCCGCAGCAGGCGGTGACGGCCGGGGCGAAGAAGCCGGTCACGATCAAGCCCGCAGCCGGCGTCCTCAGGACGATCGACCGCAAACTCTACCTCGATCGGGAATACCAGCACGGACTTCAGTAGGCCACGCACCAGAAACGCAAAGCGGCCGGGTTTTCACCCGGCCGCTTTCGTTTCATGTCACCTGCCCTTACGCGGCGTAGTGCTGCCGGCCGTAACCATCCTCCGGTCGCGTCTCAAGGTCGCGCGTCTTGAAGTGGTCGATCTTCTCGTTGAGCGTCTGCACGCGGCGGCGCAGGCCGTGGATCTCGGCGGTGTTCTCCTCGACCATCGCGGCGTTCTGCTGCGTGATGAGTTCGACCTTGTGTACCGCCTGGTTCACTTCGCTGATGCCCTCGTACTGGGCGGCCGCGGCCGCTTCGATCTTGCCGACAAGCGTGTGGATCGAGGAGATGTGCTCGTTGATGACGCTCAGCGCCTCGCCGGTCTCGGTGACGAGAGCGACGCCGTTGCGCACCTGGGCGGAACTGTCGGAAATGAGCCCCTTGATCTCGCGGGCCGCGCCGGCGCAGCGCTGGGCAAGTTCGCGGACCTCCTGCGCGACGACGGCAAAGCCGCGGCCCGCCTCGCCTGCGCGGGCGGCCTCGACGCCGGCATTGAGCGCAAGCAGGTTCGTCTGGAAAGCGATCTCGTCGATGACGCCGATGATCGTGCCGATCTTCTCCGAGGAGCGGTTGATCTCGCCCATGGCGTCGACGGCCTTGGCCACGACCGCGCCGGAGCGCTGGGCGTAGCTGTGCGTCTCGTCGACGGAGACGGCCGTCTTCTGCGCGCTTTCGGCCGTGGAGCGGACGATGTCGGTGAGCTGGCGGAGCGCCCGCGAGCTTTCCTCCAGCGCCGCGGCCTGCTGCTCCGTGCGACGGGCGAGGTCGTCGGCGGAGGCGGCAAGGTTGCCGGTGCCGCCGTTGATCTCCACCGTCGTCGCGCGCACGTCCGAAAGCGTGGCGCGCAGGGCCTCGACGGCATTGTTGTAGGTTCGGGCCATGGCGACATATTCGGCCGCCAGCGCCTCCGTCATGCTTTCCTCGAGATTGCCGGCCGCAAGCTTGCCGAGAACGTCGGAGAGCGCGCTCAGCGCCTCCGTCTGCTCGGCCTCGATGCGGGCGCGTTCGCTGGCGCGGCGGGCCTCGTCCTCGGCGGTGAGCTGGCGCTGGGCTTCCGCCTGCTGCTCCAGCCGGATGTTTTCCCGTGCCGCGTCGCGGAAGACGGCGACCGAGCGCACCATGTCGCCGATCTCGTCGCCGCGGTTGCGGCCGTCGATGCTGATGTCGAGGTCGCCGCTGGCAAGCCGCGACATGGCTTCGGTGACGCGCTTCAGCGGTCCGCGCAGCGTCTCCACCAGCATCAGGCCACCGATGATGGCGAGCAGCGTGCCGGCGACCATGGCGATGATCGAGACATTGGCCGAGCGCTGGCTGTCCTTCTTGCCGGCCTCCTGGGCGCTGGAGACGAACTGTTCGAGCGTCTGGCTGGCATCGGCAACCGAGGCATAGGCGGCGATGCGCGCCGCCTGCCACTTCTCGCCGACGGCAATCAGGTCGCCCGTGCCCTTCTCGATCTTCGCCAGCGACGGCGCGAGCTTCTGCGAGAGGTCGCGCAAGGCCGCGTTCTTGGCCCCGAGCTTGGCCAGTTCGGCAGCGCTCGTCGAAACGGCCTTCACGTCGGCCAGCACGGCGTCGCGGCTCTCCTGGTTCAGCTTGCGATGCAATTCGCTGATATGCAGGCGCGTTTCGTCGATGCCCTTGAACGTATCGCCCATCAGCGCGATCAACGTCTTCAGCACGGCGATTTCCGCATCCATGCCGACGAAGCGCTTTGCCGCCGTATCGGAATTCTTGCCGGCTTCCTTGAGGAAGTCGGCGTCGAACTTGGCAAGCTTGGTGAGCACAGGCACGAACTTCGCCTTCTTGCCCTCGGCATCGTCGGCGCCGGCAAGGATTTCGCGCACCTTGGCCAGTTCGGTCTCGAAGGCCTTGATCTGCGTCAGCGCCTTCTGCGAGGCGATGGCCTTGGATTCGTCCAGTTGCTTGAGCAACTGCGGCAGGTAGGTTTCGGCCGCCTTCACCTTGTCCTCCGCCTTCATCGCCAGCGCGACGGGCTTGCGGAACTTGCCGATGCGTTCGGCAAGCCCCTGATAGGCGGCGGCGTCGAAGAGCAACGCCTTGGCGAAGGCTTCCTTTTCGCCCGATTCGCTGCGGATCACGCCGATCTGCTTCTCGGCGAACTCCCCGTCCTTCGCCATCGCCGCCAGCGCCCCTTCGAGGTCGGCGGTAACGGCGTTGCGCTCTTCATCGATGGTCCAGAGCGTTTGCGCCTGGTCGCGCATGGTGGCGGCAAGGGCGACGACCGAAGCGATCTTCGCCTTTTCCGCCGCGTCGGGCAGGAGAGCGTCGAGATCGCGAATGCCGGCCTCCTGCTCGTCGATCCGCACGCCGAGCGCGCCCCGCGTCTGCTGGCTTGGCTTGTCGGCAAAGTCCTGCAGGCCGGAGCGCAGGTTCTGGAAATGCGACAGGCTGTTGATCGTCTCGCGCGTCACCGTCATATGGCCGTTCAGCGTGCTGGCGGTGAAATAACCGACAAGGCCGATGCCCGCGATCAGCGCGACGAGAGGGATGACGAACAACAGCACCTTGGTGACGATGCGGCGCTGCTGCAGCAGGCGGTCGATGAAGGACATGGGTTCCCCGACGTTTTGTGACGACCAAGCTCCCCCGGGTGTCTCAAAGCCGAAGCGGCCGCAAAAGGCTCGTCATACGAGCGCGGCCGTGTTTGCTGTCGGGGCTTCGGCCGATCTTCCACCAGGCGGCGCGCCCTCACCCGTCGCATCATGCGATCGCTCAATGGGATGACGCAACGATAGGTGCGGAAGCTTAATGAAACCCTTCGGCGAAACGGCAGCAATTCAAGCCTTTGGACCCGGCGCTTCATGCACCGCACCGAAATGTCGGCCCCGCGTCCCCATCCACCCCGATTGTTCCGCCTGAGGCCCTGATGGCAAGCGCCGCCCATTGGGCCTATGAGAGAGGTACAGACGCTTGGAATCATCCGCATGAACTCCTCCGGAAATGCCAGGGGCGCACTTTTCATGGTCATCGCCATGGCGGCCTTCACCTGCAACGACGCCCTCGTCAAATCCGTCACCCATGCCATGAACACCGGGCAGATCCTTTTCGTGCGCGGATTGATGACGAGCGTGCTGGTGCTCGCCATCGCCAGGAGCATGGGCGCGCTCGGTTCGTGGCGGATCGTGCTGCAGCCGGCGGTGGCGCTGCGCCTTTCGGCCGAAATCCTCGCTTCGCTCGCCTATATTTCCGCCCTCGGCGCCATGCCGCTCGCCAACACCGCCGCCATCCTGCAGTCCCTGCCGCTCGCCGTCACGCTGGGCGCCGCCCTCTTTCTCGGCGAACAGGTCGGCTGGCGGCGCTGGCTTGCCATTGCCGCGGGCTTTGCCGGCGTGCTCATCGTCATCCGTCCGGGGCCGGACGGGTTTTCGCTGGCGGCGCTCTATGTCATCGCCTCGGTCGTCGGTGCGGCGGCGCGCGACCTGTCCACGCGCAAGATCCCCGGCGACATCCCGTCCATCTTCATCAGCGCGGTAACGGCGCTCGCCATCACCCTCGTCGGCGGCGTGTTGACCGGGCCGATGGGCGGCTGGCAGCCGATGGCGCCGGATGTGCTGGCGCGGCTCGCCGGGGCGAGCGTCCTGCTGCTCGTCGGCTACCAGACCATCGTCAACGCCATGCGCGCCGGGGAAATCTCCTTCGTCGCGCCCTTCCGCTACACCAGCCTCATCTGGGCCATCGCCATCGGCTTCCTGTTCTTCGGCGAAGTGCCCGATCTCTGGATGACGGTCGGCGTCGCGATCATCGTCGCCTCCGGCCTCTATACCTTCTACCGCGAGAACCGCCGCCGGGCGAAGACCCTGGCGCAGGGATCGACGCCCGAATCCCCGTGACACCCTCGACACTTGCAGCCGCCGGCAGCACCGACTAGATCGGGTGAGGTTGAGGGGCGAAGGAGCGATGGCACAGATGGAGGCGATACCGGGCGTAATTCTTGCCGGCGGCCTGTCGTCCCGCATGGGGCAGGACAAGGCGCGCCTGCGGCTTGGCGGCCTCTCGCTCCTCGATCGCGCCATCAAGCGCCTGCAGCCGCAGGTCTCGACCCTCGCCGTCAATGCCAATGGCCCGGTTCTCTTCGAGCCGGGCGCGGAATTGCCCGTCTTCGCCGATCTCGACGCCAGCCGCTCCGGCCCGCTCGGCGGCGTGCTCGCGGCGCTCGATCATGCACGGCGCCACCATCCCGGGGCGCACCATGTCGCGACCGTGCCGACGGACAGCCCCTTCTTCCCGGCCGACCTCGTCGCCCGCCTCGCCCATGCCGCCGATGGACCGGAGCGCATCGCGACGGCCCGGTCGGCCGGCGGTCCACATCCCGTCTTCGCCCTCTGGCCCGTCGCGCTTTTCGAGGACCTTTCGGCCTGGCTTGCCGGCGGGGGCGCGCTGCGCGTGCGCAGTTATCTTGAGCGCCACCGGGCCCGGGAGGTCTCCTTCCCGACAATCGAGACGCCGCGCGGCGCCTTCGATCCCTTCTTCAACATCAACACGCCCGACGATCTCGCCGCGGCGGAAAACTGGCTCTGGATACTGGAACGATGACGCGACCGAAGATTTTCGGCATTGCCGGCTGGAAGAATTCCGGCAAGACGGGCCTTGCCGTCCGCCTCGTTGCCGAACTGGTGGCGCGCGGCTACCGCGTCTCGACCATCAAGCACGCGCACCACGACTTCGACATCGACAAGGTCGGCGCCGACAGCTATCGCCATCGGCAGGCCGGCGCGCATGAAGTCACCATCGTCTCCGGCACGCGCTACGCCATCATGCACGAACTGCGCGGTGCGCCCGAACCCTCCTTCGAGGAAATCCTAGCCCGCCTCGCCCCCTGCGACCTCGTCCTGATCGAGGGTTACAAGCGCGAACCGATCCCGAAGATCGAAGCTCGCCGGCGGGACGCCGCCAACCGCACGCCGCTCGCCCCGGAAGATCCGCATATCGCCGCCATCGCGGCCGACCATGCGGTGACGGACACGACGCTGCCTGTCTTCGACCTCGACGACACCGCCGCCATCGCCGATTTCGTTGTTGCCGTGACGGACCTTGCAAAGCCGGCCTGACGACGCCGCGACAAAGCGCCACCGGAATGCAGAAAGGCCGCGGGATCGCTCCCGCGGCCTTTCGCTTTCATGTCGGTCCGATCAGTTCGCGCTGGCGACCGGGCGAACCAGCGTCGTCACGCGGCGAATGGTGACGCGGCGGTTCTGCTGTTCGGCGGACTGGGTGCGAACCTTGAGGAAGCGCTCGCCATAGCCCTGCGTCTGCAGGTTTTCCGGCGGAATGCCGTAGACCTCGGTCAGCAGGTTGGCGACCGACTCGGCGCGCTGGTCGGACAGAACGAGGTTGGACTTGTCCGAACCGACGGCATCCGTATGGCCTTCGATCAGGAAGGTCTCGCCCGGATCCTTGTCCAGCACCTTCTCCATGGCGTCAGCGACCTTGCGCAGCGTGCGGGCCTGCGACATCGGCACTTCGGCGCTGCCGGTGGCAAAGGTCACGGTGTCGAGGTCGATGCGGCGCACCTTGTCACGCAGACGCGCGGAGTGCTTCACCTCGTCCATCGTATAGACGCGTTCCACGCGTTCGACCGGCGGCTCGGAGAGGAACTCGTAATAGTCGCGGTCCGGATCGCTCGACGTGTCGACGATATAGTCGCTGACCGGGATGCGCAGGCGCATCGGCGGCAGTTCGTAGCCGACGTCAACGAAGTCGGGGCGCGGGGAGTCGTCTTCCCGTTCCGGCGCATAGGCGAGGATGTATTCCCGCCCGTCGCGGCCGACGCGCGAACGCTGGATAATGTCGCCGTAGCGGTCGTAGATCGTCACGATCTGCACGCCGCCGGGACGCACGATCGTTTCGCGCACGCGGCCGCGGGCGAGGTTGTCGTAGTAGACCTCTTCCGAATCGCGGCGCAGGCGCGGCCGGTCGTCGCCACGCACGACGAGCTGGTTGCCCACCTCGATGACCGTGCGGTTGTCGATCTTCTCGATGACGTTCACTTCGGTGACGTTGTTGTTCACGTTGTTGTTCACGGTGTTGTTGACCGTGTTGTTGTTGATGACCGTGTTGTTGATCACGGTGTTGTTGACGATGTTGGTCGTCTGCGGCACCTCGAAGACCGGCGCGGCGTCGAGACGCTCGCCCTCTTCCTTGATCGCCGCCTCGATCTTCTGCGGCACGGCTTCGCGCACCTCTTCGGAAATCGCGGCCTGGGCAGAAACGTCCGATTCCGGCAGCGGAGCGGCCTCTTCCTCGGCGCGCAGTTCCTCGCGCTTCTTGCGACGCTGCTCACGGCTCGTCTGGCCGCCGAGATTGTCGGCGTCCTTGTCGCTGTCGAGCACGGCCGCACCGTTTTCGACCGGCAGCACGACCGTTTCGTCGGTCTGGCCCGGATCGGCGGCGATTTCCTGTTTCTGTTCCTCGGTCAGCGTCTCGACGACTTCCGGCACCGGCTCGACGAGGGGCGTCTCGCCGGTTTCGGCCGTGGCGGGCTGCTGCTCCGTGCCGGTTTCCGTCGCGGGCTGCTGCTCGCCGGTTTCCGTCGACGGCATCTCGCCCTCGGCCGGCAACTGGCCACCCTTGGCGGGCTGCTCGGCCTGCTGTTCCTCAGTCTGCTGCTGCTGTTGCAGGAGCAGCTGCTCTTCGGCAGCCTTCTGCTCGTCAGCCGCCTTCTGTTCTTCAGCAGCCTTCTGTTCCTCGGCAGCCCTCTGCTCGTCGGCTGCCTTCTGTTCTTCTGCAGCCTGCTGTTCGTCGGCGGCCTTCTGCTGCTCTTCCGCAGCGCGCTGGGCCTCTTCTTCCGCAGCCTTCTGCTGCTGGGCTGCCTCGTCGGCTGCCTTCTGCTGTTCTTCCGCCTGGCGCTGCTGCTCTTCCGCGGCCTTCTGCTCTTCGGCCTGGCGCTGTTCCTCGGCGGCGCGCTGCTGCTCTTCTGCCTGGCGCTGCTGCTCTTCGGCGGCCTTCTGTTCTTCGGCCTGGCGCTGCTGTTCCTCGGCGGCGCGCTGCTGTTCTTCCGCCTGGCGCTGCTGCTCTTCAGCCTGGCGCTGTTCCTCGGCGGCGCGCTGCTGCTCTTCTGCCTGACGCTGCTGCTCTTCGGCGGCGCGCTGGGCTTCTTCCTCGGCCGCGCGGCGCTGCTCTTCCTGCTGCTGTTGCAGGAGAAGGAGTTCCTCTTCGCTCGGCTGGCCCTGGTCGGAGCTTTCCTGCGCAACCTCGAACGGCTGCATCAGCGCATCGGCGAGCGAGGGCGTCGCGACCAGCGAGGCCGACAGCACCGGGAGCGCCACGGTTGCAAAAAGTTTGGAGCGGAAAGTCATCGTTTTGTCCTCACGGTGTCCCGTCTGTTGCATCGAGAGTTGCCGGCCGGTTCTGACGCCCGCCGGCGAATCCTTCGTCTTCCTTATAAGGCCTAGCCACATTCGGCTGAATGCCGGCTGAACGGCCTCCTGTCGACCGACGAGATAGGTCGCGCCCCCGCCTTGGCTAGGGGCAAGGCAGAAATTGTCGGGGAAACGGGGCGGAATGACGGCGGAAAAGCAGTTGATTTTTTGGCGGAAACGGGTCGATTATCCAGCCCAAGCGGGCAGGCCTGCCCGCTTCCCATCAAGGCCCGGACAAGAATAAAAACCGGTGAGCCTTCAACTGAGAGGACCAAAATGCGTATTTCCAAACGTTTCACGCTCGCAGCTTCGGCCGCGGTGATCGCCCTCTTCGCGTCTTCCGCGGCGATGGCGGACGGCGAGAAGATCGTGATCGGCACGGAAGGCGCCTACCCGCCCTTCAACAATCTCGAATCGGACGGCACCCTGACCGGCTTCGACGTCGACATCGCCAAGGCGCTCTGCGAGGAGATGAAGGCCGAGTGCACCTTCGTCACGCAGGACTGGGACGGCATCATTCCCGGCCTGATCGCCAAGAAGTTCGACGCCATCGTCGCCTCCATGTCGATCACCGCCGAGCGCAAGGAGAAGGTCGACTTCTCCAAGAAGTACTACAACACGCCGCCGGCGATCATCGTGCCGAAGGATTCCGACATCAAGGAAGCCACCCCGGAAGCGCTCGCCGGCAAGTCGCTCGGCGCGCAGGGTTCGACGACCCACTCCAACTATGCCGAAGCGCATATGAAGGATTCCGACATCAAGATGTATCCGACGGCTGACGAGTACAAGCTCGACATCGCCAACGGCCGCATCGACGCCGCCATCGACGACGTGGTGGTGCTGTCCGAATGGCTGAAGACCGAAGCCGGCGCCTGCTGCAAGCTGCTCGGCACACTGCCGATCGACCCGGTCATAAACGGCGAAGGCGCCGGCATTGCCGTGCGCAAGGGCGAAACCGCGCTGGCCGACAAGTTCACCGCGGCGATCGCGGCGATCCGCGCCAACGGCAAGTACCAGGAAATCAACGCCAAGTACTTCCCGTTCGACGTCTACGGCGACTGATCGATCGCGCTTTGGTGTCATGCGGGTTTTTTCTGACCCCATCACCAGAATGCACGGGCGGGAGGGCTTGCTCTCCCGCTCCTTTTGTTTGAGAACTTGCACATAAAGAAAAGGTGACGCTTCAAGGCGTCCTGACAAGAAGCGTGAAACGCGCATCGGGGGTTCTTCTGGCATGAGCGGGTTCTTCACCGCCATCGTCGAAGCGGTATCTGCATTTCTGGGGATCATCGATCCCTTCTGCGGGCCGGTCGGCATCTTCAATCTGTTCGCGAGCAATACGCTTCTGGCTTGCGGCGACGCTGGCTGGGGCGACGAGATCGCCTTCGGCTTCATCGTCACGGGAAGCCTTGCCATCGCAACGCTGCCCGTCGGCCTGCTGATGGGCTTCTTCATCGCGCTGGCCAAGCAGTCGGAGGAAAAGTCGCTCCGGCTGTCCGCCAATATCTACACCACGCTCTTCCGCGGCCTGCCGGAACTGCTGACGCTCTTCATCGTCTATTACGGCCTGCAGATCCTGGTGCAGAACTTCATGAATGCCATCGGCTACGAAGGCACCGTGGAGATCAACGCCTTCTTCGCCGGCATGATCGCGCTCGGCGTCGTCTTCTCCGCCTATTGTTCGGAAGTGCTGCTCTCGGCCTTCAAGGCCATTCCACGCGGCCAGTATGAGGCGGGCTATGCGCTCGGCCTTCACCGCGGCCGCACCATGCAGCTCATCGTCCTGCCGCAGCTCATCCGCGTCGCCCTGCCCGGCCTTGGCAATCTGTGGATGGCGCTCCTGAAGGACACCGCCCTCGTCTCGGTCGTCGGCCTGCCGGATATCCTGCGCCAGACGAGCGTCGCGGCCCGCGTCACCAAGGAAGCCTTCGAGTTCTACGCCGTCGCCTGCCTGCTCTTCCTCATCCTCGCCTTCCTCTCCTCGCTGGTCTTCTCCAGCATCGAGAGCTGGGCCAAGCGTTCGGAGGTCGCACGATGAGCGCCGTCACCAGCCTCATTCCGCCGCAGGCCCCGCCCCCGGCGCCGCCGAAACCCTTCACCGCCGGCCGCTTCTTCGGCAACATCTTCCTTGGCGTATGGCTCGCCCTCACCGTCGGCATCTTCCTGATGATCGTCGGTGGCTGGGATCCGGAGAAATTCACCAAGTACGGCCCGAGCTACATGTCCGGCCTCGGCGTGACGCTGCTGCTGGTCGTGCTCTCCGTCGTGCTCGGCGGCCTCATCTCTCTGCCGCTCGCCTTCGCGCGCATGTCGAAGAACCCGGTCCTGTCGTGGATCGCCTATGGCTACGTCTATTTCTTCCGCGGCACGCCGCTGCTGATGCAGCTCTTCCTCGTCTATTACGGTCTCGGCAGCTTCTCGCCCGAACTCAAGGCCTGGGGCCTGTGGTGGTTCTTCCGCGACGCCTGGAACTGCGCCCTCCTGACCTTCACGCTCAACACCGCCGCCTACCAGGCCGAAATCCTGCGCGGCGCCATCGAGAGCGTGCCGCGCGGCCAGCATGAGGGCGCCGCCGCGCTCGGCCTGCCGAAGAAGGTCGCCTTCTTCAAGATCATCCTGCCGCAGGCCCTCATCGTGGCGCTGCGTCCCTACGGCAATGAGATCATCCTGATGATCAAGGGTTCGGCCATTGTCGCCATCGTCACGGTGCTCGACCTGATGGGCGAAACCCGCCGCGCCTTCTCGCGCACCTTCGACTATCAGGCCTATCTCTGGGCCGCGCTGATCTATCTCCTCATCGTGGAGCTGCTGCGCAACCTCTGGGCCTGGCTGGAAGCACGCCTGACGCGCCACCTGAAACGCTAAAAATCTGGCAGCACTCGCTGACGAGTGCTGCCAATACCCTGATTTCGAAGAAATATTCCCGATACGGACAAAAGATTAAGCCTGCATTAACCTTGCGGGCGCTCAATCATTGGGACCATCATTCACCACGCAATGAGGTCACCATGACGAACGACATGGCACTGCAGCTCAAGGGCTACGGCATGACCACGGCCCAGATCCTCTACCGCATGCCGGATCACCAGCAGTTCCTGCAGACCTATATCTGGCAGCATTACGATCTCGCCCCCGATTTCCCGGAGATGAAGAGCTTCCTCAGGTTCTGGCAGGAAAAGCTGGACGGCCCGATCCATTCCGTGCGCTACGTCCACCGCCGCCTGATCTCGGCGACGGAATGGCGCGCCCTGAAGGGCGAGTTCGTCATCAACTGACCATGACGGTCAGACGTGGACGGAGCCATGCGCAAGCTCGCTGTCGGACATGTCGACCTTCAGCGAGAAATAGATGATGACGGCATAGAAGACGGCCACGAGGCCGATCACCACGCCGCCGGGCACCGGGCCCAGCGCCGCATTGGCCACCACATGCTCGAAGGCGAGCGTGATGTCCCGGCCCGCCGTCGCCGGCCTTTGCAGCGTCGAGGACGAGATCTTCAGCGCCCAGGCCAGAAGCAGGATGAGATACATCCAGCAGTAATTGCGCCGCAGCCGCCGGCAGGCCGCGTCCCTGTAGCTGATCAGGAATTCCGGCGAGCGCAGGCTCTTTGCGATGGGCGCGGCCCAGTCGAGCGAAAGCTGGCCGCGCGGACTAAGGATTTCGGCGAAATAGAACCGCTCGAGCTGGCGCACGCGCGCCCGGTAGACGTCGAAGAAGCGGTAGCGCCGCGCCTCGATCATCAGGAGCAGCGTCACCAGCAGCATGGCGAAGAGCAGCACGCCATGGTGCGAGGTCGGCGTCGACAGCGAAACGGAGAGCAGCGCCGCCACCACGGTTATCGCCCAGTTCGTCGTGCGGTCGATGCGGTCGCGCCAGCCCGCCATGCGGCCGAGTTCGCCGCGGTAGTAATGCACCATGGTGTTGATCGTCTCCATGGGCGTCGCCGGCAAGGCGGGGCTCAGGGGACGCTTGGCGTCGATGGAGAGCGACGACGGGGACATATCGCCGGGCATGGCATTCCTCCCAATGGTCTTTTTGGTCTTGGGAGCGATCATGCGCCTCTTTGGACGATTGATAAACGCCTATTTGCGGCCTAAGAGACGCCCATGACGAAGATCGACGAAGAAGCGCTTGCGGAAGCCTATAACCGCGCCCTTTCGCTGGAAAAGTCCGGCGATTTCGATGCCGCCGCCAAGGCCTATGCGGAAGTGCTGGCGCTCGACCCCGAAGACCACGGCGGCGCTGCAGTGCGCCTTGCCTCGATGGGCCGCGGCGAGACGCCGGAAAAGGCATCCGACGCCTATGTCACCACGCTCTTCGACCAGCATGCCGAAGTCTTCGACAATGTGCTCGTCGACCAGCTCGGCTATTGCGTGCCGCTCCTGGTGCGCCAGCGCTTCCAGGCGCTCGCCATGGGTCCGTTCAAGCGGGTGCTCGACCTCGGCTGCGGCACGGGCCTTACCGGCGGTGCGCTGCGCGACATGGCCGACGACATCACCGGCGTCGATCTGTCGGAAAACATGGTCGAGATCGCCCATGACAAGGAACTCTACGAAACGCTCTACGTCGCCGAAGCCGTCGATTTCCTCGACGACAATGACGACGGGCCCTTCGACCTGATCACCGCGACGGACGTGCTGCCCTATCTCGGCGCGCTCGAACCGCTGTTCTTCGGCGCCGCCGACAATCTCGTCGCCGGCGGCCACTTCATCTTCTCCTCGGAAACGCTGCCGGACGAGACCTTCGCCGGCCGCCCCTTCATGGTCGGGCCGCACCAGCGCTTCGCCCATTCCACCGGCTATGTCCGCCAGCGCCTCGCGGAAACCGGTTTCGACATCGTCGAGATCACGGATATCACCGTGCGTATGGAAGAGGGTGAGCCGATCCCCGGCCATCTCGTTCTGGCGAAATATCGCGGCTGACGGACGGGCATCCGCGCCAGGCGGATGCACCCTCGCCGTTTGCGAGAAACACTTTCGCCGGAATGGATCATCCGCTACACCTCCTGCCAAATTTGCAGGAGATTCAGCATGGCAAAGGTTGCGTTCATCGGTCTCGGCGTCATGGGCTATCCCATGGCGGGCCACCTGAAGGTGAAGGGTGGACATGAGGTGGCGGTCTACAACCGCACCTTCGCCAAGGCGGAAAAGTGGGTCGCCGAATTCGGCGGCACGGCGCATCCCACGCCGGCCGAAGCCGCAGCGGATGCCGACTTCGTCTTCACCTGCGTCGGCAACGACGACGACCTGCGCTCGGTCACGACGGCCAGGGACGGCGTGCTTGACGGCATGAAGCCCGGCGCGATCCTCATCGACAACACCACCGCATCGGCCGAAGTCGCCCGCGAACTCGACGCCGCTGCCCGCGCCAAAGGCTGCCACTTCATCGACGCCCCCGTCTCCGGCGGCCAGGCCGGCGCGGAAAACGGCGTGCTGACCGTCATGTGCGGCGGCGCGGAAGCGGACTTCGAGAAGGCCCGTCCCGTCATCGACGCCTATGCCCGCATGGTCGGCCTGATGGGCGCGGCCGGCGCCGGCCAGCTCGCCAAGATGGTCAACCAGATCTGCGTTGCCGGCGTCGTGCAGGGCCTTGCCGAAGGCATCCATTTCGGCAAGCAGGCCGGGCTCGACATGGAGGCCGTCATCGAGGTCATCTCCAAAGGCGCCGCCGGCTCCTGGCAGATGGACAACCGCCACAAGACCATGCTTGCCGGCAAGTACGATTTCGGCTTCGCCATCGACTGGATGCGCAAGGACCTCGGCATCGTTCTTTCCGAAGCCCGCCGCAACGGCGCCAAACTCCCCACCACCGCCCTCATCGACCAGTTCTACGGCGACGTACAGGACATGGGCGGCAACCGCTGGGACACGTCCTCCCTGCTCGCAAGGCTCGAACGCAAATGATCGGCAAGACCTCCACCGCAGCAGAGATCCTCGATCATCTTCGCTCGCTGCGGTCGGAGGAGGCCCTTGCCGGCATGGCCCGCTACGCCATCGTCACCGATACGGCGCTCGGCATTTCCAATACCGAGCTGCGGAAGATCGCCCGGACGACCGGCAAGGACCATGCCCGCGCCTTGGCCCTCTGGCAGACGAATGTGCGCGAGGCCCGGCTGTTCGCGCTCTATACGCTGGAGCCGAAGAAGCTGACGGGCGAGGAAGCCCGCCGCCTCGCGGAGGATTTCAATTCCTGGGAAATCGTCGATGGCGCCGCGGACATCTTCATCGCCGCCGGCCTGACGCCCCTGATCGACGTCTTCGCCGCCGACGAGCGGGAGTTCGTGCGCCGCACGGCCTTCGCCATGATCGCCAGCGGCGCGATGCATCTGAAGAAGGAGCCGGATGCGACCCTGATCGGCTGGCTTCCGCTCATCGAGCGCCATGCCGACGATCCGCGCAACTTCGTCCGGAAGGCGGTCAACTGGGCGCTGCGCAATGTCGGCAAACGCAGCCGCGCCTGCCATGCGCCCGCCCTTGCCCTTGCGGAAAAGCTTGCTGGCAGCGCCGACAAGACGGAACGCTGGGTCGGCAAGGATGCCGTGCGGGAACTGACGGACGAGAAGACGCTCGCCCGTATCAAGGCATAGCGCCTACTCGTCGCCGCTCTTCTGGTTGTCCACGACCATGTAGTCGAGCGGAAGCTCGGTCGTGTACTTGATCTGCTCCATCGAGAAGGCCGAGGATACGTCGCGGATCTCGATGCGGGCGATCATGCGCTTGTAGAAGGCGTCATAGGCGGCGATGTCGGGCACGACGACGCGCAGCAGATAGTCCACCTCGCCGCTCATGCGGTAGAACTCGACGACCTCGGGGAATTCGACGATCACCTCGGAGAAGCGCTTCAGCCATTCGGTGGAATGCGCATTGGTGCGGATCGAGACGAACACCGTCACCTTGGTGTTGATCTTGACCGGATCGAGCAGCGCGACGCGCTTGCGGATCACACCGTCCTCTTCCATCTTCTGGATGCGCCGCCAGCAAGGCGTGGTCGACAACCCCACTTTCTTGGCAAGGTCCGCCACTGCGAGCGTGGAATCTTCCTGCAGAAGGCGCAGGATTTTGCGGTCCAGACGATCCATGAAATGCCCCTAAGAAATTTATTTCCCTCATATACCGGGATACCGGCAAATTGAAAGAATTGTATTTCAATCCGTAAGAGTTTTCACCCGCTTTCGCAATTCCGGCAAGACCTCCACCTCGAACCAGGGATTGCGTTTCAGCCAGCCGGTATTGCGCCAGCTCGGATGCGGCAGCGGCAACACCGCCGGGCGCTCGTTGCGCCCGAGGTGCCGCCGCCAGTCGCGCACCGTCTCCGTCATGCTCGCCGACTTCGCGGCGCCGAGATGCCAGGCCTGCGCGTATTGCCCGATCGCCAGCACAAGCTCGACCTGCGGCATGGCGGCAATCACCCGGGCGCGCCAGAGCGGGGCGCATTCCCGCCGGGGCGGCAGGTCGCTGCCATGGGCGTCATAACCGGGAAAGCAGAAGCCCATCGGCACGATGGCGAACTTTGACGGATCGTAGAATTCCTCGCGCGAGACGTCGAGCCAGAGGCGCAGCCGGTCGCCCGACGCATCGTTGAACGGCAGGCCGCTCTCATGCACCCTCAGCCCCGGCGCCTGCCCGGCGATGAGGATGCGGGCGGTCCGGGAGAGCACGGCGACCGGGCGCGGCGCGTGCGGCAGGACATCCCCTGCCCGCGCCGGCGCATCCCGACAGAGCCGGCAGACGGCAATGCCGGCCTGCAGCGCGGCAATCTCGTCCGGGGTGCCGCCGCCTGTCATCAGTCCAGTCCCAGCCGCGCCAGAATGCCGTCGATCACGCCCCGCTCCCCTTCATGCGCCACTTCCTGCGGCCGGCCGTTCATGCGCCGCCATTGCTGCGGCAGGTCGAATTCGCTGCCCCACAGTCCCTTGCGCTCGGCCTTGGCGAATTGCTCCTCATCCTCGTAGTCGCCATAGGCGACGGCAAGGCCTTCGCGCACCATGCGCTCGCCGAGATCGCCGCTCGCCGCCGTTTCGCACCGCGCCAGCCAGCGGTCGTACTTGTCCTTGCCGCGGGTGCGGCACGTCACGGGACCGGCCCGCAGAAACTCGGCAAGCCGCGAGCGCGCGGCAACGCCGCAGCGCCAGTCGACACCGTCGCGCTTGCAGAGCTGCATCATTTCCGGCGTGTCCATGCCGAGAAGGCGGATGCGGTGCCCTTCCAGCGTCAGGGTGTCGCCGTCCGCCGCCCGCGCGATGCCGGTGATGGTCTGACCGGTTTCCCCCTCGAGGCGCGCCACGATGAGGGCCGTCAGCGCCAGGATTGCCGCCGCCACGCCGACATCCCGCGCCCGCCTGGAAAATCCCATGAAATCCGTCCTGTCCTGAAAAACCCGATGCGACGTCCCATGCCGAACCGCGCTGACCTCACGCTACGTGAAAATGTCGGAATGGTTCGCAAATGGTTTATGCGCGGCAGCATCTTCTTAAGGATTCCCCCCTAGAGTTCAACGTCATCTGCAACAGTTGCAACCGTGATGAGTACCGGCGTCAGTACCTCGACCGACAAGATCATCGTCGACAAGTCGCGCAGCCTTCGCAACAAGGCTGTCACGCGGACCATTCGCGCGACCCGCGAACGGCTGCAGACGGCGACGGGCGTCTCGCCCGGCTTCGAACGCGAGATGATGCAGCTTCACGTCGATTCGACCGTGCAGGCCGCGCTCGCCGTTCCCACCGTCGTGCTGGCGATCGCCGTCGGCGGCATCTATCTCACGCAGGAAATCGGCCTCGTCGCCTGGGCCGTGCTGGCGCTCAGCGTGCATGCGCTCGGCATGATCGTCGCGCGCCGCGCCCGCCGCCAGGATATTACCGGTGAGAACGTGCGCCGCTGGCAGCGCCGCTTCCTCGTCGCGCAGGTGCTGATGGGCATCGCCTGGGCCGCCTTCGCCCTGCAAAGCTGCGGCCGCTGCACCGGCGTCACCTTCGAATTCTACAAGGGATCCTCGCTGCTCGTCGCGCTCGCCGTGACGGCCATGAGCACGCTGATGCTGCGGCATGCGATCCTGTGCGCCTTCACGCCCACCGTCATCGCGCTCGCCGCCTCGACGGCATTGCGCCCCGATCCGGCGATGATCGGCATGACGGCGATCATCGCCGCCGCCCTCGTCTTCCTCGCCTTCATGACCCATCGCCTGCGCCACACCAGCGCGCAGTTGCTCTCCTCCCAGTCGGAGAAGGACGACCTGATCGCCGAGCTGGAAGTGGCCAAATCCATGTCCGACGAGGCCCGCCGCCGGGCCGAAGAGGCGAACCTTGCGAAATCCCGCTTCCTCGCCTCCATGTCGCATGAGCTGCGCACGCCGCTGAACGCCATCCTCGGTTTCTCCGAAGTCATGTCGACGGAAGTGCTGGGGCCGCTCAACAACCCGGTCTACAAGGAATACACGTCGGACATCCACCGCTCCGGCCAGCACCTCCTCAACCTCATCAACGAAATCCTCGACCTCTCGCGCATCGAGGCCGGCAAATACGATCTGTCCGAAGACTCGGTCCATCTCGTCGATATCGCAGAGGACTGCATCGGCATGGTGCAGTTGCGCGCGCGGGCCAAGAACATCACGATTTCCGAGCAGGTCGAAAGCGGCATGCCGGCGGTCTGGGCGGATGAGAAGGCCCTGCGCCAGGTCATCCTGAACCTGCTTTCCAATGCCGTGAAGTTCACGCCGCAGGGCGGCGAGGTCATCGTCAAGGCCGGCTGGACCGCCGGCGGCGGGCAATATGTCTCCATCAAGGACAACGGCCCCGGCATTCCGGAAGAGGAAATCCCGGTCGTGCTCTCCGCCTTCGGCCAGGGCTCCATCGCGATCAAGAGCGCCGAACAGGGCACCGGCCTCGGCCTGCCCATCGTCCAGGCCATCCTCGCCAAGCACAACGGCGAATTCATCCTGAAATCCAAGCTGCGCGAGGGCACCGAGGCCATCGCCATCCTGCCCGCCAAGCGCGTGCTCCAGAGCCTGCCCGCCGTCGCCGAAACGCAGGCCGTCGCGCCGCGCCGCAAGAGCTTCGCCTGAAGCGCGGGCCACGGCGGCACAGCGTTCAATCCGTCATGATTTTCCGCACCCGGAGCAGGACGGGCCGAACGCACGCGCACGGATAACACCCTTGGCAGACCTGTCTGGGCCGAATGCGATGAAGCCTAAAGGAACGCCGCGATCATCACATAGCCGGCATAGACGCCATTGGCGATGATCAGGCAGAAGACGGCGAAGGAACCGAGGTCCTTCGAGTGTTTGCCCATTTCCGAGATTTCCGGCGAGACGCGGTCGACGATCTCCTCGATGGCCGTATTCAGCGCCTCGAAGGCGATCATCAGCAGGAAGAGGATCGCCATCGCCACATACTGGAAGAGCGAGGCGCCGACGACCGTGAACAGCACCATGGCGACGCCGAAGGCGATCAGCTCGTGCCGGAAGGCCGATTCGCCGAGCAGCCGGCGCGCGCCGGCCGCCGAATAGGTCGCGGCCGCAACCAGATGGCTGAAGCCTGTCTTTTTCTCGATTGGTGCCTGACCCATTCCTACAATCCCGCTTTCGCTGCCCGATGGCGCATGCCCGTATGACGGGCATGCCGGGCTCTTCCGTCATGCCATTGCGGCTTTTTGCCGACCGCGCTGTTAGGTGCGGTTGCTGACGCCTGCCTGAACGAAGGTGGCCATGCCGGAATGGCAGGCCGCGGCTGCCTTGACGATGCCGGCGGCAAGCGCCGCGCCGGTGCCCTCGCCAAGCCGCATGCCCAGCGCGAGCAGCGGCGTCTTGCCGAGCTTCTCGATGGCCTTCATGTGGGCCGGCTCGGCCGAAACGTGGCCGATGAGGCAATGGTCGAGCGCGGACGGATTGGCGGCGCGCAGGACCGCCCCTGCGGCCGTCGCGACATAGCCGTCGATGATGACGGGGATCTTCTGCATGCGGGCGGCGAGGATCGCACCGGCCATGGCCGCGATCTCGCGGCCGCCGAGACGGCGCAGCACTTCCAGCGGATCGGAAAGGTGATCGCGGTGGAGATCGACGGCCTTCTGCACGGCCGCGATCTTGCGCTGCAGGACGTCCCCCTCCGAACCCGTGCCGGGGCCGACCCATTCTTCCGCCGTGCCGCCATAGAGCGCCAGGTTGATCGCCGCGGCGATGGTCGTGTTGCCGATGCCCATCTCGCCGATGCAGATGAGGTCCGTGCCGCCGGCGACGGCCTCCATGCCGAAGGCCATGGTGGCGGCGCAGTCGCGCTCGGAAAGCGCTGCTTCCTCGGTGATGTCGGCGGTCGGGTAGTCGAGCGCGAGGTCGAAGACCTTGAGGCCGAGGTCGTGCGTCACGCAGATCTGGTTGATCGCCGCACCGCCGGCCGCGAAGTTCTCCACCATCTGCGCCGTGACGGAGGACGGATAGGGCGTGATGCCCTGCTTGGTGACGCCGTGATTGCCGGCGAAGATGGCGACGAGCGGACGCGTGACGGCCGGCGGACGACCGGTCCAGGCGGCAAGCCAGAAGGCGATTTCCTCCAGCCGGCCGAGCGCGCCCGGCGGCTTCGTCAACTGCGAATCGCGTTCGCGCGCGGCCACCAGCGCGGCCGAATCGGGCCCCGGCAGGTTGCGCAGCAATTCACGAAAATCATCGAACGGCAGGCCGCTGGCACTCATCTTGGGAATTCCTTGCTTGGGGCTTTCAAAGGCGGGTGTTTGGTGTCGTCAGTCGGTTTTTACGCAGGTCCGCGCGCAAAACCGCTGCGCACTTTTGCTGGAACTGCTCTAATAGAGCGAGGGCGCGAATCCGACAACCGCATTTGCGGCGGTCCACGTCGCCTTTACGGGTGGGACGGACCGCATGATGTGCTCCCTTGCCCCGGAACGAGCGAACAGCAGGGGCCGAGAGTGACCGCCATTCAGGATTTCATCGACGACACCGCCCGTTCGGTCGCGTTCCTGTCGCGCGTGCCGGTGCCGCAGCGCCATTTCATCGGCCATGACGGACGCCTGTCGCGGGCGGTCCGGGCCTTTCCTTTAGCCGGCGTGCTGATCGTGCTACCGGCGGCGGCGCTCGCGGCCGTGCTTTCGGCCTTTCACGCCCCGCCCGCCCTCCTCGCCTTCGCGACGCTCGCCCTGCAGGTGCTCGTCACGGGCGCGCTGCACGAGGATGGCCTGTCCGACAGCGCCGACGGCATCGGCGGCGGGCGCGACCGCGAGAGCGCGCTTGTCATCATGAAGGACAGCCGCGTCGGCTCCTACGGCGTGGTAGCGCTGGTGCTTTCCTTCGGCCTGCGCGCCGCCGCCATCGCGGCGCTCGCCACGGTCCTCACGCCCTCGGCGCTCGGCATGGCGCTGCTTGCCGTCGCCGCGGCCAGCCGCACCGCCATGGTCTGGCACTGGTCGCTGCTGCCGCCGGCCCGCCGCGACGGCGTCGCCGCCTCGGTCGGCGAGCCGGAACGCGGCGCGACTACCTTCGCGCTCATCAGCGGCGCTCTCATCGCCGCGCTCCTTCTCCTGCCGCACGGCACGGTGCTCGCCTTCGCGCTTGCCCTCGCCGCTGCGATCATCGCTGTGCTTACCTTCGACCGCATCGCCATGCGCAAGATCGGCGGCCATACCGGCGACACGATCGGCGCGACGCAACAGCTCGCAGAAATGTCCGTGCTGTTCGCCCTTGCCTTGGCGCTCTGAGCCGCCGATATAGGAAGGACAACCGACTGGAGCCGCGATGGAATCGCCCTGCATTCTCGTCTGTTCGATCGACATGGTGACCGGCTATTGCTTCGGCTGCGGACGCACGCGCGAGGAAATCGGCGGCTGGACGCTCTATACGTCCGAAGAGCGCCGCACCATCATGGCCGAACTGCCCGCCCGCCTTGCCACCGTCGAGCGAAAGCCGCGGCGCGAAACGCGCCGTAGCCGCATGGCGCGGGAGCGGGACGAGGCATGAGGCTCTACATCCTTCTCGGCATCCTCGCCGTCGGCCTTGCTGCCCTGATCCTCAACCACGACAGCGGCCGCACGATGGGGATGGACAACAACGATTTCGGCCGTCTCGTGACGCTGTCGGCCATCGCCACGATGATGGCGGCGGGCGCGCTCGCCGGCCGGCGGCAGATCGGCGAAAGCCTGCGCCAGGCCGGCATCTGGCTGCTGATCATCCTCGTCCTCGTCACCGGCTATCTCTACCGCTTCGACCTTCAGGAGATCGGCAACCGGCTCACCGCAGGCCTCATCCCCGGCCGCGCGGTGGTGACGACCAATGCCGGCGGCGAGCAGATCCTCGTCATCCACAAGGGCGTCTCCGGCCATTTCGAGGCGGATGTGACCATCGACGGCACGCCGCTGCGCATGCTGGTGGATACGGGCGCAAGCTCGGTGGTGCTGTCCTATGAGGACGCCACGCGTCTCGGGGTCGATCCCGGCAATCTCGTCTTCTCCATCGACGTTTCCACCGCCAACGGCCGGGCGCTCGCCGCTCCCGTGACGCTGCGCGAGGTCGCCATCGGCCCCATCGTCCGCGGCACCGTTCGCGGCATGGTCACGGAACAGGGGCGGCTCGAGCAGAGCCTGCTCGGCATGAGCTTCCTCGAAACGCTCGGCTCCATCGAGATCACCCGTGACGAACTGCGCCTGAAGGACTGACGCCGCCTATGCCGCCGGCTTGGCCCGTACCGCCAGCAGCATCGGCGCGGCGACAAGGATGGTGACGGCCGAGAGGCCGGCGCCGGCCAGGAAGGTCGCGCCCGATCCATGGGCATCCCAGAGCCAGCCGGCCGCGACATTGCCGACGAGCACCGTCAGCCCGGTCATCAGGTTGAAGACGCCGAAGGCCGTGCCCTTGAGGCTCTTCGGGGCCGTATCGGCGATCAGCGTCGCCAGCAGCCCCTGCGACAGTCCCATATGCAGCCCCCAGAGCACGATGCCGGCGAGGAACAGGCCGACGGATTGCGCAGCCGCCAGCACGAGATAGGCGGCGACCAGCACGACGAGGCTGCCGAGCAGCAGGCCCGACCGCCCGATGCGATCGGAAAGCCGCCCGACCGGATAGGCGGTCAGGCCGTAGACCGCATGCATGATCACCATGGTGATGGGAATCCAGGCCGGCGCGAAACCCGCTTCCTGCGATTTCAGCAGCAGGAAGGCCTCGCTGAACCGCGCCAGCGTCAGCAGCGAGGCGGCGGCGATCACCAGCCAGACGGCGCCGTTGAGGCGGAGGATATCGGCAAGGCGCGGCGGACCGCCGGCGCCGGCACGGAACGGTGCCTTCGGCTCGCGGACCCCGACGATCAGCAGCAGCACGGCAAGGAAGGCGGGCACGACGGCGATCCAGTAGATGGCGAGCACATCGCCGCCGAGCACGATCATCAGCCCGATGGCGGCAAGCGGCCCGAGGAAACCGCCCACCGTATCCAGCGACTTGCGCAACCCGAAGCTCGCCCCGCGCAGGTGCGGCGGCGTGACGTCGGCGATCAGCGCATCGCGCGGCGTGCCGCGAATGCCCTTGCCGACGCGGTCGACGGCCTTGGCCGCCACGATCCAGCCAATGGATGTGGCGAGCGGGAAGATCAGCTTGGACACCGCGCCGAGGCCATAGCCGAGCACCGCGAGCGGTTTGCGCTGCGCCATGCGGTCGGCGAAGATACCGGAAAAGAGCTTGGTCACGGTCGCGACGGCAACCGACAGGCCCTCGATGAAACCGACGAACAGCGCGGACGCGCCAAGGCCGCTGACCAGATAGAACGGCAGCAGCGTCTGCACCATTTCCGAGGAGACATCCATCAGCAGACTGACGACGCCGAGCACCCAGACCGTCTTCGGAATAGCGGATGCCGCCATGGTTTGCCTCGTACCGCAATGGATTTTGCCCGAGGCATAGAAGGGCCGCACGGCACGGTCAACCGCACCGGGGGTCGTCAAGGGTCCAGCGCCGAAAGCTCGTCCTGCTGCAACTGACGGAGCCGCCGCAGGTCCTCCGCAAAGCGCGCCGCCCTGTCGGGCGGGTTCAGTTTCTCGACGAAGGCCACCATGTCCTCGTCGGACTGGTCGGTCCACAACAGCCCGAGCAGCGGCCGATCGGTGGCGAACCGCGTGGAAAGGATGTCCTGGACGACGGGCGAGGACAGCGCCTCGACATAAAAGGCCTGCATCCTCAGGCAGTGTGCATCCAGCGCCGCGGGGCCAGGCGCAGCGGGATCGCCGGTCATTGCCGCAAGCCTGTCGTTGAACGCGTCGAGAGCGTCCGCCGCGAACCCCTGATACTGCCAGTCGGCAATCGACCATTTGAGGGCGAGGTGATCCATTGCCGCCGAAGCGTCCGGCAGGACCTCCAGCGTGTTGGCATAGAGGAACGCCCGGTCGTAGAGATCGCCGGGATCGACCGCGATGGCATAGACCGTTCCGTCCCGCGGCAAGCGGTCGAGCGCGCGGGCAAGGCCCTCGATGAAGGCCTGCCGCAGCGCCGCCAGGCGATCTTCGCCCGTCATCGCCCTGCCCTCAGTTCTTCAGCTTGTAGCCGGTCCTGAAGATCCATGCCGTGATCGACAGGCACACGACGAGGAAGCCGAGCACCGTCACGAGGCTGACGAGCGGGTTCACGTCGGCGATCTCGTAGAAGCTCCAGCGGAAGCCCGAGACGAGATAGAGCACGGGGTTGAAATGGCTGACGGTCTGCCAGAAGGGCGGCAGCATCTCGATGGAATAGAAACTGCCGCCGAGGAAGACGAGCGGCGGGATGATCAGCATCGGGAAGAGGTTGAGCTGCTCGAAATCCTTCGCCCATATGCCGATCATGAAGCCGAACAGCGAGAAGCTGACGGCCGTCAGCACGAAGAACAGCACCATCATGAAGGGATGCTTGATCGATATGTCGACGAAGAGCGAGGCGGTGATGAGGATGATCGTGCCGACAATCAACCCCTTGGTCGCCGCCGCTCCGACATAGCCGATGACGATCTCGATCATCGAAATGGGCGACGAGAGGATTTCGTAGATCGTGCCGGTGAATTTCGGGAAGTAGATGCCGAAGGAGCCGTTGCCGATGCACTGGTTGAGCAGCGTCAGCATGATGAGGCCGGGCGCGATGAACGCGCCATAGGACACGCCCTGCACCTCCTGCATGCGCGAGCCGATGGCCGCGCCGAAGACGATGAAATAGAGCGAGGTGGTGATGACGGGCGAGACGATGCTCTGCAGCAGCGTGCGGCGCGTGCGCGCCATCTCGAATGCGTAAATGGACTTGATCGCCTCGACGTTCATTTGCCCTCTCCCACCAGTTCCACGAAGATGTCTTCCAGCGAACTCTGCTCGGTGGAGATGTCCTTGACCCGCAATCCGCACTGCGACAGCGCGGACAGCAACGACGAGATTCCCGTCCGTTCGCCGGACGAGTCGAATTCATAGACCAGCCGCTGGCCCTCATCGGCAAGGGTCAGACTGTAGGGCGACAGCGCGTCCGGAATGGCGGCGATGGGCTCGGCCAGTTCGACGGTCATCTGCTTGCGGCCGAGCTTGGCCATCAGCGCCTTCTTGTCTTCCACGAGCAGAATCTGGCCGTGATTGATGACGCCGATGCGGTCGGCGATCTCTTCCGCCTCCTCGATGTAGTGCGTCGTCAGGATGATGGTGACGCCGGAAGCGCGCAGCCGCTCGACGAGCTGCCACATGTCCTTGCGCAGCGAGACGTCGACACCCGCCGTCGGCTCGTCGAGGAACAACACCTTCGGCTCGTAGGAGAGCGCCTTGGCGATCAGCACGCGCCGGCGCATGCCGCCCGAAAGCTGGCGCAGCATCGTGTCCTTCTTGTCGTAGAGCGAGAGGTCCTTCAGGATGCGCTCGATCAGCGCCGGATCGGGCTTGCGGCCATGCAGGCCGCGCGAGAAGGCGACGGTGTTCCACACGGTCTCGAAGGCGTCGAGCGTCAGTTCCTGCGGGACGAGGCCGATGATCGAGCGGGTCTGGCGGAAATCGCGCAGGATGTCGTGCCCGCCGACCGTCACCGTGCCGCCGCTCGGCGTGACGATGCCGCAGATGATCGAGATCATCGTCGTCTTGCCCGCGCCGTTCGGCCCCAGCAAGGCGAGGATTTCGCCCTGCTCGATATCGAGATCGACGCCCTTCAGCGCCGTAAATCCCGATGCGTAACTCTTGGTGAGATTGCGAATGGAAACGATGGGCGCCATGGGAGGGTCCGAAAAGAGGGAAATTCATGCGGAAGGACACCCTATATGGCGTGTTCCTTGTCAATTTTCACCCGGGAAAGGGAAAAAATTCGCTTCGACATCCACACTGCCAGGAACGCGCGGCGAGACCGGCAACAGGGCTGTGCCGAAGCCTCACCACCAACGGACATAGGTGCATCGCGAGAGGCTCGCGGGCGGATCAGGACAGGCGGCGACACGCGAAAATTTCACGCGGGCGCGCGGCCACCTGTCATCAAACCGTGACCGAGATCGACCATGGTTTGCGCGAGGTCGAAGGAACGGCTTGCACCCCGCGCACCCATCGTTCCCCCTGCTCCGGCAGCGGCCTTGCTCCCGAACCCTGAGGGAGCTCCGGCGGTCCCCATCCGCCCGCTTCCCCCGCGGAAGCCCGCATGCATCCTCGCCGGTCGCCCCGGCGCGGGTGATGGAATGTGACGTTCCAGGCAGAGCCACACGCACCTGCCGCCCCTTTTTCGACCGGCGCCCCGCCGGTCTTTTTTTGCCCGGAAATCGGAAGGCCAACCCGAAGACGGAACATGCCCGCCCCGCTGCCATTTCCCTGAGGACAGCAGAAGACGGGAGACGCGCCATGCCATTGCACAGGATTTACGCCCATCTCAGTTGCACCGATCTCGATGCGAGCATTCGCTGGTTCACCGCGGTCTTCAACCGCGGGCCGGATACCCGCCCCATGGAGGGCCTTGCCGAATGGCACCACACCGACAATGCCGGCTTCCAGCTTTTCCAGAACGCCGCCGATGCGGGCCACGGCACCCTCACCCTCATCCTGCGCGGACTTGAGAGCGAACGACCGAGGCTTGAGACCGCCGGTCTTTCGCCAGGCGAAATCGAGCAGGCCAGTTATGTCAGGCTGATCCGCCTCCGCGATCCCGACGAAAACCTCGTCGTGCTCGCCGAGGAAGGTTGAGCGGAGGCCAGGGTCAACCGGCCGGTGCCGCGGTGAACACCGCAAGCTGGTCGGCGAAGGCACGCTGGTAGGCCGGGCGCGCCTCTCCCCGGGCGATATAAGCGAGAAGGGTCGGATAGTCCTGCAGCAGGCCCGAGCTTTGCAGCCGTCGCAGCACCGTCACCATCATGAGATCGCCGACGCTGAATGCCCCGTCCAGCCAGTCGCCATCGCCAAGACGGCCGGAAAGCGCGTCGAGCCGGGCGCGCACGCGCGCGTCGAGCATCGGCTGGCGCTCGGCATACCAGGGCTTGTCGCGCTCCAGGATGACGGCCATCGAGCGCTCGACGATCGGCGGCTCCACCGTGTTCAGCGCGGCGAACATCCACATGATCGCGCGCATCCGGGCATCGGCATCGAGCGGCAGGAGGCCCGGATGATGCTCGGCGATGTGCAGGAGGATCGCGCCGGACTCGAACAGCACAAGGTCTCCCTCTTCATAGGTCGGGATCTGGCCAAAGGGGTGAAGCGCAAGATGCGCGGGCTGCTTCAGCCCCTTGAAGGAGACGAGGCGCACCTCGTAGCGCTGGCCGACCTCCTCCAGCGCCCAGCGGACCCGCATGTCCCGGGCAAGGCCCTGACCGCGGTCGGGCGAATTCTCAAAGGCGGTAATCGTGATCGTCATTCTGACCTCCATCGCATGTCCGTCTGGAAGACGATTGGCTGGCCGCAGTTCCGACATGTCCCTCTAGAGGCTGCAGTGCCGGTAGCCGGACTTGCGGGCGCGCAGGTCGAAATGGAAGTGATCCTTGTGGAAGCGGTCGCTGCCCGGGCCAAGCACGGTGGAGAAATACTTGCAGCTATCGCCGCGCACCGCCTTGAGCAGCCCCTTCTCGCGGAAGGCGAAGAAACCCTTCTTCTCGATGGTGATGGCCTTGCCGTTCTTCAGCACGATCTTGCCGACATCGATGGCATTGCCCTTGGCATGCTCCGACATGGCGGCGCCCTTCTGCGAATTCATGGTGCGGCAGGAATAGGAGGACATCTGGTGGATGGCCGAGACGCCGGAAAGGTAGCGCATGCGGGCCGAGGGCACGAGTTCCTGCTTCACCCAATGCGCGAAGGCCTCGGTGATCTGGCAGTTCACCTGCGCAGCCGGCTTGATCTGGATGCCGCCGGAAAGGCCCGACAGTTCCACCGGCCAGTCGATGCCGCAGGAACGGCCGCGGGCAATGCGCGGCACGTCGCGGAACTTCACGCCGAGCCGTTGCAGGCGCTGGCGGCAGGCTTTTTCCGACGCGGGCATGCCGCCCATCGTCTCGGGAATCTGCATCGGGTTTTCGAGACGCGGCAGGAAGGCGACCTGCTGTTCCCCGTCCGCTGCCTGCCGGCGGCGCGTCGTCGCCTTGTCCGGCACGCGCAGATAGCCGTCGCTTTCGGCCGTGCCGAGTTCCGTGCCTGCGTCGGACATCGGAATGGTCTGCGGCTGACCGATCTGCTGCGGCGTATCGGTGCCGATGCCGTCGACGACGACCTGCGTGGCATTACCTTCGGCGATCTCGTTGGCCTGCGCTTCCGCCAGCCCCTCGACGCGGCCGACGCCGAGCCCCTCGTCCATGTTGACGCCGTCTTCGGGCACGCGCAGCACGCCGGAGGAGGCCTGCATGGGGTCGGAAATTCCCATGGCCTCGTCGCTGTCGATCATCGGCAGGCGCTTCTTTTCCGCGACAGGTTCCACCAGCGCGGCATCGACCTCGCCGACCCGGCCGATGGGTTCGCCCACTGCATAGGTGGATGCGTTGCCCCCGGTGTCCCCCATATCGGCCACCGGAGCGATGGCGCTGACGCCGGCACCGTCGATGTCGTCGGGCGGGGTCAGGCCGCCCGAACAGGCGGCCAGCATGGCCGGGATCAGGAGCAGCCCGAGCGGCCGGCGCAGACGTGATACAAACGCAATACCCATGGTCACTTCCGCCTGGTGCCTTCTCCGCCCGATGCGAAGCCGCGGCCCATCCAATTCTGTCCGGCGATGGTGCAGGCCGCTTTTGTCCGCATTCGGACGGGAGAGGCCGCAATCCCGGAGCGCAGGCATGCACGCCTGCTTTTCCAGAAGATTTTCGCGCAACAGGGTAAAGGAAGTCTTCCCGTCCGCCCCACCGGACATGAAAAACCCCGACGCCTGGGGCGCCGGGGGTAAAGCCATCCGGAGATTGTCTTTTGCTTATGCGGCGCGGCGCCGGGGGGCGGCCGCTCCGGCTGCGTTCAGCCGGAAATTGCCGAGCAGCACCTTCAGATGCTCGCTCTCCTGGGTCAGCGTCTGGCCGGCGGCGTTGGTCTCCTCCACCATCGCGGCATTCTGCTGGGTCATCTGGTCCATCTGGTTGACGGCCGTGTTCACCTCGGCAAGGCCGGTCGCCTGCTCGCGGGCGGAGGTTGCGATCGAGGTCACCTGATCGTTCACGCGGTTGACCAGCGTCTCGATCTCGGTGAGCGCATCGCCCGTGGAGCGCACCAGCGCCACGCCCGTGCCGACTTCCGCCGCCGAATTGCTGATGAGGCCCTTGATCTCCTTGGCCGCATTGGCCGAGCGCTGGGCAAGCTCGCGCACCTCCTGCGCCACGACCGCAAAGCCGCGTCCGGCCTCGCCGGCACGGGCCGCCTCGACGCCGGCGTTGAGCGCCAGCAGGTTCGTCTGGAAGGCGATCTCGTCGATCACGCCGATGATCTGGCTGATGCGGCTGGAGGCGTCCTCGATGCGGCTCATGGCGGCGACGGCGTCGCGCACGATCGTGCCGGACCGGCCGGTCGACTGCTTCGTCTCGGCCACCATTCGGCTTGCCTCGGAGGCACGCTCGGACGCGTTGCGCACCGTCGCGGTGATCTCGTCGAGCGCCGCCGCGGTTTCCTCCAGCGAAGCCGCCTGCTGCTCGGTGCGGTAGGAGAGGTTGTTGGCCGCCTCGGCGATGCCGCTGGCGCTGCCATGCACGATGTCGGTCGAGTGGGCAATCGCATTGATGACGCTGGAGAGCGCGTCGACGGCGCGGTTGAAGTCCTCGCGCAGCTTGGCATATTCCGGCGCGATGCTGTCGATGGAGACCGTCAGATCGCCGTTCGCCAACCGCTCAAGCGCCTCGCCGACGGTCTGCATGGCATCCGTCTGGCCCTGGCTCACGCGGCGCTGGCGGCGTTCGCCCTCGCTGCGCTCGTCGTCCAGCCGCGCCTGCTGTTCGCCCTCGCGGATCCGCAGTTCCGCGCGCTCGGCGACGGACTGGCGCAGCACGGACACCACCTTGGCCATCTCGCCGATCTCGTCCTTGCGGTCGGTCTCCGGCACGTCCTTCGAAACGTCCTCGTCGGCAATCGCCTGCATCGCCGCCTTGAGGCTGAGCACCGGGCGGGTGACGCTCTTCACGATGGCATAGGCGGCGGCGATGATGAGAAGGCCGCCGGCGGCGAGGATCATCGCCATGCCGATGGCGTTGCTGCGGAACATGGCGGCCAGGTCGTCCGCATAGACGCCCGTGCCGACGATCCAGCCCCAGGGCGCAAAGCCCGCGACATGCGAATATTTCAGCACCGGCTCCTCGAAGCCCGGCTTCGGCCAGTAGTAGTCGACGAAGTCCTGTCCGGTCGGGCTTGCCTTCACGGCCTTGACGAATTCGGTGAAGATCTTCTTGCCGGTCGGGTCGGCCATGCCGGACTGGTCCGTACCGTCGAGCGCCGGCTTGATCGGATGCATGACGATCACGGCGCTCATGTCGTTGATCCAGAAGTAGCCGCTGGTCTCGTAGCGCAGCGCGCGCACGGCATCCTTCGCCCGGGTCTGCGCTTCCTCGCGCGTCAACGTGCCGGCGGTCTCAAGCTCATGATAATACTTGAAAAGCGTCAGCATATTCTCGTCCATGGCGGCGAGCTTCGACTTGCGCTCGGCAACCATCGCGTCCTGATAGTGGTAGAGGGTGTAGACAAGCGCCGCTGCGAAGATGGTCAAGGCAAGGCCGACAAGCAACGACAGGCGCGTGGATATTCTGAAATTCTTCACCGGGCTCTCCTCCACCGTCAGGAACACAGTGCTCCCGGGGATCGAAAATCCGGGAAACCCTTTAAAATCATCTAAAATTGCAATCATCAATTTTTAGAGATTGAAAATACTCGGAAATGCCCCCGCCTCTTCCGCCCTCGCCCGCATTCGGCTAGATCGGAGGAAAGAGGAGAGAGGACCCCGCATGACCGAGACGAAGACGCCGAACGGCCAGCTCACCCTTCGCACGCTCGCCATGCCGGGCGATGCCAATGCCGCTGGCGACATCTTCGGCGGCTGGGTGATGGCGCAGATGGATTTGGCCTCCGGCATCCGCGCCGCCGAGCGCGCCCGCGGCCGCGTCGTCACGGCGGCGGTGAAGGAAATGGCCTTCGAGCTTCCGGTGAAGATCGGCGACACGCTCAGCATCTACACGCACATCGCCCGCGTCGGCCGCACGTCGATCACGCTGATCGTCGAGGCCTGGGCCCAGCGCTACCTCACCACGACGCTGGAAAAGGTGACGGCCGCCACCTTCGTCATGGTCGCCCTCGACGCTAAGGGACAGCCGACGCCCGTCCCGGTCGAATAGGACGCATGGGCCATGGAGCACGCCGCGCCCGATCCCGCCATCTTCAGCCATGTGCGCGTCGTCATCGGCATGGTCGTCAGCCTCAGCGTGGCGCGCATCCTCACCGGCATCGCCCTCTTCATCCAGCATCCCGGCAAGCTGAAGGCCTATCCGGTCCACCTCGCCTGGGCGGCCTTCCTGCTGCTCTTCCTGCTGCACTTCTGGTGGTGGGAGTTCCGCCTGCAGGCGCTGACGGCCATAGGCTTCGGCGTCTACCTGTTCCTCATCAGCTATTGCTGCCTGTTCTTCCTGCTCGCCGTCCTGCTCTTCCCGACGACCCTGGACGACTATGCCGGCTACGAGGACTATTTCTATTCCCGTCGCCGGTGGTTTTTCGGCGCCTTCGCGCTCGTCTTCGCCGTCGACCTGCTCGACACGGCGCTGAAGGGCGAGGCCTATTTCGGCTCCTTCGGCTATGAATATCCGGTCCGCAACGCGGTCTTCATCGTGCTTTGCCTCATCGCGGCCTGGACGGCGAACCGGCGCTTCCACACCGTCTTCGTTACCCTCGGCATCGTCTATCAGCTGAGCTGGATCTTCCGCGCCTTCGACATGCTGGAATAGAGCATGGCCAGTCGAAGCGCAGGGCTTCGACTGGACAATGCGACAAGACCGGAAGGCTGGCGCAATCAGCCCTTGAAGACGAAGGCCGCGCCGGCCGCGATCAGCAGGAAGCCGATGGCGTGGTTCCAGGTCAGGCTCTCCTTCAGCCAGAACACCGAGAAACCGGCGAAGACCAGAAGGGTGATGACCTCCTGGATCGTCTTCAGCTGCGCGGCCGAATAGACCTCGTGGCCGATGCGGTTTGCCGGCACCGCCAGGCAATATTCGAAGAACGCGATGCCCCAGCTTGCCAGCACCGCGACGAAGAGCGGCGCGGACTTGAACTTGAGGTGCCCGTACCAGGCAAAGGTCATGAAGACGTTGGAGAGGCAGAGCAGCACGATCGGCCAGACGGCCGCGGGAGTGAGGCTGAAGGGCATCGGTGATTCCTGAAATAGAAGCCGGTCCGGCAACGGTGTGAGGCGATAGCGTCTGGAACGGCGAGAAGACACGAAGGCTGATGCTTCCGCGATTCGGAGAAAACCGAAATCGCCGGAAGACCGACGGCTGGCATAACCGCCTCGCAGCCGCCGTCAAGTCCGCAGCCTCATGGATTCTCGCGATCCCCTGTTAAGATAATCTTATGCCCAGCCCCACACCATCCGCCCCCATCAGGCCGCGAGAAGGTCGCGTTCTGATTCCGGACCGCACAAAGCGGCGAGACTTTCGGGTCGGGAGCGAGAATGACCGATGCAAGCCGGCTGATGCCGGTGGATGAACCGACAAGACGCCAGATTCTGTCCGCACAGGCCTTGTCCGTGCTGGACGGCATCGTGCTGTCGCTCATCGCCAACAGCTTTCTTGCGGCTACCACTGCCGCCGTGCTGTGGATGGATGGTCCGAATATCGAAACCCTGTTGTGGCTATCTGCCGTTCTGGCGATCAACGTCGCGCGTTATATCGGCGTGCGCATCGTGCGGCGGCTGAATTGCGCGGTGGAGCGGCCGAGGCGCGCGCTCGGCGTTCTGTCGCTCGGCGCCATCGGCGGCGGCCTTGCCTGGAGCCTGCCGCCGCTGATCGGCACGCAGGTCGCCAGCGGCCCCAATCCCTATCTCATCTTCATCATCGGCGGCATCTGCGCCGGCTCGCTGATGCAGAGCACCGCCTATGCCCGCACGGCCCTGCTCTTCGCCGGCCCGCCGCTGCTCTCGGCCCTCGTCTCGCTGCTCGCCGCCGGCACGACGGACGCCCTCGTCATCGCCGCCGACGCCCTGCTGCTCGCCGTCATGATGCTGCGCGCCAGCCAGCTCAGCGAAGCCAGCTTCATCCGCAGCCAGATCGACCGGCTGAAGGCGGTGGCGCTCGCCGCCTCGCTTTCCGATGCCAATGCGGAAATCCGCCAGTCCTATCACCAGCTCGCCTCGCTCGCGAACCGCGACCCGCTGACCGGCCTCGGCAATCGCGCCCTGTTCAACCAGCGTCTGCGCGCGTTGCTCGACGAAACCCCGACCGCCGATACGCTCGCCCTCCTCGCCATCGACCTCGACCGCTTCAAGGCGATCAACGACACGATGGGCCACGGCGCGGGCGATGCCGTGCTGGTGGAAATCGCCAGCCGCCTCGCCAGCCTCGTCGGCCCGACCGACACCGTCGTGCGCCTCGGCGGCGACGAATTCGCCGTCATCGTCGAAGGCGAGACGGCGGAAGTACGGGGTCGCGAGATCGGTGAAGGCATCGTGCGGCTGGCCGGCGACCCGATCCTCATCGGCGACCGGCCCGTCACGGTGGGCGCCAGCGCCGGCCTTGCCCTGCATCCGCAGCACGGCGACACGGCCGACGCGCTCTTCGCCAGCGCCGACATCGCCCTCTACGCCGCAAAGGAAGGCGGGCGCCGCCGGCTCGGCCTGTTCAATCCGGAACTGAAAGCCCGCATCGAGCGCCAGCGTCTCATCGAGGCGACACTGACCGAGGCGATCGAACGCCGGCAGTTGCAGGTGTTCTTCCAGCCGCAGGTGGAGCTTGCCACGGGCGCGGTCACCGGCTTCGAGGCGCTGCTGCGCTGGACGCATCCCGAGCTTGGCGCCGTCGCGCCACCGGATATCGTGCGCGCCGCGCAAGCGCTGCATATCTCGACGGTGCTGACCGGCTATGTCGCGACCCGCGCCGCGGAGCTGCTTCGCACCCTGCCCCGCCTCGGCCTGCCCCAGGCCGCCGTAGCCGTGAACGTCTCGCCGCGCGAATTCTCCGGCGATGCGCTGTCGCGCCTCCTGACCGAGATCGTCCGCCAGCACGCGGTTCCTCCGGCGCTGATGGAGATCGAGATCACCGAGGAGGCCACGCTCGACACCCAGGCGGCCGGTGCGGAACTCGCCAGGCTGGAGGCGGCCGGTTTCCGTCTCGCCGTGGACGATTTCGGCATGGGCCATTCTTCCCTCGCCTATCTCGTCAGCCTGCATATCGACCGGCTCAAGATCGACCGCAGCTTCGTCACCGGCATCGCCACCAGCCGCGAGAACCAGGCGCTCATTGCCGCCCTCATCGGCATCGGCCATGCCCTGTCCATCGATATCGTCGTGGAAGGCGTGGAAAACGAGGAGGAGGCCGAGGTGCTGCGCATGCTCGGCTGCCGCCACGCCCAGGGCTACCATTTCGCCCGCCCTATGCCGGCGGCCGATATCCCCCACTGGCTCACCCAGCACGCCGCCCGCATCGGCCGCGGCGTCTCCGGTAAATAGCGGGCGTCTTTTCAGGAAAACCGGTTCCCACTTTTCCCTGACAAACTCTAGCCCCAGGCCTCCACGAGAAAGCGCTGCCTGTCCTGCCGGCGCCAGGTTTCCAGGATCGCCGCATAGTCCTTCGCAGCGCTGTGAAGCGAGAGATCGTCTCGCTTGTCCGCACGGTAGACGAGGAACGGCGGCTGCCACGGCAGGCCGCAGCGATGCGCCGTCGCCTCCAGCGGGCGCAGAAGCTCGGCCATGGTGAACTTGTTGGCGCCATCCGGCGCATAGGCCTCCGGCACGTTGCCGGCCGTCGCCACCACCAGCAGCGGCTTGCCTTCCAGCCGGCAGCCCTCGGTCTTGTAGGCGATGTAGTACATGCGCGTCAGCACCGCATCCTGCCAGGCCTTCAGCAGCGGCGGCGTTGAATACCACTGGATCGGAAACTGGAGGACGAGGCGGTCCGCCGAAAGCAGCCGGGCCACTTCGCGGTCGGCGTCGATCTGGCCGTCCGGATAAAGCGCATACATGTCCACCACCTCGACCTCAGGCAGGCGGCGGGCCGCGCCGGCAAGCGCCGCATTGGCGCGCGAACGGTTGAGGTCGGGATGGAAGAGAAGGATCAAGGTCTTGCTCATGGCGTCGTCTCCTGTGTTGACGCGCCGAGGATGCTTCACCGAGTAAAATCATTCCAATGGATGATTTATATATGATATTATCCATCTCATGAATTTAAGATCGATCGACCTCAACCTTCTCGTCGTGCTCGACGCCCTGCTGGACGAAGCCCATGTCTCGCGCGCCGCCGCCAAGCTGAACCTTTCCCAGCCGGCGACCTCCAGCGCGCTCGACCGCTGCCGTCATCTCTTCGGCGATCCGCTGCTCGAGCGCGGCAAGGGCGGCATGCGCCTGACGCCGAAGGCCGAGACCCTGCGCGATCCGCTGAAGGCCCTCCTCGTCGGCATCGCCGCCGTGGTCGACGCGCCGGAGGAGCCGCTGTCCGAGATCCGCCAGACCGTGCGCATCACCACCGCCGATCACCCCGGCATCATCGTCGCCGGCCCGCTGCACCACGCGCTCGCCTACTCCGCCCCCGGCATCGACCTCGTCATCCAGCCCTGGCACGGCGCGCCTGCGGCGCTGGACTCTCTTGCCCGTGGCGCCAGCGACATCGCGCTCTCGGTCTTCCCCTCCATCGACGAAGCCGCCTTCCACTGCGAGACCCTGCTGGACGAGCACTACGTCGTCGCCATGCGCAGGGACCATCCCGCCGCCGAGGAGTTCTCCCTCGACCGCTGGCTCGCCTTCCCGCATATCCTTATCTCCGGCCGCGGCGACACGCGCAGTCCCCTCGACGACCAGCTCGCCGCGCTCAGTAAGGCCCGCCGCGTCGGCATCGTCGTGCCGAGCTTCCTGATGGTTCCGCCCCTGCTGGAGGGCAGCGACCTGATCGCCATGATGCCGGCGCACACCCTGCCGTCGGATGCCGCGAAACGCTTCCACCTCGTCCCGCCGCCCATCCCCGTGCGAGGCTTCCCCCTGCACCTTGCCTGGCACCGCCGGCGCGACAAGGACCGCGCCGTGCAGCATGTGGCGGACGAACTGCGGAAGATTTTGACGGGCCTCGAAGCATAGAGGCCGACACCGGAGCGATGTCGCTTCGGTTAACCGATCTTGTTGACCAACTGCGCCGTCGCCAGCAGCGTCACGAGATCGCGGATCATCGGCCGGATATTGCGGTCGAAATCGATGGGCGTATCCACCGGCGGAAGCTCGAAGAAGTCCTTCTTCGTCGGCACCAGCAGATAGCAGTCCGGACCGCTCAGCGCGAGGCGCACCACATCGTCCCGCCATTCCGTGGCGAGATAGTCGAGCGCCTTGGCGAGCGTGCCCTGCACCAGGGGCGTCGCCGCATCGGGACGGCTGGTTCGGAACTCGTGCGAGGCGTCCACCTCCGGATTGCCGCTCGTCACCAGCGCCATCGAGGAACCGCCGAAGAGATCCCTCATGAAGCGATGCACCGCGTTCGGCTTGCGCGCCGCGAGAAGCAGACCGGGAAATTCCTGCTCGCGCTGGAAGTAGAAGATCACGCCCTTGAAGGTCGTCTGCTTGCTCTTGCCGCTGCCGGTGCTCAGTTCCGTTTCCGAAAGCGTGAAGGTCAGCCCCTCATGCGTGCCGACGATCATGTCGCCATGCACGCCGCGATCGCGCGGCACGAACTCCTTGCCCGGCATGGCATCCATGAAGCGCGGCGTCGCGCCGTGCACATAGCGCACCTCCTCGACGAAGCCGAAGACGAGCGGCAGCATGCGGTCGCGCAGGGTCTGCTGGAACTGCCGGGCCGGCGCGGTGACGAGCTTCCAGACGACCCCGCCGAGAAAGAGCAGCAGGCCGGCGGCGATGCCGATGAAATCCCCCTTCATGCTCGTCCAGATGCCGTAGAGCAGAACGGCGGACAGAACCAGAAAACCACCGAAGATCAGCACGATGCGGACATACATGTCCCGCGCCACCTTCGGCCGCACCGTGTTGTAGGTCGTAACGGCCGCGCGCAGATCCTCCAGCGCCGTCTCCTTCGGCATCAATGCCGTCTCGTTAATCGCATCCATGACAGCCCCTCCGCTTCTGGAATAACGGCCGGGGAGCATGGCAAATTCGTTTCCCTTTTGTACTCCTCACCCCTTTCCTTTCGGAATGACTCTCTCCATATTCCCCGCATGGCCAGATCTCCGAAAAAACCCTCCGCCTCGAACCCCGGTTTCGAGGAAGCCCCGCAGTCCGACTTTGAAGGCGCCCCCATCTCCGGCAGCGTCTCCGACTGGGTGAAGCAGCTCGAAGCCGAGGCGGAAGCCGCGAGCGTCGAAAGCCGCCGCGAGGTTGCCTCCAAGGCCGGCAAGCACCGCAAGACGGTGGAGAATGCCGCCCGCCGCCACACCGAACAGGTAACGGTCTCGAAGACCTCTCGCGGCGTTTCCATCGGCGGCTCGTCCGACCCGAAGACGCGCGCCGCCGCCGGCCTCAATCCGGTCTCCGGCCTCGACGTGTCGCTGGAAGACGCCGCCGCCCTGGACAAGGGTTCCGGCGTCACTGCCACCGTGGAGGCGCTGTCGAAGCTCATCGAGAGCGGCAATCCGCTGTTCAAGGACGGCAAGCTCTGGACGCCGCACCGCCCCGCACGGCCGGAAAAGTCGGAAGGCGGCATTCCGATCCGCATGGTCACGGAATACAAGCCCTCCGGCGACCAGCCGACCGCCATCAAGGACCTCGTCGACGGCCTGGACACCGGCGAGCGCAGCCAGGTGCTGCTCGGCGTCACCGGCTCGGGCAAGACCTTCACCATGGCCAAGGTGATCGAGGAGACGCAGCGCCCCGCCGTCATCCTCGCGCCGAACAAGACGCTGGCCGCGCAGCTCTATTCCGAGTTCAAGAACTTCTTCCCGGAAAACGCGGTCGAATATTTCGTCTCCTACTACGACTATTACCAGCCGGAGGCCTACGTCCCGCGCTCGGACACCTATATCGAGAAGGAATCCTCGATCAACGAGCAGATCGACCGCATGCGCCACTCCGCGACGCGCTCCCTGCTGGAGCGCGACGACTGCATCATCGTCGCCTCGGTCTCCTGCATCTACGGTATCGGCTCGGTCGAGACCTACACCGCCATGACCTTCCAGATGCAGGTCGGCGAACGGCTCGACCAGCGCCAGCTCCTCGCAGACCTCGTCGCCCAGCAATACAAGCGCCGCGAGATGGATTTCCAGCGCGGCAGCTTCCGTGTGCGCGGCGACACGATCGAGATCTTCCCCGCCCACCTTGAGGATGCCGCCTGGCGCATCTCCATGTTCGGCGACGAGATCGACGCCATCACCGAGTTCGACCCGCTGACGGGACAGAAGACCGGCGATCTGAAATCGGTGAAGATCTACGCCAACAGCCACTACGTCACGCCGCGCCCGACGCTGAACGGTGCCATCAAGAACATCCGCGAGGAGCTGAAGCACCGCCTCGTCGAGCTGGAAAAGGCCGGCCGCCTGCTGGAGGCCCAGCGCCTGGAGCAGCGCACGCGCTACGATCTGGAAATGCTGGAGGCGACGGGCTCCTGCGCCGGCATCGAGAACTATTCGCGCTACCTCACCGGCCGCCGCCCCGGCGAACCGCCGCCGACCCTGTTCGAATACGTGCCCGACAATGCGCTGATCTTCATCGACGAAAGCCACGTGACGATCCCGCAGATCGGCGCCATGTACCGGGGCGACTTCCGGCGAAAGGCGACGCTGGCCGAATACGGCTTCCGCCTGCCCTCCTGCATGGACAACCGTCCGCTGCGCTTCGAGGAATGGGACGCCATGCGCCCGGACACCGTCGCCGTCTCGGCGACGCCCGGCAACTGGGAGATGGAACAGGCCGGCGGCGTCTTCGCCGAACAGGTCATCCGCCCGACCGGCCTCATCGACCCGCCGGTCGAGGTCCGCCCGGCCAAGAGCCAGGTGGATGACGTGCTCGGCGAGATCCGCGAGACCGCCGCCGCCGGCTACCGCACGCTCGTCACCGTGCTCACCAAGCGCATGGCGGAAGACCTCACCGAATACCTGCACGAGCAGGGCGTGCGCGTGCGCTACATGCACTCCGACATCGACACGCTGGAGCGCATCGAGATCATCCGCGATCTTCGCCTGGGCGCTTTCGACGTGCTCGTCGGCATCAACCTGCTGCGCGAAGGCCTCGACATCCCCGAATGCGGTTTCGTCGCCATTCTCGACGCCGACAAGGAAGGCTTCCTGCGTTCGGAAACCTCGCTCATCCAGACCATCGGCCGCGCGGCGCGCAACGTCGACGGCAAGGTCATCCTCTATGCCGACCAGATCACCGGCTCGATGCAGCGCGCCATGGACGAGACGACCCGCCGCCGCGAAAAGCAGGTCGCCTATAACGAGGCGAACGGCATCACGCCGGAATCGGTGAAGGCGAAGATCTCCGACATCCTCGACAGCGTCTACGAGCGCGACCATGTCCGCGCCGACATCTCCGGCGTCACCGGCAAGGGCTTTGCCGATGGCGGCCACCTCGTCGGCAACAACCTCAAGGCCCATCTCGAAGCGCTGGAAAAGCAGATGCGCGACGCCGCCGCCGACCTCGACTTCGAGGCCGCAGCCCGCATCCGCGACGAGATCAAGCGCCTCAAGGCCGCCGAACTCGCCGTCATGGACGACCCGATGGCGCGGCAGGAAGCCTCGAGCGCCGAAGGCGGGAAAGGTAGTGGAAAGGCCACGGCAAAGGGCGAAAAATCCGGCGCCTCCCCCTCATCCCAGGGCTCGACCTCCCTCTTCCAGAAACCTTCCCTGGACGACATGGGACCGGGCACCGACACCGAGCGCCCGCTCTTCCGCAAGCCGGACATCGACGACATGGGCCGCGACGTCGCCACCCCGGCCGGCAAGTCCCTCTTCCGCAAGAACACCCTCGACGAAATGACCGTCGGCCGCACGGAAAAACCCGTCACCGGCGACCTGCCCGAGCGCCCGGACGAGGCCATCTCCAGCAAGAAGCGCCACGCCCCTCTTCTCGAAGGTCAACCCGAACGCGCAACCGGCGCCGAAGACGCCAAGCCGGTGCGGCGGGGCAAGATCGGCGTCGGGAGCTATGAGGACCCGGCCGAGGCGAAGCGCAAGGGTCGAACCAAGGGGAAAACGGGGCGGCCGGGGCGGTAGGCACCCGGCCGCTTCGCCGATCTCGATATAAAACAGCGACTTCTTAGGTCAGCGACGAAGCGTTTGCGCGAGACATGCATGCGGCCGTGAAATGCCGCTTGCGCGTGCCGGAGCGGCCTACTCCGCCGCCTCGCCCTTAATCGGCTCCAGCGCCGCGGCCAGTTCGTAGGAATAGCCTTCCAGCATGGCATAGGCCTGTTCGATGGCCTGGATCTGTCCTTCCGCATTGCGGATCGCCTCGGTGATCGACTGCGAGCGGGCGCGCAGCATGGAGCCGAGGAAATCCGTGCCGGGCTTGCGGCCGAGGCGGTCGATGTGCTGGCGCACGCGGTTGCGGTGGCGTTCCAGTTCGAGGATGTGGAAGCGGCTCTTGACGATGTCGTCGGAGAGCTTGCGGCGCATCGCCGCCAGCGGGTCGAAGCTGCCGGGCTCGCGCTCGTCGAGAATGACGTCGTTGACCAGCGGCTCGAGCAGCATCAGGCCCTTGAGGTCACGCGGGTCGGCGAGCTGCGGGTCGAAGCCGGTATCGTCGAAGACCTTGCGGCGCACGGGATCGCGCAGCAGGTCGTAGCAGGCCTGCAGGCGGGCGAACTGGTCGGCATCGCCGCCCGAATCGGGATGCATGCCCTTGGCGGCCTTGCGGTAGGCGGTCTTGATCGCACCGTCATCGGCGTCGCGCTCCAGTCCGAGCATGGCGTAGGGATCGATCACGCGGCCACCTGTCTGTTTCTTCCGTCTTTCGCACGCCGGGGCAAACCCGCATCACGCGTTTGCCGGACCTGCGTCTGCACTGCTTCGTCTTTTCCTTACGCCGTTTTCCGATCCGGAGGGGACGAAATTGTGGTGACGCGGCGGCGATGCACAGAAAGCGCTATTCCGCAGCCTCGGTATTGGGCTCGGGGCTGACCTCGGTACCGACCTCGGCATTGGCCCGCGCCGAAAGGACCGCCGCGAAGGCGGCCGCGATCACCTCAGGCCCCGCGCCCGGCTTCGTCGCGTCGGCCGACAGGATCTGCCGGTAGCGCCGTGCGCCGGGAAACCCCTGGAAGAGGCCGACCATGTGGCGCGTGACATGCGCCACCCGCCCGCCCCGCGCCATCACCTCGGCCGCATAGGTCATCACGGCGTCCCGCACCGCTTCCCAATGGGCGGCCGGAAGGTCCTGCGGGCGGGAAAAGACGCCGGGCGGGTTGCCGCCCAGAAGCGGATGGGCAAACAGGCCGTCCACCCCCGTCAGGATGCCGCTGTCCTGATAGGCGGCCCTGCCGAGCATGACGCCATCGAGGCCTTCCATCTCGGTCACCGCCTGGTCGAGGCTGTGAAGCCCACCGTTGAGGCCGATGAAGAGATCGGGATGTTCCGCCTTCAGCCGCCGCACCAGACCGTAGTCGAGCGGCGGGATGTCACGGTTCTCCTTCGGTGAAAGCCCCTGCAGCCAGGCCTTGCGCGCATGCACCCAGACGGCGTCCGTGCCGGCCGCCTTGACCCGTGTGACGAGATCGCGCAGCGCCACTTCCGGATCCTGGTCGTCGACCCCGATGCGGCATTTGACGGTGACGGGAATGGACACCGCCGCTTTCATCGCCGCCACGCAGTCGGCCACGAGGTCCGGCTCGCGCATCAGGCAGGCGCCGAAGGTGCCGGATTGCACCCGGTCCGAAGGGCAGCCGACATTGAGGTTGATTTCGGCATAGCCGAAACCTTCGCCGATCCGCGCCGCCTCGGCCAGCTTTTCCGGGCTGTTGCCACCGAGCTGCAGCGCCACGGGCTGTTCCACGGCGTCGAAACCGAGCAGCCGGTCGCGGTTGCCGCGCAGGATCGCGTCGGCGACGATCATTTCCGTATAGAGCAGCGCGTTCTTCGTGAGCTGGCGCGCGAAGACGCGGTACGCCCTGTCGGACCAGTCGATCATCGGCGCCGTGGCGAAGATCTTCGTCCCCGTCGCAACGGCCTGCCGGTAGAATGTGCCTTTGTTCGTCATGGCCGGGCTCATACTCCATCGGCGGCGGAAAAACCACCCTCGGCACTTTCCCCGTCCCATCCCGCCGGTGCTAGAGTGGCGGCGGGAATCAAGACCGCCGGAGGAAACAATGCCGCTTTACGCCCTCGACGACCGCACCCCGACCCTGCCGGCGGACGACCGCTACTGGGTGGCGCCGGACGCCAATGTCATCGGCAAGGTCATCCTCGGCGAGGATGTCGGCATCTGGTTCGGCGCGACGCTGCGCGGCGACAACGAGCCGATCATCGTCGGCGCGCGCTCCAACATCCAGGAAGGCGTCGTCGTGCACACCGATCCGGGCAGGCCCGTCGTCATCGGCGAGGGCTGCACCATCGGCCATGGCGCGATCATCCATGGCTGCACCATCGGCAACAATTCGCTGGTCGGCATGGGCGCGACGGTGCTGAACGGCGCGGTCATCGGCAACAACTGCATCGTCGGCGCCAATGCGCTGGTGACGGAAGGCAAGGTCTTTCCGGACAATTCCCTCATCGTCGGCTCGCCCGCACGGGTGATGCGCGAGCTGGACGGCGAAGCCGTCGAGGGCCTGAAGCGCTCGGCCGACAGCTATGTGCGCAACTGGCAGCGCTTCAAGAGGGGGCTGAAGCCGATCGGCTGACGGTGCGTGCGCGAGCCTTGGGTCGAAGCGGCATCGCCTCGGCGGGTGAACCGGACGCACCCAAGAGCATGTCAGGTTCAGGTTGAACCAGGCATGCTCTAAATCCTTTTGTTTTCGTTTGTCTTTCGGGAAAACCGGTTCTCACTTTTCCCTGACAAACTCTAGGCGCAGCCGGCGCAGGTTCCCCGGATCTCGATCGTCGTCTTGCCGGTCTTGAAGTTGCGGTCCCTGGCAAAGCCCTTCAGCCGTTCCTCGATCACGTGGTCGTGGAACTCCGTCACCTTGCCGCAGGTCTCGCAGATGGTGAAGGCCGTGATGCCATGAGCATGGCAGCCCTCTTCCGGATGGGCGCAGGCGACGAAGGCGTTGATGCTTTCGAGCCGGTGCACGAGACCGAATTCCAGCAGCTTGTCGAGCGCCCGGTAGACCTGCAGCGGCGCGCGGAAACCATCGTCCCGCAGCTTGTCGAGGATCGAATAGGCGCTCAGCGGGCTTTCGGACTGCGACAGCACGTCGAAGACGAGGCCCTGGTTGCGCGTCAAGGGTTGCGTGGTCATGCCCGACCTCCTTCATGTGCGACCGAATGCGTCCGGGGCTTCGTCAGCAGGCTCAGAATGAACAGGCCAAGCGCTGCCACCACGATGGACGGGCCGGACGGCGTATCGAATTTCAGCGAGCCGAACAGTCCGCCGACGACGGCGAGCGCGCCGATGACGGAGGACAGCACGGCCATGATCTCCGGGCTGGTGGAAAAGCGCCGGGCGGTGGCGGCGGGGATGATCAGCAGCGAGGTGATCAGCAGGATGCCGACGATCTTCATGGCGATGGCGATGACGAGCGCCATCAGCAGCATGAAGGCAAGCCGCGCCCTTTCCGGCTGCAGGCCCTCGGCCTCGGCAAGCTCAGGATTGACCGTGGAGGCGATGAGCGGCCGCCACATCCAGACGATGGCGAAGAGCACGAGAACGCCGCCGCCCCAGACGAGATCGACATCGGGGCGCGTCACGGCGAGGATGTCGCCGAAGAGGAAGCCGACGAGATCGATGCGCACCCAGGTCATGAAGGAGACCAGGACGAGGCCGATGGCGAGCGTCGCATGCGAGAGGATGCCGAGCAGCGCATCGGTGGAAAGCGTGCCGCGCTTCTGCAGCAGCATCAGCAGCAGCGAGACCGTCGCCGCGACGATGAAGACGCTGAGCAGCAGGTTGAAATCCATCAACAGCGACAGCGCGACGCCGAGCAGCGCCGAATGGGCCATCGTGTCGCCGAAATAGGCCATGCGCCGCCAGACGACGAAGCAGCCGAGCGGACCGGCGGTGACGGCTAGTCCCACCCCGGCAACGAGCGCCCGCATGAAGAAATCGTCAAGCATCGCGCCGCTCCTTTCCGTCCGCCATGCGCGCCGGCTCTGGGCCACAGCCGCAATTCGGCCCATGCACATGGCCGAGGCGCATCGGCCCGGCGCGCCCGCCGCTCGGCAGGATATCGACAGGGCGGCTCTCGTTCGGACGGCAGTCGTCGGTGATCGACCCGTCGGCATGCAGCACGCGGCCATCGGGCAGATGGGTATGGTCGTGATTGTGATTGTAGAAGGCCAGCGTCTGCCCTGCCCGCGCGCCGAAGAGGCGCAGATATTCCGGGCTCTGGCTCACCGTCTCCGGCGTGCCGCGGCAGCAGACATGGCCGTTGAGGCAGATGACGGTGTCCGTCTCGGCCATCACGACATGCAGGTCGTGCGAAATGAGCAGGATGCCGCAGCCGGTCGTGTTGCGGATCGTCTTGATGAGATCGTAGAGCGCGATCTCGCCGGAAAAGTCGACGCCCTGGACCGGTTCGTCGAGCACGAGCAGATCGGGCTTGCGGGCGATGGCGCGGGCGAGCAGCGCGCGCTGGAACTCGCCGCCGGACAGATGCTGCACCTCGGCGCGGGCGAGATGGCGGATGCCCGTCGCCTCCAGCGCCGCGTCGATCTCCGCGCCCTTCAGCGGGGAGGTCAGCGTCATCAGCCGGTCGACGGTGAGCGGCATGGTCCAGTCGACGGCGAGCTTCTGCGGCACATAGCCCACCTTGAGGCCGGCCTTGCGCTCCACCCTGCCTTCGTCCGGCTTCAGCACGCCGATGGCGGCCTTGGCGGTCGTCGACTTGCCGGATCCGTTGGGCCCGATCAGCGTGACGATCTCGCCCGGCGCAATGGAGAATTCCACGCCGCGCACCAGCCAGCGGCCCTGGCGGCGCACGCCGACGCCCGTCAACGAGACGAGCGGCGGATGGGTCTCTGTCTGGTTCTGCAGCATCATTTTTCCAAAAAGGCCTGTTGCGTCGGGATATGGCACACGTTATAGCATAACGCAATTGATGTAATAACATTACATACATTATCAAGACGGAGATCCCATGAAAAAGGCCATTCGTTCCCTCCTCCTCTCCACCGCCCTTCTTGCCGCCGGCACCGCAGCCGCGCGGGCCGAGACGCCGAATGTCGTCGTCTCGATCAAGCCGATCCATTCGCTGGTATCCGCGATCATGCAGGGCGTCGGCGAACCGGCCCTCATCGTGGAGGGCGCGGCCTCGCCGCACACCTATTCGCTGAAGCCGTCCAATGCGGCCGCCTTGCAGGATGCGGACGTCGTCTTCTGGGTCGGCCATGGCCTGGAGGCCTTCCTGGAAAAGCCGCTGGAGGCGCTGGGCGGCAAGGCGACCGTGGTGGAACTCGACGATGCGCCGGGTCTCGAAAAGCTGCCCTTCCGCGAAGGCGGCCCCTTCGAGGCGCACGAGCATGACGGCGAGGAAGAGGGACACGACCACGCGCATGAAGACCATGCCGAGGAAGGCCAGGGTCATGACGAGGCCGGCCATGATCATGCGAAGGAGGCCGAAGGTCACGCCCATGGCGAAGAGGCCGGCCACGAGGGCCACGACCACGGCGAATTCGACATGCATCTGTGGCTGAGCCCGGACAATGCCCGCGCCATAGCCGCGGAGGCGGCGAAGGTTCTCGCCGAGAAGGACCCGGCCAATGCCGTGACCTACAACAAGAACCTCGCCGACCTCACCGACAGGCTCGCCGCGCTCGACAAGGAGATCGCCGAGACGGTCGCGCCGGTGAAGGAAAAACCCTTTATCGTCTTCCACGACGCCTATCAGTATTTCGAACACCACTACGGCATGCAGGCCGCCGGCTCGATCACCGTCAGCCCGGAAACCCTGCCGGGCGCCGAGCGCCTGACGCAGATCCGCGACAAGGTGAAGACACTCGGCGCGACCTGCGTCTTCGCCGAACCGCAGTTTGAGCCGAAGCTGGTCAATGTCGTCATCGAAGGCACCCCGGCGAAATCCGGCACGCTCGATCCGGAAGCCGCCACGCTCGACGCCGGACCGGAGCTCTATTTCACCCTGATGAAGGGCCTCGCGACGTCGCTGAAGGATTGCCTCGGGCAGACGGGCTGAACGCGCCAGGGCACGAGCCATGGGACGCGTGCGCGCACAGCCGCACGCAAGACACGGACAAAGGCGGGATCGATCCCGCCTTTTTCAGCCGCACGAATGTAACGGTATAACATTAAAGGCATGATACGATGGACAACCGCCTCCCCGTCACCGTCCTTTCCGGCTTTCTCGGTGCCGGCAAGACGACGCTTCTGAACCACGCTCTCACCAATCGCAGCGGCCTGCGCGTCGCCGTCATCGTCAACGACATGAGCGAGGTGAACATCGACGCCGCGCTCGTCCGTGACGGCGGGGCAGACCTTTCGCGCACCGGCGAACAGCTGGTCGAGATGACGAACGGCTGCATCTGCTGCACCCTGCGCGACGACCTTCTCACCGAGGTGCGCCGCCTCGCCGAGATGAACCGCTTCGATTACCTGCTCATCGAATCGAGCGGCATTTCCGAGCCTCTGCCCGTCGCCACCACCTTCGACTTCCGCGACGAGGACGGACGGAGCCTGTCGGATGTCGCGCGCCTCGACACGATGGTGACGGTGGTCGATGCCGCCAACCTCCTGAAGGACTACGGCTCGCAGGATTTCCTCGCCCAGCGCGGCGAGACGGCCGGGGAAAACGACACGCGCACGCTGGTGGAACTGCTGGTCGAGCAGATCGAATTCGCCGATGTGGTGGTGCTCAACAAGGCCAGCGCCGCAAGCCCTGCCGATCTCCTTGCCGCCCGGCAGATCGTCGGCGGTCTCAACGCCAGCGCCCACGTCATCGAGACGGATTTCGGCCGCGTCGATCTCGCCGACATTCTCGGCACGAACCGGTTCGATTTCGACAGGGCAAGCGAACATCCGCTCTGGTTCAAGGAGCTGCACGGCTTCCGGGATCACGTGCCGGAAACCGAGGAATACGGCATCCGCTCCTTCGTCTACCGGGCGCGAAAGCCGTTCCAGCCGGCGCGTTTCAAGGCATTTCTCGACGAGAGCTGGCCGGGCGTCATCCGCGCCAAGGGCTTCTTCTGGCTCGCCACCCGCCCGCACCATGTCGGCGAGATGAGCCAGGCGGGCCCTCTGGTCAGAAGCGGGCGGCTCGGCCTCTGGTGGGCCTCCGTACCGCAACAGCATTGGCCGGAGGACCGGACGGCGCGCGAGGCGATCGCCCGCATGTCCGACCCCGTCTGGGGCGACCGGCGGCAGGAACTCGTCTTCATCGGCGCGGACCCGATGGATGAAGCCGATATCCGTCGCCGGCTCGACGCCTGCCTGGTGGAGGCGGACGGTTTCGAGCCCGCCCGCTGGGCAAATCTGCCGGACCCCTTTCCGCTGTGGATCCGGCAGGCGAGCTGAGGCGTCAGTCGCGCTCGGCGGAGCTGGCCCACAGGTTGATGTCGGCTTCCCGGGCATAGACATCGATCTCGGCCAGTTCCTCGGCCGTGAAATCGGGCTTTTCCAGCGCCTTGACGCAATCGACGATCTGGGCGGAGCGGCTGGCGCCGATCAGCGCCGAGGTGATGCGCCCGCCGCGCAGCACCCAGGAGAGCGCCATCTGCGCCAGCGTCTGGCCGCGCCGCTCGGCGATGGCGTTGAGCTTGCGGATATTGTCGATGATCTCGGGGCGGATGAAGTCCTTCTTGAGGAAGTGGTTCAGCGCCGCGCGGCTGTCGCCCGGAATGCCGCCGAGATATTTCGTGGTGAGCATGCCCTGCGCCAGCGGCGAGAAGACGATGGAGCCGATGCCGAGGTCGTCAAGCGTATCGACGAGGCCGTCATCCTCGATCCAGCGATTGAGCATGGAATAGCTCGGCTGGTGGATGATGCAGGGCGTGCCGAGGTCCTTCAGGATCGCGGCGGCCTCGCGGGTGCGCTGCGAATTGTAGGAGGAGATGCCGACATAGAGCGCGCGGCCGGAGCGCACGATATGATCGAGCGCGCCGCAGGTTTCCTCCAGCGGCGTGTCGGGATCGAAGCGGTGGGAGTAGAAGATGTCGACATAGTCGAGACCCATGCGCTTCAGGCTCTGGTCGCAGGAAGCGATGAGATACTTGCGGCTGCCCCACTCGCCATAGGGACCCGGCCACATGTCGTAGCCGGCCTTGGAGGAAATGATCAGCTCGTCGCGCAGCGGCTTGAAATCGGTGCGCAGGATCTCGCCGAAGGCGGTTTCCGCCGTGCCGGCCGGCGGGCCGTAGTTGTTGGCGAGGTCGAAATGGGTGATGCCGAGGTCGAAGGCCGTGCGGCACATGTCGACCTTGCGGTCATGCGGCGTGTCGTCACCGAAATTGTGCCAGAGGCCGAGCGAGATCGCCGGCAGCTTCAGGCCGGAGCGTCCCACGCGGTTGTAGGTCATCGTGTCGTAACGGGTATCCGCCGGCTGCCAGGCCATGGTCACGTTCCTTTGCTGAATCGGGTGCTGTGTCGTAGCCCCGCCGGATAGCGACCGGCAAGGGATTTCAGCCCCTTGCCGGTCGTTGCACACGCTTATCGCAAGAGCGCCCGCGCCTCCTCGATGCCGAGCGCCGCCGGCTGGGTGCAGGTGGTGACGATGTCGATCGCCCTGCCCTCCTCGGCGGAACGCAGGATCGCCGTCAAGACGTCGATCGTATGCAGCGAGCGGTCCAGCGAACACCGGTAGTCGCGGCCGGTCGTCACCGCCTCCATCATGTCGGCAAGGCCGATGCCCCGGTAGTTGGCTTGCCTGCCCCAGTCGAATTCATAGTTCTCTGCGGTCAGCGGATGGTCCCAGACCTCCACCGCCTTCGGCTCCCGATCGTTTCCGGCAAGCTCCACCACGCCGCCGAAGAAGTTCGGGTCCGGCACGAAGACGGCGCCGTCGGTGCCGTAGAGCTCCATGTTCTGGTGGCGATGCGCCCAGACGTCCCAGCTCGCCATCAGCGCCACCTGCGCGCCGCTGACGAATTCGAGGATCGCGTGAATGTTGGTGGCGACGACCACCGGCACCGTCTCGCCGAGGCGCGGGCCGTTGCCGATCACCCGCTCCTCCCGCGCCCGGTTGGCGAGCGCCACGACGCGCTTCACCGGACCGACGAGATTGACGAGGTTGTTGACGTAATAGGGCCCCATGTCGAGGATCGGTCCGCCGCCCGGCGCGAAGAAAAAGTCCGGGTTCGGATGCCAGCTCTCCATGCCCGGCCCCAGCACATGCGCCGTGCCCGACATGATCTTGCCCAGCCTGCCGTTGTCGATGAGATGGCGCACGAACTGGTGCGCGCCGCCGAGATAGGTATCCGGCGCCGAGCCGACCTTCAGGCCCTTGGCATCGGCGATACGCCGCAGGTCCTCGCCCTGTTCGAGCGAGAGCACGAAGGGTTTTTCCGAATAGACGTGCTTGCCGGCCTCCAGCGCCTGCCGCGAAACCGGGTAATGCGCCTCGGGGATCGTCAGGTTCACGACGACATCGACCTCGGGATTGGCGAGCAGTTCGCCGATCTCCTGCGCCGGCACGCCGAATTCCTCCGAGCGCGCCTGCGACGCGGCGGGATTGATATCGGCGCAGGCCACGACCTTCAGGTTCCGGAAGGTCGGGATCAGCTTGAAATAGGCGCCCGAGATGTTGCCGCAGCCGATGATGCCGACTCCGTATTCCTTGCTCATGATGGTCAGTCCTTACAAAGCCTTGACGGTCGCGATCGAGCGGGTGGCAAGCCGGGTCAGGTCCTTCGGATTGTCATGCTCGACGATGAAGTATCGCGCCGGCGTGCCGGCCAGCGCCTTGGCCAGATCGGCCCACGGCACCGTGCCATGGCCGACATCGGCCCAGCCGTCCTCGTCCGTATTCTCGCCCTTCGGCGCGATGTCCTTGACATGCACGGCGGTGATGCGGTCGCCGTATGTCTGGATCCAGGCGAAGGGATCGGCCCCGCCGCGCACGATCCAGGCGATATCCGCTTCCCAGGAAAGATCCGGCCCGCCGGCGAAGAGATGGTCCTGCGGCACGCTGCCGTCGGGCAGCGTGAAGAACTCGAAATCGTGGTTGTGCCAGCCGAAGACGAGGCCCGCCGCGCGGATCGGCGCGCCGGCCTTCTGCAGGCGCTCGCCGAAGGCCCGCCATCCGGCGGCGTCCGTCGGGCGGTCCTCCGGCAGGAGATAGGGGCAATAGACCGCCTCGATGCCGAGCGTGCGGCAGATGGCGAGCACCCGCTCCGGCTCGTCTTCCAGCATGTCGAGGCCGAAATGGGCCGACGGCATGGTCAGGCCGTACCGGTCGAGATCGGCCTTCACCTGTTGGATCGCCGCGTCGTCGAGGGCGGCATAGAGGGCGCTGTATCCTTCCACCTGCCGGTAGCCGGCATCGGCGAGGATGCGGAAGACTTCGGCGAAGGGCTGGAAGTTGCGGGCGCTGTAGAGCTGGAAACTGACTGTCTGCATGGATGTCTCCTCGTGCGTTCAGATGGCCGTCTGGCAGGAATGAAGATCGAGCCAGCGAATGTTGGGAACCGCACCGTCTTGCGCGGGCGTGAAGATGACCGTGCGATGCGCGCCGGCGGTAAGATCGAAGGCATTGTCGGACCAGCGGCCGGCGCACTCCGCCTCGAGCATCACATGCAGCGCCAGCCCGGTGGCGGCGGCGGTGACGGCGACGGTGCCGTCATCGCGCGGCGAAACGTCGAGCGTCAGGCCGGAGGCTTCCAGATCGAGCGCCTTGTAGTTGACCGCAACGTGGTGCCCCTCGCCGCGCATGCCGTTCGAGGCCTCGAAGGACCAGAAGAGCAGCGTGTCCTCGGGAAGATCGGCGGAAAAGACGGAGAACAGCATCTCCGCCCTGTCGGGCCCGCAGACGCCCTCCGCACTCCGGTAGGCCCGCCGCTCGCCCGAGAGGGAAACGAGCCAGGTGTCGAGTTTCACCGCAACGGCTTCCGCCGTGTCGTTGACGACGGAAAAGCCGATGGTCTCGCCGTCCTTTGAGGGAATGGCGGCGACCGCCACGGGCTGGAAGAAGCGGCGCACCATATAGTGCATGGCCTTCCAGCTTCCGCCATAGTCGAGGCTCGACCAGGAGGCGACCGGCCAGGTGTCGTTGAGCTGCCAGTAGAGCGTGCCCATGCAATGGGGCTTCAGCGAGCGCCAGTATTCCACGGCCGTGCGGATGGCGAGGCCCTGCTGGATCTGGCTGAGATAGACGAAACTCGCAAAATCCTTCGGGAAGCGGAAGTAGCGGAACATGGTGCCGGCGATGCGCTCGTTGCCGCCGGCATTCTTCTGGTGGCTCTCCATGACCGGAGAGGCGATGTTCATGTCCTTCGGGTCGGCGAAGGTCTGCATTACGGGCATGGACGTATAGGACTGGAAGCCGAATTCCGAGCAGAAGCGCGGCCGCACGCTGCGGTAATTGTCGAAGGACTTGTTCTCGTGCCAGACCGACCAGTAGTGCATGTCGCCGGACCCGTCCGCGTGCCAGGCATCGCCGAAGTCGAGATAGCCGGAGGCCGGGCTGGAGGGCCACCAGATGGCGCCGGGCGCCGCCTTCTTCATCGCCAGTTCGACGGTGCGGTTGAGGCGGTCGTAGGAGACGAGATAGCGATCGCGGTTGGCGCGGCTTTCGTCGAACCAGGTCAGCGCGCCGACCAGCTCGTTGTCGCCGCACCACATGACGATGGAGGGGTGCGAGGCGAGACGCTTGACCTGGTATTCCACCTCGGCCGCGACATTGTCGAGGAAATCGACGGTCGAGGGATAGAGGTTGCAGGCGAACATGAAGTCCTGCCAGACCATCAGGCCGAGTTCGTCGCAGAGATCATAGAACCAGTCCGGCTCGTAGAAGCCGCCGCCCCAGACCCGCAGCATGTTCATGTTGGCCTCGACGGCCGATTGCAGGAGGTCGCGCACGCCTGACGGCGTGATGCGCGCGGGCAAGGCGTCGGCCGGAATCCAGTTGGCGCCGCGGCAGAAGATTTCCCGGCCGTTGACCTTGAGCGCGAAGCGGCTGCCGGCCTCGTCCACGTCGGTCAACAGCTCCACCTGCCGAAGGCCGATGCGGCGCACCGCGGTCTCGGCGGGCGTTTCCACCCGCACGGCATAGATTGCCTGCTCGCCATGGCCCGACGGCCACCAGAGCGCCGGCTTGTCGATGCGGAACATGTGGGTCAGTTGCGTCTCGCCGGCATCGATGCCGATGTCGAAGCGCACGCGTTCCTCGCCGAGCGCGAAATGCACCGGCAGGATGCCGGGCGCCTTCGCATAAAAGGTGGCGGTGACATAGAGATCGACGGCACCGCCGGCATGATGGAATTGCCTGGTCGTGACATGCTCGACACGCGCCACCTCCAGCTTGCGCAGGGCGATGCCGCCATAGATGCCGAGCGGCGCAAGGGCGATGTTCCAGTCCCAGCCGAAATGGCACTGGGGCTTGCGCAGCATGTTGCCGTTCGGGATCGGCGAGTTGCCGGGATGCCAGGGGATGAAGAAGGGCTGTTCCGCCTGCCTGACGGCGCCGGCCGCGATACTGGAATGGATCAGCACGCGCACCGTATTCTCGCCGGCCTTCAGGGCGTTGGTGACGTCGGGCCGATAGCGGCGGAAGCAGTTGTCCGTATCCTGAACCAGCACGCCGTTCACATAGACGGAGGCGACCGTGTCGATGCTGTCGATATCGAGATACCAGTCGCCTTCCAGCATTTCCGGCGCGAGGTCGAACATGCGCTCGATCGCCCAGTCCTTTTCGGCCACCCATTGCACGTCACGCTCGTTGCGGCCGGCATAGGGGTCGGGAATGAGACCGGCGGCAAGCAGGGCGCTGTGCACGTCGCCCGGCACGCGCATCGGCGCGCTATGGGCGGCATCGGTGCTGGCGAGGGTCCAGGTGCCGGAGAGGTCGATGGCGGTGCTGGTTGCTCGGTTCATCTGTCGATCCCTGAAACGTGGTTGTGCATCACCTCAGATCCGCTCCTCCGTCTCCGCATCGAACAGCGAGGCCAGTCCCATGTCGAAGGCGAGCTTCACCGCCGTGCCCGGCGCAAAGCGCCGCGCGCCGGCGACGCGGACGGAGAGCGTATGGCCGGCATGCTTCAGCCAGAGCAGGTTGTCGGCGCCCATCGGCTCCTCGATATCGACGGTCGCCGGATGACTTTCGATGCCGGGCATGTCCTCGTTGACCTTCACATGCTCCGGGCGCACGCCGAGAACGACCTTGCGGCCGGGATGGAGCGCCTCGCCGGCGGCATAACCGTCGAGCGAAAAATCGACGCCGTTGGTGCTGAAGACCGGCCGGCCGCCGCGCTCGGTGATCTCCCCGCGCAAGAAATTCATCGAGGGCGAGCCGATGAAACCGGCGACGAACATGTTCCTCGGCGCGTTATAGATCGTGTTGGGATCGGCGAGCTGCTGGATGACGCCGCTCTTCATGATGGCGATGCGGTCGGCGAGCGTCAGCGCCTCGATCTGGTCGTGGGTGACATAGATCATCGTGTTCTTCAGCGACTGGTGCAGCCGCTTGATTTCCACACGCAGCTCAGAGCGCAGCTTCGCATCGAGATTGGAGAGCGGTTCGTCGAAGAGGAAGACATCGACGTCGCGCACCAGCGCCCGGCCGATCGCCACGCGCTGGCGCTGGCCACCGGAGAGCGCCGAGGGCTTGCGGGTGAGAAGCGGGCCGATCTGCAGGATCTCGGCGGCGCGGGCGACGCGCTTGTCGATCTCCGGCTTTGCCATGCCTGCCACCGTGAGGCCGAAGGACAGGTTCTTCTCCACCGTCATCTGCGGATAGAGCGCATAGGACTGGAAGACCATGCCGATGCCCCGGTCCTTCGGCTCCTCCCAGGTGACGTTCCTGTTCTTGATGAAGATCTGCCCGCCGGTCGGCTCCAGCAGGCCGGCGATGCAGTTGAGCAGGGTCGACTTGCCGCAGCCAGACGAGCCGAGCAGCACGAGGAACTCGCCCTCGCCGATATCGAGATTGAGGTTTTCCAGCACGTTGACCGCGCCGAAGCTGAGCGAAAGATCCTTGATGGAGACGGATGTCTGCATGGCTTACCCCTTGACTGCGCCGGCGGCGATGCCGCGGACGAAGAGGCGTCCCGACACGAAATAGACGATGAGCGGAACCGCGCCGGTCAGCAGCGTCGCGGCCATGTTGACGTTGTATTCCTTCACCCCCTGGACGGAGTTGACGATGTTGTTGAGCTGCACGGTCATCGGGTAATATTCCGGCCGGGTGAAGACGACGCCGAAGAGGAAGTCGTTCCAGATGCCGGTGATCTGCAGGATCATCGCCACGACGAAGATCGGCAGCGACATCGGCAGCATGATGCGGAGATAGATCTGCCAGAACCCCGCCCCGTCGATGCGCGCCGCCTTGAACAGCTCCTCCGGCAGGGAGGAGAAATAGTTGCGGAACAGCAGCGTCAGGATCGGCATGCCGAAGATGGTGTGCACAATGACGAGGCCGGTCAGCGTGCCGTAGATGCCCATTTCCCTGAGCACGATGACGATCGGATAGATCATCACCTGATAGGGGATGAAGGCGCCGACGATGAGGATGGTGAAGAAGACGTCCGCGCCCTTGAACTTCCAGTTGGCGAGAGCGTAGCCGTTGACGGAGGCGACGAGGATCGAGATCAGCGTCGAGGGGATGGTGATGCGCACCGAATTCCAGAAGCCGCGCGACAGGCCATCGCAGTTGAGCCCCGTGCAGGCGCTGGCCCAGGCCTTGGCCCAGGGTGCGAAGGTGATCTCGAGCGGTGGGGAGAAGATGTTGCCGAGGCGGATTTCCGGCATGCCCTTCATGGAGGTGACGACCATCACATAGAGCGGCAGCAGGTAGTAGAGCGCCGCCACCAGCAGCGTGCCGTAGAGCATGATGTTGCGGCCGGAGAGCGTGCGGCGGGGTTTTGCGCCCCACGGCTCGGCGCCGGTCCTGGAAGAGAGGGTGTCAGCCACGCTTGCGTCCTCCGAACTCGAGATAGGCCCAGGGCACGATGATGATGGCGACGGTGACGAGCATCATGGTGGAGGCGGCGAAGCCCTGGCCGAGATTCTGCGCCTGGAACATGTAGTCGTAGACATATTTCGCCGGCACTTCGGACGAGATGCCCGGCCCGCCGCTCGTCTGCGCCACCACGAGGTCGTAGACCTTGACGATGCCGCTGGCGATGATGACGAGCGTGGTGATGAAGACCGGCCGCATCATCGGGATGACGATGAAGAGATAGGTCCGCCACATCGGAATGCCGTCGACGCGCGCCGCCTTCCAGATATCCTCGTCGATGCCGCGAAGGCCGGCGAGCAGCAGGCACATGACGAGGCCCGTGCCCTGCCACAGCCCGGCGATCAGCACGCCGTAGATGACGATCTCGGAATTGTAGAGCGGATCGAAGGTGAAGCTTTCCCAGCCCAGCGCACGCACGACGGACTGCACGCCGAATTCCGGATTGAGGATCCACTGCCAGACGAGGCCGGTGACGATGAAGGACAGCGCGAAGGGATAGAGGAAGATCGTGCGGAACGTGTTCTCGAAACGGATCTTCTGGTCCATCAGGGCTGCCAGCAGGAAACCGATGACGAGGCTGAAGACGAGCGTGAAGGCGCCGTAGATGGCGAGATTCTGGATCGAGACGATCCAGCGCGGCGCATCCCACAGGCGTTCGTACTGGTCGAGGCCGACGAATTTCGCCCGCGGCAGCAGCTTCGAATTGGTGAACGAATAGACGACCGTCCAGACCGTGCCGCCGAGAAAGATGACCACGGCGGTCAGCACCATCGGAATGGAAGCGATCTTGGCGCTGATATTGCGCAACAGCCTGCTGGGGCGACCGGTTTGTACCTGGCCCGTCATGGGTCACTCCTCCTTGGTCCCGATCAGGGGGAGCGGCCGGCAGCACGCGCCGGCCGCCGGCCGGTCACTCCGCCGAAGCGATGATCTCGGCGAAACGCTTCTGCGCGTCTTCCGGCGTCATCGAGGGATTGGCGAAGAATTCCGAGAAGAGGTCTTCCTTCTGCTTCTGGCTGTCGGCGGACAGCAGCTGGTCGGTCCAGTCGATCACATTGCCCTTGGCAAGAATGTCGAGGCCTTTCTTCATGCAGTCGTTGGCGGCGGCGAGATCGACGTCGCCGCGCACCGGCAGGGAACCCTTCTTGAGGTTGAAGGCCACCTGCGCGGCGGGGCTGACGAGCGTGGAGGCCAGCGCCTCCTGCGCCTTCGACTTCGCCTCGTCCTCGAGCACCGGGAAATAGAAGGCATCGCCCCCGGTCGCGATGACGTCGGTCACGCCGAGACCCGGAAGGCAGGTATAGTCCTTGCCGGCGACCTGCCCGGCCAGCGCGAACTCGCCCTGCGCCCAGTCGCCCATGATCTGCCCGCCGGCCTTGCCGGTGATGACCATGTTGGTGGCCTGGTTCCAGTCCTGCACATTGGTGCCCTTGGACATGCGGCGCGCATCGTCTGCCGCCTTGAACACCTTTGCGATGTCGGGGCCGGCGGCAACCGCCTCGTCCTTGTCCTTGAACACCTTGTAGAACGTATCCTTGCCGCCGATGGCGAGCAGCAGCACGTCGAAGGCGCCGGCCGACTGCCAGGCCTGCCCGCCGACGGCGAGCGGCACGATTCCGGCCTTTTCCAGCGCCGGCGCGGCGGCGACGAACTCGTCCCAGGTCTTCGGAACGGCGACACCCGCCTTCTCGAAAGCGGCGTTGGAAAGCCAGAGCCACTGCCAGGAATGGATGTTGACCGGCGCGCAATAGACCTTGCCGTCGATGGTGCAGCTATCGAGCAGGCTTGCCGGGCGAATGACGTCCTTCCAGTTCTCCCGCGTCGCGACGTCCGTCAGGTCGCGCATCAGCCCGGCCTCGACCAGCTCCTCGGCCTGGCGGCCGTGGTTGAACTGCGTGGCGCCCATCGGGTCGCCGCCGGTGATGCGGCTGACCATGATCGGGCGCGCCGTGCCGCCCGCGCCGGCGATGGCGCCGTCGATCCATTTGTTGCCCGTGGCGTCGAAAGCCTTCGCCAGTTCTGCGACCGCCGCAGCCTCCCCGCCGGACGTCCACCAATGGGTCACTTCCAGATCGGTCGCATGAGCGACGGCGAACGGCAGGACCACGGTCGCTGCCAATGCAGCAGCCATCACACGAGTTTTCATGAGTCTCCTCCCTCACTGAAACGTTGCAGTAAAAACGTAGCCCAATCGATTTAATCGCGCAACCGCCCGCCACTGGATTTTGTTTCGACGGGAATTTTGGGCTTCTTTCGGACCGCAGCACCTCGTCGGAACCGGGGCGACAGGTCGCTGCACCCACTCAGACATCTCCTTACAAACAATTGTATTTACAATTCTTTTTCCAAAAAGAAACAGCGCTTCCGCCTACCAGTCTTCGCAAGCGCATAAATTACAGTTTTGCGGCGCAACGGTGCTGCCGAGATCAGCGCCATGCAAATTCGCGCAAATTCCGCCTCGACAAAACATCTGTATCGTTACAGATTTAGGAGCGATTTTGCGAGAGAGTGGCAGCCGGGTCCAAAAAATGTATAACCGGCTGCTAATAGGGTGAGGTGGGCAAGCAGGGCATGGACAGGAAGATGAGCGAGGGCCAGGCGGGGGCGCTTCCGCCCTCCGGCGAGCGGCCGACGCTGAAGACGATCGCCTTCATGACCGGTCTCGGCATCACGACGGTTTCACGGGCGCTCAAGGATGCGCCCGACATCAGCAGCGAAACGAAGGAGCGCGTGCGCCTCGTCGCCCGCCAGATCGGCTACCAGCCGAACCGCGCGGGCGTGCGCCTTCGAACCGGCAAGACCAACGTCATCAGCCTCATCCTCAGCCTGGAAGAGGAGATCATGGGCCTGACGAGCCCGATGGTCGTCGGCATTTCCGAAGTGCTCGCCGCCACGCAATATCATCTCGTCGTGACACCCTACCGCACGCAGGGCAATGCGCTCGATCCGGTGCGCTACGTCTTGGAGACGGGCGCGGCGGACGGCGTGATCATCTCGCGCACCGAGCCGAAGGACCCGCGCGTCGCGTTGATGGTCGAGCGTAACTTCCCCTTCGTCACGCATGGCCGCACGGAAATGGGCCTTGCCCATCCCTATCACGATTTCGACAACGAGCGCTTCGCCTATGAAGCCGTGCGCAAGCTGGTCGAGCTTGGCCGCAAGCGGCTGGTACTGCTCCAGCCGCCGCCCTATCTCACCTTCTACCTGCACATGCGCGGCGGTTTCGAGAAAGGCATCCGCGATTTCGGCGCAACGGCCCTGCCCTTCAACGCCGTCAATCTCGACAACAGTCTGCTCGACATCCGTAATGCGGCCGAGGCCCTGTTCAGCGGCCCCGACGCCCCCGACGGCATCGTCTCCGGCAGCGGCTCCGGCGCCGTCGCGCTCATCGCGGCGCTAGAAGCGAAGGGCCGCAGGCTCGGGCGGGATGTCGACATGGTCTCCAAGGAGCCGCACATGTTCCTGCAATGGCTGCGGCCGGAGGTCGTGACCATGCGCGAGGACATCCGCCTCGCCGGCCGGGAACTGGCCAGGGCCGTGCTCGCCCGCATCGAGGGCCGCCCGCCGGAGGAACTGCAGACGCTGAGCTATCCCATCCCGACGGGGGATGCGTAGCAGCCGTTTTCCGCCGCCGGGATAGGCCAGGCCCCCAAAGCAAACGGCCCGGTATGAACCGGGCCGCTTCATTTCCATTTCTAGAGGCTTCAGCCGTTCAGGCCGGAGCCCCACGGGCCATGATGGCTGTCGGCGCCGTCGAGGCGGTCGAAGCCGTGGGCGCCGAAGAAGTCGCGCTGGGCCTGGATGACATTCGCGGTGCCGCGACCGCGGCGATAGCTGTCGAAATAGCCGAGCGCCGAGGCAAGCGCGGGAACCGGCAAGCCGTGCAGCGCCGCCGCCGAGACGACGCGGCGCAGCGCCCCGTCGGTTTCCTTCACCATCGCGGCGAAGGCGGGGGTGACGATGAGGTTGGCGGCATCCGGCGCCTTGGTGAAGGCGCTGGTGATCTCGTCGAGGAACTGCGAGCGGATGATGCAGCCGGCGCGCCAGATCTTGGCGATCGTCGGCATCGGCAGGTTCCAGTTGTATTCCTTCGAGGCCGCGGACATCACCGCGAAACCCTGCGCATAGGCGCCGATCTTGCCGGCGAGCAGCGCGCTTTCGAGGTCCTTGATGAAGGCGGCCTTGTCGGCGACCGCGAGGGCCGGAACATCCGGCAGACCGAGGATCTTTTCGGCCGCCTCGCGCTCGCTCTTGAACGAGGAGATCGAGCGGGCGGCGACGGCCGCCTCGATGCCGGTTGCCGGCACGCCCATGTTCTGCGCCTCGATGGCCGACCATTTGCCGGTGCCCTTCTGGCCGGCCTTGTCGAGGATCATGTCGACCATCGGACCGCCGCCGATCGGGTCTCTGGCGGCGAGCACCTTCTCGGTGATCTCGATGAGGTAGGATTCCAGGCGGCCCTTGTTCCAGGCGCCGAAGACCTCGCCGATCTCGGCGGCGCTCATCTTCAGGCCATCGCGCAGGATGCCGTAGATTTCGGCGATCATCTGCATGTCGGCATATTCGATGCCGTTGTGGATGGTCTTGACGAAGTGGCCGGCGCCGTTCTCGCCGAGCCAGGCGACGCAGGGTTCGTCCTTGTACTTGGCGGAGATCGAGGTCAGCACCTTTTCGACGCGCTTCCAGGAGGCTTCCGTGCCGCCGACCATGATGGACGGGCCGTGGCGCGCGCCTTCCTCACCGCCGGAAACGCCCATGCCGATGAAGGTGAGGCCGGAATCCTTGAGGGCGTCGAAGCGGCGCATCGTGTCGCGGAAATTCGCGTTGCCCGCATCGATCATGATGTCGTTCTTTTCGAGATAGGGACGCAGCAGTTCCATCTGCTGGTCGACCGCGGCGCCGGCCTGGATCATGATGATGATCGGCCGCGGTGGGCGGATGGCGGCGACGAATTCCTCGATCGTGTCGCAGGGCACGATCTGGCCCTTGAGATCGCCGGCTTCCTCGTAGAATTCCTTCGTGCGCGCGACCGTGCGGTTGAAGACCGCGATCGTGTTGCCCTTTTCGGCAATGTTGAGCGCAAGGTTCGACCCCATCACGCCGAGACCGATTAGCCCGATTTCCGCCTGTGCCACGATAGTACCTCCGTAGGATGGCGCGGCGGGGGATGCCTGCCGGACCGATGCCGGAATCGCCGCGCGAGAAGAGCCTGTGGAGCCTCGGCTCCAGCCGTGGTGTTTTGGCATTCAAATCGATTTACGACAAGGAATTCTTTGCCGGACGGTCCATTTTAGAACCGCTCGAAATCAACGGGATGGCCGGTCGTCGCCATCGTCCAGCACCCGCCAGGCAGCCCCCTCGACATCGTCGTACTGGCCGCTTTTCAGCGACCAGAGAAAGGCGCCGAGGCCGAGCGCGCCAAGGAAGAGCGCGATGGGAATGAGGAAGATCAGCGTGTTCATGCGGCTTGCACCAGCGGGTTGACCGGACGGGCCTCGTCCGCCGCGCGGACTGCAAAGGCAGGCAGCCTTCCGCGCAGGCGTAGCGAGTTCACCACCACGATGATCGAGGACGTGGACATGGCGACAGCGGCGATCAGCGGCGTGGCATGGCCGAGAATGGCGACCGGTACGGCGATGACGTTATAGCCGATGGCGAGGGCGAAATTCTGCCGTATCAGACGACCGGCGCGGCACGCGGTCTCATGGGCAAAGGGCACCGCCTCGAGGCTCTCGTGCAGGAAGACGAAATCCGCCGCCTGCCGGCCGACATCCGCGGCCGTGGCGGGCGCCATGGAGACATGGGCGGCGGCAAGCGCCGGCGCATCGTTGATGCCGTCGCCGACCATGAGGACCCGGTGGCCCGCGGCCGCGCGTTCGGCGACCGCCTCGGTCTTGCCGCGCGGCGAGAGCGCGGCCCGCCAGCGACCGATGCCGAGCAGGCCTGCAATGCGGGCGACGGCAGGCGCACGGTCACCCGACAGAATGGCCATCTCGACATCGTCCTGTCTCAGCGCCGTGACGGCTTCCACCGCGCCGGCGCGCAGCGCATCCTCGAAGCGGAAGGTTTCCAGCACCGTGCCGTCCCGCGTCAGCACGACCTCCGACAGGCCATGCACGTCGTCACCGGTCGCGGCATTGCCGCAGGCGAAGGTGCAATTGCCGAGCCGGAGCAGGCCTTGCGGCGTGGCGGCTTCGAGACCGCCGCCGGCGACTTCCGTGACCGCCTCGATGACAGGCGACGGGCCGGCATTCGCCCCGACCAGCGCCATCGAAAGCGGATGGCGCGAATGGGGGGCGAGCGCGGCGGCAAGCGCCAGATGCGCACGATTGACCGTTTCCCGCTCGACGAGGCGCGGCTTGCCCAGCGTCAGCGTGCCGGTCTTGTCGAAAACGGCGGTGTCGATCTCGGCGAGGCGCTCCATGGCGGAGCCATCCTTGACCATGACGCCGCCGGCAAAGAGACGCCCGGCCGCAACGACCTGCACCACCGGCACGGCAAGGCCGAGCGCGCAGGGGCAGGTGATGATCAGCACGGCAATGGCGACCAGCATGGCATGCTTCCAGTCGCCATCGTAGAAGCCCCAGCCCAGGAAGGAGGCAAACGCCAGAAGGTGCACGGCGGGCGAATAGATCTGCGCGGCGCGGTCGGCGATGCGGCGATAGCGCGCCCGGCCGCCCTCGGCCGCCTCCATGAGGCCGATGACTTCCGACAGGAACGAATTGCGCGCGGTGGCGACAGCTTCGACGGTGAGCGAGCCGGTGAGGTTCATCGCGCCCGCTTCCAGCCGCGTACCCGGCCCTGCGGCCAGCGGATCGCTCTCGCCATTGACGATGGAGCGGTCGATGTCGCTGGCGCCCGCCAGAACCCGGCAGTCGACGGGAATGCGCTCGCCGGCGGCGATGGACAGATGTTCGCCGACGGCGATCTCCTCGACGGGGCGATAGTCCCGCGTGCCATCCGGCCGCACGACCATGGCCCCGCGCGGTGAAAGGCGCGCAAGGCCCGTGATGGCCGAGCGGGCGCGGTCACGCATGACGTGGTCGAGCGTGCGGCCGATGAGGAGGAAGAACAGCAGGCTGACCGTCGCATCGAACCAGGCATGCTCGGCGCTGTGCAGCGTCTCCCACAGCGATACGGCATAGGACAGCGTGATGGCGAGCGCGATCGGCACGTCCATGTTGGTGCGGCCGTGGCGCACCGCATTCCAGGCGGACTGGTAGAAGAAGCGGCCGGCATAGATCAGCGTGGGCCCCGCGATGAAGGCGGAGATCCAGTGGAAGAGGTCGCGCGTCGCTGCCTCCGCGCCGGACCAGACCGAGACCGACAGCAGCATGATGTTGGTGGCGGCGAACCCCGCCACGGCCACGGCGCGGATGAGCTGGTTGCGCAGCGCATCGTCTCCTTCGGCGGCGAGCGAGAAGAGATGGGTGTCGTAGCCGGTGGCGCGGATGGCGGCGGCGATGGCCTGCGGGCCCGTACGCCGTCCGTCCACGTCTTCCCTCCACACCACGGAGACGCGGCGCGTGGAGAGATTGACGCGGGCGCGCGCCACTTCGGGCAGCGCGTTCAGCGCACCCTCGACCGTCGTGATGCAGGCGCCGCAATGAACGCCGGGCACGCTGAGATCGCTCTGGCGCAGCCCCTCGCCCACCGGGCGGCTGGCCAGCATCAGTTCTTCCGAGGAGGGCAGCGCCTGCCGGGCGCGCTCCGCCTCGACGACGCCTTCCGTACCGGGGGCGCAGCAGCTCATTGCACGCCTCCCGCAACGACAGTGCGAACCGTCTGGTGGAACACCTTCACGCCGTCGCGTTTCGTCGCGATGTCGACGATCCACTGGCCGCGCGCAATGTCGCGCTCGGCGGTAAAGAGCCCCTGCCCGGCCGGCTTCAGCGCCAGCGTGAAGTCCTCGCGCTCGTCCACCGGGCGCTTGAAGACCGCCGAGACATCGTCGGCAATCAGCGGCGCGCCCTTGGCATCGACCACGCGATAGGCGATGCGACCGCCTTCGATGGTGAGGCTGCCCTCGATGCCGCTCGCGGCAAGCGCCTTGGCTTCCGCGACCTTGCCGTTGAACTGCTGGCTGGCGACATAGGTGTTCTGCACCACGAGGCCACTCCAGCTGTGCGAGGCGTTCCAGGCCATGATGAGGTTGACCGTGATGATCGTGCCGAAGAACAGCACCATGACGCCCAGCATGTGCCAGCCGGTGAAGACGAAGCCCTGTTGTCTGCGTTCTGCGGCCATCACTTTGCTCCCGGCGTGTTAAAGTTGGCGGAATAGACGTCGCGCTCGTGGCCCTGCCGGTCCTCGGCGACAATCTGGAAACCTTCGGCGGCCTCCGCAAGCCGATCCCTGGGCAGGGTGACGAAGACACGCAGCGCCGTCACCTTGTCCGGATCGACCGGCACGTCGACGCTGCGGCCGTCTGCGCCGTCATGGCCGACGACCTTCATGGTCGCGCCCGGCATGCCCTCGATGGAGACGGTGATGACACGGGGCTCGGGGATCATGTTGAGCAGCTTCACCGCATAACCATTGCGGATCGAGCCATCCGATTCGACGACGAACTGCGGGTTGCGGTCGTGGATGACGTTGAGGTCCAGCCGGTCGCGCGACAGCAGCGCGAAGAGCAGCGCCAGCCCCGCCAGCGACCAGACGCCGAAATAGAACAGCGTGCGCGGACGGAAGATGATGCGCCAGTTGAAATGCTTGACCCTGTCGTCGAAACGGCCCTCGGCATCGCGCACGCGCTTCGGATCCACCGGCACCGTGGCACCGGCCGTCGCCAGCGCCATGTTGCTCGAATAGTCCGACAGCGTCGCATAGGCGATGAGACCGCGCTCCTTGCCGAGCTTGTCCATGACATTGTCGCAGGCATCGATGCAGAGCGCGCAGGTGATGCATTCGAGTTGCTGGCCGTCCCTGATGTCGATGCCCATGGGACAGACGACGACGCAGGCATTGCAGTCGACGCAGTCGCCGACGCTCTCGCCGGCGGCGATGGCCTTCTTGGCATGACGGGTGCGCGGCTCGCCGCGCCAGTCGTTATAGGTGACGACCAGCGAGCTTTCGTCCAGCATCGCTGCCTGGATGCGCGGCCAGGGGCACATATAGGTGCAGACCTGCTCGCGCATCAGGCCGCCGAAAATGTAGGTCGTGGCGGTGAGGATGGCGACGGTGATATAGGCGACGGGCGGGGCCTGCAGCGTGGCGAAATCGATCAGCAGGCTCGGCGCATCGGCGAAATAGAAGATCCAGGCGCCGCCGGTCGCCACCGCGATCACCAGCCAGGTGACATGCTTGCTGACGCGCTTCCAGATCTTGTCGAAGGTCCATGGGCCGGCATCGAGCTTCATGCGCGCATTGCGGTCGCCCTCGATGGCCCGTTCCACGACGAGGAAGAGATCGACCCAGACGGTTTGCGGACAGGCATAGCCGCACCAGGCGCGTCCCACCGCCGAAGTGACGAGGAAGAGGCCAAACCCCGCCATGACCAGCAGGCCCGCCACGAAGAAGAATTCCTGCGGCCAGATCTCGATGAAGAAGAAATAGAAGCGGCGGCCGGCGAGATCGACCAGCACGGCCTGGTCCGGCGCATGTGGGCCGCGGTCCCAGCGGATCCACGGCGTCAGGTAATAGATGCCGAGCGTGATCAGCATCACCAGCCACTTGAACTGCCGGAAGCGACCTTCCGCCCGCTTCGGGAAGATCTTCTTGCGCTTCTCGTAGAGCGGCTTGCGCACCTTCGCCGAATTGACGGCTTCCGCCTCGTGGCGTTCGATGGAATTGTAGATGGTGGTGGAATTCTGTTGCATAGGCCCGGCCGCACGTGTCGTTGTGCCGGCACAATGACGCCAACAAGGGCGGCTATCGTTGATCTACGTCAAGTTTTCAGCAAGACAGGGCGTGGCGGGTTGCCGCACGGAAGGACGCGATGACGGAAACCATCCTGGCGAAACGCTATGGCGACTACCGTGAGTTCGCCGTTTCCCCGGCGATTTCCGGGGCGGTTCGCTGTGTCTGGATGCACCGCGCCCCCGACAGTCCCCCTACCGCGCGCGTCGCCGTCGTGCCGGACGGCTGCGTCGATCTGCTCTGGACGGAAGGCGGCTTTCTCCTCGCCGGACCGGACCGCGTCGCGGCCTATCCGCGCCTCCGGTCGGGGCAGGTGATTCTCGGTCTGCGCCTGCGGCCCGGGATCGCCCGTTCTCTGCTGCGCTGCGACCTCGACCAGCTTACCGGCACGGTCGTCGCGCTCGGCGATATCCTGCCCGGCAGCTTCGGCGCGCAGCATGACCGGATGCTTGCCCTCGGCGATCCGCTCCAGCGCCTGAAGCATCTGCAGGCCGCCTTCGCGATGGAAATGCGAGACCTGCCGGCGGTGCGGCCGAATGTGGCCGCCCTGCACGCGCTGAGCGCACGCCTGCCGGCCGACGCCATCGCCCTCGAGATGGGCCTGACGGAACGCACCCTGCGGCGCCTGAGCACCGCCGAATTCGGCTATGGCCCGAAGACGCTTTCCCGCATCCTCCGCTTCCAGACGCTCCTCGGCCGCATGGCGCATCGCGAGAACACGCTTGCCGGTCTTGCCGCCGACAGCGGCTTTGCCGACCAGGCGCACATGAACCGCGACGTGCTGGCGCTGACGAGCCTGACGCCCGGTGAAATCCTGCGCCAGATGCGCGGCTGACTGTCCGTTTCGTCCAAGACACCGGCGCGCGATCGCCTATGGTCGTGTCAAAGGAGACGCCCATGACCACCCTCACCGCCCGCATCGTTCACAGGACCATCCAGCGCGACTGGCGCGCGGTCTATGCCTTCGCCGCCCGGCCGGAAAACATGCCGCTCTGGGCCTCGGGCCTTGCGGCAGGCCTTGTTCCTGATGGCGACGACTGGATTGCCGATGGCGGTCCGGTCGGAAACGTACGGGTGCGCTTTGCCCCGCCGAACGATTTCGGCGTGATGGACCACACGGTGACATTCCCGGACGGCCTCGTGGTGGAGAACGCGCTGCGCGTCGTGCCCAACGGTGACGGCACCGAAGTAATGTTCACGCTGCTGCGGCAACCGGATATGGACGATGCGGCCTTCGAATCGGACGCCGCCCACGTGGCGCGCGATCTCGAAACCCTGGCAAGACTGATGGAAGACACCGATGCAAGGCAAGGAGACGACGGCATGAGCAGCAGAGGCGCGGATCGCAAGATCGACTATATCGAATTCAACGTGGCGGATATCGCCAGCGCCAAGGCCTTCTACGGCGACGCCTTCGGCTGGACCTTCACCGATTACGGTCCGGAGTATTGCGAGTTCCAGGACGGCCGCCTTACCGGCGGGTTCACGACGCTGGCGCCGGTGAGCGCGAAAGGCGGACCGCTCGTCATCCTCTTCGCCGACGATCTCGAAGACGCGCTGGCCCGCGTGGAAAAGGCGGGCGGCACGGTCGTCAAGCCGATCTTCGCCTTCCCCGGCGGCCGTCGTTTCCAGTTCGCCGATCCCGATGGATACGAGCTTGCGGTCTGGTCCGACCGGTAAATGCCTGCCGTAACGTCAATTTGAGAGTTGGCGCGGGTTTTACCGAGAGAATTCAGGCTTTTTCAATCAGACGCTTCTAGTCAGGGCCCGCGGTTCAACAGGCGCGGGCTCGTTCGATGGTCAGGATTTTCGGCAAGACATTGGCGGTGGCGGCGCTCTCGGTTGTGGCCTCGCTGCTGATCAGCTTCGCTTTCGTGCCCATGCTTGGCGGCAAGGTGGCGGGCGCCGGGCTCGTCATGACGATCGCCTGCCCCATCGCCGTTTCCATTCCCGCCTCGCTGCTGCATTTCTGGCAGGCGGAGCGGTTGCGCCTTGCCAATAGCGCGCTCGCCCGGACCCGGGACGACCTTGCCGAAGCCTATACACGGCTGCAGCATCAGGCCCGGCGCGACGCGCTGACCGGCCTGCTCAATCGCGCGGCCTTCCTTGCCGACCTCGACGCACGCAGCCGCGCCGGCGTGCATGGCGGCCTGCTCTTCCTCGATGTCGATCACTTCAAGTCGGTCAACGACCGCTTCGGCCATGCGACGGGCGATGCGGCGCTGAACGTGATCGGCACCGTCCTTGCCAGCCTGTCACGGGAAAACGATCTTGCCGGCCGGCTCGGCGGCGAGGAATTCGCCGTCTTCCTGCATGAAGCTTCGCCCGAACGCATGCTCGCCCATTCCCAGACGATCCGCGAGGCGGTGGAAGCCATCGACCTCGACACGCCCGCCGGGACCCGTATCGCCCTTGGCGTCAGCATCGGCGCCTTCCACTGCGCGCCACGCTTCGATCCGGCCGAAGCGCTCGCGGCCTCCGACCGCAACCTCTATCGCGCCAAATCCGCGGGACGCAATACGGTCGTCGCCTGAAACGGAGACCTTCTCCTCCAAACGAAACGAAAAGGCCGCGGAAACCCGCGGCCTTCTGCTTTGTCATCCGGCAGGTGCGTTTATTCGCCGCCGCCCAGCGAATGCACGAAGACGGCAAGCTGTTTGACGGCGGGATCGCCGAGGCGGGGCAGCCAGGCCGGCATGACGCCGTGCTTGGGCGAGCGGACCTGCGCGGCGATGGCAGCCTCGCCCTCGCCCTTCAGCCAGATGGCGTCGGCAAGGTTCGGAGCGCCCATCTCGCGATTGCCCTTGGCGTCCTCGCCATGGCAGGCCGCGCAGTTGTCGGCGAAGATCTGCTTGCCGGGCTCGACCAGGGCGACATCCAACGGCGTGCCCGTCAGGCTGACGACATAGGCCGCGACCTGCTTGATTTCCTCCGGCTGGAGGATATCGCCATAGGCCGGCATTTCCGACGTGCGGGTCTCCTCGTCGCCCGGATGGCGGATGCCGTGGGCGATGGTCTGGTAGATGTCGTCCACCGTGCCGCCCCAGACCCAGTCGTCGTCGTTGAGGTTGGGGAAGCCGGCCGCACCGGCCGCGCCCGAACCATGGCACTGCGCACAGTTGACCTTGAAGGCCGATGCGCCGCCGGCGATCGCGAACTGCGAGAGTTGCGGATCGGCCATGATGTCCTGCAGCGACGACGAGGCGATCCTGTCGAGGAAGCCCGATTGGGCCTGCTTGGCGCTCGCCAGTTCGGCGGCGACATTGGCGCGGCTCGACCAGCCGAGCACGCCCTTCGTCGCATCCGTGATCATCGGCCAGGCCGGGAAGGCAATGGCGTAGCCGATGGCCCAGAGGATGGTGGCGTAGAACGACCAGACCCACCAGCGCGGCATCGGGTTGTTCAGTTCGCGGATGCCGTCCCATTCGTGGCCGGTGGTTTCGACGCCCGAGATTTCATCGATGTGTTTCTCGGCCATGATCAGTCCTCCTTGAGAGGGATTTCAGCCGCCCGTTCGGCGGCCTTGCGGGCGCCGGGGCGAAGGGTGAAGAGAACGACAGCCGCAAAGAACAGCGTCATGGCGAGCAGGCCCCAGCTGTCGGCGAAGTGGCGCATGGCGGTATAGGTTTCCATGGCGGCCTCCTCAGCGGTAACCGGCGGCGTCGTCATAGGTGGAGAAATCCACCAGCGTGCCGAGCATCTGCAGATAGGCGACCAGCGCATCCATTTCGGTGAGCTTGGCGGGGTCGCCGTCGAAGTCGCCGAGCTTGGCCTTCGGGTAGCGGCCCTCGACGCCGGACGTGTCGGCATTCGGATCGGCCTGCGCCTTCATGTCGGCCGCGGCATTGGCGATCATCTCGTCCGTATAGGGAACGCCGACCTTGCGGTTGGCTTCCAGATGCATCGTGATGTTCTTCACATCGACTGGCGTCTCCTTGAGGAAGGCGTAGCTCGGCATCACCGATTCCGGCACGACCGAGCGCGGCTCGATCAGGTGCTGGACGTGCCACTCGTTGGAGTAGCGGTCACCGACGCGGGCAAGGTCCGGCCCCGTGCGCTTCGAACCCCATTGGAACGGATGGTCGTACATCGATTCCGCCGCCAGCGAATAATGCCCGTAGCGTTCCACCTCGTCGCGGAACGGCCGGATCATCTGGCTGTGACAGACGTAGCAGCCCTCGCGGACATAGATGTCGCGACCGGCAAGCTCCAGCGGCGAATAAGGCCGCATGCCCTCCACCTTCTCGATGGTGTTTTCCAGGTAGAACAGCGGGGCGATCTCGACGATGCCGCCGATGGAGACGACAAGCAGCGAGCCGACGAGGAGAAGCGTCGCGTTGCGTTCGAGGATGGCGTGTTTATCAAGAATGGACATCGTGTCCCCTCCTATTCGGCCGGCTGGAGCGCGGGCGCGGCGCCCGGGATCGGGGCCTCGTCACGCTGGTAGCCGAGGATTGTCATGGTCACGTTGTAGGCCATGATGAGTGCCCCCAGGAGGAACAGCCCGCCGCCGACGGCGCGCAGCACGTAGTAGGGGAACATGGCCGCGACCGTTTCGGCGAACGAGTAGACCAGGAAGCCCTGCTCGTCGTATTCGCGCCACATCAGGCCCTGCTGGATGCCGGCGACCCACATGACGGCCGCGTAGACGACGATGCCGAGCGTGGCGAGCCAGAAGTGCCAGTTGACCATGCGGATCGAGTAGAGCCGTTCGCGCTTCCACAGCTTCGGGACGAGGAAGTAGACCGCGCCGAAGGTGATGAGGCCGTTCCAGCCGAGCGCGCCCGAATGCACGTGGCCGATGGTCCAGTCCGTATAGTGGCTGAGCGAGTTGACCGACTTGATCGACATCATCGGGCCCTCGAAGGTCGCCATGCCGTAGAAGGCGACGGCCATGACCATCATGCGCACGATCGGGTCGGTGCGGATCTTGTCCCAGGCGCCCGAGAGCGTCATCAGGCCGTTGATCATGCCGCCCCAGGAGGGCATCCACAGCATGACCGAGAAGACCATGCCGAGCGTCTGCGCCCAGTCGGGCAGCGCCGTATAGTGCAGGTGGTGCGGGCCGGCCCAGATATACATGAAGATCAGGGCCCAGAAGTGGATGATCGACAGGCGGTAGGAATAGACCGGACGGTTCACCTGCTTCGGGATGAAGTAGTACATCATCCCGAGGAAGCCGGCCGTCAGGAAGAAGCCCACGGCATTGTGGCCGTACCACCATTGCGTCAGCGCATCCTGCACGCCCGAGAAGGCCGAGTAGCTCTTCACGCCGAGGAACGAGGCGGGCACCGCCAGGTTGTTGACGATATGCAGCATGGCGATGGTGACGATGAAGGCGAGATAGAACCAGTTCGCCACATAGATGTGCGGCTCCTTGCGCGTCATGATCGTGCCGAGGAAGGCGATCAGATAGGCGACCCAGACGACGGTCAGCCACAGGTCGACATACCATTCCGGCTCGGCATATTCCCTGCCCTGCGTGATGCCGAGCAGATAGCCGGTGGCGGCCATGACGATGAAGAGCTGGTAGCCCCAGAACACGAACCAGCCGAGATTGCCGCCGAAGAGACGGGCGCGCGAGGTGCGCTGCACGACATAGAAGGACGTGGCGATCAGCGCGTTACCGCCGAAGGCGAAGATCACGGCGGAGGTGTGCAGCGGGCGCGTGCGACCGAAGTTCAGCCAGGGCTCGATGTTGAGATCGGGGAAAGCGAGCTGGGCTGCGACGAAGACGCCGACCAGGAAGCCGACGACGCCCCAGAACACGGTGGCGATGACGCCGTATTTGACGACCTCGTCGAAATAGCCGCCGTCATCCACCGCGGACGGAGCGGGTCCGGCCGGCGCGAAGGAGACGCGCCGCACCATGACAAGCGTGCCGGCCAGCAGCACGAAGAAGAGGACCCACATATGGGCCTCGAAGAGCCGGTCCTGGGCAAAGGCCGCGCCGAGAAGGGCGATGAACGCCCCCACGGCCAGGACGATCGTTTCCGTTACATATTTCATCGTTGGCATCCCCCAACTCGTCAATTTCCCGCAGTGACCGGTTCCCGCGCGGAATCGGCCCTTGCGCTCGACTGAGCCTTCGCAGATGCGCCCGCCAGCATCCTTGACATGGATCAAGGCGACGCACGGAAGCTGGCGGCATCAAGAGACAGGTTGACGCAGCCGCGTGTCGCAGCGCCCGCGGCTCTTCCCAAACGAGGAAGCAGAACATGACGGATTACACAGGCATCGCCCGGTTGCTCTCGGATCGCCCGACGGACGCCGTTTCGCTCGAATGGCTGAAAAGGGCCCATGACGCCCAGCTGACGCTCTGCGCGGCGCTGGAGGAAATCGCCGACAGCCTGCCGGCGAACATCAACCGGCAGAAATGCATCTATGCCGCCAAGTCGCTGATCCCGCTGATCAACGGCATTCACCGGTACGAGGAGGAAGCCCTCTTCCCGATGCTGGAGATCAAGGGCTCCGGCGACGAGGAACTGGCTGAGGCCATCGCCCGGCTGAAGTTCGAGCATGTCGAGGACGAATGCTTCGCGGAGGAGCTGACCGACACGCTCACGCGGCTTGGCATCGGCGACGGGACCGTAAACGCGGAAGCCGCGGGCTACATGCTCCGCGGCTTCTTCGAGTCGATCCGTCGCCATATCGCCTTCGAGCAGCAGTTCATGCTGCGCGAGACGCGCCTGGCGTCCTAGGGCACGTCAGGCGAGTTCAGGGTCTGCGGAACGGTTCCCTGTCTTCCCGCTTCGGCTGGAAAGCGCCAGGCGTCTATGCCGCCATCGGGTCGCGCAGCTCGGTCAGTTCCTGCAGCACGAGGATGGCGCCGAGCACGCTGCCGGTGGCCGACTGGCAGGGTGTCATGCGGCAGCGCGTGATGGCGTTGCCGCGGCGCGAGGAAATATAGTCGTATTCGACCACCTCCCCCGCAAAGCAGCGGTCGAGATGCCGCTTCACGCGGCTCTCGAAACGCGGCATGCCGATGAACTCGACCACATGACGCCCCACGAGATCGATCGGCTTCTCACTGAAACGCTCGGCATTCAGCGGGTTGGAATAGAGGTAGCGGTAATCCGTCGTGATCACGGCCACGCGGTCCGGCAGGCTGTCGAGGATCGCCTCGTTGAGCAGCCCGTCTTCCACCACACGCGGCGCGGTCAAGGGCCGCAGATCGTTCGGCGGGCTCAGGCCGAACGAACGCGCAGCCTCCTCGGTGCCGAAATAGCGGTCCAGCAAGTGTTTGAAATGATGCGCCTGCCGGAGCACGCAGGCCTTGTCTTCCGATTCTTCCCGAAGGAGATCCACCACGAGTTGGAACTGGGTGCGGAGTTCGGAGACATCCTTGGCCTCCTTCTGCAACACGGCCGCAAGGGCCGGTTCGATTTCCCTGTCCAGCATGGAAATGAGCTTCTCATTTCCAGTCTTTATTGCATGCTGGAGTTGCGAATACTTAAACCAGAACAACTCTACAAGAGCTTTCAATTCTTGCTCCCTGAATTGCTGAAAACTACAGCAATCGTATCACCACACTATTTAATATGTTCAGAAATAAAGATAGCGTTTGATCATTCCCTCCCAAATTCCGCGTCCCAAAGCGCTTACATTAGCAAAAGGTAACAGCGAACGAGAGGATGTCAAACCCCCCATACGACAAAAGTCGCATAATTGGGGAAGATTGAACGTATTCATATTTGAAAGCTGAAAGAAGAAATGTAAGCGCTCAAGTAATTAGGCTGCGCTTGATATTCCAGCGGTCGTGATACCACAGCCATTGGCCGGGATATTCCCGCACCCATTGCTCCACCTTGTCGTTGAGCAACTGCGCCGTCGCCTCGACATCCACGGCGCCATTCGCCTTGCGGGGGATCTCCATCGCCGGTTCCAGCTCCAGCCGGTAGCGATTGCCCGGCAGGCGGATGCAGCGGGCCGGATAGACCTCGCAATTGAACTGGCGCACCAGCTTGGCAAGCAGCGGATTGGTCTGCACGTCGCGGCCGAAGAACTTCGTGTGCAGGCCCTTGGAGAACTTCTGGTCGACCAGCACGCCGACCGGCCCGCCCGCCTCCAGCTTGCGGGCAAGCGTGAAGGAGGAACCGGCATGGGACGGGACGAGCTGGCCCATGCGCGCCCGACGGAATTCGAACACCTTGTCGGCGACATAGGGATTGTTCGGCGGGCGGAACAGCACCGTCACATCGAGACCGAAGGCCGCGCCGGCAACGGGCAGCAGTTCGAAATTGCCGGTATGGGCGGTGAAGACGATGAAGGGCCGCGGGTTGTCGCGCAGGTCCACGAAGAGCGGAATGCCGGAGACCTCGATGCGGCCCGGCGCCGTCTTTTCCGGATCGAAATCGAAAAGACGGTCGAGGAAGACATATTCGGCGGCGAGCCGGCCCATATTGCCCCAGGCGTCGAGCGCGATGGCTTCGATCTCGGCCTCGGACTTTTCCGGGAATGCGTTGCGCAGATTGGTGAGCGTCAGCTTGTGACGGCCCGTCTTGGGGCCGACCCAGCGCGCCATGCGATCGGCGAAGTTGATCGCACCGTCCGCCGGCAGCAGCTTGAGGAAGTTGAGCAGGCCGAAGGCGAACTGCGCCACCAGCCATTGCTTCGTGTTCCTCAGCGCCAGGACGAGGCGTGTGACGATCATCTTCACGGGGATCAATCCAGCTTCAGGACGATCTTGCCGAAGATCTGGCGCGATTCCATGCGCTCGAGCGCCGTGGCAATGCCGTCGAAGGTGACTTCCGTGTCGATGACCGGATGCACGATGCCGCGCGCCATCTTCTGCATGGCATTGGCCATGTTCTCGATGCGGCAGCCGAAGGAGCCGAGCAGCTTCAGCTGTTGCTGGAACAGCATCATCAGGTTCATGTCGGTGGAAACGCCGGAGGTGGAGCCGCAGGTGACGAGGCGGCCGCCGCGCTTGAGGCAGAGCATGGAGCCCGCCCAGGTGTCCTTGCCGACATGTTCGAAGACGACGTCGACGCCCTTCTTCTTGGTCAGCTTGCGCACCACGCCCTCGAAACGGTCTTCGCGGTAGTTGATGACATGGTCGGCGCCGAGCGCCTTGGCCTTCTCGATCTTGTCGTTCGAGCCGACCGTGGTGATGACCGTGCAGCCGATCTTCTTGGCAAGCTGGATCGCCGCCGTGCCGATGCCCGAGCCGCCGGCATGGACGAGGATCGTCTCGCCGGATTCGAGCTTGGCATTGTCGAACAGCATGTGCTCGACCGTGCCGAAGGTGACGGGCGCCAGGGCCGCGCCGACGGCATCGACGCCGGGCGGTGCCGGAACCAGCAGGCGCGCCGGAAGGTTGACCTTCTCCTGCGCGAAGCCGTCGAGATGGAAGCCGTGCACGCCGCCGACATGTTCGCAGAGATTGTCGCGGCCTTCGCGGCAGGGCTTGCAGAGGCCGCAGGTGCGCGCGCCGTAGATGGAGACGAGCTGGCCGGGCAGCACGTTGGAAACGCCCGGGCCGAGCGTTTCGACGACGCCGGCGGCCTCCGCGCCGATGACCAGCGGCATCTTGCGCTTGGCAAACGCCATGCCGCGCCAGCCCCAGACGTCGATATGGTTGAGGGCGACGGCCTTGACGCGCAGCGTCACCTCGCCCGGGCCGGGGGCTTCCGGTTCCGGAATGTCGGTGATTTCCAGCTTGCGATCGTCGAGGAGCTGCAGGGCGCGCATGGTGTTCTTCCGTATAAACGAGGTCAGGCCCGCCGCTTAGGCGGGTTCGGCCGTCATGACAAGGCTGGCGTTCTGGCCGCCGAAGCCGAAGGAGTTCGACAGGACGGCGGTGACCTGCTTGTCGCGCTTCACATTCGGCACGACGTCCAGCTGGATCGTCGGGTCGGGGGTCTGGTGGTTGATGGTCGGCGGCAGGGTGCCGGTCAGCATGGTCTGGATCGAGAACACCGCCTCGACAGCACCGGCCGCCGTCAGCGTATGGCCGATCATCGACTTGTTGGAGGAGACCGGAATGCCCGCCAGCTTGTCGCCGAAGACGGTCGACATGGAGAGATATTCCATCTTGTCGTTTTCCGGCGTCGAGGTGCCGTGGGCGTTGATGTAGCCGATGCCGCTCTCGTCGATGCCGGCATCTTCCAGCGCCGCGCGGATCGTCGCGATGGCGGGGCCGCCGTCCGGCGAGGAGCGCGTGCGGTGGAAATGATCGGCCTTCTCGCCGCAGCCCTTGAGGATGCCGAGCACTCTGGCGCCGCGGGCAATGGCCGATTCCAGCGATTCCAGCACGAGCGTCGCCGCGCCTTCGGCGATGACGAAGCCGTCGCGATCCTTGCTGAACGGCTTGGACGCCTTGGTCGGCGGGTCGTTCTGGGTCGAGAGCGCCGAGAGCAGCGCGAAGCGGATCAGCGCCTCGGCCGTCACCGAGCCGTCCGTACCCACGGTGAGCGCGCGGTCGGTGCGCCCCTGGCGGATCGCCTCGACGCCGAGCTGGATGGCCGTCGCGCCGGACGCGCAGGCGGTCGACAGCGTCACCGGCAGGCCGCGCGTGCCGTAACGGTCGGACAGGCGCTCGGAGATGGAGCCGAAGGCCCAGGCCTCGTGCAGCGCCGGTTCCGGCTTGCCGCGCAGGACGGAGAGGAAACGGTCATAGGCATCGCCCGGGCGCTGCGAGGCCGGCGCGCGGTCGGCGAGCGCGAAGCGGTCGCGCCAGTCCGGCTCGATCGGCGGCGCGGCCAGGAAGAGCGGTCCACCGAAATCGCTGGAAAGGCCGGCCTGCGCCAGCGCCTCGTCCGTCGTCTCGCGGGCATAGGCATAGGAACGCTCGACCGGGTTTTCGACCGGCACCTCGATGAAATCGACCGTGCCGGAAATGCGGGTGTTGAGCCCGTCGACCGGGAAGCGGGTGATGCCGTGGATGCCCGAGACGCCGCCGGTGAGCGCGGCCCAGTTGTCCTTGAGCCCCTGCCCCAACGAGGTAACGACGCCCATGCCGGTGACGGCGACGATGGGGCGACCGAGATGATCCCTGTAAGCGGCTTTCGTCATGGCCGGAACCTCACTTCTCTGCGACTAGGATAGCGACGCCTTCGCCGCGCGAATGACCGACCGTCGTGACGACGGCTGTGGCGGCGGGTGCGCCCATGGCACCTTCGGCAGCCGCATCGAACGGAGCCACCGTGACGCCGGAACCCAGCGTCAGCGCGGCAAGCGCAAGACCGAGCGGGAACTGCGCTTCGAGCGCCTGGCCGATGGCGGCGCTGTAGCCGCGCACCGCGCTGCCGGCGAAACGCTTGTCAAGCCAGGTCTTCTCGCGCGCCGTTGCCTCATGTGCACCGGAGGCGCCAGAGAAGACGACCGTCTTGTCGCCGGCCTCCGCGCCTTCGGAAAGGCGCTCCAGCCGGGCTTCCAGCTTGCCCTCGCCGCGCGGGCCGCGGTCGCCGCCGATGGCGTCGATGGTCGCGTAGATGCGGGCGCCGCGGGCCTCGGCATGGGCACGGGATTCCAGGATCAGGAAAGCGGCGGCCGTGCCGGTGATGATGCCGCCGCCGGCGTTTTCGTCGCGCGACCAGAGCGGCGTCCAGCCGCCCGTCGCATGCGCGCCGAGGGCTTCGTAAAGCAGGATGACGTCCTGACGCTCGGCGACGAGCGCGCTGCCGACGAGCGTGTGCGTCGACTGGCCGGAGCGGATGCGATGGAAGGCCGTCTCGACCGCGCTGATACCGGCGGCTTCCTCGCCCATGAAGGTGCGGGAAGAACCGGTGACCTTGTGCACGATGGAAATGTTGCCGGCGAGCAGGTTGGAAAGCTGGGCGAGGAAGAGCGTCGGACGCAGTTCCGTCGTCAGCTTTTCGTTCAGAAGCTGTTCGCGGTCGTTGCGCTTCAGGCCCTCGTCGACGATCAGCGAATCGACGGCGATATCGCGCTCGCCGCCGCCGGCCGCCACGATCATGTCCATCGTGCCGCAGGCATCCGCATCGTCCTTGAAACCGGCGTCATCGAGCGCAAGACCGGCGGCGAAGACGCCGAGGCGCTGCCAGTTTTCCATCTGGCGCTGGTCGCCGCGCTTGGCGATCTGCTGGTTCCAGTCGATCTCCGGCATCGGATGGACCGGATAGGGCGCGAAGCGCTCCGTCTCGATCTTCAGTTCCGGGGCCTTTGCCGCACCGAGGATTTCCACATGCGCCGCCGCGCCGACACCGTGACAGGTGACGATGCCGACGCCGGTGATGACCACATCGTTGTTCGCCATGCTCACTTCCCTTCAGCAGACGCTGCCAGCGCCTCGAACAAACCCACCTCGCCGGCGCGCTTGCGCACGATATCGGCGAGCGGCACTTCGGCAAACGGCATGGTGCGCAGCTTCAGCTGCGCGTCGCACACCTTCTTGCCGGCCGACGAAATCTTCGCCTTCGTCACGGCATAGCCCGATCCGTCATGCTCCAGCACGGCCTCGATGTCGAGCACCGCGTCAGGTTCGACGAAGGTGCGCATCTTCGCGCCGTCGACGCTCATCAGGAAGGGCATGGCGGCGAAATCGGAGGCGGCCAGCACCAGGAAACCCGAGGCCTGCGCCATCGTTTCGATGAGCAGCACGCCCGGGACGAGCGGCATGCCGGGGAAATGGCCCTCGAAGACCGGGCTCTTCGACGGCACGACGGAGCGGGCCTTGAGCGTGCGGCGCGCGCCATCGACGGTTTCCACCCGGTCGATCATCTGGAAATATTCTAGCAGCATCGGATAGTGCCTCCGCCGAAAATCGAAAAGGCCTGCCGAGACGGCAGGCCGATAGCCCCTTGCACCGGGATCGTCCGGAACAGCGCCGTCAGGGACGGCCGGGCGCGGTGTATCAGGCCTTGGCAGCCCGCAGTTCGTCAATCTTGGCGCAGAGGTTCTTCAGGACGAAGTACTCTTCCGTCGCAACCTTGCCTTCGTTGACGTCCTGCGTCCACTTTTCCAGCGGAATCTTGATGCCGAATTCCTTGTCGATCGCGAAAACGATGTCGAGGAAGTCCAGGCTGTCGATGCCGAGATCGTCGATCGTGTGGCTGTCCGGCGTAATCGTCTCGCGATCGATCTCGCTCGTCTCAGCAATGATGTCGGCAACCTTGTCGAATGTAGCAGTCACGCCCATACCTCATGAATCTATAGTTGGGCGATCCTATATGGAAATCCGATGCGATTGCCAATGGGGTTGATGAGGGCCCTGCATGATGCGCGAAGCTGTGTTGCGCGCGCAACAGGGCTCGAGCCCGCCTCACACCGCGATGGAATGCCGCCCGCGCCCGCTCGCAAGGTGCGCGTCGAAGACCGCCGCGACGGTGCGTGCGAACGGCCGGCCGGTCGCCGTCAGGAAAAAGCGGCCGTCCTCGATGCGGCAAAGACCGTCCCGGTCGGCTGCGGCAAAGCCGATGGCCTCGCCCTTGATCAGCGGCGCGAAGGCCGGGTGCCGGGCGGAGAGATCGGCAAAGGAAAAGCCGAAATCGCACATGACCTTCTCGATGACGAAGGCGCGGGCGCGGTCCTCCCCGGTCAGCGCGTAACCGCGTACCACCGCAAGACCACCCTCCTCCGCCCGGCGCAGGTATTCGCCCGTCGCCGGCATGTTCTGGAAATAGCCCTCCGGCAGCTGGCCGATGGCCGACGCACCGAGGCCGATCAGGGCATCGGCCTGGTCGTCCGTATAGCCCTGGAAATTGCGGCGCAGCGTGCCGCTGCGGGCAGCGACCGCGAGCCGGTCGGCCGGAAGGGCGAAATGGTCGATGCCGACGGCCTTATAGCCGGCGGCGACCAGCATCTCCGCCGCCATCGCCATCTGGGCGAAACGCGCGACGATACCCGGCAGCGCCGCCTCGTCGATCATCGTCTGGTGCTTCTTCATCCACGGCACGTGCGCATAGCCGAAAAGCGCGATGCGGTCGGGCATGAGGGAAATGACGGCGTGCACGGTCTCCGCGAGGGTTTCCATCGTCTGGTACGGCAGGCCGTAGAGAATGTCGCAATTGACCGAGCGCACGCCCCGCGCCCGCGCCGCCTCCACCACGCCGCGCGTCTGCTCGAAGGTCTGGATGCGGTTGATCGCCGCCTGCACCTTCGGATCGAAGTCCTGGATGCCGAGACTGGCGCGGGTCATGCCGATGGCGGCCAGTGCGTCGTGACGGGCCTCGTCGAGATCGTTCGGATCCATCTCGACGGAGATTTCCGCGTCAGTGGCGAAGGTGAAGCCCGCTTCGAGACGGGCCTTCAGCGCGATCATGTCGTCCGGTCGCAGCAGGGTCGGCGAACCGCCGCCGAAATGCAGCGCCGTCACGGGGGCATCGCGCGACACGCGGCTGCCGATGGCGGCGATCTCGGCATGAAGCCCCTTCAGATAGGCCTCGACGGGCTCGTAGCGCAGCGTCTGCTTGGTGTGACAGGCACAGAACCAGCAGAGGCGGTCGCAATAGGGAATATGCGCGTAAAGCGACAGGCGATTCGCACGCCCGAGCTTTCCAAGACAATCCGCATAGGCCTCGGCACCGATACCTTCGTTGAAATGCGGGGCTGTCGGATAGCTGGTATAGCGCGGAACCGGCGATGAAAGGCGTTCGACGAGTGCGTCCTGCATGGGTGTCTCCTTGCTCGCAAGGCAAATAAACCCGAAACGATCGTCGCCATTTGATTTTGATCAAGTGAAAGCCCGAACGGGTGCGCTAGGATTTGACAATAGTCAGGAAGCGCTATTTTGCCGCGAGGCGGCACGCTTTATGTTCATGCCTACGTGCGGTAGCACGGCATTGTTGCGCCGTCAGCCGCCAGGCGAAAGGAAGAACCGATATGGAAGTTCGCCGCCAGGATATCCATAATTCCGACATTCCGCTGGTCTGCCGTGCCTGCGAGGCGCGCCATGGCGGCGTGTGCGGCGCGCTGACGGCCGAACAGCTCACGGAGTTGAACAAGCACTCCGTCCGCCATCGGCTGGACACGGGTGCCGAGGTGATCGGCCAGGGCGAGACCATCGTCAACTATTCCAACATCATGCGCGGCGTCGTGAAGCTGACGAAGGTGATGGCGGACGGCCGCCAGCAGATCGTCGGCCTGCAGTTCGCCCCCGACTTCCTCGGCCGCCCCTTCCTCGAAGAAAGCGCGATCACCGCGGAAGCCGCGACCGAAAGCGAAGTCTGCAACTTCCCGCGCAACGTGCTCGACCGTCTCGTCAAGAAGACGCCGGAACTGGAACACAAGCTGCACCGTCAGGCGCTGAAGGAACTGGACGAGGCACGCGACTGGATGCTGACGCTCGGCCGCAAGACCGCGCAGGAGAAGGTGGCGAGCTTCCTCTATCTCATCGCCACCCATATCGACCCCGAGAGCGTCGACATGTCGACATTCGACCTGCCGCTGTCACGCGCCGATATCGCCGATTTCCTTGGGCTGACGATCGAGACCGTCAGCCGGCAGTTCACCAAGCTGCGCAAGGAAAACGTCATCCGCATCGAGAACAACCGGCATGTCACCGTTCCCGACATGGACCGGCTGATGCGCTACGCCGGCAACGACTGAGTTACCGCGTGATGACGATGCGCGTGTTGGAGAGCCCATTGCGGTTCGCCAGCTGGTAGAAGGTCGCCGCATTGTTCGGCGACAGCCGCACGCAGCCATGGGACGCCGGACGGCCGAGACGCTTGGTCTCGTAGGTCGCATGCACCGCATATCCGCCCTTGAAGAAGATCGCGAAGGGCATCGGCGCGTTGTTGTACTTGCGCGAACGGTGGTTACGCGAGGCCCACTTCGCCGACCAGCTCCCCGTCGGCGTGCCGTAGCCCTTGCGGCCCGTCGACACCGACCAGCGATGTTTTACGATACCATTCTGAGTAACGGTCATGGTTTGCGAAGAAAGACTGACCTGCGCGACCAGATTCGCGGACAGTGCAGCCTCGGTCTGAAACAGGACAAGAAGGAATGCGACCGTGGTCGCAAATAAGGTACGCATGACTTCCCCTCTATTCGATTGCGCATGGCTTCAACGCCATGTCTCACAGCGAGACAGAATATAGACGTTTCAGCCTTCCGCAATATTGACGGGGGTGGCGAAAAGAAAACGAAGTTAAGGCGTAAAAATTTAGTGACCGGCTGCTCCGGCGCTCAAAGCAAAGCGGCCGGAAGTGCTGCCATCAATACCGCGGCGGCAAGAGCAGCGCAGGCATAGGAAAAGATACGAAGCGAAAGGTCGATGTCCGCGACAGTCGCAACGGTGCGGCCGCTGGCATTCATCATCGGCTCGTCGACCCGCGTGCCGCCATAGATGCGGGGACCGGCAAGGCCGATGCCGAGCGCGCCGGCCATCGCCGCTTCCGGCCAGCCGGAATTGGGCGAACGGTGCAGGCCCGCATCCCGCAGCGCCGTGCCGACCGCAAGGCGCGCAGCCGCCCTGCCCTTCGCCAACCATGCGCCGGCGGCGAGGAACAGGATGGACAGCCGGGCCGCCGGCCAGTTGGCGAGATCGTCCAGCCGGGCGGACGCCCAGCCGAAGTCGAGATATTTCGCATTCTTGTGGCCGATCATCGAATCGGCCGTGTTCAGCATCTTGTAGGCGAAGAGGCCCGGCAGGCCGAACACCGCATACCAGAGCGCCGGGGCGACGACGCCGTCGGAGAAATTCTCGGCAAGGCTCTCGATGCCGGCCCGGCAGATCGCCGGCTCGTCCAGCGTCGCCGGATCGCGCCCGACGATCATCGACACGGCCTGCCGCCCGCCCTCGATGCCGCCCTGCTTGAGACCGGTGGAGACAGCAAGAACGTGATCGTGGAGGCTCTTCTGCGCAAGGAAGATGGCGACGATAACCGTCTCGACCAGCGCGCCGACGATGCCGAGCGGTGCAAGGACCCGGTGCAGCAGGAAGCCGAGGAAGACGCTGGCGGCGAGCAGGCCGGCAATGCCGGCCGCGCCATTGAAGCGCTTGGTTTCGGCCGAAAGGCGCTTTTCGTTGAAGAGGCGGTCGATCACGCCGATCGCCTTGCCGAACAGCACGACGGGATGCGGCACGCGCCGCCACAGTGCATCCGGGTCACCGACGAGACGATCCAGCACGAGCGCAAGGAAGAGGATGAGCAGCGTCTCTGCCATATTACCCGCCCCTTGTCGCGACAAGCGCCGCAGCCAGCCGGGCGTCGCCCGCCGCATCGGGCGCAAGGCCGAAGCGCAGCCAGCGGGCATTGTAGTCGAACGGGCGCACCAGGATGTGATGGCGGCAAAGCCCTTCCTGCAGGGCAGCGGCGTCCTCATGATCGACCAGCGAGAAAAGATCCGTGCCGCCGAGGATCGAAAGACCGGCAGAGGACAGCACCCGATCGAGCGCGGCCTTGCGCAGCGCGATGTCCCGGCGGATGGCGCCGGTGTCGCCCGCCATGAGTGTCGTGGCGATGGTCAGCGCCGGGCCGGAAACGGCCCAGGGGCCGAGCCCGTCCTCGATGCAGTCGAGCACCGCCGCCTCGCCCGCGACGAAACCGAGACGCAGGCCGGCAAGGCCGAAGAACTTGCCGAAGGAGCGGAAGACGAGCAGGCCGGGCATGCCATCGCCGGCGAGCGGCGCAATGCAGCCGTCCGGGCGCATGTCGCCGAAGGCCTCGTCGACGACGAGGAGACCGCCCTGTGCGTGAACGCGGGCGTGAAGGGCGAGCAGGTCATCCCGCGAGAACAGACGGCCGTCGGGATTGTTCGGGTTGACGACGACGACGAGGCCATGGGCCTCGGTGACGCCGTCAAGACTGTCGATGCGATCCACCGCGATGTCGGCATTGCCAAGCACCCGGGCATATTCACCATAGGTCGGAACGAGCACAGCAGCGCGGCGACCGGCAGCGACGAGACGCGGCAGGAGCTGGATGACGGACTGCGTGCCGGGAACGGGCAGCGGCAAGGCCTTCGGCGTGTTGTAATACCGCGCGGCAGCCGCCCGGGCGGCATCCTGCCGGTGCCGGTCCGGCAGGCGATGCCAGGCAGCGATATCGACCGCGGGAATGGCGACGGGATTGGGATTGATGCCGGTGGAAAGGTCCAGCCAATCCTCAGGCCGGCCACCGAAGCGCGCGGCAGCGGCGGCGATGCCGCCGCCATGGACGATGCGCGGCGCGCTCATGCCGCCTCCGGCGCAAGGTCGATGAGGTGCATGTAGGAGCCGCTGACCACGCCCCGGCGCAGCCCGGCCTCGCCGAGGTCCTCGCCCATCGCATCCGTGACGGCGAAGAGGCGGTCCGCCGCCCCCTCCTCCATGACCGTGGAGTAGTGGAATTCATGCGCCGTCATCGGCGTTGCAAAGCCGGACCCCGCCAGCGGCATGACGCGGCGATAACCGAGATGGCGGCGGCGGGCGGCGAAGCTGGTAACGAGCGGCAGGAGACCGAGCATGCCGTAACGGGATCCATCCGCCGCAACCAGACCGTCCCCCAGAGTCATGTAGCCCCCGCATTCGCCATAGATGCGTGCCCCCCGGCGCGCCGCATCCTGCATGCCTAGGCGGAAACGGCCGGCATTGGCAAGGGTCGCGGCATGCAGCTCGGGATAGCCGCCGGGCAGGTAGACGGCATCGGCATCCGCGGACGGCGCCTCGTCCGCCAGCGGCGAGAAGAACGAAAGCTCAGCACCCGCCGCCCGCCAGCCGGCCATCAGATGCTCGTAGGTGAAGGCGAAGGCCTGATCCCGCGCAATGGCGATGCGCTGGCCGAGCGGCGACAGGCGCGATGCGGGCGGCATGGACGGCAAGGCAGGACGCGTCCCGGCGACAGCGATCAGGCGGTCGAGCGCACAGCAGCGCGTCACGACCTCCGCCGCGTGGGCGATGAAGGTCTCCAGCGTACCATGTTCGCCGGCCTGCACGAGGCCGAGATGGCGCTCCGGCAGGGCGAGCATCGAATCGCTGCGCAGCACGCCGAGAATCTCGATGCCGCTCGCCGCCAGGGCGGTGCACAGCATGGCCTCATGCCGGTCGCTGCCGACCTTGTTGAGGATGACGCCGGCCACGTGAATATCCCCGCGGAAATCCGTGTAGCCCTTCACCAGCGCGGCGACGGACTGCGACATGCGGCTGCAATCGACCACCAGAACCACCGGCAGGCCGAGCGTCGCGGCAAGGTCGGCCGGCGCGCCGGTGCCGTCGGCCGCGCCGTCGAAGAGGCCCATCATGGCCTCCACCAGAAGGAAGTCCCCGGCCTCTGCCTGCAACGCGGCATTGGCGCGGATCAGTTCCGGGCGCATCGCCCAGGGATCGTAGTTGAGGCAGGGCTTTCGGCTGGCGGCGGCATGGAAGGCCGGATCGATATAATCGGGGCCTGCCTTGCCCGAGACGAGCGCCACGCCGGCGTCGGCCAATGCGCGCGCAAGGCCGAGCGTCACCGTCGTCTTGCCCGAGCCGGAGGACGGCGCGGCGATGAGCAGTCCGCTCATGCCGGATCCTTCCGCTCGCGCGGGCCGAAGGGATCAGGGACAAGCCTGCGGCCGTCCTTCAGCGCGCCCAGCCAGTCGAGCGAAGCGCGCAGGCGCACCACCTCGCCGACGACGACGATGGCGGGCGGCTCGATGCCGGCGGCCTCGACATCGGCCTCGGCGCGCGACAGCGTCGTTTCCAGCACCGACTGATCGGGCGTTGCGGCATTACAGACGAAGGCGACGGGCTCGTCCGGGGAGCGGCCACCCGCGATGAGATTGGCGGCGATCTGGCCGATATGCTTCATCGCCATATACATGACGATGACGGGCGAGCCCTTGGCGATACCTTCCCAGTGGATGCGGTCCGGCACGAGGCCGGAGGAATCATGACCGGTGAGGAAGGTGACGGCGTGGTTGACCTCGCGATGCGTCACGGGGATGCCGGCATAGGCCAACCCGCCGATGCCGGCGGTGATGCCCGGCACGATGCGGAAGGGAATGCCGTGCTCGATCAGCGTCAGCGCCTCCTCGCCGCCGCGGCCGAAGACGAAGGGATCGCCGCCCTTCAGCCGCAGCACGCGGTGGCCAGCACGGGCAAGCTCCACCAGCCGCAGCGAGATGTCGCGCTGCTTGTGCGACGGCTTGCCGCCGCGCTTGCCGGCAAATTCCAGCACCGCGCCCGGCCGCGCAAGCGACAGGCAATCGGCATTGACCAGTGCGTCATGCACGATCACGTCGGCCTGCTGCAGCGCATTGGCGGCGTGCAGCGTGAGGAGACCCGGATCGCCCGGCCCTGCGCCGACAAGCCAGACAGTGCCTTTTTCCATGGACGGAAGGGCGGAGAACAGGGCGTGCATCAGGCGTGCTCCCGGCTTGAATCAGTATGCGAAGACGCGGAATCGCCTTCGGAAGAAAGGGCGGCAAGGCTTTGAAAAGATTCCGCCATGGCCACGGTGGCATGGGCGGATTTCGTCTTCTCGACGATCAGCCGTCCGCCCGCGCCCGCCTGCGCCAGCGCGGCGGCCTCGGCAACGCCGTGGCAGCCGGTATGGGCGAAGACGAGATCGGAGGGATTGGCAAGACGCGGCGTCTCGGCCTCCAGCCGCGCGGCCGGGAACGTCACGAGCGGCACGGCGAAATGCCGCGCGACGGCATGCATGGCCGGCTCTTGCGCACGCATGTCCAGCGTCGCGACAAAGGCGACTTGCCGCGGATCGACAACGATGGAGAGGGCGAGATCGAGGAGTTCGGCAGCCGGCGTGCCGCGCTCGCAGCCGAGACCGATGACGAGCGATCGTCGTCCGGTATCGGGGGATGGGGCCTCAGCGCGCATGGGAGTCTCTCGAAAATTCCACGCGAAAGGCCCGGCCTTGCCGTTTCCGACGGTTCCGGATGAAGCCCCTCTGGGTCGGCCGCACCGGACACCGCTCGGCCCGCTCGCGGGCACCGTCGCTTGCCCTTAGTACCGGAGGGGGAGAGGCCGGTCAAACCGGATTGCGGCATGGAACGCGCCGGATGCGGCACGCCTCACGCAGCGACGAGATTGGCCAGCACGATCTCGCGCCAGATGCGCGTCGGCGAGACCCAGGCGTCCGGGGCATTGTAGTTGCCGGAAAAGATGACGCAGGCGATATCGAGGTCCGGCAGCAGCCAGAGCCGCTGGCCGCCATTGCCGAAACCGGCAAGCCAGGGCCGCGCCGCGCCGAGCGCCGGCGCCTCGCCATGGAACCAGAAATAACCGTAGCCGAGCCCGTCATCGGTCGAGACCAGCGGTGCGCGGGTGGACGCAATCCATTGCGGCGAAACGACCTGCCGCCCTTCGCTGAGGCCGCCTTCCAGCACCAGCCGGCCGATCCGCAGAAGATCGGGGGCGGTCAGGCGCAGGCCGGAAGCCGGCGAGGACACGCCGTCCGATCCGCGCAGCCATTCGAAAGTCTTGATGCCGAGCGGTTCGAACAGCGCCTCGCGAGCAAAATCCTCGATGCGCCGGCCGGTGCCGCGCTCGATGATCGCCCCCACCAGCGCCGTCGCACCGCCCGAATAGACCCAGCGCGTGCCCGGTTCCGCGACGATGGGCTGCTCGAGCGCGAAGCGGTAGCGGTCCGGTGCGTTCTCCATGGCGATCTCGCTGTTCAGCGGATCGGCATAGGACCGATATTCGTCCCATTCGAGGCCCAGCGTCATGGTGAGCGCATGGCCGATGGTCAGCTTGGCTCGCGCCGGCTCTGCCGCAAGATCCGGATATTCGAGAAACTGCGCCAGGAGCGATGCTTCGGGCGGCGGCACGAGGCCGCGGTCGAGCGCGATACCATAGAGCAGGCTGGTGACGCTTTTCGTGACGGAACGCAGGTCATGCAAGGTCTCGGTGTCGAAGGCCACCGTGCCGAGCGACGCGCCCCAGCTTTCGTCCGGCGCTTCGCGATAATGCTCCAGGACAAGCCGGCCGCCACGGCTGACGAGCACACAGTGCACATCGCGCAGAAGGCCAGCCTCGATGCCCGCGCAAAGCTTCCGCTCGAGGCCGGGATCGAAACCCGCCTGCTCCGCCGCTGTCCTGTCCGTCACGGTCCTGTCCACCATCTGGCACCTCTCGTTCTGCCGCCGCATCCTAGACGGCGGCACGATCCCTGTTTGATCTGCGTTGCGCTTTGCGCGCAAGGGCGCGGGCTTTGCTTTTGTCGCACAGTCTGACAGAACGACATGCTTTCCTTTCTTGCTTTCCCCGAGTCCCGCCTTGGCCGATATCGCCTTTCACGTCCTGTTCCTGCTGTTCCTCACCGCCTTTGTTGCCAGCTTCATCGATTCGATTGCGGGCGGCGGCGGCATGATCACCATTCCCGCCATGCTGCTCGCCGGCATTCCACCCCTGGAAACGCTCGGCACGAACAAACTGCAATCGCTCTTCGGCTCCGGCTCGGCGACGCTGGCCTATGCGCGCGCCGGCCATGTGAACCTGCGCGAACAATTGCCGATGGCCCTGCTGGCCGCCGGCGGCTCGGTGATCGGCGCCTTTCTGGCGACGGTCGTTCCCGGCGACGTGCTGAAGATCATGCTGCCCTTCCTGCTGGTGGCGATCGCGCTCTATTTCGGGCTGAAGCCGAATATCGGCGATGTCGACAAACACCGCCGCATGAGCACGTTCCTGTTCACCGTCACCTTGGTTCCCATGATCGGCCTCTATGACGGCGTGTTCGGCCCGGGCACGGGCTCGTTCTTCATGCTGGCCTTCGTGACGCTTGCCGGCTTCGGCATCCTCAAGGCGACGGCGCACACGAAGTTCCTCAACTTCGGCTCCAATGTCGGCGCCTTCGTCGTCTTCGTGTTCTACGGTGTCATTCTGTGGAAGGTGGGCCTCGCCATGGGCGTCGGCCAGTTCCTCGGCGCGCAGGCCGGCTCGCGCGTGGCGATGAAGAGCGGCGCGAAGCTCATCAAGCCGCTGCTCGTGATCACCTCGATCGCGCTTGCCATTCGCCTGATGGCGGATCCGAGCCATCCGATCCGCGTCTGGCTCGGCTGGTAGGAGGCAGGTGCCCCTCGCCGGCCCGCCGCAATCCTCCCCGCGCCTGCGGGGAGAAAGGGCCGTCAGCGGATGAAAGAACAGCCTCTCAGTATTCCACGCCCTGCTGCGCCTTGATGCCCGAGCGGAACGGGTGCTTCAGCAGTTCCATCTCGGTGGCAAGGTCGGCGATCTCGATCAGCTCTTCCTTGGCGTTGCGGCCGGTCAGCACGACATGGGTCATGTAGGGCTTTTCGTTCCTCAGGAAATCGATGACCTCCTGCACGTCGATATAGTCGTAGCGCAGCGCGATGTTGATCTCGTCGAGCAGCACCATGGAGTTGCGCTCGTCGCGGATCAGGTCCTTCGCCTTTTCCCAGGCCTTCTGCGCCATCGCCACGTCGCGGGCGCGGTCCTGCGTTTCCCAGGTGAACCCCTCGCCAAGCGTGAAGAACTGGCAGAGATCGGCGAAATGCGCCTCGATGAGGTCGCGCTCGCCCGTCACCATCGCGCCCTTGATGAACTGAACGACGGCGCAGGGCTTCTTGTGCGCGATGTGGCGGAAGATCATTCCGAAGCCGGCGGTCGACTTGCCCTTGCCCTTGCCGGTATGGACGATGACGAGGCCCTTCTCGTCGGTCTTCGTCGCCATGATCTTCTCGCGTGCCTGCTTCTTCTTGGCCATCTTCTCCGAATGGCGGGCAAGCTCGGCTTCGCTCATGCCGGCGGTTTCGTCATGGTTCTCGGTCATCGTCGTTTCCTTCCCGTTCAGGACGCCTTGCGGGCGCCCAGCATGTCCAGTTCATAGCGCGCGGAATTCGAGCGCGGCGTCCAGAGGCGCCGGTCGATGGCTTCGGCGAAACGCGCGGCCATCTCGGCCAGCGCGGCGGGGTTCTTCTCGCGCAGGAAATCGCGCACCCGCTCATCCAGCACATAGGCCTGGTAGGCCGCCTCGAAGTGATGGTCCTTTACCGCCCCGGTCGTCGCGGCGAAGGCGAACATGAAATCGACCGTCGCGGCGATCTCGAAGGCGCCCTTGTAGCCGTGCCGCATGACGCCCTCGATCCATTTCGGATTGACGACGCGGGCGCGCACGACGCGGCCGATCTCGTCTTCGAGCGTGCGCACGACCGGCTTTTCCGGCCGCGACAGGTCGTTGTGATAGACGACGGGCTGCTTGCCGGAAAGGTGCTCGGCGGCGGCGGCCATGCCGCCCTCGAACTGGTAATATTCGTCGCTATCGAGCAGGTCGTGCTCGCGGCTGTCCTGGTTCTGCACCACGGCCTGAAGGCTCTTCATGCGTGCCTCGAGCCGCTCGCGCATCGGCACGCCGTCGCCCGCCCCGTCATAGGCATGCGCGCCCCAGGCAAGCCAGGCCTCGGCAAGATCGCCGCGCTCGTTCCACAGGCCCTCGTCCATCATCGTCTGCAGGCCCGCGCCATAGCCGCCGGATTTCGCGCCGAAGATGCGGAAACCGGCCTGCCGGGCCGCGTCCTCCTCGGAAGCGCCTTTGGCGGCAAGCGCCCGTGCTTCGGCCCGCATGCGGGCGGCGATGGGATTGTCCGCATCGTCCTCGTCAAGCGCGCCGACGGCCCGCACGGCACGGTCGAACAGCGCGATCTGTTCGGGGAAGGCATCGCGGAAGAAGCCGGAGATCCGGAGCGTGACGTCGACGCGGGGATGGCGCAGCACGGCGGGCGGAATGATCTCGAAGCCGGTGACGCGGCGGGACGCCATGTCCCAGGTCGGCTTGACGCCGATCAGCGCCATGGCCTGGGCGATATCGTCGCCGCCGGTGCGCATGTTGGACGTGCCCCAGGCGGTGATGCCGAAGGAGGTCGGCCATTCGCCGTGATCCTGCGCATAGCGGGTGACGAGCAGTTCGGCGGATTTCCTGCCGAGTTCCCAGGCCGCCGGGGTCGGCACGGCGCGGCTGTCGACGGAATAGAAGTTGCGCCCGGTCGGCAGCACGTCCGGCCGCCCGCGCGTCGGCGCGCCGGAGGGGCCGGGTTCGATGAAGCGCCCGTCGAGGCCGCGCATCAGCGCCGCGATCTCCGCCGGACCGCAGGCGGCGATGGCGGGGCGAATGGTCGTGTCGATCGTATCGAGCACGACGCGCGTCCGCTGCCAGCTTTCCGGGCAGGCGAGCGAGCCATCCACCAGCCGTGCCGCCAGAAGCTCGATGCGCTCCACCGTATCGCCCTTGCTGCGCCAGGGCGCTTCGGACTGCGTGGCGAGAATGTCCGGACACGGGCCGGTCCAGGGATCGGAGGCAATGCAGTCGAGCGGGTCGAAGACGAACCGTGTGCTCCTCTCCTCCGGCCTGCCGGCCATCTCCCCCTCAGGGGGGGAGAGCGGCAGGGCAGAGGAGCGGCCATCGCTTCCCAGCACGTCCAGTGCAATCGCCCGCTGCAGGCTCGCCTCGCCGCCTTCGCCAAGGCCGCGCGGCACGCGCGCCAGGGCCAGCGTCAGGTCGGTGAGAAGCCGGCCCTCGGGCGAGACGCCGAAGACATGCAGGCCGTCGCGGATCTGCATTTCCTTGAGGTCGCAGAGATAGGCGTCGAGCTTCTGCAGCGCCGTTTCCTCGCCGTCGGACTTGGCGATGCCCGCGTCCCGGTCGAGGCCGATATCGCGCACGAGATCGAGGATCTGCTTCGACAGCAGCTTGATGCGACGCGGGTCACCGCCGGAGGCATCGTAATATTCGTCGACCAGCGCTTCGAGGTCCTTCAGCGGGCCGTAGGTCTCGGCGCGCGTCAAGGGCGGCGTCAGGTGGTCGATGATGACGGCGGCAGAGCGGCGCTTGGCCTGCGTGCCCTCGCCCGGATCGTTGACGATGAAGGGATAGAGGTGCGGCACGGGGCCGAACACGGCTTCGGGATAGCAGGTTTCCGACAGGGCCAGCGCCTTGCCCGGCAGCCATTCGAGATTGCCATGCTTGCCCATATGCACGATGGCATGGGCGCCGTAATGCGCACGGAGGAAGGCGTAGAAGGCAAGATAGCCGTGCGGCGGCACGAGGTCCGGCGAATGGTAGGTGTCCTTCGGATCGATATTGTAGCCGCGCGCCGGCTGGATGCCGACCAGCGTCTCGCCGAAACGGGCGAGCGGCAGGGCGAAGACATCGCCCGCGACGAAGGGATCGTCTTCCGGCCTGCCCCAGCGTGCCGTCACCTCATCCTGAATCGCCTTCGGAAGCGTAGAGAAGAAGGCCTTGTAATCCTTGAGGGAAAGCGTCTCGCGGATTTCCCGGCCGTCGTTTGCGGCATTGGTCGGACCGGCCATCAGATGAGCGATCAGCGCGTCGCCGTCCTCCGGCAGGTCGCAGACACGATAGTTCTCCGCCGCCATGGCGCGCAGGACTTCCATCGTGCCGGCCGGCGTGTCGAGGCCGACGCCGTTGCCGAGGCGGCCATCACGGTTCGGATAGTTCGCCATGACGACGGCGATGCGTCGCTCGACCGGGGACGCACGGCGAAGCCGCGCCCAGCCGCCGGCAAGGCGCGCGGAAAAGCGGATACGGTCCTCGACGGGATCGAGGCTGACGATGTTCGTCTCCACGCCCTCGTCATAGCGCGCGGCGGCCTTGAAGGAGACGGCGCGGGCAAGCACGCGCCCGTCGACTTCCGGCAGGGAGACGTTCATGCCGAGGTCGCGCGCCGTCAGCCCCTGGCCCGACGCCGCCCAGGCCTCGCGCGAGGTGCCGGAGAAGATGATCTGCAGCACCGGCGCCCCGGTTTCGTCCAGCACGGTCGGCTTGCGGCCGGCGCCAGGCGCCGAGACGGCAAAGCTCGTGGCATTCAGCACGACCTCGGGCCAGATGTCTGCGAAGGCGGCGCGCACGATCTCGATGGAGGCCGGGTCCTTGAGGCTGGAGACGAAGAGCGGCAGGGCGCGCACGCCCTCGGCGGCCAGCGCCTCGATCAGCATTTCGACGGGGCGCGTCTCGCCGCTCTGGACATAGGCGCGATAGAAGCAGAGGGCGGCGGTTGGGGATTGCGCGGCTGGAACGGCCTCTTCTGCCAGCTGCCGCCATGTCTCGATATCGATGACGCCGCGCCCCGGCCACCAGATGCCGGCCTTGTCCAGCGGCGTCGCGGCCGCCGGCTTTTCGCCGCCGAAGACCAGCGCATCGGCATGGGCAAGGAAGCGGTCGGCGTTTTCCGCCCCGCCTTCGTTGAGATAGGCCCAGAGACGCTCGCGGTCTTGCGCGTCGATGCGGTTGAACGGCAGAAGGCCCTCGTCCGGACGGTCGTCGCCGGGAAGCGCCACGAGCATGATGCCGTTTGTCGCCGCCGTCGCCAGCAGGGCCTCCAGCACGTAGCGGAAGTAGCTCGCACCGCCGAGGGCGCGAATGACGATGAGCCTGGCGTGGCGAACCGTGCGCTCGACATAGGTATCGACCGACATCGGATGCGACAGGGTGGCAAGGCTGGCAAGGCGCAGGCGCGTCTTCGCGCCGCGCGCGCGGTGCGCGGCGGCGATGGCGGCAAGTTCCGTGTCGGCAGCCGAGAGAAACAGCACGTCGCCCGGCGTCTGGCCGAGGTCGATCGCCTCCTTGCCGTCGGCGATGGTGCCCTTCTGGGCTAGCAGGAGATGCATGCAGCGCCTCCCCTTTCATGGCGTGCCGTGCCGGTGGAGCGGGAATGCCCCAGCCCCGCACGATGCCCCGAAGAGAAGAACCGCCGCATGCTCATGCCGAAATCACACGGCCGCTGCGATGGCGGCGCGCACGGCCGCTTCGTCCATGTCGTGCAGGCCGATGACGACGAGGCGGGTGCCGCGCGTTTCGCCGGCCGCCCAGGCGCGCTCGAAATAGTGATCGATGCGGGTGCCGACGGCCTGGATGAGCAGGCGCAGCGGCTTGCCGGGCACGTCGGCGAAACCCTTCAGGCGCAGCACGTCATGCGCGGCGATGACGCCCTTCAGGCGCTCGATGAAGGCGGCCGGATCGGCGACGGCAGGCAGTTCGACGACGAAGCTGTCGAACTCGTCGTGATCGTGCTCTTCGCCGTTTTCATGCTCCAGTTCGTGATGCGACTTGCGGTTGGCGATGTCGTCCTCGGTGCCGACGCCGAGGCCGAGCAGCACGGCGGCGGCGACTTCGCCGTTCTTCGCCTCGATCATCGACGGCTTGCGGGCGATGCGGGAAGCAACCTCGTCGCGCACGGTCTGAAGGCCGGCGGCGTCGATAAGGTCGGTCTTGTTGAGAACGATGAGGTCGGCGGCGGTGAGCTGGTCCTCGAACAGTTCCTCCAGGGGGCTTTGATGGTCGAGGTTCTCGTCCTCGACGCGCAGCGCGTCCACCTTGTCATGGTCGTCGGCAAAGCGGCCGGCGGCGACGGCGGCGCTGTCCACCACGGTGATGACGCCATCGACCGTCACCTGCGTCTTGATTTCCGGCCAGTTGAAGGCGGCGACGAGCGGCTGCGGCAGGGCAAGGCCGGAGGTCTCGATGACGATATGGTCCGGACGGTTCTCCCGCTCCAGGAGTTTCGACATGGTCGGAATGAAATCGTCGGCGACGGTGCAGCAGATGCAGCCGTTGGTGAGCTCGATGATATCGTCCTCGCTGCAGGCTTCCGCGCCGCAGCCCTTCAGCACGTCGCCATCGACGCCGAGGTCGCCGAATTCGTTGATGATGAGCGCGATGCGCTTGCCGCCGGCGTTCTGCAGCAGGTTGCGGATCATCGTCGTCTTGCCCGCACCGAGGAAGCCGGTGATGACGGTGGCGGGGATTTTCTGTTGCAGCATGGCTCAACCCTTCATTTTCAGCGGCAGTCCGGCCGCGATAAAATAGACTTCCGGTACGAGGGCCGCCACCTTCTGGTGCAGCCGCCCGGCATGGTCGCGAAATTCGCGCGCCATGCGATTTTCCGGCACGATGCCGAGGCCGACCTCGTTCGACACGAAGACCAGACGGCCGGGGGCGTCCTTGATGGCCCGCAAGAGACCCTCGAATTCCCGCGCGATGTCGCGCTCCTCCAGCATCAGGTTCGTGACCCAGAGCGTCAGGCAATCGATCAGGACCGCGCGGTCCTCGCGTGCCACATCGGCGATGCGTTCGGCCAGCGCAAGCGGTTCCTCGTGCGTTTCCCAGCCTTTTCCGCGATCCTCCCGGTGTTTGGCGATGCGCTGTCGCATCTCCTCGTCCCAGGCCCGGCCGGTGGCGATGTAATGACGCGAAAGGCCGGTCTCGGCGACCAGCCCCTCGGCGAAAGCGGATTTTCCGGAACGCGCACCGCCCAGAACCAGGACGGCTCCGGGCGATGTCGTGATCATATCAGGCAGCCTTGGCGATCTTCTCGTTGGCAAAACCCAGCGAAAGGCCGAGCACGATCCAGAAGAACAGCGTCGTGGCAAGCGCGGCGACGGCAAATTCCGCGCCGAGAACGGCAGGAACGTTGCTGGAAATGTCGCTCGGCTGCGGCGCACCATAGACCTGGGGCGCGGCAATCAGCACGATGCCGGCGATCTTGGCGACGATATTCGGCTTGAGGACCAGGAGATAGAGGCCCCCGGCCGACAGGGCGACGGTCGCGACCCACCAGATCTGGCGCTGGGTGAGATCGGCGGCCGGGAAGCCCGGCAGTTCCGGCGGCAGGCCGATGGCCGGCAGCATATGTACGGCAAGCCAGCCCGCAGCGCCCCACAGCGCCCCGTTCGCAACCGTGATCGGATGGCCCGAAACGAGGCTGAAACCGGCGAGCAGCAGCGCGAAGCCGGCGCCCGTCACGAGATTGGCCATGAGCGTGCCGGAGAAGCGGCTCATGCCGAACATGATGCCACCCTCTTCGTGATTCTCGCCCTCATGGGCATAGGCCACGGAAACCGGCGACAGATAGGCGGCGACGTTAAGGATGGCGGCGCCGAGCGAGGAATGCTCCTGCGTCTGCGCGGCGTCGTCGGTCGCGGGCGTGGTGCCCTCGCCTGCCGGCGCGGCTTCGCCTTCGAACTCTTCGGCGTGCAGAATCAACGGCACGACTCGGGCCTCCTGGGCGGCTGTCATGAGCACGCCGGAGAACAGCCCGGCCACCAGGGCGGCCAGGAGATAACGAACGATCATGTCAGGAGCTCCTTAGTGGCAGGGGAAGCCGTAGGAGTGACGCGTATCGTGTGCCGTGTCGTGCAGGACGGCCGAATTCGCAAGACCAGCGCCGAACACGAGGAAGGCGCCGATGAGGAGAGCGAAAACGCCGGCGACGAGACGATCGTTGGCGGAAAGGGTAACAGAAGACGTAGCGGAAACAGCCATGACAACCTCCGTGCAGGCAGTGGGGAAACCTCCCCAGGTCGGGCGATATGCCCTCATCGGTTGGCAGGTCTCCTGGCTCGCAGCGTCCGGTGCTCGGCACCTGCGGGTCGCCCTCGCCTTCCCGGGCCGCGGCATTGCGAAAGGTGGACGATTCGTAGATCGAGAGGCGTCCGGCCTTGGTTTATCGCAATGCCACCCAGTGGCTTTTCCGGCCGGTTGTCAGCCTGCGGGTTGCGGCACGATTGCCTCCTCCCAAGCCTTCCTCCTGCCGGATGGGCGTCCCTCGCTACTCTACAGTCGCGGGGTCGGCCGTGATTGCAGCGCCCTAATTGGGTCCACCGCGTCACATTCCCATTTACTCCCCAGTCCGTTTCCGGACCAAGGAACCATCCAATACTAGGGATGATTATGCTTCTGCCCCCGACAAGTCAATCGACCGGCAGCGCCATCACCTGTGCTGAAACCGTCGTCCAGCCGTCGCAATCGCAATGACCCGGCTCAATAGCCGGGAATGATCACCACACCGCCCTGGCCGTTGTAATAGTTCTCGTCGCGATAGTACGGGCCGTCGTAATAGCCGTCGACGGGACCCTCAAGCACGTCGTAGTCACGCTCGTAGCGGCGCTGGCGATGCTGACGGGCCTCGGCATATTGCGCGGCATCCCGCAACGCGCGGTATTGCTGGCGCGAGAGATAGCCGTCGGCGCGGTACCCGGACGATCCCTGCCAGGCGGCGATCGCCGAGCGGGTGCGCGGGCCGAAGACGCCGTCCGCGCCATAGGTGTTGAAGCCGAGCATGCTCAGCCAGCGCTGCGCCTCGGCCCGCATGACGCGGCCGAGATAGGCTTCGCGCGGATCGACGACCGGCTCTTCGGCAGTCTTGCGTTCGGTTTCGGCCGTGGCCGGCGTTTCCGCTTCCGCTTCAGCATCGGTTTCCTGCTTCGGCTTGGCGACGGTGGCAAGGGCGGCGAGACGTGTGCGGGCCTCCTTGACGTACCGGCCGTTCGGATACTGGGCGATATAGGCGCGGTAGGCCTTCTCCGAGCCGGCGAGCACCGCCTTCTGGAAGGTCTCTTCCTCCTGCTTGTCCACGACGGTCCCGTCGACGGCAAGGCCGCGATTGTCCTTCACCGTGCCCTGGGCCTCGCCCGACGCGGTGACGGCTTCGCCGGCCTGCTTCTTGGCGGCTTCAGCCTCTTGCGCACGCTTCTCCGCTTCCTTGGCCAGACGGGCGGCTTCCGAGGCCTTCGCCTCGGCATCCGCCGCAGCCTTGGCGGCCTCGGCCTTCAGCCGCTCGACTTCCGCAGCCTTTTCCTCGGCGAGCTTGCGGGCCGCGGCGGCTTCCTCTTCTATCCGCGCCTTCTCGGCAGCAGCGGCCTTCTCCGCCTCGATACGCTTGGCTTCAGCTTCGCGGCGGGCAAGCGCCTCCTGCTCGGCGCGCGCCTTCTCGGCGGCGGCCGCTTCCTCGGCCTTCTTGCGGTCGGTCTCCGCCTTCAGGCGGGCGGCTTCCTCCGCCTTGGCCTTTTCGGCGGCGGCATCGGCTTCAGCCTTCAGGCGCGCCGCCTCGGCGGCCTGCTTCTTGTCCGCCTCCGCTTTGAGGCGAGCCGCTTCCTCGGCCTTCGCCTTTTCCGCCGCAGCGGCTTCGGCCCTGGCCTTTTCCGCGGCGGCCGCCTCGGCTTTCGCCTTTTCTTCCGCCGCCGCCTTTTCCGCAGCAAGCTTGCGCGCGGCAGCCTCTTCCTCGGCCTTCTTCGCATCCGCTTCGGCCTTCAGCCGCGCGGCTTCCGCCGCGGCCTTGGCCTTTTCCGCTTCGGCGGCCTTCTGCGCCTCTTCGGCCTTTTTCGCCTCGGCGGCCTTTCGCGCCTCCTCCGCCTTCCTGGCTTCCGCCGCGGCCTTCGCCTCTTCCTCGGCTTTTTTCGTCTCGGCGGCTGCCGCTTCTTCCGCCTTGGCCTTGGCGGCCGCGTCATCCGTGGAGGCCGTCGCCGATTTCGTCTTGCCGGCGGCTTGCAGTTCGGCGATGCGCAGGCGCGCCATCGAGGCGAAGGTGCCGTTGGGATATTGCTTCAGATAGCCTTCATACTGCGCGACATCGCTGCCGGAGGAGACTTTCTGCCAGAGGGAGAATTCTTCCTCCCAGCGCTTTCCCGCGCTGGTGGCTTCCTTGGCCGTCTGGGCGAAGCTGGCCGCCGGAAGGCCGGCGAGCGACAGCCCGACCAGGCTGGCCAGAACGGATCGTGCGAGAGGTCCAGAACCCATGTATTTCACCCTTTCGGATCGCGCGAAGGCGTCAGCGCCCGGCGAGCGGGCGGATTTCCGTCACTCCTCGCACCGAATTCTGGCGCAACTTTGGTGCGGCAGATCGGCGGCGAAGGAACCCGATGGCTGTACGTTTCAGGAGGCCGGTTTAATCAGAAGCACCTAAAAGGCCGTCGAGCCAGCGGCGATCCAGCACCGCCTCCAGCTCCGCCGCAACCCCGTCCAGCGCCGCATCGACGCTGGCGCGATAATCGAAGCCGCCGCCCGCAATGCCGAAATCGGCAAGCAGCCGCGCCCGGTAGGCATCGCTCGAAAGCAGGCCGTGCAGATAGGTGCCCATCACGCGGCCATCGGCCGAGACCGCGCCGTCGGCCCGGCCATCGATCGTGACGGCGGGGCGCATCGCATCCGGCCCCGTGGTGCGCCCCAGATGGATTTCATAGCCCTCCAGCGGCACATCATATTGCAGGGAACGGGCCACGCTGTTGCGCACGGTCTTTTCCGGCGCCATTTCCGTCTCCACCTCGAGCAGGCCGAGACCGTCCACCGCCCGCTCGCTGCCTTCGATGCCGAGCGGATCGGTAACGCGCCGCCCGAGCATCTGGTAGCCGCCGCAGATGCCGATGACCCGGCCGCCGCGGCGCATGTGGAGCGCAAGGTCGCGATCCCAGCCGGCGGCGCGGAAATCCCTGAGGTCCGAGATCGTGGACTTCGAGCCGGGCAGCACGACAAGACCTGCGTCCGCCGGCAAGGGTTCGCCGGCCCTGACGAAGACGAGGTCGACCTGCGGCTCGGCCTTCAACGGATCGAGATCGTCGAAATTGGCGATGCGCGGCAGCACCGGCACGGCGACCTTCAGCGCCCCGCCGCCGCCTTTGGCAAGTCGCTCGAGCACGACGGAATCCTCCGCCGGCAGCCGGGCGGCCTGCTTCAGCCACGGCACGACGCCGAAACAGGGCCAGCCGGTGAAGCGGCCGATTTCTGAAATTCCGCTGTCGAACAGGGTGACGTCGCCGCGAAACTTGTTGATGAGATAGCCCGTGACCATGCGCCGGTCTTCTTCCGGCAGGATGGCATGGGTGCCGACCAGCGAGGCGATGACACCGCCGCGGTCGATATCGCCGACAAGCACGACGGGCACGCCCGCGCGCGTCGCAAAACCCATATTGGCGATGTCGCCGGCCCTGAGGTTGATTTCCGCCGGAGAGCCCGCCCCTTCGACGACGACGAGATCGGCGCCGTCGGAGACGGTCGCGAAGCTTTCCAGCACCGCCCCCATCAATTTCGGCTTGAGCGCCTGGTAGTCCCGTCCCTTGGCCTGGCCGAAGACCTTTCCCTGAACGATGATCTGGCTGCCGACATCCGATTGCGGCTTCAGCAGCACCGGGTTCATATGCACCGAGGACGGCACCCGGGCGGCGAGAGACTGCAGCCACTGGGCGCGGCCGATCTCCCCGCCATCGGCGGAAACGGCGGCATTGTTCGACATGTTCTGCGGCTTGAAGGGACGCACCTTCAGCCCGCGATTGGCCGCGATGCGGCAGAGGCCCGCCACCAATACCGTTTTTCCGACATCCGAGCCGGTGCCCTGCAGCATGATCGTTCTGGTCATGTGGCCCTCCTAGCATTCCCGTCTGCCGCCGAAAAGCCCTGATTTACCGCAATCTTGCCGCAATTCCTGCGCGGCCGCCCGGCTTTTTGGCAACACGCCGCCATGCAAGAACGGCATGGCTGTCATGCTATTCCTTTTGCGACATATTGCGCCGTGAACGACCATGGTTTTTGCGGTGAAGAAGCCTATATCAACACCATCACACAGCCGAGGCGCGTGGCTTCGGGTTTCAAGGACAAAGACCATGCTGTTCATCTTCAGCAAGCCGAACTTCGTACAGATCGCCTGGAACGGCGAAGCCCCCAAGAGCCAGTCCCGCGTGCGCAACGTCGTCATGGACGCCCCGCTCGGCCCGCTCGGCTTCATCCGCACGCGCAACGTCGGCTGATCTTTCGGGCGAGACGTCAGGTCCTGCCCGCATCAAGCGTCGCCTCTCTCCGGGAGGCGACGTTTTTTATTGTCTATTTCTTCGTTGTCTTTCCGGGCCCTGAAACGGCGAAAGCCGTGCATCCCTTGCGGTGATGCACGGCTTGCCAAAATACGCATGGCGGCGTCCGACAAAAACACGTCGGAGCCCAGGCACCCCGGTACGCAATACCTTTCCGGAGCGGGCGGCGGTGTCCCCCGCCGTGACAAAAGCAATAGCGGCACATCCTTACCGGACCGTTATCGGGAGCTTAAGCAAAGATGAATCGCGAATTTTTTTGGAAAAAATCTGGATTATTTTTCTGACGGCGAAATCGACGCATTCGGAACAGGATATGTCCGCTTTCGGCGACCATGGCGCCACAGCGGTCGAACCACGGCACGGACATTTGCCCTGATGCGAGCAAACGCCCAAAATTTCTACCGCAGGATAGCCGGATTTCCAGACGTTTGCCCGCCGGCAAGTGCCCGCGAACACCCCTTCGGCCGCGCAGGAGGTTGATTTCTCAATAGGAACCCGTAGGCTTGCTTATGTAGCGCACGAACACATGCTGCCGGCGACAGGGTTCCGTCGGCAAGCAAGAAAAAGGGACTCGGCGCTACTGCAGCAGGGGGATTGGCTCGCCTCACCTGGCATCGAACCTCCATGTCTGTCGCAAAACTTTCGGGCAGCCGGGATAACGCAGTAACCTGCGCTGCCTTCCGGGGTGAACGCTGCATCTCAAGACTTGGGAGGTCTTAACCTTATGAAGAAGCTCCTTGCTTCCACCATCCTCGCCGCCGGCCTCTATGGCTTTGCCGGTTCTGCCCAGGCGGCAGAATGCGGGGAAGTCTCGATCGCCGAAATGAACTGGGCTTCGGCCGGCGTCGCCGCGCATGTCGACAAGCTCATCCTCGAAAACGGCTATGGCTGCACCGTCACGCTGGTGACGGGCGACACCATGCCGACCTTCACCTCCATGAACGAAAAGGGCGAGCCGGACGTGGCGCCCGAAATGTGGGTGAACGCCGTGCGCACGCCGCTCGACGCGGCGATTGCCGAAGGCCGCCTCATCCAGCTCGCGCCTCTCCTGTCGGAAGGCGGCGTCGAAGGCTGGTGGATTCCGAAGTTCCTCGCCGACGCGCATCCCGACATCAAGACGGTGCAGGACGCGCTGAAGCATCCCGAACTCTTCCCCGCGCCGGAAGACGCATCCAAGGGCGCCGTACACAACTGCCCATCGGGCTGGAACTGCCAGGTCTCGACGGACAACCTCTATCGCGCGCTCGATGCCGACAAGTCCGGCTTCACGCTCGTCGACACGGGATCGGCGGCCGGCCTCGACGGCTCGATCGCCAACGCTTTCGAAAAGAAGAGCGGCTGGCTCGGCTACTACTGGGCGCCGACCGCCATTCTCGGCAAGTACGAGATGACCAAGCTGTCCTTCGGCGTTGACCACGACAAGGCCGACTGGGATGCCTGCACCGCGGTGCCGGACTGCCCGACCCCGAAGGTCAATTCCTATCCGACCTCCGACGTCTTCACCGTCGTGACCAAGGCCTTCTCCGAAAAGGCCGGCGTCGCCATGGACTACATGAAGACCCGCCAGTGGGACAACGGCACGGTCGGCAAGGTCCTCGCCTGGATGGACGAGAACCAGGGCACGAACGAGGACGCGGCAAAGCACTTCCTCGAAACCTATCCGGACATGTGGACCAAGTGGGTCAGCCCCGAGGTCGCCGAGAAGGTCAAGGCCGCTCTCTGACAGGAACAGGGCCGGCAGCCCTCCCCGGCTGCCGGCACCTCTTGCGACCTGAACGAGGCGCGGGCGCCGCCCGACGCCATCCAAGAAACTGCAGAGGTCGCAAACAGCACAGTATCAAGCTGCAGTTCGTGCGATGACGAACTGCAAGCCGGGAAACCAGAACAAGAATATCCCTGTGCGCACCGTTCCGCTTCGCAATGCAACACAATTATATTGCGATGCAGAACAATAACTTCCGGTAGAAAGAGGGGATGAGGATGGCAGGCCTATGCGAATTGTTGCCGGTCTTTCTTTGCAAGTTTCCAGCCTTCAGTGACGTCAGCGTCCGCGCGGCGCGAAAGACCATCGACGACGGCTTCAAGAGCCTCGTCAGAAGTTATGTGAATGCCATCGATGCAATGGTGCAGCCATTGCAATGGTTTCTGAACTATCTCGAACGGCTGTTCGTCAGTTCGCCCTGGCCGATCATCCTGATCCTCATGCTGGCGATCGTCTATTTCGGCAGCCGCAACATCAGGATCACCATCGGCACCGCCGTCTCCATGTTCGCCATCGGTCTCATGGGCCTTTGGAACGACACCATGGTGACGCTCGCCATGGTGACGGTCTGTACTCTGATCGCGATCGTGATCGGCATTCCGATCGGCATTCTCATGGCCCGGTCCGACCGGGTGCAGTCCTTCGTCAACCCGATCCTCGACGTGATGCAGACGATGCCGAGCTTCGTCTATCTCATTCCCGTCGTCATGATCTTCGGCATCGGCAAGGTGCCGGGCCTCATCGCGGTCGTCATCTATGCCGTCCCGCCGATGATCCGCCTCACCAATCTCGGCATCCGCCTCGTCGACAAGGAGGTGCTGGAAGCAGCCGACGCCTTCGGCTCCTCCGGCTGGCAGAAGCTGAAGAACGTGCAGATGCCGCTGGCGCTGCCCACCATCATGGCCGGCATCAACCAGACGATCATGATGTCGCTGGCGATGGTCGTGGTCGCCTCGATGGTCGGCGTTGGCGGGCTCGGCAAGAACGTGCTCCAGGCCATCAACAACCAGTTCTTCACGGTCGGGTTCCTCAACGGGTTCGCGCTCGTGGCCATCGCCATCATTTTCGACCGCACCAGCCAGGCATATGGCAGGCGGCTGCAGAAGCATTCGGAGGTAATTCATGGTTAGTCATGCAATCGAGGTCCGCAATCTCTACAAGATCTTCGGTCCCCGCGGCGGCGACTATGTCGATGCGGTCAAGAACGGCCTGGGCAAGGCCGAACTGAACCAGAAATATGGCCATGTGCTGGGTCTGCGCGACATCAACATCTCCATGCCCGCCGGCGGCATCATGGTGGTGATGGGCCTGTCCGGCTCCGGCAAGTCGACGCTGATCCGCCACATCAACCGGCTGATCGACCCGACCGCCGGCGAGGTGCTCTATGACGGCGTCGACGTCTGTCGGATGAACGAGAACGACCTGCGTGAATTCCGCCGCCACAAGACGGCGATGGTGTTCCAGAAATTCGCGCTGCTGCCGCATCGCACGGTTCTGGAAAACACCGTCTATGGCCTCGAAATCCAGGGGGTCGCTCAGGCGGAGCGGGAAAAGCGCGCCAAGCAGTGGATTGCCCGCGTCGGCCTCGAAGGCTTCGAGAACCACTATCCGAACCAGCTTTCGGGCGGCATGCAGCAGCGCGTGGGCCTCGCCCGGGCGCTCACCAACGATGCCGACATCCTTCTGATGGACGAAGCCTATTCGGCGCTCGACCCGCTGATCCGCGTCGACATGCAGACCGTGCTGCTCGATCTCCAGAAAGAGCTGAAGAAGACCGTCGTCTTCATCACGCACGACCTCGACGAGGCGCTGCGCCTCGGCGACAAGATCGCCATCCTGCGCGACGGCATGGTGGTGCAGCAGGGCACGGGCCAGGAAATCGTGCTCAATCCGGCCGATGAATACATCACCGCCTTCGTCAAGGAGGTGAACCGTGGCCGCGTGGTGAATGTCGAGACGATCATGGCGCCGCTTTCCGGCAACCCCGAGGGAATGCCGATCGCCACCGGCACGGTGCTCGAAATGGCCGCCCGCGCCATGACGGCCGCCAACCAGACGCTCGCCCATGTGGTGGACGAGGCCGGCCGGCCGATCGGCGCGCTCAGCCTCAGCGCCATCATCTCCGCCATGGTGACGCATACCAGCCATGAGGCGAAGGCAGCCTGAACCTTCTCCTGCCAACCGACAGCGAGGGCGCCTTTCGGGCGCCCTTTTCTTTTGCAGGCAAAGCATCGTTGCAATCACATAAAGAAATCTTTATATGATGTGTCAAACAAAGGATGGATCCATGACCGCGACGAACCCGCTTGCCCAGCTTCTTGCCGAAAAGCCCTTCCTGCTTGCCGATGGCGCAACCGGCACCTCGCTCTTCGCCATGGGCCTGGAAGCCGGCGAAGCGCCGGAACTGTGGAACGAGGCGAAGCCGGAGAACATCACGAAGCTGCACCAGGACTTCGTCGATGCCGGCGCAGACATCATCCTCACCAACACGTTCGGCGGCACCCGCCACCGGCTGAAGCTGCACCATGCGCAGGATCGCGTCTTCGACCTCAACAAGAAGGCGGCCGAGATCGCCCGCGCCGTCGCCGACAAGGCGCCGCGCAAGGTCATCGTCGCCGGTTCGGTCGGCCCGACGGGCGAACTGCTGGTCCCGCTCGGCGCACTCACCTATGACGACGCCGTTGCCGCTTTCGCCGAGCAGATCGAAGGCCTGAAGGCCGGCGGCGCCGATGTCGCCTGGATCGAGACCATGTCCTCGCCGGAGGAAATCCGCGCCGCCGCGGAAGCCGCCACCAGGCTTGCCATGCCCTTCGTCTATACCGGCTCGTTCGACACCGCCGGCAAGACCATGATGGGCCTGCATCCGCGCGACATCCACGGCGTTGCCGGCGATATCGGCGCAGGCCCGCTCGTGGTCGGCGCGAATTGCGGCGTCGGCGCGTCCGACATCCTCTCCTCGCTGCTCGACATGACCGGCGCAGACCCGTCCGCGACCGTCGTGGTCAAGGGCAATTGCGGCATCCCGGAATATCGTGGCGCGGAAATCTATTATTCCGGCACGCCGCCGCTGATGGCCGAATATGCCCGCCTCGCCCGCGATGCCGGCGCGCGCATCATCGGCGGCTGCTGCGGCACGTCCTGCGAGCACCTCGCCGCCATGCGCGTGGCGCTGGACGCCCACGAAAAGCGCGAGCGCCCGACGCTCGAAACGATCATCGAAAAGATCGGCCCGCTGCGCAACAAGACCGCCGACGAAAGCGCCGCAGCCCCCGCCCGCGAGCGCGGCAGCCGCCGCCGGAGCTGACACCCCGCCATCACGGCGAAAAAATCAGCCGCCCCGGCCAGCGCCGCGGGCGGCTTTTCTGTCTGCGTAGGCGCCGGCCTTACCTGCAAGGTAATCGATCCACCGCGCGGGCAACGGTAGGTTTCGGTCAATGCAATCGCGACAGGGAGAAACCCGATGACCACCTACGCCCTCGCCCACCTTCGCAACGTCACCATGGGAGCGGATATCGTCGCCTATCTGGAGGCCATCGACGCGACAATGGCGCCTTTTGGCGGCAGGTTCGTGCTGCATGGCGCCGGCAACAGGCGCGTGCTGGAAGGGACATTTTCGAGCGACATCATCATGCTGTCGTTTCCCGACCGCAAGGCTGCGGAGGATTGGTACGATTCGCCCGCCTACCGCGCCATCCTGCCGCTGCGGACCCGCAATTCGGACGGCGACGTCATGCTGATCGACGGCGTCGATGACGGCCACAAGGCGACCGACGTCCTGCAAGGGAACTAGAAGCATTTCCAGCCGAAGCCGCACCACTTCGGCGTCGGATGGTGCGGCAAGAACAAAAAGCGAGCGGATTTCCGATGCACCGGATTTCACTGGAAACGCTCTGGCGCCACAAGAGGAGAAGACCCGATGGAAAAGACCGAGATCGCAGGCCTGAAGGTGCTGCTGCTGCCCCCGCAGGGGCCGTCGATCGCAACGGAAGCCGATGGCAACGACGTCATCGGCGACGCCTTCTCGGTCGAAGCGGACCTCGTCGTCATCCCGGTCGAACGTCTCGGGGCGGACTTCCTGCGGCTGGAGACGCGCCTCGCCGGCACCGTCTTCCAGAAGTTCGTCAACTATCACCTGCGTTGCGCCATCGTCGGCGATATCGCCTCGCTGCTGGAAGGCAGCAAGGCGCTGCGCGATTTCGTGCGGGAGACGAACAAGGGCCGCTCCATCTGGTTCGTGGACGATCTCGACAGCCTGCGCGAAAAGCTTACCCGCAAGACGGCCTGAACGCTCAGCCGTCCGCCAGGAAGGCCCGCCAGGCGGCAAGCCCCGCATCGATGTTGCGGCGCCCGATGCCGACACGGAACCGGTCCGTCGGCACCGGCAGGAGATCCGAGACGAAGAGGCCGGAGGGAAGGAGCAACACCCCCTTTTCCTCCACCAGCCGGCGGCAATGTTCCTCGACGCCGTCCTTGCCGAGATAGCGCGTGAAGGCGACGCAGCCGCCGTCCGGCGCGCGCCAGTCGTAAAGGTGCGGGTAATCGGCAAAGAAGGCGCCGAGCTTTTCCGCATTCTCCGCGCAGAGCGCGCGATTGCGGGCGAAAATCGTCTCGCGGGCCTTGATGGCGATGCCGGCCAGGACCTCGGAGGGCCGCGCATTGCAGATGGAAAGATAGTGCTTCATCTTCTCCATGCGTTCGAGCAGCGCATGGTCGCGGCTGGCGATCCAGCCGATGCGCAGACCCGGCAGACCGTAGGCCTTGGACATCACGTTCAGGGAAACGCCCTTGTCGAACAGATCCGCCGCCTGCGGCAGCCGCCTTGCCGCATCGATCTCCAGCCCGCGATAGACCTCGTCGGAAAAGAGATGGATGCCGCGCTCGGCGCAAAGGTCGACGAGGCCGCGGAAGATATCCTGATCGGCGATGGCGCCGGTCGGGTTGTTCGGGAAATTGACGGCGATCACCTTCGTTTCCGGCCGGAGGGCCGTGCGCACGTCATCGAGATCGAGCTGCCAGCGGTTTTCCGGGCGCAGCGCGACGCCCGTGACATTGCCCGCGATGGTGACGGGCATGGTCTCCATCGACTGGTAGTTCGGCACGGTGACGATGGCATGGTCGCCAGGCGCGAGCAGCGCCAGCATGGCGCAGTAAAGCCCCTCCTCCGCCCCGGCGAAGGTGAGGATAGCCGCACCCGACAGGGTGTCGTAGGTCGAGGCGATGGTTTCGCGCAGCGCCGGCGCGCCCCAGGTCTCGGTATAGCCGAGGGAAACGCGCTCCCAGGCCTCGCGATCCTCGGGGCCCGCCAGGGCGAGAAGCTCGGACATGGTCATCGTCTCGGCATCGCTCGCCGTCATATGGTGACGCGCCTTGAACTCCCAGCGCGAGAAATGGGTTTCGAGGCGGAAATCCGGCAGCGTGGTCACGAGGTCTTGTCCTTCTGGTTCTGGCGCCGGGCATCGGCGAGATAATTGTAGATCGAGGCGCGCGAGGCGCCGATGAGACCGGCGAGATGATCGGCGGCGTTGCGGGTCTGGAAGAGGCCGCGCGCATCCAGCGCGGCGACGAGCGCCACCCGGTCGCCCTTGCGAAGCGCTGTCAGCGCGAGCCCATGGGCGCGCAGCCAATCGTGCAGCGCCGTGTTGATCTCTTCACGCCAGTCGCCGGTAAAGAGCGACGGCGGCCGGGGCGCCGGCGCGCCGGTGAAGGCGGCCAGAACCTTCGCCGCGGCATCGAAATGCGAGACGTCCATGTTGATGCAGAAAAGCCCGACCGCCTGGCCCTGCCCGTCCCGAAGCACCGCCGTCACGGATTTCAGCCGCCGTCCGTCCTCGCCGGTCTTCTCGTAGGGGCCGTAGACGCCGCCCTCTCCGGCCTCATCGAGTTCGTCTTCGACGAGCGATTCCATGCCCGGCTTGCGGCCGGAAAAGGCGTTCCAGATGCCGGCGATCAGCCCCGTTTCGAGATCGTGCAGAACGATTTCGGCATGGGGGTAAAGCAGGGTCGAGATGGCCGCCGCCGTCGCAGCGTGCTGACGGAGCAGCATGTCGGCATTTGCAGGATCGAACATGCCGGCACACAATCCAAATATGGACATTTTGTCAATATTGGATTTTAAATCTAAACAAGAACCGCACGCTTGCGAGCCCCTGCCGGGCATCCTATCCAAAGGAAACGCGATTCTCTGGGGGACGACATGAGCGCCGAACTTGCAGCCTTTCCGGACCGGGACACCGTGGCCGACAAGCTTGCCGCGCTCGGCGAGGCGGATCAGGCCTATCTCGGTCTGCTGATGGAAAATCCACAGCAGGACGAGAACCTGATGGAAGGCCTGGACCTTGCACTGAACCGCGCCGCCGGCGCCAGCTTCCTCAACACGCTGAAGCTGGAAAAGCTCGGCGAATGGCTCGGTAATGCCGCGCCCAAGCGGTTGCAGATGCGCCTCATGGAAACCGCCCGCTCCAGCCAGCACGCCGCCTATGGCGCGTTCCGCACCGGTCTTGTCCGCTCCGGCGGTCTCGAACGGGCCTATCCGAAGGCCTGATCGTCCGGAAGGATCAGCGGCCCGAAGGATTTTCGGATCATATCCGCCATGCCCTCGATCGCCGGCCCGCCCCGGCGCGGATTGCGCTTGAGCACGACACGCGAGGAATCGACCAGCGAGAACCCGTCGGCGGCCGTCAGTTCCCGGGCGCCGGGCGGAATGTTGCTGCGGGCAAGCGGCGCGATGGCGAGCCCGCTTGCGACCGCCGAGCGCAGCCCGCCGCTGGTGTCGCTGGTAAAGGCGACGCGGTAGGGTATCGCATGGCGCTCCAGCGAGCGCTGGGCAAATTCCCGGCACCAGACCGACCGGCGGTAAAACGCCACCGGCACCGGGCGTTCCAGATGCAGATTGTGCGTCACGGACGTCGCCCATACTGTCGGGTCGATCGCCAGGAGCTCGCCGGAAATCCCGCCATCCCACTCGAAGATGATCGCAAGGTCGAGTTCGTCCGCTTCCAGGGCTTCCATCTGCTGGGCCGTATAACCGCAGAACACCGTCACCTCCGCGCCCGGATGGGTCTCGGCGAAAGCGGCGAGCGCATTGGGAAGGACCGTCTGATTGTATTCCTCCGGAATGCCCACCCGCACCGGGCCATCCAGCGGCAAGGTGCGCATGGCGGCGGTCGTCTCGTCGACCAGCCCCACGATGCGCCGCGCATAAGGCAGAAGCCGCATGCCCTCCACCGTCAAGGCGACCCCGCGCGGACCGCGCTCGAACAGCGCCATGCCCACCGCCTCCTCCAGCTTGCGCACCTGCATGCTGACGGCCGATTGCGTCCGCCCGAGCTTTTCACCCGCATGCGTGACGTTGCCGGCCTGCGCTACGGCCACGAAGATTCGAAGGAGATCGCTTTCAAGCGGCGGATACATGGCGTCATCGCTTTTTCTGATGCCTGCCATCATCGCTATTCGTTTGTGAAATGTCTAGAGCTTTGCTTGGCTGTGCAAAAGGCATGAAAGGCGACGGCCATGGGTATTTTCACAAGAGTGCTGGAGAGGATGAAGCGTTATCGACAAAAGCGGGCGGAGCGGGCAGCCCTGCAGATGCTTGTCGCACGCAAGGACAGGCGGCTGCTGCGCGATGCGGGGCTCGACCTCGTCGAGGCGGGCAGGCCTTTCTGCGAGGCGCTGCCCCGAACGAAGGAAAGGCGCTGGACCGCGCCCCTCATCCGGCTGCCGCCCCCGACGCTTCGCCGACAGGGCGAAGCGGATGACGCATTGGCTTCTTTCGGCAAAGGATGGGAGAAGCCGGCGGCGTGAACCCTTCTCCCCGCGCACGGGGAGAAGGGTCAACAATGGGGCCCATGAGGCGCAATCGCCTCACTTCCCGCCCGAAAGCCCGCCGGCCAGTTGAACGAGCTTCAGGAACTCCGCCCGGTAGCCGAAGGGATCGTTGCCCCTGGTGGCTTCCGCAAGGCCGAGGATCGAGCCGTAGGCATAATCCTGCAAGGCGGAAACACCCTTGAGCTTCTGCCCGAAGGCCGCGACGGCGACGGAGAAGCGGATGTCATTGGACGCCGCATCCACATCGGCAACCGCATTGGCGTCCGTCACCGGCATCGTCACGAGCTCGCTCGTGTCGCCATCCGGCTTCTTCCAGCGCATCTTGAGGAAGGCGAGTTCCGAACTGCCCGTCGCCGCGGCCTCGGCCGCTTCGCCCTTGCCGTAGCGCAGCGGATCGTTCAGCACCGCGGGGCTGCCCTTCGGCGTCACCTCGTAGATGGCGGTAACGCGATGGCCGGACCCGATATCGCCGGCATCCACCTTGTCGTTGTTGAAATCCTCGCGGTTGAGAATGCGGGTCTCGTAGCCGATCAGGCGGTACTCGGCGATGCGCTCCGGATTGAACTCGATCTGAAACTTCACGTCCTTGGCGATGGGGAAGAGCGAGGCGCCCGCCTCCTCCACCAGCGCCTTCTGCGCCTCGGCGAGCGTATCGATATAGGCGGCCGTGCCGTTGCCGTTCTGCGCCAGCGTCTGCATCATGCCGTCATTGTAGTCGCCGCGACCGAAGCCGAGCACCGAGAGGAAGATGCCGCTCTTGCGGCGCTCCTCGATGATGCGCTTGAGATCCTCGTCGCTGGCCGGGCCGACATTGAAATCGCCGTCCGTCGCCAGCATGACGCGGTTGACGCCATCCGTCTTGAACGCCTTCTGCGCCAGCTTGTAGGCCGTCTCGATGCCCTCCGCCCCGGCCGTCGAGCCACCGGGCTGGAGATTGTCGATGGCGTCGAGAATCTTTTCCCGTTCCTTCGCCTGCGTCGGCTCCAGCACCACGCCGGCCTCGCCGGCATAGGTGACGATGGACACCGTGTCCGTATCCTTCAGCTTGCCGACCAAGAGCCGGAAGGCGCTTTTCAGGAGCGGCAGCTTGTCGGCCTCGTCCATCGAGCCGGAGACGTCGATAAGGAAGACGAGGTTGGCCGAAGGCTGCTGCGCCGGCACCTTGTCGAAACCCTTGATGCCGATATGCAGAAGCTCCGTGTCCTTGTTCCACGGCGTCGGCATGACGGTGACGGTGGCGTTGAACGGCTTCTCCGCCGTCTCCGGCCCCTTCCAGTCATAGGGGAAGTAGTTGACCATCTCCTCGACCCGCACCGCCTCCGCATCCGGCAGGCTGCCGCCGAGCAGCGACCGGCGCACATAGGAATAGGAGGCCGTGTCGACATCGGCCGAGAAGGTCGAGACCGGATCGGTGGCGACGCTCTTCACGGGGTTCGGATCGGCGGAGGCAAAGCGCTCGCGGTCCTCTTCCGGCACCGGCATCGCAAGGCTGTCGGCAACGCCCGAAGGCTGCACGACGGCGCGGCTCAGCTCCTCCGTCGCGACGGCGCCGCCGAGCGAGAATGCGTCCGGCGCGGCGGCAAGGGCGTCGTCCGCCCGGATCTCGGCAAGCGGCTCGGCGGCCAGCGCGTTCTGTTCGCTGTCTGCGGCGGCCTTGGCGCTGGCGGCAGCTTCCGCCGATTGCCGCGCCCGCGCCTGCTCGGCCTCCTGAAGCGCGGCGAGCTCACCCGTATTGGCCGCCTCCTTCTTCTTTTCATCCTGGCCGCCGGCACGCCGGTCCTGCTGCTCGGAGGGCTTTGCCACGACCTGCGTTTCGCTTGTCAGCGGCACCGTGCCGTTGCGCACCAGTTCATAGGTGACGAGGCCGGCGACGGGCACGACGAGCAGCGTGGCAAGGGCCGAGCCGGCGAGAAGTCTGCGGTTCATGATGGGACTCCATATCCAGTTGAAGATGGAGCTTCGACGCCCGCCATCGGTCGAACCTTGGGGTGCATCCACATTTTTTTCCGCATCGTCGAAGGTCTGCATGGCGGCGGCAAGCGCCTGGGCGCGCGCCGAGGCGTCGGCGGCCGGGGCCGCGCGGCGGGCGAGTTTTTCGAGGTCGAGATCGGTCATCGGTCTATCCTTCCGTCACGCGGCGGCATCGCGCAGCAGCACCTTCAGGCGCTTGCGGGCCTCGTGCACATGCCAGGAAATCGTCGTTTCGGCGCAGCCGAGCACCTCGGCGGCGGCGGCATGGCTGAGGCCTTCGCCGTAGATCAGCAGCACCGCGTCGCGCTGCTTGTCCGGAAGCTGGCGCACGGCCTGCCAAAGCTCTTCGTTGTTCTCCTCGCCGGCCGTGCCTTCCAGCACCGCCTTCTCGCGCAGATAGGCCGCATCGCGCCATTCGGCCCGGCGGCGTTTGCGCATCTGGTCGCGGGCGGCATTCAGCGTCACCGTATAGAGCCAGGTGCCGAAGCGGCTCGCGCCCTTGAAACCGCGGATGGCGCCGGCAAGGCGTATGCACACCTCCTGCGCCACGTCCTCGGCATCCTGCCGGTCGCCACACCATCGCCAGGCAACGGCATGAATGAAATCATAGCGGCTTTCGACCAGCGCGGCGAATGCCTGCCGGTCTCCCAAAGCCGCCTTCTCGACGAGTTCTGTTTCCACGGGTCCATCCCGATTGCGTGCACTATCCCTTCAGACGTGCGTCAGGCGGCGATCCTTTGGTGACGGTTGAAAAAATTTCTCACCAGGGCAGATTTTTCACGACGGCGATGATCGTGCCCATGACGGCGTCCCGGTCATGGCGCCGGATTTCCGGGGAATAGAGGCTGGAAATGCTGCCGTCGAGAAAGAGCGCATTGCGGCATTGCAGCCGGTCGCGGAAAAGCGTCGCGAAATCGTGGAAACGAACCGGATCGTTGGAAATCGCGAAGGCGACGCGCCCGTCCGGCAGGATGCCGACGCCATTGCGGATCTGCAGGCTGGTGGCGTCGGGCAGGAAGCGCGGATGGATCGTCCCGTCGATGACGAGCATCGGCCCGGACTGCGTCGCCGCGACGGGCGCAAGACCGGCCTTCGCATAGGCCTCCGTCTCCATCACGCCTGCCTTGCCGTCCCCCACCCAGAACACCCCGTTCGGCTTCATGAAGAAATTGCCGAACGCATCGCCCCTGTTGAGCACGCCCGTTTGCCTGCCCTCTTCCACCAGAAGCCCCACCGGCCCGTAGTCGGGATGGTACATACCGCCGTTCATGGCGAAGGACATGTGCTGGCCGTTGCGCAGCAGATGGGTGTTGAGCTGATCGTAGGTCGCGCCGGCCGTGCCGAGCGTCTTCGCGCCATAGAGCCGGATCGTCTCCTTGCCCGGATCGAAGGTGCAGACGGTGTAGCGGCCCGACAGATGCTCGATCTCGGCGCATTTCGGCGGTTCGGCCATGGCAACGCTCCGCAAGGCAAAGGCGAAAAACAGGATTGGGAAAAACAGAAAAGGCCGCATGCCCCTTGGCTCCACGCGCAATGCGGCGAATTTAGCAGCGATTCCCACGGAAAGGTCAAAGCGACAGGGCAGCCATGTGAAAGCGGAGCTGGGCGTCGTTATAGCGGTAGGCGGTGCCAACGGGACAGGCGGCGCGGGCAAGACAGCCGGAGGCCATGCAGCCGCCCTGCCCTTCGGGCATGCGCAGATGGGCGCGGCAGGCGGCGGCATCGAAGGCCTCCGCGCGCACCGCCGCCGCCGGACAGGCCGTCAGGCATGGCTTGTCGGGACAGCGGTTACAGGGATGCGGTTGCATGTCCGGGAGCGCCGCATCGATCCTCTCCGCAAAACCGAGCGCGCCGCGATAGCCGTGCCAAAGACCGTAGACGGGATGGATGAGGATGCCGAGCGGCGAGGCTTTCAGGCCTTCCGCGCGCATGGCCCATTGCTGGAAGGGCTGCCAGGGCGGGTCGGAAGGGAACCAGGCGGTGGCGGTCTGCGCGTCCGCAATCGGGCGGAGAACAGTCTTCGACCAAGTGTCGAGCGGGTCGGTGCCGCCGCGATCCGGCTGCGCCGCACGCCAGCGGGTGAAGGCCGGCCAGAAGGCGCTGCCGATATTGCCGACGAGAAGGACGCTGGCGGCAGGACGACCGTCCGCCAGAAGCGGGGCGGCTTCGCCCTCGGAGAAATTCACGAAGCCGCGCAAAAAAAGACCGTGCGGCTCAAGAGCCGCACGGATTTCTTCAAACGCGGGGCGACGCGGCCTCACTTGGTCACGTCCCCCTTGAGTTCATAATGCGGGCGCCAGACTTCCTTCTGAATCATGTCCGCCACCCGCGTCGCTCCGCCTTGCTCCCTGGCGCGATCGGGACCCTTTCAGGTGAAGGCGTCCGGCATCGAGTCCTTGCGCCCCTTGATGAAGGCGAGCAGGGCGTCGTCGATGGACGGATCGAGATAGGGTGCCTCGTAGCTTTCCAGCCAGGTGCGGCAAAGCGCGTTGGCGCGGTCCTCGATGCGCTTCTGGCCTTCGATTTCCCACTGCTCGAACGAGTTGTTGTCGGCGAGCGGCGAGCGGTAGAAGGCGGTCTGGAAGTTGGCCTGGGTATGGGCGCAGCCGAGATAGTGGCTGCCAGGGCCGACTTCGCGGATGGCGTCGAGCGCCTGGGCATTCTCCGAGAGGTCGATGCCCTCGGCGAACTTCTGCTGCATGCCGAGCTGGTCCTGGTCGATCATGAACTTCTCGTAGGAGGCGACGAGGCCGCCTTCCAGCCAGCCGGCGGCGTGCAGCACGAAGTTGGTGCCGGCGAGCAGCGTCATGTTCAGCGTGTTGGCCGATTCGTGGGCGGCCTGCGCGTCCGGGATCTTCGAACCACAGAGCGAACCGCCGGTACGGAACGGGATGCCGAGACGGCGGGCGAGCTGGGCCGCGCCGTAGGAGACGAGGGAGGGCTCCGGCGAACCGAAGGTCGGCGCGCCCGACTGCATGGAGATCGAGGCCGCGAAGGTGCCGAACAGAACCGGCGCACCCTTGCGGATGAGCTGGGTGAAGGAGGCGCCGGCGAGAACTTCGGCGAGAATCTGCGTCAGCGTGCCGGCGACCGTGACCGGGCTCATGGCGCCCGACAGGATGAACGGCGAGACGACGCAGGCCTGGTTATGGCGGGCATAGACCTTGAGCGCGCCCACCATGGTCTCGTCGAAGACCATCGGCGAGTTGGCGTTGATCAGGTTCATCATGACCGTGTTGTTTTCGACGAATTCGTCGCCGAACACGATCTTTGCCATGGCGATGGAGTCTTCCGCGCGTTCCGGCGCGGTGACGGAACCCATGAACGGCTTGTCGGAATATTTCAGGTGGGTGTAGACCATGTCCAGGTGACGCTTGTTCACCGGAACGTCCACCGGCTCGCAGACCGTGCCGCCCGAGGAATGCATGGAAGGCGCCATATAGGCGAGCTTCACGAAATTGCGGAAGTCCTCGATCGTCGCATAGCGGCGGTTGCCGTCGAGGTCGCGCACGAAGGGCGGGCCGTAGACCGGCACGAAGACGGTGGCCTTGCCGCCGATATGCACGCTGCGCTCGGGATTGCGGGCATGCCAGGTGAACTCGGACGGGGCGGTCTTCAGCAGTTCGCGGCAAAGTCCCTTGGGGAAATGCACGCGCTCGCCGCGCACGTCCGCGCCGGCTTCCTTCCACAGGGCAAGGGCTTCCGGGTCTTCGCGGAATTCGATGCCGATCTCTTCCAGAACCCGGTCGGCATTGCGCTCGATCAGCGACAGGCCTTCTTCGTCGAGGACCTCGTATTCCTTGATCTTGCGGGTGATGTAGGGCAGCGACGGGCCCGGACCGCCCCCGGTGCGCGATGCGCGCCGTGCGGCCGCGCCGCGACCCTCACGCGAACGGCGACCACCGCCTTCGCCTGCCACCTGCTGGATATCGTCGCTCATGATCCGTCTTTCCTTGGTTAGTTCCGGTGCCCGAGGGCCCCTTTTCGTCTTGTTCTTACGGCGCCCGAACACGCCTCTTTTCCTATGCTAGCAAGCCGCCGGTAGAGGGCGGTTCTCAATGCGCCAAGCGGTGGCGCACGCTGGATACCGATGCCGCAAGGACTATAGCGGGATTGCGACGGACATCGTAGCGCTCTTCTCCTGTTTGCACTGTCAATTCACGGCTTTACGGAGTAAGGAGGAAACAAGCGTTCGGCGGGTCGCTTTTCGCTGTATGCGACGTCGCTTTCAAAATCAGGTTCGCGCAAGAGGAAGGATATTCCTTGTACGACGAACCTGCGACCGCAGTGCCAATGGAGACGAGGAACCAACATGTCTGACGACGAAATCATTCTCGCCGATCTCTCCGACGAAGAGCTTGTGCAGCAGATGCACGACGACCTCTACGACGGCCTCAAGGAAGAGATCGAAGAGGGCACGAACATCCTGCTCGAGCGCGGCTGGGCACCCTATGACGTTCTCACCCAGGCTCTCGTCGAAGGCATGCGCATCGTCGGCGTCGACTTCCGCGACGGCATTCTCTTCGTTCCGGAAGTTCTGCTTTCGGCCAATGCGATGAAGGCCGGCATGGCGATCCTGCGTCCGCTGCTTGCCGCCACCGGCGCGCCGAAGCAGGGCAAGATGGTCATCGGCACCGTCAAGGGCGACATCCACGACATCGGCAAGAACCTCGTCGGCATGATGATGGAAGGCGCTGGTTTCGACGTCATCGACCTCGGCATCAACAACCCGGTCGAGAACTACCTCGAAGCCATCGAGCGCGAACAGCCCGACATTCTCGGCATGTCCGCCCTGCTGACGACCACCATGCCCTACATGAAGGTCGTCATCGACACGATGAAGGAAAAGGGCCTGCGCGACGACTACGTCGTTCTCGTCGGCGGCGCGCCGCTGAACGAGGAATTCGGCAAGGCCGTCGGCGCCGATGCCTACTGCCGCGACGCGGCCGTGGCGGTGGAAACGGCCAAGGAATTCATGAAGCGCAAGCACAACATGCTTGCCGGCTGAAATTAAGAAGGGCGCCGGTCTTGCACCGGCGCCCTTCGACTATGATCTGTCAGTTGACGGACCGTGCGACCCGACGTCCGGCGTCCTGGGTTGCGTCCACGGCATTGGCCGTATCCCGGCCTACGCCGCGAATGGTGTTTCCGCAGGCGCTCAGCACGACGAGCGCGGCAAGCATGACGCCGAGACGGGCAATATGTTTCGCGGTCATGACAGGATCCTCCTCATGAATGACATCGATTCGGAAGTTAGAGCAGCAAGTCCCAAAGGGGAACGCGCGAACGCGGAAAAAGTCCGCATCATCGCCTGCGGCGCCATTGCACGCGAAGTCCTCGCCATTCGCCAGGCGAACGGGCTGGAACACATTGACCTCCTCTGTCTTCCCGCCATCTGGCACGCCCATCCCGAAAAGATCGCGCCCGGCGTCGAGCAGGCGATTGCCGAAGCACGGGCGGAAGGGTTCACGCGCATCTTCGTCGGCTATGCGGATTGCGGCACGGGCGGCCTGCTCGACCGGCTCTGCGAGCGCGAGGGCGTCGAGCGCATCGCCGGGCCGCACTGTTATTCCTTCTTCGCCGGCAACGAGGCCTTCGCGGCGAAGGACGACGACGTCACCTCCTTCTTCCTCACCGATTTTCTCGCCCGCCAGTTCCGCGCCTTCGTCATCGAGCCTCTCGGCCTCGACCGGCATCCGCAGCTCAAGGACATGTATTTCGGCAACTACACCAAGCTCGTCTATCTCTCGCAGGTCGAGGATGAGGGCCTGCAACAGAAGGCCAGGGAAGCGGCGGATTATCTCGGTCTTGCCTATGAATACCGTTTCACCGGCTATGGCGACCTGACGGCGGAACTGCTGAAGGCATAATCATCCCTTTCCGCTGGATTTTCGCGCTGCCTTAAGGCGGCGATAAGCGTCTTGCGTAACAGTGCGGCTCGAATGCCCCACGCCCGTTTTCTCCGCTTCCGGGAGAAACAGGTGGCCGGGGCGAACGCGAACGGACAGGGCCACGCAATGACGTCTCCGACTATCGCCATGCTGATCCAGCCCGGCCAGAATCCCGAAATCGTCGTCAATGCCGTCAAGGCCGCCTTTCCGGATCTCGTGGTCATCGAGGAACAGCCCGAATCGAAGAAGCTCTTCATCCGGCGTCGGGCGAAGAAGCTCGGCTGGCTGCAGGCCTTGGGGCAGCTAGCGACCATGGTGGTCTCGAAATACGGCAAGCGCTTCACCACGGCGCGCATTGCGGAAATCCTTGAGGAGTTCGGCGCAAACGACCGGAGAGATTCGACAATTCGCCGTATCGCCGTTCCCTCCGCCAACAGCGCGGAATTCGTGACGGTGATGGGCGAGATCAGGCCTGCCGCCCTTCTCCTCGTCAGCACGCGCATGCTGAAGGCCGAAACGCTCGCGGCGGTCGCCTGCCCGGTGCTCAACCTCCATGCCGGCATCAATCCGCAATATCGCGGCCTGCAGGGCGGCTACTGGTCGCGCGTCCTGGCGGACGAGGCGAATTTCGGCACGACGGTGCACCTCGTCGATGCCGGCGTCGATACGGGCGGCGTGCTTCACCAGATAAGACTGAAACCATCCAAACGCGACACGATGCACACCTATCCGCTACTCCAGACGGCGGCGGCGACCGGCATCATCGTCGAAAGCCTGCGGGATGCCGTTACCGGCAACCTCAAGCCTTTGAAAATAGCCGGGCCCTCGCGGCAATGGTATCATCCGCCGATCTGGACCTGGCTCTGGAACGGCGTGACCCGCGGCATCTGGTAAATCCCCGGGGACGGAAAATCCCGCGTCGTTTTTGAGCATGGGGCAGTCGTGGCGAGTGAAGCCCGCGACGCGGCCAGAAAGCATTGTCAGGGCGAGGAGAATTTTGACATGGCAGACCGCATCATCGTCTACTGGCGGGACATTCCCGCCCAGGTCATCATCAAGAAGGGCCGTACGAACGCCAAGCGGGAGCTGTCGCTGCGCTTTACCGAAGCGATCGACATGTGCGCCATGCGCACCGGCGCCGCCGAGACGGACGACTATCTCGCCGAGTGGCGCAAGGCCGATCCGGTGCCGGTCTCCGACGACCTCGAGGCGGAAGCCGACAGGGCCGCCGCCGAACTGGAAGCCGCCTATGACCGCGAACGCCTCGTCGCCCTCGTGAAGGCCGGAGGCCGCGACAATGGCTGACGCCGTCCAGAAACCCGGCAATGCCGCGCCCGCCAAGAAGGCCGCCACCGGCGCCTTCACGCCGGCCGGCGTCTCTCCGAGCCGCCGCTCGCGCCACAAATACACCATCCGCCTATGGGCCGTGCGCAATTCGCGCTTCTTCGAGTGGTTCTACAATCGCTTCGCCGAGGCCTTCCTGCTGCTGCACCCGGTCTGGAAGCTCTTCGGCTACCAGCGCGTGGAGCGGCCGATCACCTTCGTCGAGCGTCATGTGAAGGGCTTTCTCTTCGACTGTCGCATGTGCGGCCAGTGCGCGCTGTCCTCCACGGGCATGTCCTGCCCGATGAACTGTCCCAAGCAGCTTCGCAACGGCCCCTGCGGCGGCGTGCGCGCCAACGGCAATTGCGAAGTGGAACCGGACATGCCCTGCGTCTGGGTCCAGGCGTGGAAGGGCTCGCAGAACATGTCCAACGGGAACGCCATCATGAACGTGCAGAAGCCGGTGAACCAGTCACTGCGGGAAACCTCCTCCTGGCTGCGCGTGACGGCCGAAGCCGCCGCGGCCAAGGAAGCCGCCGCCTCCGCCGGAAAGGATGCTTGACGCATGGCGCATCTCGACGAAAACCCGCTCGGCGTCCACCTGCCGCTCGATCCGCTTCCCGGCCACTCCTCGCTCGGCCGCCTGGAGCGCGTCCTGCGCCGCGGCGAATTCGCCGTCACGACGGAACTCAACCCGCCTGACAGCGCCAACCCGGAAGACGTCTACGAGCGCGCCGCGATCTTCGACGGCTGGGTGGACGGCATCAACGCGGTCGACGCCTCCGGCGCCAACTGCCACATGTCCTCCGTCGGCATCTGCGCGCTGCTGACCCGCATGGGCTATGCGCCGATCATGCAGATCGCCTGCCGCGACAAGAACCGCATCGCCATCCAGGGCGACGTCCTGGGTGCGGCCGCCATGGGCGTGTGCAACATCATGTGCCTCACCGGCGACGGCGTGCAGGCCGGCGATCAACCGGGCGCAAAGCCGGTCTTCGACCTCGACTGCATGTCGCTGCTCGAAACCGTGCGCATCATGCGCGACAATTCCAAGTTCCTGTCGGGCCGCAAGCTGACGACGCCGCCGAAGGTCTTCCTCGGTGCGGCGATCAACCCCTTCGCCCCGCCCTACGACTTCCGCCCCTATCGCCTTGCCAAGAAGATCGAGGCCGGCGCGCAGTTCGTGCAGAGCCAGTACTGCTTCGACGTGCCGATGTTCCGGGAATACATGAAGAAGGTGCGCGACCTCGGCCTGCACGAGAAGTGCTACATCCTCGTCGGCGTCGGCCCGATGGCCTCCGCCAAGACGGCCAAGTGGATCCGTTCCAACGTGCCCGGCATCCACATTCCCGACGCGGTCATCAAGCGCCTGGAAGGCGCCCAGGACCAGAAGAAGGAAGGCAAGCAGCTCTGCATCGACATCATCAACGAGGTGAAGGAGATCGAGGGCGTTTCCGGCATTCACGTCATGGCCTACCGCCAGGAAGAATATGTCGCGGAAATGGTGCATGATTCCGGCGTCCTCAAGGGCCGCCAGCCCTGGAAGCGCGAGCCGAACCCTGTGGACCAGCTCGTTGCCGAGCGCATCGAGGCGGCGCGCAACGGCCAGGAGCAGGACCAGCAGCAAATGGCGGAAAAAGCCGCCCATCACCCCCATTGAAGGCGCGCCGGCCTGACGCCGGCTTGCCGCTTGTAACACCGGAAATCGCGCGCTAGACCAGAACCAGCGCCCTGCCCCAGAGGATCCTTCATGACACGCACCATCGTCGCCTCGGCCACCCGCGAAATCGTCATCGGTTTCGACCAGCCCTTCTGCGTTATCGGCGAACGCATCAACCCGACCGGCCGCAAGAAGCTGGCCGCGGAAATGCAGGCCGGCAACTTCGAGACCGTCATCAAGGACGCACTGGAACAGGTCGCCGCCGGCGCCACGATGCTCGACATCAATGCGGGCGTGACCTCGGTCAACCCGAACGAGACCGAACCGGGCCTGCTCGTCCAGACGCTGGAGATCGTCCAGGGCCTCGTCGACATCCCGCTCGCGATCGACTCCTCCGTCACCGCCGCCATCGAGGCCGGCCTGAAGGTCGCCAAGGGCCGCCCGCTGGTGAACTCCGTCACGGGTGAGGAAGAAAAGCTCGAGGCCATCCTGCCGCTCGTCAAGAAGTACGACGTTCCGGTCGTCGCCATCTCCAACGACGAGACCGGCATCTCCATGGATCCGGACGTGCGCTTCGCCGTCGCCAAGAAGATCGTCGAGCGCGCCATGGACCATGGCATCAAGCCGCACGACATCGTCGTCGACCCGCTCGTCATGCCGATCGGCGCGCTGGGCGACGCCGGCCGCCAGGTCTTCCAGCTTCTCTATCGCCTGCGCAACGAACTCAAGGTCAACACGACCTGCGGCCTGTCGAACATCTCCTTCGGCCTGCCGCACCGCCACGGCATCAATGCCGGCTTCATCCCGATGGTCATCGGCGCCGGCATGACGTCCGCCATCATGAACCCCTGCCGCCCGCAGGAAATGGAAGCCGTGCGCGCCGCCAACGTCCTGAACGGCGCGGACGCGAACTGCACCAACTGGATCATGACCTACCGCGACCACAAGCCCGCCGAAGGCGGCGCGACGGCTGCCGCCGCCGCAGCCCCGGCTGCCGGTGGTGGTCGCCGCGGTGGTCGTGCAGCCCGCGCCGGCGCCGGCGCGGCACGCGAATAACGTGGCCGGCGGGCGTCAGCTTCGTCGCGACGCCTTCAGCCTCTGGCTGGAGGCGCCCCTCGTGATCGCCATGCGCTGCCACGAGATGGGCATGGCGACGCTGACGGGTTCGACGCAGAACACCGCCGAAATGACCCGAATGGTCACCGAGAAGATGGCTGCCGCGGCGGAAAGCGCCATGGCAGCCAATTTTGCTTTGGCAAAGGCCATGATGACGGCGGCAACGCCCGAGACCACGGCCCGCGCCGTTTCCGAAGCCGCATTGAAGCCCTACGGCAAACGCGTGCGCCGCAATGTGCGCCGCCTCGCCGGCAAGAAGGGCTAGGTGCGGGGATTTATCCGCAAGAGAGAGTACGAGCGATGCGCATTGAAGGCGAGAGGGAGACCAATATGACGGAAGCTTCGGCAAAGGAACCGCTGGTCCTCTTCATGCCCTCGGGCAAGCGCGGCCGTTTCCCGGTGGGAACGCCCGTGCTCGAAGCCGCACGCAAGCTCGGTGTCTATGTCGAAAGCGTCTGCGGCGGGCGCGCCACTTGCGGGCGCTGTCAGATCGAGGTGCAGGAAGGCAACTTCGCCAAGCACAAGATCATCTCCTCGCTCGACCACATCTCGGAAAAGGGCCCGAAGGAAGAGCGCTACGAAAAGATCCGTGGCCTGCCGGACGGGCGCCGCCTCTCCTGCTCCGCGCTCATTCTCGGCGACCTCGTCGTCGACGTGCCGCAGGATACGGTCATCAATGCGCAGGTCGTCCGCAAGGCCGCGACGGACCGCGTCATCGAGCGCAACGCCGCCATCCAGCTCTGCTATGTCGAGGTGGACGAGCCCGACATGCACAAGCCCCTCGGCGATCTCGACCGGCTGAAGGTGATGCTGGAAAAGGACTGGGGCTGGAAGGACCTGCTCATCGCCCCGCACCTCATCCCGCAGGTGCAGTCGATCCTGCGCAAGGGCAACTGGGGCGTGACCGCCGCCATCCACCGCGACATGGATTCCTCGCGCCCCTTCATCGTCGGTCTCTGGCCCGGCCTCAAGAACGAGGCCTACGGCATTGCCTGCGATATCGGCTCGACGACCATCGCCATGCATCTCGTCTCGCTGCTGTCCGGCCGCATCGTCGCCTCTTCGGGCACGTCGAACCCGCAGATCCGCTTCGGCGAGGACCTGATGAGCCGCGTCTCCTACGTCATGATGAACCCGGACGGCCGGGAAGCCATGACCAAGGCGGTGCGCGAGGCGGTCAACGGCCTGATCGGCAAGGTCTGCGCCGAGGGCGAGGTCGACCGGCACGACATTCTCGACATGGTGTTCGTCGCCAATCCCATCATGCACCATCTCTTCCTCGGCATCGATCCGACTGAACTCGGCCAGGCGCCCTTTGCGCTCGCCGTCTCCGGCGCGCTGCAATATTGGGCGCATGAGCTCGACATCGACGTGAACCGCGGTGCGCGGCTCTATACGCTGCCCTGCATCGCCGGCCATGTCGGCGCGGATGCGGCGGGCGCGACGCTGGCGGAAGGCCCCTACCGGCAGGATCGCATGATGCTGCTCGTCGACGTCGGCACCAACGCGGAAATCGTGCTCGGCAACAAGGACCGCGTCGTGGCGGCCTCCTCGCCGACCGGTCCCGCCTTCGAAGGCGCGGAGATTTCCTCCGGCCAGCGCGCCGCCCCCGGCGCCATCGAGCGCGTGCGCATCGATCCCGCCACGCTGGAGCCGCGCTTCCGCGTCATCGGCGTCGACAAGTGGTCCGACGAGGACGGTTTCGCGGAAGCGGCCGCCAGCGTCGGCGTCACCGGCATCTGCGGTTCGGCCATCATCGAGGTGGTCGCGGAAATGTACCTCTCCGGCATCATCTCCGAGGACGGCGTGGTCGACGGCTCGATGGGCGAGCGCAGCGCGCGCATCCTGCAGAACGGCCGCACCTTCTCCTATCTGCTGCATGACGGCGAACCGCGCATCACGGTGACGCAGAACGACATCCGCGCCATCCAGCTCGCCAAGTCCGCGCTTTATGCCGGCATCAAGCTCCTGATGGAAAAGCAGGGCGTCGAACATGTCGATACGATCCGCTTCGCGGGCGCCTTCGGCTCCTTCATCGATCCGAAATACGCCATGGTGCTCGGCCTCATCCCGGACTGCGATCTTGCCGAAGTGAAGGCCGTCGGCAATGCCGCCGGAACCGGCGCGCTGATGGCGCTGCTCAACCGCGACCACCGCCGCGAAATCGAGAAGACCGTCGCCCGCATCGAGAAGATCGAGACCGCGCTCGAGCCGAACTTCCAGCAGCTCTTCGTCAACGCCATGGCGATGCCGAACAAGGTGGACGCCTTCCCGGAACTGGCGAAGGTCGTCGCGCTGCCGGAGCGCAAGGTGCTTGCCGATGACGGCGGCGGCGAAGGGGGCGGTCGTCGCCGCCGGCGCAGCCGCGAATAGGTATTATAGCCGCGGCCCTCGGCCGCGGTTACCATGTCCGTAAACCACCCTCACGAATTCTGCTTTGTTTCCGGCGGTTTATCGGCATGCTGGGAGAATAGGATATGGACCTCGCACGTCGATTCCATCGATCGTGCAGCCCCTCTCTCCCGGATCGGAAAGCCCCGCCATGCCGCTTGCCCGCCTCGCCGCCGCCAGCCTCCTGCTTCTTGCCGTCAGCGGCAATGCCCGGGCTGAGGAAGACTATCCCTTCACAGGCGAATGGGAATGCGACGGCGCGCCCTTCGTCTTCACCTCGACGGTCTACAGCATCGGCGACGAGAGTTTCGACGTGCAGGAGGTCCAGGAAGGCTCGGACGGGTCCTACACGCTCTTCCTCTCCGACGAGGTCTATATCACGCTTTCACAGATCACATCGGATGCGCTGGACTTCTCCTCGTCGGAAAGCAGCCGTACGATGAGCTGCCGCCGCTACTAGAGCATGTCAGGTTCAGATTGAACCAGACATGCTCCAAATTCTTCTGTTTTCGTTTGTCTTTTCGGGAAAACCGGTTCCCATTTTTCCCTGACAAACTCTAAGGATCTCTCCATGCTTCGTCTTCTCGCTCTCGCCCTTTCCCTCGGCCTCGCCGCGCCGGCCTTCGCCGATACCTACGCGGCCATCAGCAACACGGCGATGTCGATCACCGGCGACATCGAATTCGACGATTTCGGCATCACGTTCGAGAACGGCGAGCAGATTACCTTCGACCAGCTGATCGGCGATACGTTCGTGGTGGACGGCAATCGCGTCACCGGCGCATCGGTCTACAGCGTCGCCGAGCCGAAGGACCCGGTGCTGCTCAACGGCAACCACCTCTGCGGCGCACCGGTGACCTATGTCGCCTCCTGGGCGACGAGCGACAACAGTGCAACGGTCGTCGCCGTCTTCTCGACGGAGGATGCGCCGGAGAGCGATGCGGAAATGTGCGCTTCCTACACCTACGAATAAGTGGGGCGCCTGCTCAGCAGGCGACCTGCAGCATATCCATCGGCCGGCGCTCCATGCGGGCGAAGGCCGCGCGGATATAGTCGGCGACGGCCTGCGCCGGCGTTTCCGCCTCCTCGCTGACGACAAGGCCGATAAGGTAGCTGCCAAGATCCGGCAGGCCGTCCTTCTCCCCGAGCGCCACCATGTCGTCGCCGACGAGGAAGCGGGCGAGCGGCGCGACGGCAAGGTCGGCGCGGATGGCCGCGCGCTGGCCCATATGATGGGCGCAGAAATAGGCGACGCGGAAATCGCGGCCCGACCGGCTCAGCTCCTCCAGCGCGCGGGCGCGCCAGATGCAGCCCTCTTCCCACACCGAGACCGGCAGCGGGTTTTTCAGGTGCGCCGTGCCGCAATTCTTGCCGGCCCAGACGAGCTGCTCCTTGAGCAGGATTTCGCCGGGAACAGGGATCGTGCCGTCCGTCGCGTTGAAGATCGCGAGATCCAGCCGGCGTTCGGCGACCGCACGGCGCAGGTTCGCGCTGTTCTCGATGGAGACATTGACGGCGATTGACGGATAGGTCTCGGCAAACCGGCGCAGCACTTCCGGCAGGATGAGTTCGCCGACATCGTCAGGCGCGCCGAGTCGCACGACGCCGTTCATTTCCGGCATCATGAAGCGCGACACCGCCTCGTTGCTGAGCGCGATCAGCCGTCGCGCATAGGACAACAGAACCTCGCCATGATGGGTCAGCACCACCGAGCGCGCATCGCGCCGGAACAGCGTGCAGCCCAGAAGCTCCTCCAGCTTCTTGATCTGCATGGACACGGCCGACGGCGTGCGATGGACCGTCTCGGCGGCCGTGGTGAAGTTGCCGGTCTCGGCAATCGCCACGAATGTTTTCAGGATATCGAGCTCCAGCAAGGGGAGCGTCTGGCGCATCAGCAGATTCATTGCCTGCCTCCATGGATCAGAAATTCTGAAGTAAAGCGTCACTTCATTTCGTTTGATTGAAAACCGAGATGGGCGGATAGTCAATCTGCAAAGCAATCGAATGGAAGGAAAAACGCCATGAACACGCTAAAATCGTTCAAAACCGGCGCCGATCTCGCCGTTCTCGCCCGCGGAAACGGATTCTACTACGCAATACGGCGCTTCGTGGGCGACGCTATCGAAGCCCATCGGCGGCGCGTCACGGTTCGCCACACGGCCGAAGAATTGTCCCAACTGCCGGACTATCTGCAGCAGGACATCAACTGGCCTGCTCTTATGAAGCATGAAGACAACTGATCAATCCAATCAAATATATTCGTTTGATTGATGCGTGAGGGTGCGAGATAGTCACGATCAAGGTCGCGACCTTTCGATTCCTCCCAAGCTCGAAAGGAACCCTGGAAATGGCAATTGCATTGGAACATCGTCCGGTCCGGCGTGCAGCAAGCACCCGCGATGCCGGTAGCCTGTCGCATATCCTGCGTGAACTCTCCCTGCGGATCGCCGCCGCTTGGCGCCGCTACCGCGTCGAACGCGAAATCGAAAGCCTGTCCTACGACCAGCGCAAGGACATCGGTTTCCGCTCGTTCGACAAGACGACGCGATGACGGACGCCTGTAACGGCAATCCGCCGAAAGACGACGACGCCAGACACCGCCGGAGCTGACCTTCAAAGTCTCTCCGGCGGTTTTCTTTTAGGGCCTCAGAATGGGAATATGCGGCGCGGCCGTTTCCGGCAGCACGCCCGTCAGCCTCGGATCGTCGAAAACCTCGACCTGACGCTCCACCGGCACAAAGCCCGAGCGCAGGTAGAAGCCGAGCGCCTGCGGCGAATCCAGCGTGCAGGTATGCACCCAGAAGCGCCCGATGGCCGAACCCTCCCGCGACCAGGCGCGCGCAATCGCCCGGTTCATCAACCACCGCCCCGTCCCGTTGCCGATGATCGCCGTCGTCAGGCCGAAAAACGCGAGTTCGCAGGCGCCCGCCGCACGGAAGTCGAGTTCCAGGAGCCCCTCGCCGCGCCCATTCGCCATCACCGCGTAAACCTCGACATCCGGGTGGTGGAGAATCGCCGCAAGGTCTTCGTCGGCGGGAGAAAGGCGAGACGACCAGAGCCAGTCGGCGCCGATGCGCCTGTAGAGATCGCGATACCAGGTGATGTCCGGCCGCTCGATGCGTTCCAGCGTGATGCCGGGTTGTGCGGGATCGCCACGCGGCGCCGGCGCCGCCCGCATCTCCAGGCAGGTGACCACGGCGGCGAGCTTTCCCGCCGGCACGTCAGAGTATCCGTCTGGCAGCATGGCCGTCCTCCCCGCAAGTCGGTTCGTTTTGGCGGGACCGAAGCGCCTTGTCAAACCGGAACGCGTGTCGGAATGCGGCTGTCGCAATCTGACGCTGCCGCCGGCAAGGTCGCAAATGTGCAAGGAAGGTGGGCCAGCCGCAATTCCGCCGCAAGGCCCTGACATTTCAACGATGCATCCGATACATCAGTCGCAACCATCCTTTTCTCCGTCGCAAAAATGCTAGCGCGACGGCCGTTTCGCCTGCGACGATTGCGACATCCGCCCCCTCAGCATGGACATCCCGATGAACAAGCAAAACGTCAAGAAGCGTTCTCTGGTCTTCTTCCTCGTGCCCAACTTCTCCATGCTGCCCTTTTCGGCGGCCATCGAGACGCTGCGCATCGCCAACCGCATGCTCGGCTATGAAGCCTATACCTGGCGCCTCGCCTCCACGGACGGCCAGCAGGTGCTTTCCTCCAGCGGCATCGGCATCGAGGTCAACTCCTCGCTCGCCGACGAGCGCAAGTATCTCGGCGGCGAGAACCGTCCCTCCATGGTGCTGGTCTGTTCCGGCATCTATGTCGAGGATTTCTCCAACAAGTCGGTCAACGCCTGGCTGCGCGAAGTCTATAACCGCGGCATCGCGGTCGGCTCGCTCTGTACGGGCGCCCATGTGCTCGCCCAGGCGGGCCTCCTGTCCGGCAAGCGCTGCGCCATCCACTGGGAAAACCTGCCGGGCTTTGCCGAGGCCTTCCCGCAGGCCGACGTTTATGCCGATCTCTACGAAATCGACAGCAACATCTATACCTGTGCCGGCGGCACCGCCTCGCTCGACATGATGCTGAACCTCATCGACCAGGATTTCGGCGAAAACCTCGTCAACCGCGTCTGCGAACAGGCTCTCACCGACCGCGTGCGCGGGCCGCACGACCGCCAGCGCCTGCCGCTGCGCGCGCGCCTTGGCGTGCAGAACGCCAAGGTTCTGTCGATCATCGAACTCATGGAAAAGAACCTCGCAGAGCCGCTGTCGCTTCTGGAGATCGCCGACAGCGCCGATCTCTCGCGCCGCCAGATCGAGCGCCTGTTCCGCCAGGAGATGGGCCGCTCGCCTGCCCGCTACTATCTCGAAATCCGCCTCGACCGCGCGCGGCACCTGCTGGTGCAGTCTTCCATGCCGGTCGTGGAAGTGGCCGTCGCCTGCGGCTTCGTGTCCGCCTCGCACTTCTCCAAGTGCTACCGCGAACTCTACAACCGTTCGCCCCAGCAGGAACGCGCAGAGCGCAAGCTGACGCTTTCGGCCATCGCCCGCTGACAACCCTCGAGACGAAAGCCCCGCCGTCGCCGGCGGGGCTTTTTGAGCATATCCAGCCGAAGCGACATCGCTTCGGCGTCGAGTAATACCCCTAGCTTGCCAGCGCGCTCACCAGCGACAGCTCGGAGAAGACGCGGTTCCGGCCGGCATGTTTGGCCATGTAGAGGAACTGGTCGGCGGCATTGAGATAATTGTCGAAGGTTTCCCGCTCCGAAATGGCGGCAAGGCCCGCGGAAACGGTGATGGTCAGCGCCTCTCCGTCCGCATTGATCGGATGGGCCGCGAGATCTTCGCGCAGCCGCTCGCAGTAATCCAGCGCATCGTCCAGCGCCAGGCCGTTGAAGATGATGCCGAATTCCTCGCCGCCGAGGCGCGCGAGCAGATGACGTCCATCCACCCGGTGCTTGAGACGCCGGGAAACGGCCTTCAGCACGACGTCGCCGACCTCATGGCCGTAGGTGTCGTTGAGACGCTTGAAATGGTCGATGTCGAGGATGGCGATCGACATGGCCTCCCCGCGGCGCAGCGCCTGATCCACCAGTCGCGGCCCCGTCTCGAAGAAGTAGCGGCGATTGTAGATGTCGGTAAGGTAGTCCCGCGCGGCAATGCGGTGCAGCGACTGCACGCGCTTCTGGATCGCCGCGACGTGGAAGATCCGGCTGTTGAACTCTTCGACGAGGAAGGGTTTCTGAATGTATTCGTCTCCGCCGGCCCGCAGGAAGCGGGCGGCCACCATGCGGTCGTCCGAGGTCGAAAGACCGACGACGCGCACCGTGTCGTCGCCATGCCGCTGGCGGATTTCGGACAGCAGCGCAAAGCCGTCCATGTCGGCAAGATCGAGGTCGGCGACGACCATGTCGATCCCGGCATGGCTGTCGAGGGCATCGAGCGCCGCCGCGCCGCTTTCCACCGCGATGATCTGGAAACGCTGCTTGGCGATGAGATTGATCTGCTGCTGCAGGCTTTCCGGATCGGAATCGACGACGAGCACCTGGGTCTTGCCGCTCGTCAGGATGCGGTCGACGGCAAGCACGAGCTGCTGCATGGCGGCCGGGCTGTCCTTGACGACGTAATCCAGCACGTTCTTCGCCAGGATATGGTCGCGCGTGGCATCGCTGAACGAGCCGGTGAACACCAGCGGCGCGATGCCCTTGGAGATCACATAGTCGAGCGCCTCGCAATTGGGCGCATCCGGCAGATTGAGATCGAGAACGGCGAGCGAGAATTCCGGCGCATCGGCCTGGAAGATCGCCCGCACCGCCGCCATGCTGGGGCAATGGGTGACGGTGACGCCGAGCTCTTTTTCCAGACGGTACTTGAGCGCCGTGGAAAACATGCGCGAGTCTTCCACGAGCAAAACCTGCTGGCCGGAATGGCGCAGGAATGCAGGCCCTCGCTGCGGATTGGTATCCACTCCCACGTCGTCCAGTACCCTAGATGAAGTTCCCGTTTGCGCGCATTACAAACCACCGGTTTTACCAAGTGGTTAATTCTCCGGGAAATATCTCACGTAACGTAAGGGACAGAACTGGGTGGATCGTCCGCGCGCCGCCTCAGGCGCTCAGGCGCTGCTGGGCCGTGCGGATCTGGGTCAGCGTGTCGAGGTTCTGGTTCACGCGGCAGTAGAACTCCTCGTCGATGAACGGCCGCATGATGAAATCGTTGCCGCCGGCCTTGAGGAACCGCGCCGAGAGCAGGCGGTCGGTGGAGGAGGACACGCCGATGATGCGTAGCTGGTGCGAGCCGCGCGTGCCGCGGATGCGCCGCGTCAGCTCGAAGCCGTCGATGTCAGGCATGTTGTAGTCGGTGATCATCAGGCCGATATCCGGATGATCCTTCAGCAGCGCGAGCGCGCTCGAGCCGTTCTCGGCGACACTGACGCGGAAATTATAGCGCTTGAGACGCGTGGAAAGCAGGGCCCGCGCCGTCGCGCTGTCATCGACGATCAGGACATGGTGCTGATGGTTGGTGAGGAAGCGGCAGACCGATTCCGCCAGCATGTCGACCGCGAAGACATTGTCCTTGAGGATATAGTCGACGATCTCCTTGGAGAGCAGCTGGTCGCGCGTCGTCTGCTGGAACGTGCCGGTAAAGACGATCGTCGGAATGGAGAGGTCGACGAGATAGTTCAGCGCCTCGCCGTTTTCCGCGCCCGGCAGGTTGATGTTGGAGATCGCCAGCGTGATCTTCTCGCTTGACTTGTCATAGGCAAGTTCAAGTTCCTCGAAGCTGCGGCAAATCTCGACATCGAGGTCGAAAAGCTCCTTCAGCCGCTTGGAGATCATGGAGGTGAAGACATTGGAGTCTTCGGCAACAAGAATACGGTGATGCGAGAGAGACGCGCCGGAATACTGCATCCCGGAAATGCCGATAAACGCCATGATATGCCTTCGTGGTATGAACTTTCCCCAAAGTTAAGGGGTAGCCACAACCCTTTGCAAAAGCGTTAAATTTAGAGGGCATGAAAACGCGGGCAGCAACAATTGCCGGGCCGTGGCCGGCAACCTTGCGACGAAAGTCAAACGACGCGGCTTTTCTTGCCGCGCCGGCATTCGTCGGAAGCTTACTTGACCGAGGCGGCACCGCCTTCGATTTCGACCTCTTCGCCGCCGTTCAGGGCGATACGGTCGCCATTCGGCAGGGTGACGAAACAGCCGGAGGGGCAGATGGTCTCGGTCGAGCCCGGCTCCAGTGCGACTTCGGCGCGGTTGCCGCCCTCGACGATGACGAGAACCTGCGTGTCGGCGTCCTTGTTGGTCACCGAGGCAGCCATGGCCGGAGCGGACACCGCAGCCGACACGAGAAGCATCATGATCATTCGCTTCATCTTCACCCGGCGCCGCAGCGCCGCCCTCTTCAAAGCCCTGGTGGAACACTACCGTTCCCCGATGGGATTTGCATGTGTTTTATGAGGGGGCGGCTGAATGCAGCGTGAATGCGGCATTCATGTGCCGGAAACCTGGCGGGCCGTCAGGTCTCGGGCGTGTCTTCGTCCGGCTTGCCGCGCTTGCGCGGCGCTTTCGGGCGCACCTTTTCCGTCGCCTGTTCGAGAAGAACGGTGAGCAGTTCTGCGCCCTCGGGCGAGATCTTGATCGGCACCTCGGCCGCCGCGGGCGCTCCGATGGCGATCTCCTCGGCACGGAAGCGTTCCAGAATGGCGGCGCGCAGTTCCGATTTCACGCCCGTGCCGTTCAGGATATCGGCAAGGAAGGCGCGGATCTCGAAGTCGAGCGTCGTCGACGAGAAGGCCTGGAAGACCACGGTCGGCTCGGGATTGCGCAACAGCCCCTGCTGGCCGCGCACCACTTCGGTGAGGATGTCGCGAACCTGCAGCGGATCGTTGCTGGCATGCACGCTGATCGCGATCTCGACGCGGCCGAGCTTGTTGCGATGGGTCCAGTTGCCGACCTGGCCGTTGATGAGCACGGAGTTCGGCACGATCACCGTCTGGCGCTGGAAGGTCTCGATCTCCGTGGCACGCACAGAGATCCGGCGCACGAAGCCTTCTGTCGTCCCCGCCACCACCCAGTCGCCCACCTTGAACGGCCGCTCGGCAAGCAGGATGAGGCCCGAAACGAAGTTCGACACGATGTTCTGGAGGCCGAAACCGATACCGAGCGAGAGGGCACCGGCGACAAGCGCGAGGCTGGAAAGATTGATGCCCGCCGCCGAAATGCCGACGAGGCCGGCAAGCGCCACGCCCGCATAGCCTACCGCCGTGCGCACGGAGTTGCGCACACCCGCATCGACCTGGCTGCGCGCCAGCACATTGCCGTCCACCCATTTCTGGAACCAGCGCGTGACGACGAGACCGAGGGCGAAGAGCGCGACGCCGGCGAGGATGCCGACCAGCGAAATGGTGATGCTGCCGATGCGGATTTCCGTGAAGATGCGATACGCCCAGGATTCGATCTCGGCGAACTGGAAGCCCCATTGCATCAGGATGAGCGGCACGAAGCAGACGAAAATCAGGAGATAGATCGCAAGACCGGCTGCAAGGCCCACCTGATCGAGCGTCACCTGGCTGAGGCCGAACCGGGCCTCCAGCCGCTTGCCGACCCCTGTTTCCGCAAAAGCGTTCGTCGCCGAGACCGCGCGTCCCGAGAGGAAGCCGATATACATCGTCACGATCGCCGCGCCTGTCACGACAATCTGCGTGGCGACGAACCGCGCCATGCCGACATAGCCGAGCAGGGACGCGAAGATGAGGCCGAGGCCGGTGAGGATCAGAAGCACGAAGATCGAGCGCGGCCAGGGGCGGCCCGGCGCATCCGGCAACTCGCCCTGATGCAGGACCGGCTTGATGAAAGCGGTAATGACAAGCAGGACGCCGATGATGATCGAGGCACAGAAGCTCTTGACCACGGTCAGAACGACCGGTGAGCCGAGCACCTCGCTGATCGTGCCGAGGAAATAGTCCGCGGCATTGACCATGGCCATGCTGACGATCAGCAGCCACAGGCGCCGCGCGCCGCGATCCGACACGCGCACCAGCCGCCAATGCCCGTCAGCGGGCGACAGCACCGCATTGGCAAGCTGCGCCACGAAGGACACCGCCACGACGACGCCGAGCGCAATGGCCACGATGGGTGCGATATCCGTGCGCAGCACCTTGAACGCGTCGAGGAAGAAATAGCTCGCGCCGGCAAAGGCGGCCGCCGCCATGGTCGGCAGGATCGTCGACCAGAAGGCGACCGAGAGGCGCGTGATATAGTGCGGTTTTTCCTGCTGCGCGACGCGGGTGATATAGGGAGAGAACAGCCGGTAGCTGCCGGAGAGCAGCACGAGCGCCGCCATCAGCGACAGTGCGACAGCGCCCAGAAGCTGCATGCGCTTGAACTTCCAGACGAACTGCAGCCACGCCGTCACGGTGCGGCCCAGCGTCTGCGTTTCCTTGGCGATAGCGCCGCTCGCCTCCGTGAAGAGCTCGGGGGTGATCTCGGTGCGCTTCAGGATCGCATCGGTGAAGAGCTGCCGCCGGATTTCCGTGACGCGATTGGAAAGCTTCGTCGCCTCGATGGAGAGATTTTCCGCCTCTCCGGTCAGCGCGTTGATCTCGTTACGCTCCGTGGCGAGCTTCTTGCGCTCCTGGACGACCACGTCCGCCTCCGGCGGCGCACCGTCTGCCGGCGGGTCGCCCAATTCGGTCTGACGCGCCTTGATGGCGTCGAGCCGCGGCCGGGTCGCAACGGAGATGGCAAGGATCGACCGGTTCAACGCTTCGGCCTGCACCTTCAGGTCGACAAGGCGGGCATCGTCGTCCTTGTATTTGTCCACCTGCTCGCGGATCGCATTGAGCTGCCCGCCCGCCCGGTCGAGGTCGGCATTGGCCTGCTGCAACTGCGTCGTGGTTTCGGAAGCCGGCGCCGTCTCCGCCTGGGCGAGCACCGGCGAGGCTGCGAGCAGGAGAACCGTGAAGAAGACCGAGAGAAGACGGAAGATCGGCAAAGGCCAGCCTCGCTGAACAGAAACAGACGCACCGCCACCAGGCGATTCCGCACTCTTCTAGCCATGATTGCGGCCATTTTAAACCGAATTGCCAGTCGCTGGATCAATCGTCGTTCGAACCAGCACCCGCTGAAAGCCGGACGCCCCTAGAATCCGGCGCCCGGTTCGGCAAGATAGGCTTCTTCCGCCGGCGTCGAGGGGCGGCCGAGATAGGCATTGCGATGGGGGAAGCGACCGTAATCCGCGATGACGTCCCGGTGACGGACGGCATAGTCCAGATACATCTCGTCCCCATGCGCTTCGAAGAGGGAAACGGAGAGATCCTGATCCGCAAGATCCTCCGAATGCTCGAACGGCATGTAGAAGAAGTGCCGCCGACCATAGTCCACCAGCTTGTCCGCCCCCGCCTCCAGCGCCAGCCGCGCCTCCTGCCGCGCAATCCAGTCGGTCGCGAAGGCCATGGGCGACGCGCGGTACATGTTGCGGGGAAACTGATCGAGCACGATGATCGCCGCCAGCCGCGCCTCGGGCGTTGCCCGCCATTCCGGGCCGATATGGCGCGAAAGCGCAAGATGCGTCGCGGCAAACCGCTCATGGACATGCGTGTCGAGGGCCGGTGTCGACTGCCACCAGTCCTTCGCCGTCAGCGTCTCGCACCAGTAACCAACAACCTCTTCAGGCCGCTTGATCTCACCACCGCTCATGCCTGCGTCTCCATTCATCTCAGCCGCAATATGGCGTTCCGGACGGTGGAAACAAGAGGCCGCGAACGGGCGAACGCCACCCGGTGGAACGGACAAACCCGATGCCACCCGCCGGCAAGCATTTGTTTGATCGGCGCAATCGGGAGGGCTAACTGGATGGTCAAGGCTCGAGCCATGTCCCGCGCTGATAAAGGATTGGATGAAATGCCAACCTGCGGAGGACGGCACGGCCATGGCCGTCCTTCGCGCTGGCCAGGCAACGCGCGGAACCCCAGGCCGGACCGACACAGCGTGTTGATGCATTGCCGACAAAACGCTGGCGTTGGAGGGAGCGGCGCGCACTTCTGCGGCGCGCGCGACGGAACTTCCCTCCCCTCCGGCGCCTTACCGCTCCATCATGTCGAAGGAGCGGATCATGAAATGCATCTCTCTCGCCATTCTGGCCGGCGGCCTGGCGCTTACGCAGGCTCACCCGGCAACAGCCAGCGAAGAACAGTTTCTCACGTCGCTGGAAGGACAGTACGAAGGCAAGGGGCAGGTGAGGCTGCGCACCAATCGCGGTCCGATCAACGTGACCTGCCGCTTTCAATCCACGGCAACCGCTGACTCGCTTTCGCTCAATGGGACGTGCCGGGGCCTCGTCGTCGTCTCACGGTCGGTTGATGCCGACCTTACGCGCCGTGGCGGTTCCTACAAGGGCACGTATATCGGCGCCGGCTCCGGGCCGGCAACGCTCTCGGGCAAGCGAAGCGGCAATGCCTTGAACCTTGCAATCCGATGGGCAAAGGACATCAACGGCGACCGCAACGCCCAGCTATCCCTGACGAAATCAGGTTCTCGCGGCCTTACGCTGACGACGACGGACAAAGACCCCGCGTCTGGCAAGGCCATCGTGACGAGCAAGATCGTGCTGCACCGGCAATAGGCGCGGGTCCTGTCATCCATACGCATTTTCGCGTTTGGCCGGCGGGTCTGTTGCCGTCCTATTCGTCCCATGCCTGGATCATCGTCTGACGAACGATATGTCCGTCGGCGATATCGATCATGGCGGCACAGAACACACGGGTGCCGTCCGGATAGGCGCATGTCTCGGTAAGGGCGATGCGATTGCCGCTGTCGACGGTCGCATCGACCTTGTGCTCCATATCCCGGCTGCAGACATCGTCCCAAAAAGCCGAGATTGCAGTCTTTCCCGCCAGTTCCCGTGGCCGACTGGGCGGATTTTGCTTGTCGATAATGCGTATCGACGCGTCTTCGGCGTAAAATGCCGCCAAGGCGCGCCCGTCGCGTGTCTCTATGGCGTTCTTTATGGTTGCAGCGTCAACGACCTTTGCTTCCAACATCACTGCCTCCTTCGCCGCGCATGCGGCACGATCCTCAGCAAGCCATTCTGTTTAGAAGAAGCTGTTTTAGCACAGAATGACGATACACCAAAGAGCGCCGGGAGAAACGGTTCGATGGAAATTCCGGTGCTTACCCGTCGCCCGATCACAAGCCGGTCTCGGCCACGTGTCACGGCATCGAGCGCACGGTTGATGGGACGGCTGCAGCGGCTCGGCAGATAGCGATTAACGGCAACATTCGTTGCCTGGTTTTCACCGCGCAGGCCCCGGCAAACGGATCTTCTTCGCATCGACGATCCGCAGGACTGACGCCCGTGCCAAGCGCCCTAGTCTGTCTTTTTCGTCCGCTTTTTCGGAAGCGGCGCGGGATCGGCCGCTTCCTTCGCAAGGCGCAGGGCACGAAGCCTCTCGGTTTTCTTGTCCCGGAGGGTCGCTTCCTGCTCGATAATGCCGCGCGCAGCGGAGTTCGTATCCGCTGCCTTCTGTTCCGCGCTGACCTTCGTCGGCTTGAAAAAATTCTGCTTTGTCGCCGTCATCGGGTCGCCCTCGGTTGCTCTTGTCCTTACCGGCCGCCGCCGAAAGCGGGCTTCTTCTTGGGTGCCGCGATCAACCCCTCCCGTTGGGCTTTCTTGCGCGCGAGTTTACGGGCGCGCCGAATGGCGTCAGCCTTCTCGCGGGCCCTCTTCTCCGAAGGTTTTTCATAAGCGCTGCGCGCTTTCATCTCCCGGAACAGCCCTTCGCGCTGCATCTTTTTCTTGAGAACTCGGAGAGCCTGATCGACATTGTTGTCCCGAACGAGAACTTGCAAAATCTGTCCCTTCATGGCGGCGTGCAAGCCGCGTTAAATTATCTCTTGATGCGAATGCTGGACGGCTTCAACCACGGTTCGTTACGACCAGCGCTCGATGGCGCTTTGCCGACGGGTTGAGGCACTTTAACGTCTGACATATCGATGTCGCTGGCGAGAATCCGGCGTTCGAACATCTCATTGCCGATGCGAACACGGTATTGAACTTCACCGTGGTCGGACGGCAGAACACCGACAATCCGACACGTCGAATCCGCGTCTGTGCGCAAGATGTTCGGCTTGAGCCTGACCGTGTCGCCGACGGCGTAGACTGCTCGGTTCATGGTGAACTCCCTGGTTCGACGCCCTGTTGACGGAAACAAAAAGGCCGGGCGCTAACCCGACCTCTCCCATCGCTCGCCTTCACCGCTGCCAGTACATCCGTGGTCAGCGGGAATGAGCGATTATTCCTTAGGCGGCGCGCAGGTTGTCAGCCGCATTCTTGCCGGACTTGCGGTCACGGACGATGTCATAGCTGACCTTCTGTCCTTCGTTCAGCGCGCCCATGCCTGCCCGCTCGACGGCGGAGACATGCACGAAGACGTCGGTCGAACCGTCGTCAGGCTGAATGAAGCCGAAACCCTTGGTGCTGTTGAACCACTTAACTGTGCCTGAATTCATAACGATATCCTTTCAATCGCATGGAGAAAAACGCCCGAAATGAGCGCGTGTAAATCGACGATGATAGGAAATCTGACCGGGCCGAAAAGGCAGAGACAAAGGTCGCAAACAAGGTTCGATGGGTGAAAGATATGTTTTTCTCGCGCGAATACAAGGAAAATCGCCCCAGACATCAAAAACAATAACGGAAAAGCCGAAAGAATCCGCTGAAAAATCAACGGAAATTCGCTGAAAATATTTTTGGTTTTGGAAAAAATGGAAGGAATATCTGAAAATCTTGTATCGTCAGGCCACGTCTCCCGCACTTAACCGTTGGACTGGAAAGGTCGCTGCCGCTGAGGGCATGGGACTTCCGCTCCGACACGCTGCGAGGGGTGTCCCGGTCTGAAGGTCAGGATTTTCCCGCGGAACGCTGGGCGAAACGTTCCGACAAAGCGCCACCCAGGACAGGCAAACCTGCAAACAGCGCCAGTTGAGGTGTCCCCGTGAGATCGAGCAGGTTCGAGAGGACAATCGCTATCAGCACTCCGGCGAAGGCGCCGATGATGTACGGAAGGTAGCTTTTCATCTTGCGTCTCCCTCGTGAGCGCAAAACATCCCCAGCAAAGGCGCCGTTTCTGTGGCCTGGCGTCTGCAATGACCGCGATCCTGGCACTCGAATACCAGCGGCTTCGCCGGCTCATGCCGCTGGGCACGGGCGATCATGGCATCACAAGGCAAAAATCAGAGCGACTGCTTCATCGCGGCCCGCAGGACATCGTTGATGCGATCCTGCCATCCGGGTCCGTCCGCCTGAAAATGCGCCAGGACATCGCTATCGATTTTCAACGAGACGAGTTCCTTGACGTTCGGGATCGCGCGCCGTTCGACCGCCGGCGCGGCCGCTTTCTTCATCGGCTTGAACAGCGCCTCGGCGGCGTCCTTTGGATTGGCAGGTCTTCGGGGTGTCGTTGCCATTGTCGATTCCTTCGTGGTTGTCCGGTTGTGGCTCTTTCCCGGCGGCCTGTCGAGCAAGACACCGCGCCCGGCACGCCGGTCAGCTATAGGAGACTTGCCCATCAGGTTCGCTTGCGCTGGCCGTAAACGGTGCACGCTTCGCAGCTTCCCGCAGCGACACCAGTTGTTGTGACGCTTCATCCCAGAGAATGAGCTTCACGCAGCCAAGGCTCTGCCGGATCGTGATCCGGCCCAGGTCCGCCAGTTCGGGGTAGTCGCGCAGAACCTCCGGAAGCCTGTAGAAAGGAACACGGCTCGAGAGATGGTGGATATGGTGCATCCCGATATTGCCGGTTATCCAGCGCAGGGGAGCGGGCAGATCGTAGTGCGAGGCGCCGTGCATGGCCGCATACTGGAACGTCCATTCCGGCGGCTTCGACCAATGTGTGTCCTCGAACTGGTGCTGGACATAAAACAGCCAGACGCCCGCCGTGCCGGCGAGAAGCACGATCGGCAGATGGATCGTGAGAAACGGAACAAGACCGACCAGCCAGACGAGCAGGACGGCGAGGACCGCAATGGCGGCATTCGTCGCCATGGTCGAGACCCATGGCAGCGCGCCGGACCGCATCATGCCGAACGGCAATCTCTGCTTGAAGAGAAAGACCCAGGCGGGACCGATGCCGAACATGACGAGCGGATGGCGGTAGAAGCGGTAGCCGAACCGCTGCCAGGGCGTCGACATCGCATATTCCGCGACGGTGAGCGTCGTGATGTCGCCGACGCCCCGTTCGTCGAGATTGCCGGCCGAAGCATGATGCTCGGCATGCGCACGGCGCCAGTAATCATAGGGCGTCAATGTCAGAACGCCGATTGCCCGTCCCGTCCAGTCATCCAGGCGGCGCCGGCCGAAGAAGGAGCCATGGCCGCAGTCGTGCTGCAGCATGAAGAGACGCAGAAGAAATCCCGCTGCCGGGACGATGAGGATCATGCCCGGCCAGAAGCCGAAACGCATCGAGGCCCAGGCGCCGGCCCACAGCAGGGCAAACGGGACCAGCGTGACGGCGAGCTCGAACGCGCTTCGGCCGGTATGGGGCTGGCGATAGACGGAGATGATCTTCAGCCAGGCTTTTTCACGATCGCCTCCTTCGGAGGCAGTTGCAGTCGTCGCGTTCATCGGCAGGTGTCGTCTTCCAGTAATGTCCCGCGCAGCGGGAACAGGATTGATGCGTGTGGTAGGGTCAGATCCGAGGTCTGACCGGATTGTCCGGGTGATGGGCAGGTCGCGGCAACTCGGAGCGATCTCGATGTTGATGTCATGGCATACCGTCAGCGCCTGGTCGCCATCCACAAGACATGACGGGCGCCGCTGTTCCTGCTGCTGGCGCGCACGCTGATTTCGTCCGTGGCAAAACCGGTCTCGTGCAATCGACGCGTGAAGCCACGGTCCGGTGCGGAGGACCAGACGGCAAGCACGCCATTTGGGCGCAGTGCGGACTTGGCGGCCCGAAGCCCGTCGTGGCTGTATAAGCCGTCGTTGGACGCGCGCGTCAGTCCATCGGGGCCGTTGTCGACATCGAGCAGGATCGCATCATAGGCGGCCTTCCTCGATCGGATGAGCGCACCGACGTCGCCGACATGGATCTCGACGCGCGGGTCGTCGAGGGTCCCGCCGTGAAGGTCCGCCAAAGGTCCGCGCCCCCATTCGACGACCGCCGGAACGAGTTCGGCAACGACGACACGGGCATCGTCAGGCAGCGCGCCGAGAGCGGCCCGCAGGGTAAACCCCATGCCGAGGCCGCCGATGAGCATGCTCGGACTTTTCCGGCCTGCGATCCGCTCGCAGCTCAAGGTCGCCAGCGCCTCTTCCGAGCCGCTCAACCGGCTGTTCATGAGCTCCGTCGAACCGAGCATGATGGAGAATTCGCTCCCGCGCTGCTTCAGGCGCAGCTCTCCGCCATCGCCGGGAATGGTCGCGCGATCAAGGTGGAGCCAGGGAAGCATCGGGATGTCTCGTTACGTTGTTTGGAGGCCTCGTATCATGGTGGCCGCGCCGAGGACATCATATTTTCGGCAACGCGCCGGCGTTTCGAGAAGGAAATTCGTGGAAATTTGCTGGTCATCGGCCCATTTCGGCGCAAATGCCCGGTTGCGCACACGCTTCACGACGAATATGCTCCCGCCGGCGGCACAGTGCCGCTCTATTCACGAGGATCACATGGCGACGGGCACCGTAAAGTTTTTCAATCAGGACAAGGGTTTTGGGTTCATCACGCCCGACGATGGCGGGCAGGATGTCTTCGTCCATGTCTCGGGTGTTCAGTCGGGTGGTCCCCTGCGGGACGGCTCGAAGGTCAGCTATGACCTCGGCCAGGACCGCAAGACCGGCAAGTCGAAGGCCGAAAACGTTCGCGCGATCTAATCAGGCGATCTGGCGTGCGGTGGCAACTTGCCGCCGCCGCCCACGAATTCAAGGGTAGACTTGCCGGCTCACCGCCATTGGAGCGTTGAAGAGCCAGCTGAACGTCTGCCTCTCTTGCCATGCCGGAGACCCTCTCGGCATGCGATCTCCCGTGCGGCAACTGCGGGAGACAAACCACTCCCCAAGCATGTCTTAGCGCCCCGCCTTTGAAACGGCGAGAACCGCGCCTAAGGCGAAATTCTGCTGCGAGGAAACGGCAAGTCCAAACGGATTGGCCGCCATCACCGTTGCCACTCTCTTATGCCGGATCGGTGCAGCAAGGCCGCCGCGCCCGATCAAGCGTGCGCGCCCGCGCCACAGATTCCGTTCCGCGCCCTCCGCAAGGGTCGCCATTGCAAAGCGCACCGCGGCTCTTATCTCTTCACGCGGGGGTCAACGGAGAACCGGCCGATGAAGGAATTCGTCATCAATGTCGTATCGGATGATGCCATGGAAATCCTTGTGCCGGACAGGCGCAAGGACTGTCCGGTCATTTGCCTTTGCTGCGAACGAGCGGATCAGCCGATGGACGATGACGGCTGCGGCATTTGCGATGCGTGCCTGGGTTTGCCTGTTCAGACAGATCTCCCCGTTCAAAGACGAGAGAACATGGACGATCTTGCATTCCCGATGCCCTCTCCCCATTTATCGCTCACTGCCCGTCATCGATGACTGCCTGCAGCGATGGTGCTCCGTCGCGCGTTCGTAGTCGTCCGGGTTGGAAGGGCGCTCCCCGAAAGGGTCGAGCGCCCTTCGTCATTTGGCTGGGCCTGCCTCTCTCACGGAACCCGCGGACCGGATTGCGCAATGGCCGAAGGAGTGGGATGTCGGCGTGCGCCCCTGCCGACGGATGACGCAGGCAACTTTCGCACAAGGACCCCAAGGCATCTTACGCGGCCACATCATGGTACGGAGGAACCCTTGGAGAATCGGTCGGGTATTTTTGCATCAAGCACGGAGCGCATGGCGTGGAGCATTGCTGCGCGCCACCTTGCCAGCGGCCAGAAAGACCCTGTCCTGATGATCATCGAGGGCATAGAAGACGAGCGTAGACGCTGCATCGAACTGTTGCAGGCTGCAGCGGGAGACGACGCCGAGATCCCGCCCTTTCTGACCGATCCCGATCACAAGTGGTGAGCGGCGGCAATTTCTCCCGGGTTCCGCGCCGGTCATCCCACGCCTTTTGCCCAAACGACGGCAGCGATACGCAGCGATGGCCGCGCAATCAGTGGAGCCGCACCAGAATGTGAGCTTCCTCTGCTGCCGCAACAAAGGCAAGGCGCGCCTCGTTCGCCGGCGCTTCGTCCTCCAGCGCCTCCGCGCACAGATCCAGGGCGTGAAGGAATGCACGCCCCTGCTCAACGGGCCAATGATCCATCAGCAGGATTGCCGCCTCGCGCGTCGATTCCACGATGAAGGGTCCACCGATCGTATCGAGGTTGATGGCGACACCTGCCGGCCAATCCATGAGCAAGCGAGATTGCATTGCCTTTCCTCCTGCACATAAATGCCGCCATGCTTATTTAGGTTCCGGCTTTCATGTCAGATGACGTTTCCAAGGAGCGGTTCCCCTGGCTGTTCTCATTGCCCGGCTCTCGGCCCGCGTGCAGATCAATCATTTGCGCGTAACGGCCGTATGAAGGACCGGCCCGGAAACTGTCGAACAGGAAGCGTCTGCCAGGCTAAAGCCTGCGGCAACACAGAGCCGGTCTTGGCACATCGCTTCATTCATCGGCCTGACGGGTTCGCCTGCCTGTAATTCCAGGGAGGCGCGGACGGCGGCCAAGGACAGTGGCCCTGTCTGGAACTTGTCCATCCGCGCATGGTTGTCCCCTCGAAAGGAGACCGACCATGCAGGATGACTTCGACACTTTCATGCGGACGCGCGAGGCCGCCGCAGGTGCCTACACGACGGGAAACGCCCGGCCCCTGGAAGCGATCTCGCAGAGATCGGGGCCTGCGACCTTCTTCGATCCCGGCGGCGGGTTGACCGAGGGGGCAGAGAATGTGCTCAGAGTCAATATCGAAGGTGCACGCGCCTTCGGACCGAACGGCAAGACGCATTTCGACGTCAGAGACCACGGCGCGTCCGGAGATCTCGCCTTCTGGACCGGCTATCAGCACGCAAGCGTCGAGCTGAATGGCAAGCAGCAGGATATGAAACTGCGCATTACCGAAGTCTTCCGCCGAACGGATGATGGCTGGAAACTGGTGCACCGCCACGCAAGCATGGCGAAATCCCAAAACGAAAAGGGACGTTAAGCCTCGCCGCGCAGGCCAAACGGTAACGAGACGTCGGGAGAGCCCTTGCTTGTCACGTCTTTGGCAAGGGCCCGGGGCCCATCAAGGCGATGACAATCGCGCGGCTCTTTGCTCCCGCGAGCGCGCGGTTCGGCGCGCTTCACGCAACTCTTCCAGCGTCGGCAGCCACCAGCCGCGCTGACGTTGTGGGTCTCCGTCTGCCACTCTCGATGGCCAGGTCTGTACCAACTCCTCCAGGGAGGGCGTGCGCCATATCCCCCAGACATGGTCACCGACGAGATCGGGGTAAAGATCGGCAAGGTCTTCCGTCTCGACGACCTCCCCCGTGATCTCGTCCAGAACAAGGATGCCATAAGCTGCCGTGGCAATGGGCCGATCCGTCGGCGGGAGATCGCCAACGGGAAGCGGAAGGCGGCGGCGCCGGCGCTCAGCCACGCGACGCCGCGTTGCTCTCTCCTCGTCCGTGCCCTTGCGCGCGGCGGCGCGTCTCGCCCGCTCGTGCGGTTCGCTGTACCGAGCTTCGGCCTCTATGGTCTGCCAATGGTCGACCAGCGCGTCATAGGACGCAAACGGGATCCGCCAGACCTTGCTGTCGCCGTCCCAGCGCGCGAACGGAATTTGACGGATCTCCTCAACCAGCTTTCGCGAATAGGGCGTCTTTATGCGGAAGCCATCGTCGTCGACGTTGAGATAGGGGCTGAGGATCGGTTCGAACGCATAGGCATCCCTGCCCTTGTCCGCGGCAAAGGGATCGACGCGCGCCTCTTCCAGCGCCAGCCAGCGGTCGATACGCCTGCGCGCGGTCTTGCCCGGCACAATCCAGGCCCGCTGCCGGTCGCTCCAGCGTGCCCGGGGAAACGTCTGCCGGAACCGCTGAACGGTCATCCGATCGAACGGAAACGAGACGGCGGCGCGCGCGGCGCCGTCCCTGTCATCGTCAATCCTGTCATCGTCGATCCGGTCATCGTCGCTCATGATCTCACCCATCCTGTCGGAGAAAGGCGGCTCAAGCGCGGCAAGGGTCCGCGATGGCTATTTGTTGAGCATGTCCTTGAGGGACTTCGCCGGCGTAAATGTCACCTTCTTCGCCGCCGCCACCTTGATCGTTGCGCCGGTCGCAGGGTTTCTGGCCTCACGCGCGGGCACGTCTTTCACCTTGAACTTGCCAAAGCCGGGAAGCGACGTTTCCGCGCCGGCGACAGCCGCTGCGGTGATCTGGGCAAGCACCGCCTCGACGATGGTCTTGCTCTGCGCTTTGGTGATCCCATGATCGGCGGCGATTTTCTCGGCAATCTCGTTGGTCGTTGTCATTGTGATTCTCCTCGCTAACGGCCGATCCTCCCCCTGTCATCCGGCGCTGTCATCCGGCGCGAAGCGCCAGAAGGCGAGGATCGGCGCTTGTCCACAGCATAACAATGCCTGGGCGCCGGGAATTGCCGACGGATCGGTTGACTTCCGGTCTCAGCGCTCCAAATCGCCGCCGTTCATCTGGTTTCAAACGGATGAGCCGGCGAGACCTGGACAGCCCCCGCTGATCCTTGTCTCGTCGACAGACGGCAATGCAAGCAGGAAACGAAATGCCTCTCAAAAGGAAAGACGGTGCTTCGGTACCGAAGGAACTCGGGTTGTTCTGGCCGATGCTGACACCCGAAGGAACCATCATCGACATCTACGTCTATGCCAGCACGCTGCAAATGCTCGACACCGCGCCGGGCAGCCCGGTCGGCTTGCTCAAGCGAAACCGTGCGCTGCTGGAAACCATCGCCAGTCGGAAATACGATCGGGAGGGCGCGCCGGGCGATGCGCTCCATCTTAACCGGGACGATGTGATGGACGCAAAAACCGGCGACACCGAAACCGATCCCGGCTCGGTCTGAAAGTGGTGGCCATATCGCGCGCTCCCTGAGAAGTGATCGGCATCGTACGGAACCGCCGGATTCTCAAGGGGCGCCCGAAGCATCGATTTGGGGCGCCATCGCGCGGCGGATCGAAGCTTCGCCGCGCCCTTGAAACATTCCAGGTGAAGCCCATATCGAAACGCGCCAGATGGCTCTTGAAAGGAGGATTTCGATGCCGGCTGACATATTCTTTTCCACGCCCCTGCATGTACGCCTGTCCAGCGGTCTTGGCCGCACCTTCGACAGCGTGAACGACACCCTCGATTTTCTGGAAAACGAATGGCCGCTTCGCCATGGTGAGCGCTATGAACGCGCCTGCGAAAAGTGCCGTGGCGCACTCGCGCGCCAGGTCCCCGTCGCTGTCGCCCGGGAGGCCTTCGTTGCCGCTTGCCTGGAGGCGGGCATGGCCGTCGAATCCATGCCCCCGGCGTGGCATCGCTCCGGACCGCCAATACCGCCCCGCATGAGCGCCTGATGCTGCAGCCGCCTGGTCGGACGGATCGGGCGCGCTTTTTCAGTGCGCATGCGCGTGCATATCGTATGGTCGCATCATCAACAGGCGGCGAGGTTCTTCCAGGTGCATATCGATGACGACCATCCGCTTTCCGGTACCACGCTGTCTGCGGACATGCGGCGCCTCGTAGACAGCGAGGCGCGGCTGCGTTTTCTCGACAGGCTGACGAAGGCGACGGCCTCGAGTGCCGACGCCGACGAAATCCTGGCGATCACCACGAGCATGCTGGGCGAATATCTGGCTGTTTCCGTCTGCGCCTATGCGGACATGGAACCCGATCAGGATCACTTCACAATCCGGGGCGATTGGAGCGCGCAAGGATCCCCCAGCATCAGGGGATACTACAGTCTTGCAGCCTTCGGCACGCGGGCCGTCGATGACCTTCATGCCGGCAGGCCGCTTGTCATCAATGACAATCGCGTCGAACTGCCGGCCGAAGCAGCCGCGACGTTTCAGGCAATCGGCATTGCCGCCACGATCTGCATGCCGCTCGTCAAGCTCGGCCGCCTGACGGCTTTGATGGCGATTCACCACAAGGAGCCCCATAGCTGGACGCTTTCGGAGCTCGCGATCCTCACGGAGGTGACGGAGCGCTCCTGGGCCCATATCGAACGAGTCCGCGCCGGGCAAACGGCGGACGAAGCGGCCGAACGCCTGAAGCTCGCCACCGATGCCGCATCGATCGGGATCTGGGACTATGACGTCGCCTCGAGGCGGCTGACATGGGATACGCGCTGCAAGGCGCTGTTCGGATTGCCGCCGGACGCCGAGATTTCCTACGAAACCAGCTTCCTCGCCGGGCTTCATCCTGACGACCGCGAACGAGCGAATGCGGCGGTCCTCGACGCGGTATCCGGTGCCGCATCCCAGCCGTTCAACATCGAATACAGGACCATCGGACTTCACGACCATATCGAACGCTGGATAGCCGCGAACGGTGACGTCGTCACCGCCCGGGACGGCGACGTTCGCTTCGTCGGCACGGTTCGCGACATCACCGCGCAGAAGAAGGCCGAGCGCCATCTGAAGATCATGAACGACACCGGCGCCGCCATTGCGGCCGAGCTGGATCTCGAGAAGATCGTGCAGACGGTGACCGACACAGGCGTGGAACTTTCCGGCGCCGAGTTCGGGGCTTTCTTCTACAACGTGCTCGATAACGAGGGCGGGAGCTACATGCTCTATTCGCTGTCGGGTGCGCCGCGCAGCGCTTTCGAAAACTATCCGATGCCAAGGGCAACCGACGTCTTCAAGCCCACGTTCCTCGGCGAGGGCGTCGTGCGCTCGGACGACATCTTGCAGGACCCGCGTTATGGGCGGAACAGCCCTCGCAAGGGTATGCCGGCCGGGCATTTGCCCGTCCGATCCTACCTTGCCGTCCCCGTCATCTCGCGGTCAGGCGAGGTGCTCGGCGGCCTGTTCTTCGGCCACAAGGAAACGGGCCGCTTTGCCAGGGAACACGAGACCGCTCTGTTGGGCATCGCGGGTCATGCGGCCACCGCAATCGACAATGCGCGACTGTTCCAGGCCGCCCAGGTCGAACTCGCACAGCGTCGGCGTGCGGAGGAAGAGCTTACGCTGCTGAACGCCACCCTCGAACAGAGGGTGGCCGAGGAGGTGGCCGAGCGTGCGAGAGCAGAGGCACAGTTGCGCCAGGCCCAGAAGATGGAAGCTGTTGGCCAGCTCACCGGCGGCATCGCCCACGACTTCAACAACATGCTGGCCGTCATCATCGGCGGACTGGGCATGTTGCAACGGCGCCTTGCGCGCGGCGATACGGATGTCGGCCGGTTCGTGGACGGAGCCGCGGAGGCGGCGCACCGCGCCGCAACCCTCACACAACGGCTCCTCGCCTTTTCGCGACGGCAACCCCTGTCTCCCCAGCCGCTCGATCCCAATCGCATGGTTGGGGGGATGAGCGATCTGCTTGCAAGAACGCTCGGCGAGACGATTGCACTGGAAACGGTGCTGGCTGCGGGCGTTTGGCAGATCAATGCGGATGCTGCCCAACTGGAAAGCACGATCCTCAATCTGTGCGTCAATGCGCGCGACGCCATGCCCACCGGGGGCCGGCTGACGATCGAGACGTCGAATGCCTATGTCGACGACCGCTACGCGAAGGAAGCGGGCCTGCAAAGCGGGCAGTTCGTTCTGATTGCGGTTACCGACACCGGCGTTGGCATGAACGAAACCGTGATGGCCCAGGCCTTCGATCCGTTCTTCACCACGAAGGACGTCGGAAAAGGCACAGGCCTCGGCCTCAGCCAGGTCTATGGTTTCGTGCGTCAGTCCGGCGGAGAGGTCAAGATTTACTCCGAGCCCGGCGTCGGCACCACGATGAAAGTCTATCTGCCGCGACACCACGGCGTTGCCGCGCACATCGTTGAGCAGGACCGGACGCAGCAACCGCTGCCCGGTTACGCCAACGAGGTGGTCATGGTCGTTGAGGATGACCCGCGCGTCCGCGCGATCTCGACGGATGCGCTGCGGGAGCTGGGATACACCGTCGTTGAAGCGGTCGATGCGGCACATGCGCTGCGCCTCATCGAGGAAGGTCAGCCCATTTCGCTCCTCTTCACCGACGTCGTCATGCCAGGCATGTCCGGCCGGGAACTGGTCGACCGTCTGCGCCAGAAAGGCCTTGCCGTTCCGGTTCTCTACACGACCGGGTACACGCGAAACGCCATCGTCCACAACGGGGTCCTCGACCCGCATACGCAACTCCTCTCGAAGCCTTTCACTGTCGAGGAACTGGCGAGAAAGGTTCGCGCCATCCTGGACCATCGCTCCGACTGACCGGATCACCGGGCGTTCTCGCTCGATATCCGGCCAGCCGGGAGCCGGGACGTGCGGGATATGCGCCATCCGGCTCAACCGTTGACCGGCCCTGTCCGCGACCTAGATTGCCCCTGAAGGAGGCCGAACCATGCGCGTTCTGATCGTTGAAGATGAATTTCTCATCGCCTCTCTCCTGGAGGCCATTGTCGAGGAGCAGGGACACGAACGGCTGGGACCGGTTTCAACCGTCGAACAGGCGCTCGCATATGCTCCCAGCGCGGACATCGCGCTGGTCGATCTGGGGCTTGCCGACGGCAACAGCGGGCGTTTGCTTGCCCGCCGCTTGGTCGACAGGTTCGGCATCGACGTGATTTTCGTGACAGGAGACGCCAGCGCGCTCCAGGACGGCTTTGACGGTGCTCTCGCCGTCATCCAGAAGCCATTTCGCGATGAAGAGATCGTCGCGGCGCTGACCACAGCGCTCGATCGGCGGCAAAGATCCACCGGCCGGGCCCATCGCACATAAATCGATGCCTCGTGAACGACCGCGACGTGCGCGAGACGGTGCTACCGCGGAGGAGATACCGATGACGACTTTGTCCGGGCAATGTCTTTGTCAACAGGTCCGGCTATCGGTCCATGGCGACCCACTTCGCATAGGCATCTGCCATTGCATGGATTGCCGGAAGGAAAGCGGCTCCGCTTTCACCTTCTATGGCATATGGCCCGCAAGCCGCTTCCGATTTTCAGGCGAAACGGCCGAGTTCCAAGGCCGCCGATTTTGCCCGCGATGCGGATCGCGGTTGTTCTCCGTGGACGAGCACGAGGCGGAGATCAAGCTTGGAATTCTCGACCATGCGCCAACACCTCTTCTCCCAACCTACGAACTTTGGATCAAGCGCCGCGAAGCATGGCTCTCCCCGATCCAGGGAGCCGAGCAGTTCGAGGAGGATCGAACATGAAGCACAGACGGGATCGGATGAGCGACGACGCCTGCCAGACGGTGAGAATGAGAGGCGCGGCGGAAGCAGCGCGCGTGACAGGAACAATGCCCCCGATCCCGGGTTCGCGACGGGAACACGGAGACTTGCAATAACGCTAGGATCGTCATTGGCCGCGCCTGTGACTAGGCCCGGCCCCAGTTGCCTGAGAGCATTCTGCGCCCTGCCCTGCATATGGGCCGTTTTTGCGGGGTGCGAAACGCGAAGCGCGTTGTCGCGCATTTGAAGAATTCCGGTTACGAAATCGCGCATGCGCTAACCGGAGACCCCTGACGATGTTCCTTAGAGCCCCTGCGCATTCGGAGCCGGACATGCCCGCGCGCCAGGTCATGGACATGACGACAACAGGCGCCGACAGCGCCTGTTGTTTCCTTAAAAAGGCGAAGCCGGGCGTACTGGCTCAGCCGGTTGGCGCTCACGCGCGCACGATCAGGGCCGCTTCGTCATCGTCGCGTTGCCGGCCACCGAGTGCGGCCGCGGCGGACGCGATGAACGCGCCGACCAGCAAGGACAGCGCACCGAGCAACGCAACCGTGGCGGCCGATTTCCGCGCCTCATCGGCGGCCTGAAGGGCTGCATTCTTCGCGTCCTCGATCTGCTGAAGCACCTGGTCCACGCGCGCCCGGGCCTCTTCCTGGGGAATGCCGGCGCGGGAAGCGACGATGGTCGCGACATAGGCGCGATCGGCTTCCGGAACTTCTCCGTTGGCCGCGCCCTGCATCAGGATACGCGACACTTCGGCGGTAGCGGCCGCGTCGTCCGACTGCGCCCTTGCTGCCGCGTCCTGGGGGCGAAGAAGCAGGTCCGTAAAGTACCCCGTTGCAAGATCGGGAGCCTCGTCGCTACCGGCTGCGGCCGCCGTGGCGCCGACGGTCGCCGTCGCAGCAACGGACGAAGCCGCCTGCACGCCGCTTCCGACCAGCGAAGTGAAGGCCGATCCTGCAAGCCCGGCCACGACGACAGTCGCCAGCGCCCAACTCATAAACCCGTGCGCGGTGTCCCGGAAGAACACTTCATCGGTATGAACACCCGCCCATTTCGTGCGCAACCGTCCGGTGAGATAGCCCCCGAGCGCCGAGGACAGCCACTGAACGATGACGAACCAGATGGCGGCGGTCACGCTGACCGTCGTGAACGAAGCGCTCTCCCCAGACCAGGGCGAGACCATGGTGAGCCCGACGCCGGAACCGAGCAGGAGGAGAATGAGCGTTATCGCCGAGGCTGCGATCGCGCCGCCGATGACGGGTCCCCATGCCAGGGCGGGAACATTGGATTCGATGCCGACGTCGGAAACGCCCGTCGTGTAACTAGCCATCCCCGCCTCCTATCGCATGAACAGGACAAGCAGGATGACGATCGGCAGGGGAATGCCCAGGAGCCAGAGAAGAATACCGCGACCCATTTTGAAATCTCCTTCATGTCGTGAACGCGTCTTGCGCGTGGAGCAACAACTTCCGCATCGGCCCGATGTTCCACGCCCTGTCGACGGCTACGGTTTCACTGCGTTTCCCGACACATAGCCCTGGGAACATTGCCCGTTACGACGGGTTTCTGACGGGCGGGACCGTGTGCGGAGTTTCGGAAAATGAAGGTTTTGAGAGATAACGGTCTGACGATCGTGCTGATTGTCGCCACGATTGTGACCCTGACGGGTATGCTGATGACGGGGATCTCCGTCTACAATGACGAATTGGTGCAACACCACCAGCCCGCCGTGTCCCTGACAGCTTACCTGACCAGCGGGCATTTCCTGTCCGCCCTCTTCGAAAACTGGGAAAGCGAATTTCTGCAGATGTCGGCCTATGTCGCGCTGACGGCTTTCCTCTTCCAGCGGGGTTCGGCCGAATCCAGGGATCCGGACGCCAGCGCGGAACAGGACGAGGATCCTGCCTCCCATCGCGGCGACCCGGATGCGCCGCTGCCCGTCCGGCTCGGGGGCCTTTCGGCCAGCCTCTATGCCTATTCCCTCGGAATCGCCCTTTTTGTCCTCTTCCTTCTGAGTTTTGCGCTTCACCTTCAGCACAGCGCGGCCGCCGAGGCCGTCGCGGCGCTGAGCCACGGCACTCCTCCGCCGACGATCTGGCAGCATGCCGGAAGCGCAGAGTTCTGGTTCGAATCCTTCCAGAACTGGCAATCGGAGTTCCTGTCCACAGCCGTTCTCGTGGTCCTCTCGATTTTTCTGCGCTTTCGCGGCTCGCCGGAGTCGAAACCAGTTGCAGCGCCCCATTCCAAAACGGGAGGATAGGCAATGTCCAAACAGACGTCATGGAGAGATGGGAAGTGATGGAACAGTCTGCGATCATCAGGGCTCTCGGGGTTCAACCCGATTTCGATGCCATGCATGAAATCAACAAACGTGTCACGTTTCTGAAAACCTATCTCCTCGAGAGCCGCCAGGCGGCCTATGTGCTGGGCATCAGTGGCGGCGTCGATTCCCTCACAGCCGGCCTCCTGGCCCAGCGCGCCGTGCGGGAGCTTCGCGAGGACGGGCACGCCGCCACCTTCATTGCTGTTCGCCTGCCCTATGGGGTCCAGGCGGACGAACACGACGCGGCCGCCGCGGTCGCCGCCATCGACCCCGATCGCGTTCTCACGGTGGACATCAAGCCGGCGGCCGACAGCCTGATGGCCGCCGTCCTTGCCGGCGGCATCGATCCGGGCCCGCGCCATCACTTCATCCTCGGAAACGTGAAGGCACGCCAGAGAATGGTGGCGCAATATGCGATTGCCGGAACCGCATCCGGCATCGTCATCGGAACCGATCACGCCGCCGAGGCGCTTATGGGCTTCTACACCAAGTTCGGTGACGGCGCCGCCGATGTCCTTCCGCTTGCCGGCCTCAACAAGAGACGGGTCCGCGCCGTGGCCGCCGCGCTCGGTGCACCGGACCACCTCGTCTGGAAAGTGCCGACGGCCGATCTCGAATCCGATGCACCGCTGCGACCCGACGAAGACGTCTACGGCGTGACCTATGACCAGATCGACGACTTCCTGGAGGGGCGGTCCATCGCGCCGGCAGCGGCCGAGCGGATCCTCGCGGCCTACAGGTCGAGCGCTCACAAGCGCGCGCTTCCCGTCCCGGCGGGATGATGGAACATCGCGGGGGGCGGACGGGTTAGGGTCTCGAAAGGAGATCCGACATGGGTATCGACAAACCCCGGGACGGCGCACCCGGCACGACCGACCAATCCCCCCGCTGGGAAGGCCCTGAAGAGAGCCGGCCTCGCGGCTATCTTCCGGCCAGGGACGATCCCGACCGCGCGCGTGACGCCGCCGGCGAAACGAACAATGATCCGGAACGCAATCGCCCGTCCGACGCCTTGAAAGTGAAGGAACGCCGCGATGGAGAATAAGCGCGAAAAGACCGGAGCGTTCGCCCCGTCCCAGGCTGACCGCAAGGCCGACGGTGTCGCCAGCGCAAAGCCGACCGTCATCACCGGCTCCGAGGATGCCACGGCAAACCGAACACCACCGGGCAAGAAGCGGCAAAAGGACTGGGACGTCGGTTTCGACGACGAACAGCCCGACCGGTCATGAGGCGGCAACCATGAAAAACGACCCAGGAAACGCCGACAAAACGGCTGGCCGTCAAAAGGCGCCCTCCTCCCCAGCATCGAAGTCTCAGGCATCGGATCGCGATGTCTCGGACCCCCATCCCGGCAGCGTTTCCGACGGCACACATCCTGAAGCCAACGAAACCAAGCGTCCGCGGAACGAAGGAGACAGGAAATATGGGACACCGAACTGAATCGCCGGCCGTACGGTCCCTGCATGAGGAACAGGCGCGTCAGGCAGGCGCCGATGCCAAGGGCAAGCTTCAAAAGGGGTTGGAGGACACGTTTCCTGCTTCAGATCCCGTCTCGGCCACGAATACATCCACAGTGAAGCAGCATGTGGAGCCGACGACTTCGGCTGAAGGCAAACGCTCCGATAAGAACCGATAGAACACGAGGCCGGTATCGCATTTCACGCGATGCCGGCCTGCTCGACTGCTCCGGCACACGGACGGCAGGCCCGCCTGGGAACAAGGCAGGAGGTTTCCGGTTAGGGGAGTGCAACACTTCCCAGGAGATTTCCATGGCCAAGAAAGCGAGCCCCATCACCAGGATGGAAGAGGCTTCCGTGCACGATCAAAAACTCCAGCGCGGCGCCGGCGGCGAACTGCATCAGATTGCCGAAGACGGTCACTCCGTCCTGACGACGGCACAAGGCGCACCCGTCGCGGACGATCAGAACACACTGCGCGTCGGAGCACGTGGACCAGCCCTCATCGAAGACTTCCACTTTCGCGAAAAGATCTTCCACTTCGACCACGAACGCATCCCCGAGCGGGTTGTGCATGCTCGCGGCTATGGCGCCCATGGCTATTTCGAGACCTATGAATCGCTCGCGGCCTATACACGCGCCGACCTTTTCCAGCGCGCCGGCGAGAAGACACCCGCCTTCGTGCGTTTCTCCACCGTCGCCGGCAGCAAGGGCTCGTTCGACCTTGCCCGTGACGTGCGTGGATTTGCCGTGAAGATCTATACGAAGGAAGGCAACTGGGACCTCGTCGGCAACAACATCCCGGTTTTCTTCATTCAGGATGCCATCAAGTTCCCCGACATCATTCACGCCGTGAAGCCCGAGCCGGACCGTGCCTTTCCGCAGGCCCAGTCCGCGCATGACAATTTCTGGGACTTCATCAGCCTGACGCCCGAGAGCATGCACATGATCATGTGGGTCATGTCGGACCGCGCCATCCCGCGCTCCTTCCGTTTCATGGAAGGGTTCGGGGTGCATACGTTCCGCTTCGTCAATGCAAGGGACGAGTCGACCTTCGTGAAGTTCCACTGGAAGCCGAAGCTCGGCCTGCAATCCGTCGCCTGGAACGAGGCCGTGAAGATCAACGGCGCGGATCCCGACTTTCACCGCCGCGATCTCTGGCAGGCCATCCAGTCCGGCAATTTCCCGGAATGGGAATTGCAGGTTCAACTCTTCGATCAGGATTTCGCCGACAGTTTCGACTTCGACGTGCTGGATCCGACCAAGATCATTCCGGAGGAGGTGCTCCCCCCGACACCCGTCGGCCGCCTCGTTCTCGATCGCATGCCGGACAATTTCTTCGCCGAAACCGAGCAGGTCGCCTTCATGACACAGAACGTGCCGCCCGGTATCGACTTCAGCAACGACCCCTTGCTTCAAGGCCGCAACTTCTCCTATCTCGACACGCAGATAAAGCGTCTCGGCAGCACGAATTTCACCCACCTGCCGATCAACGCGCCGAAGTGTCCCTTCGCGCATTTCCAGCAGGACGGCCATATGGCGATGCGCAATCCGTCAGGCCGCGTGAACTATCAGCCGAACTCCTGGGGCGAAGGACCGCGCGAAGCGCCTCTCGCGGGATACCGGCATTTCAAGTCGGAGGAGAGCGGCGAAAAGGTGCGCCTGCGGCCGGAGAGCTTTGCCGATCATTACAGCCAGGCGCGCCAGTTCTATATCAGCCAGACGCCACCCGAACAGCGCCATATCGCCATGGCCTTGACCTTCGAGCTGAGCAAGGTGGAAACCCCCGTTATCCGCGAACGCATGGTCTCCCATCTCCTCAACATCGACGAGACGCTGGCGAACAAGGTCGCGATCGCTCTCGGCATCAACGCCATGCCGAAACCGGCCGATGCGGCGGTGGAAACGCGCCAGGATCTCGAACCATCTCCGGCTCTCAGCATCATCGAACGCGGACCGAAACGCTTCGAGGGGCGCAAGCTCGGCGTGCTCATCACCGACGGCGCGGACAGCACGCTCTTCAAGGCTCTTGCGGCGGGCATCGAGAAGGAGAAAGCCGTGATCGAGGTCATTGCCCCGAAGGTCGGCGGCGTGACCCTGTCCGGCGGCAAGCCGCTCGCCGCTCAGCAGATGATCGACGGCGGTCCTTCCGTCCTCTACGACGCGGTGGTTGTGCTGGCATCGGAGGAAGGCGCAAGCGATCTCCTCAAGGAAGCGGCCGCGCGCGATTTCGTTGCGGATGCCTTCGCCCATTGCAAGTTCATCGGCTATACCAAACCCGCCTTTGCGCTTCTGGAAAAGGCCGGCGCCGCCGACATGCTGGACGAGGGAACGGTTGAAATCGATGGACCCGACGCGGTCGCGCGTTTCCTGAAAAGCCTCGGCACGTTGCGGGTCTGGGCGCGGGAACCTTCGGTCAAGCTTCCCTGAAAGCGAAAAGCAAGCCCCGGCCTTGCCGGGGCTCTTCTCATCTGCCGGCGGCGGCGACAAGCAAAAGAAAGGCCGTCGCACCGACGATGCGTTGCCACCGCGCCATCCGTTCACGATGATGCCGGATTCTTATCCGTTGGCGCAAGGCCGCGACTTCGGCGCGTAGCGCCGCCAGATCATCGAGCACCCCCTGATCGCTCGCCGGCGGAACGCCGACGGGCCGCGCCGTCTCCTCGATCTCCTGCAGATATTCGCGCCATTGCGCATCGCTCTCGAAACCGTGTTTGCGTATATCGGTCATCTCTTCTTCTCAGATCATGATCTCGCCGCCCGTTACGGGGATCACCGCACCGGTCATGTAGCTGCCGAGGTCGGAGGCAAGCAGAACGAACGCTCCCGCCAGTTCGGCCGGCTGGCCGGCGCGGCCGATGAGGGATTGCTTGCCGAAATCCTTCGTTTTGTCGGGCGGCATAGTGGAGGGAATAAGGGGTGTCCAGATCGGCCCCGGCGCGACGGCGTTCACACGGATGCCCTTGTCCGCGACCATTTCGGCCAGGCCCGCAGTGAAGTTCGAAATCGCGCCCTTCGTCGCCGCATAGGCAAGAAGATGGGGCGAAGGCTGACGCGACTGGATCGAGGTCGTGTTGATGATGGCGCTGCCGGGCTTCATGGTTGGAATGGCCGCGCGGGCCAGGAAGAACGGCGCATAGATATTGGTCCGGAATGTCCGGTCCCATTCCTCCGTGCTGATATCGCCGATATCCGCGTAGGTGCGTTGAAAGGCGGCATTGTTCACGAGAATGTCGAGCTGGCCGAAGTTCTCGAGACACTGCCGCACGAGATGACGGCAATGGTCCTCGCTTGTTATATCGCCGGGAAGGACGACGGCCTTGCGTCCCGCTTGCTCAACCCAGCGCGCGGTCTCATTGGCGTCCTGGTCTTCGCTCAAATAGGAAATCGCGATGTCGGCCCCTTCGCGCGCAAAGGCGATGGCGACGGCCCGGCCAATGCCGGAATCGGCGCCGGTGATCAGCGCCACCTTCCCTTTCAGTCGTTCCGCCCCGACATAGGTCTCCTCGCCGTGGTCCGGAAGCGGTTTCATCGCGCCTGTCAAACCGGGTGGGGATTGCTCCTGCGCCGGTTGCGGCGGCAGAGGACGGCGCGCATCGGTCTCGGGCATCTCGGTCTCCATCTAGACGGGTTTGAGTGTCGAACTCGGTGCCGCTGGAGATGTTCCCTCGGGGCGCGCACCTGAAACCGAGGGGCCGCGCCGATCGATTGTGATGACGGAAAGAGGTAAAACGGCATAGGTCGACATACAGGCCTGACCCCGGCACGGCAGCCGGGGCCTATGCCCTCAGGTTCGGGCTAGCAACGGTCGACGTATCTGTTGCCGTACTGGTCCCTGTAGTAGCAGCGTCCGGGCTGATCCGCGACATTGCCGATCAGCGCCCCGGCGACGCCGCCGACCGCCGCTCCAACGGCTGCGCCACGGACGTTGCCCGTCGCAACGCCGCCGACCACGGCGCCCGTCGCGGCACCGACACCGGCCCCTCGTTCTGTTGCCGTGCAGGCGGCGAGCGATAACCCGACGCAGGCGATAAGCATGATCTTTTTCATAATAGCCTCCCTATCTCGACCTTGTGAGAACCCGCATTCGCCTCAGAAGTTCCCGGACGAACGTGCTTTGATGGCGGGGTGCCGAAAGCCGGGCTGGCTACGTGCCGCTCAAATTTCCGAGATGGTCCAGAAGCGTGACGTCACCGCGCCAGGGATCGGCCGGCGCTTGGGGACCATCGACCGTCGTTGCGGTCATCCGCGCATAGGCGCGGGCCGCCTCGGACGAGAAACCTGCGGCGCGAAAGCTTTCCTCCCATTTCTCGCGTGGGATGGTCTCCAGCCGGACCGGACGACCAAGGACAGCCGAGAAGGCAACTGCGACATCCTCGAACGTGTATCGGTGCGGCCCTTCGACATAGTGTATGCCGACGTCAACGGGCTCGGAGAGAAGCCGGCTGGCCGCCGCTTTGGCGATGTCCACGGGCGAAACCATCGGCAGGCGCATGTCGCGCGGAAAGGGTGTCTGCAGCACACCCTCCCTTGCTGACGCGAGCAGCATGTCGAAATTGGTGTAGTAATAGGCCGCACGGTTTATCGCGGTGGGAATGCCGCTTGCCTCGGCTTGCCGCTCGAAGTCGAAGAGCACGGACAGGTCGCCGATGCCCTGCCCCGGTTGAGCGCCATAGGTCGAGGCGACGACGATCTTTTCGAGGTCCGAACCATGCAGGGCCTCCGTGATGGCGCGCGCGGTCGCCGTTTCCACGGCATCCGTGTCGCCGCCCGGGTCGGCCGGCGGGTTCAGCAGAAAGGCGCGGTGGCCCTGTCGAAAGAGATCGTGCAACCGTGCGGAATCGCTGACATCGAGAACGACCGGCTCGACACTCGCGGTGCGAATGTCCCCGGCCTTGCCGGCGTCGTGCACGACCGCGATGACCTTCTTGCCGGCCGCATCGAGGTTTTGGACGAGCTCGGACCCGATATGGCCCGTCGCTCCCAGAACGATGAACATTGTGCGCTCCTGTCGAATGTGCCGCCTACTGTCCGTCTTCCGGCGAAACCGCGGGGGCGATATCGGTCTGGGCGGGCGTTGAGGATCCGTCGTCGGGAGAGGCTTCGCGAGGCTCGCCCTCCGGCGGTTTGGCGGACGTTCCGTCATTGTCGGTGGTGGCCGAAACCCTGTCCGTCGAAAGCGGCTGCGCCGTCGTGGAACCGTCGGCGGCTGCGACGCGCCAGACGGTGTTGCCGGCATCGTCGGCGATGAGCAGGGCTCCCGTTCCGTCCATGGCAAGGCCGACCGGCCGGCCGCGGGCCTCGTCTCCTGCCAGGAAACCGGTGACGACATCCTGGGCGGCGCCTGACGGACGCCCGTTGGTGAAGGGGACGAAGATGACCTTGTAGCCGTTGAATGCATTGCGATTCCAGCTGCCGCGATTGCCGACAAAGGCCCCGTCGCGCAGAGGCGCCGGCATGGCGGAATCGTTGGTGAAGGCAAGGCCGAGGGCCGCGACATGGCTGGAAAGCGCATAGTCCGGCACGATCGCCCGCTCGACCATGTCCGGGCGCTGCGGATAAACGCGCGGGTCGACATGCTGGCCGTAATAGCTCCACGGCCAGCCGTAGAAGCCGCCCTCTTTCACCGAGGTGAGATAGTCGGGAACGAGATCGGGGCCGAGCTCGTCGCGCTCATTGACGACCGTCCAGAGCGCTCCTGTCTGCGGGTGAAAATTGAGACCGTTGGGATTGCGCAGCCCGGAGGCGAAGACCTTGGCGGCGCCGGTCTGCCGGTCGACCTGCCAGATGGCGGCGCGCCCCTTCTCGGCCTCGATGCCTCGCTCGCCCGCATTGGAATTCGAGCCGACGGACACGAAGAGGAAGCGTGCGTCGGGACTGAGGGCGAGATCCTTCGTCCAATGATGATTGATCGGCCCGCCGGGAAGCGGCGTCAAAACCTTCGGCTTTGCCGTGATCGCGCCGCCGCCGAGGTCGTAGGGATAGGCAAGGACGGCGTCGGCCGCCGCGACATAGAGCGTGCCGTCATGCCACGCGACGCCGAACGGCGAATTCAAGTCCGCCAGGAGATCGCGGCGCTCGTCGACCACGCCGTCACGATTCGTATCGCGCAAAAGCGTGATGCGGTTCGTCTCGCCGCTCCCTCCGCCGCCGCCGGCCGCCATCGCCATGATCCAGCCGCGGATGATATCCTTGGGCCGGTTCAACGGCTTGCCCTCGGGCGCTTTCGATTGCACGACCAGAACGTCGCCGTTGGGAAGCGTGTGCACGGTGCGCGGATTGGCGAGGTCCCTGGCATAGGCCGTAACAGTGAGGCCTTCCGGCACGTCCGGCGTCTCCCCGTCCTTCCATCCGACGACCGACGCCACCTTCAGGTCCGGCCACAGGCTTTGCGACGGTTCCGGCAGCACCGGGTCGGGGCCTGTCTGGTGCGCGGCATCGAAATCGTCGCTGCCGCCGCATCCGGCAAGCACAAGCGCCGCGAGGAGAACTGCGCGCCTAGACATGACGAACCTCCTTACGGCCCAACCAGGCGGTCGCCAGCATTGCCACCACGGTCGCGATCGATGTCGCCAGGCCGTAGGGGACGACGGCCGTCCATCCGTCGGCCGTGTGGATGAAGCTGTTCAACGCCGCCGCCGCAAGCACGAAGACCCCGCCGAGGAGCGCGGCCCATGACGGACCTTCCTTCCAGAAGACGAGAACGAAGATGGCAATGACGAAGGCGAAACAGCCGAAGACAAGCCCGGCAAGAAGCAGCCATTCGGAAAAATGGAGCCACAGCAAATTCGTCGTCTGCCAATAGGTCACGTCCGTCAGAACGGTCAGGAAGAAGCAGGCGACGGGAAAAGACGCGAAGAACCGGTAGGCGGCGCGCATCAGGCAGGGGGTCACGGGCGCTGTGTTCTCAAAAGCCATGGGTTTGGATCTGTTGCGGTCTGGATCTCTTGCGTTGGGACTCTCACCTTACGCGCCAGCCGATGGAATGTTCCGCGACCAGGACCCTGGAGGGATTTCGCTCAAGGCGCGATCGCCGCACGACAGGATCGCCGATGCACCCTTGCCGGCCCACAAAAGCGGGCCATATCGCTTGAGGAGATCCACAGGAGCGAGAGCAATTTCCCGGCGCGCCATCCCCATATTGCTGGTGCCGTTGAGCGGCTGTTCCGGCATTCAGTCGGCACTTGCTCCCGCCGGTGAGGAGGCGGCTGCGATCGACCAGCTTCTTCTCGTCATGGTGCTTGGCGGCGCATTGGTGTGGTTCGCGGTCGTCGGCTTGCTTCTTCACGCGGCGAGACGCCGGGAAACGCCATGGACCGAGGAGCAGGCAGGCCGGTTGATCCTGCTCGGCGGCGTCGCCTTTCCCGTCGCCGTGTTGCTGGCGCTCCTTACCTATGCCGTGTGGCTGATGCCGGTGATCCGCCCGTGGTTCGCGCAGCAGGCGCCGGAACAGGGCATGATCGAGGTGACCGGCGAACAATTCTGGTGGCGTATCCGCTATCCGGCCGCCGACGGCACACCCGCCTTCGAGACGGCGAACGAATTGCGTCTTCCTGCGGGCGAGCGGACCGCCTTCGCGCTCAAGGCGGCCGATGTCATTCATTCCTTCTGGATTCCGGTGCTCGGCGGGAAGATGGACATGATCCCGGGCCGCACGAACATATCGTCCTTGCTGCCGACAAGGACGGGTGTCTACCGCGCGCCCTGCGCCGAATTCTGCGGCACGTCTCACGCGCTGATGGCCTTTTCGGTCATTGTCATGGAGCCTGCCGACTACCTGGCGTGGCGGCGCGCGCAGGCGCTCGGCAACGGCGCCGGCGGGCGCGAAGGCGAGCGGCTTTTTGCGTTCCACGGCTGTGCCGGCTGTCATGGCATACGAGGAACGACACCGGCCGCAAGCCTGGGCCCGGATCTGACCCTCTTCGGCCAGCGTCAGACGGTCGGCGCCGGCGCACTTGCCAACACGGCCGAAAACGTCACGCGCTTCATTCGCAATCCGGGCGCCGTCAAGCCCGGCGCGAAAATGCCGGCCTTCGACATGCTTGCCGAAAGGGAGATCGCTGCTATCGCCGACTATCTTGCGGGGCTCAAATGACCGACGCGGCCGAGCTTTCCGTCGAAGAGCGCAAGGCGCAGGAGGCCGAACTCCGCGACGTCTGGCGCACGCCCTCCGGCTGGCGCTACTGGACCTCGGTCAACAATACCGAGATCGGGCTGTGGTACGGCTCGGCCGCCTTCCTCTTCATGCTGTTTGCCGGAGTGCTGGCCCTTCTGGTGCGCGTGCAGCTCGCCGTTCCCGATAACGATTTCCTCTCGGCCGATACCTTCAACCAGGCCTTCACGCTGCACGGCACCGTCATGATGTTCCTGTTCGCCGTGCCGATCTTCGAGGCGGTGGCGATCTTCCTCCTGCCCTCGATGCTCGGCGCGCGGGAACTTCCCTTTCCTCGCCTTTCCGCCTTCGGATTCTGGAGCTTCGCGCTCGGCGGCGTGTTCGTCTGCGGCTCCATCTTCTTCGGCGCGGCCCCCAATACGGGGTGGTTCATGTATCCGCCGCTCGCCACCGACAAGGAATATTCGGGCATCGGCGCCGATATCTGGCTGCTCGGTCTGTCCTTCATCGAGGTCGCCTCCATCGCCGCCGCGGTGGAATTGATCGTCGGCATCATGAAGTGCCGCGCGCCCGGCATGCGCATCAACATGATGCCGCTCTTCGCCTGGTATCTTCTCATCGTCGCGGGCATGATCCTCTTCGCCTTTCCGCCGCTGATCGCCGGCGACATCCTGTTCGAAATGGAGCGGATGTTCGGCTGGCCGTTCTTCGACGCGGCACGCGGCGGCGATCCGCTGCTCTGGCAGCATCTCTTCTGGATCTTCGGCCACCCGGAGGTCTACATCATCTTCCTGCCGGCCATCGCGCTGATGGCGATGATCGTGCCGACCTTCGCGCAGCGCCCCATCGTCGGCTATTCCTGGATCGTGCTTGCCGCCGTCGGCACCGGCTTTCTCAGCTTCGGCCTGTGGGTGCACCACATGTTCACGACAGGTCTGCCGCAGATTTCCCTCGCCTTCTTCTCGGCCGCCTCCGAGGCCGTGGCGATCCCGACCGGCGTGCAGATCTTCGTCTTCATCGCAACCATGCTTGCCGGCCGCGTCATCTTTTCCGTGCCCATGCTGTTCGGCGCGGGCGGGCTTGCGATCTTCGTCATCGGAGGTCTGACGGGCGTCATGGTGGCGCTCGTCCCCTTCGACTGGCAGGCACACGACACCTATTTCGTCGTCGCCCATCTGCATTACGTGCTGATCGGCGGCATGCTTTTCCCTGTCGTCGCCGGCATCTACTACTATTATCCGCTGCTCAACGCGCGCAAACTCTCCGACCGCTTCGGCAAGATCGCCTTCTGGCTGATGTTCTCCGGCTTCAACATCGCCTTCTTCCCGATGCACCTCGCGGGGCTGCGCGGCATGCCGCGGCGGGTCTTCACCTATCCCGCCGATATCGGCTGGGACTGGTTCAACCTCATCTCCACCATCGGTGCCTTCGTCTTCGCCGCCGGCATCGCCATTGTGGTCGTCGACGTGCTGAGACCCAAGCATCGCCAGCCGAAAGGCGAGCAGAATCCGTGGAACGCCGGCACGCTGGAATGGATCAGCGAACCGGAGGAGAAGTGGGGCGTACGCTCCATCCCCATCATCGAGAGCCGCTATCCGATCTGGGACCAGCCGGGCCTCACCGATGGCATCAAGGCCGGCCGCTACTATCTGCCCGATACGAAGGACGGCGCGCGCGAAACGCTCATCACCTCCGTACTCGATGCCGAGCCCATTCAATGCCTGCGTGTCGGCGGGACGTCCGTTCTGAGCATCCTCGCCGCGTTCTCGCTCGGCGGCGTCTTCATCGCGCTCACCTTCCATTGGTGGATCATGACGGCCGCCTCCGCCGTGATGACGCTTGCCGCCATCGTCGCCTGGCTCTGGACGGGCACCGCCGTCATACCCCGGGAAGAAATGCGCGATGTCGGCCTCGGCAAGACGCTGCCGCTCTACAGCTCCGGGCCACAGTCGGTCGGCTGGTGGGCGATGTTCATCACCATGGCCGGCGACGGCACCGCCTATGCAAGCCTGATGTTCGGCTACTTCTTCTACTGGACCATCCATGACGATTTCACCGGCGGCCAGGCCGGCCCCGGCATGGTCTGGCCTCTGGCTGCCGCCGGTCTCTTCACGCTGGCCTGGTTCGCCATGCTGCTGGCGCGACGGGCCAATGGACGCGACCGCTCATCGCTCACCCGCCTGTCGCTCCTCGCCTCCCTGCTGCTGACGCTCATGGCTGGGTGCGCCGGTCTCGCCGGACCGTATTTTGCCGGCATGGACCCGACCGTCCATGTCTACCCCGCCATCGTCTGGGTCGTCACGCTCTGGACTGTGGTGCATGGCGGCGTCGGTATCGTCATGCAACTCTATTGTCTGGCGCGCAGCCTTGCCGGCCGGATGGACGGCCACCATGACATGGACCTGCGCAATGTCGTGCTCTACTGGCATTTCCTCGTCGTCACGGCGGTCACGTCCTTCGGCGTCCTCGGCCTCTTTCCGGAATTGAGGTGACGCCCATGCGCCTGATCCCGAAGGAAATCGAAAGTCTCTGGACCCTCTTTACCGCACCGACCATCTGGGCGCTGCATTTCCTCGCCTGCTACATCACCGCCGCCGTCCATTGCGCAAAGGCGGACGCCGCCGCCTCCCTCGGGACGACGCGCCTTGTCCTCGGCATGATCACCGTCGCCGCCCTCACCGGCATTGCGCTCTCGGCCTATCTCGCCTGGCGGCAATGGGGCTTCGGCTCCGGCGATCCGCCGCATGACGAGCCGACACGCAGGGACCGCCTGCTCTTCCAGGGTTTCGCGACCCTCCTCCTCTCCGGCCTCAGCTTCGTGGCGGTGCTCTTCGTCGCCGTGCCGCTCGTGTTCATCGGGGCTTGCCAGCCATGAAGCGTCTTGCCCGCATCCTCGGTTTCCTCCTGCTCGCGGCGCTCGGCGCGATCCTGCTCATGAGCTTCGGTGGCGGTTCGTTCACGGCCCACATGATCGTCCATATGGGGATCGTCGCGATTGCAGCGCCGCTCATCGCCTATGGCCTGCGCGGTACGGTGTTCGACCTGCCGGACAGGGTCGGAATGACACCCATGCTGGCCTCGCTCGTCGAACTTGCGGTCGTCTGGTTCTGGCACCTGCCGGCGCTGAGAGCCATCGCCGAGGCGAGCATAGCCCTCTCCCTCGTCGAACAGGCGAGTTTCCTGGTTGCCGGCATCCTGCTCTGGCAGGCCTGCTTCCGCCCGAACGAGGGCCGCCTTGCCGGGACGATCGGCCTGCTGTTCACCTCCATGCATATGACGCTGCTCGGCGTTCTGCTGGCGCTCGCGCCACGCCCGCTCTACGGCGGCGGCGAGGTGACCTGTTTCGGCATATCCCTGCCAGCGGCCGCCGACCAGCAGATCGGCGGTGTCGTCATGCTGATGGTCGGATCGATCGTCTATCTTCTCGGCGGTGTCCTGCTTCTTGCCGGTGTCCTGCGCGACGGCGATGGGCTTGCCGTGGAGAAGCGACGATGCTGATCGGCTGGAAACATTTTGTCGGCCTTCTTCTTGCCGGGGTGCTGGGCGCATTTCTTCTCGCCTGGTCGGGGCTTATCGGTGTCAGTGCCAGCACCGGCCACTGGAAGGCGACCGACTGGTTTCTGCATTGGGTCATGCGGTCGTCGGTGCGCACCGCCGCGCTCGGCGCGAAGGCGCCAGTCTTCACCGAGGGCATGCTGCCGATGGCGGCGGGTCATTTCGAGGCGGGCTGCGCCATCTGCCACGGTTCACCGGCCCTGGCCCGGCCCGAAAGCGTCGGCCGGATGCTGCCCGCGCCGCCAGACCTGAAAGACAAGATCGCCACCTGGACGGACGCCGAGCTTTTCCAGATCGTGCAGCATGGCATCCGGTTTACCGGCATGCCAGCCTGGCCGGTAGCCGATCGCGAGGACGAAGCCTGGGCCATGGTCGCGTTCCTGCGCCGCTACCGCGATCTCGATGCGAAGGGCTACCGCGCCCTGGCGGGTTATGCGGCCACGCAATCGACGGCAACGGACGAGGTGCTTGAAACCTGCAATGGTTGCCATATGCCGGCGCGCCTTGATGTCGAGAGCCTCGTTCCGGGTCTGGCCGGGCAATCGGCACGCTATCTCGAGCAGGCCCTCGAGGCCTACGGGAGCGGAACCCGGCCGAGCGGCACGATGGCCGTGGCAATTCAGGGTTTGAGCGGGGTTGAACGTCGAAAGCTCGCCCGCCACTTCGCGAACCTGTCGGCGGCAATCCTCCCGTCGACGGTGCAAAGTCCCCTCGCCCGGCGTGGTGAAACGCTCGCCGTGAAAGGCGATCCCGAGCGACGCATCCCGGCCTGTCTCTCCTGTCACGACAAGGCCGATGCAAATCCCGCCTATCCGCATCTTTCCGGCCAGGCTGAAGCCTACCTCGCCAATCAGTTGCGGCTTTTTGTCGGAAAGACGCGCGGCGGCGGCCCTTTCAGGGCTTTGATGACGCAGGCCGCCGCCAATCTCGAGGATGAGGACATTGCGGCGCTCGCCGCTTACTTCGCCGCGCGCAACGCAAGCCGGGATCCCGCACCGCGATAGTCCTGCTCGCCGCCGGCCGAAGAATATGCGGCGGCGCGCTCCCGCAGGTGTATGGGCGCGGGAACAATCGGCAGGTGAAGCGGTTGGGCATGCGACACCAACCGTGTGAGACGACCATGACCCTGACAGCGCTGGCGCTTAACTGCACTCTCAAGACAAGGCGTGCCGAGGATTCATCCTCTACCGATCGCATGCTGAAGCTGCTCGCCGCTGCGATGGAACCGCTTGGAGTCAGCACCGACTTTCTGCAACTGGCCGATTACGATATCAAGCCCGGCGTTACCTCGGACGAAGGCAACGGCGACGACTGGCCCGGCATCCGCCGCAAGATCCTCGATGCCGACATCCTCATCATGGGAACGCCGATCTGGATGGGCCAGCCGTCAAGCGTCTGCAAGCGCGCCTTGGAACGCATGGACGCCTTTCTGGAAGAAAAGGACGATGAGGGCCGCATGGTGTCCTACGGCCGGGTCGCCGCCGTCGCCGTGGTCGGCAACGAGGATGGCGCGCATCACGTCTCGGCCGAGCTTTTCCAGGCGCTGAACGATGTCGGCTTCACCATTCCCGCCAATGCCGTGACCTATTGGGTCGGCGAAGCGATGGGCTCGGTCAATTTCGTCGATCTGAAGGACATACCCGAGGTCGTGCGCGCCACGCTCGACCTCGTCGCGCGCAACACGGTGCACGCCGCCCGCCTTTTCAAGGCGCAGCCCTATCCCGGCGAGGCAAGCTGAGCATGCGAACAAAAGCCGCCAACCGAAAGCCGCTCCGTCAACAGCCGAAGGGTTCACGTCATGGCCGGCGGTGCGACATTCAAACGGCAGTTCGAGCCACGTCAGGGAGACCCGAATGATCGATGATCCGAAAGATCCGAAGCGGCCGGTGGAAGTTCCAGAGGAACAACCACCGGATTCCCTGCCCGATGTGCCCGAGCGCCCGATCGAAGAGCCGGGGCCGGACGTGGTTCCGGAAGAGGCTCCGGACGTGACGCCCGTTCCAGATCAAGAAATTCCGACGAAGATGCGGGGTTGAAGTCCCGATGGCCGGGCAAAGGGCATAGCGCCGGCTTTGCGACACAGCCGTGCTGGCACGGCGATGGCGCCCGTCTTGAAGGATTGCGACGATGGAAAGACCGCCGCACATGGCGGCGGGCTGCCCCTGGATTAATGCTTGCCACCCTTGCGACCGGCTTCCGAGGCCTTTTCGCGGTCCTGCGCAAAATTGCCCTTCGCGCCGCGACCGCTGTCGTCTTGATCGCGCTTGTCGGACGCCTCGCGTGTCTGGTCACCCTTCTTGTGGCTCTGTTGACCAGCCTTCACATGCTGTTCGTGCGTTCCGCCTTGGTTCGGCATCATGCTTCTCCTTGGTTCCTGATGTGCGAAAGGCTAACTGGCACGCGGCCCCCTCGTTCCCCATTGAAACATATCGTGATGCGAGGTGCGGCCGACGCCTGGAAACAATATATCCGGGAAGCTAGCGTCGCATCTCACGGTCTCGCAACGCATCGAGCACGATTCTGAAAGCCGGGGCATTCTGCCGCCGGCTCGGATAGTAGAGATAGTACCCGGCAAAGGGTGGCGACCAGTCGTCCAGAACGGTCAGCAAACGGCCGGCCGTGATATGCTCGGCCACGATATCTTCCGGCACATAGGCGATGCCGTAACCGGCGATGGCGGCTTCGACCATGGGAAGGGTCGAGTTGAAGGTGAGCTGGCCATCGACGCGCATGCGGATATCGCGCCCATCCCTCTGGAATTCCCAGGCATAGAGACCCCCGGCCGTGGTCAGGCGCAGGCAGATGCACGTATGCTGCACCAGATCCTGCGGCGTCTGCGGAAGGCCGCGCGCCGCAAAATAGGCCGGCGCACCGACGGCAACCAGCCGCCAATCTGGACCGATGCGCACCGCCACCATGTCCTTCTCGACGGTCTCGCCGAGCCGCACACCTGCATCGAAACCGTCCTCGACGATGTTGCGGAAACCGTTGTCGCGACTGAACTCGACCTTGAGATCGGGATAATCGGCAAGAACCGTCCGCAACTTCGGCCAGACGAGATAGTCATGCGCATGGTCGGAAAGGGTAAGACGCACCGTTCCGGAGGGCTTGTCGCGAAAGGCGGTCAGCGCCGCGATGTCGGTTTCGATTTCGGCGATGCGCGGAGCCAGCGACTGGCGCAGCCGTTCCCCGGCTTCCGTCGTGGAAACGCTGCGCGTCGTGCGCGCCAGAAGCCGCAGCCCCATCCGGGTTTCCAGCCGCTTGATCGTATGGCTCAACGTCGACTGGGTGATGCCGATCTTGGCCGCGGCTTTCGTGAAGCTGCGCTCCTCGGCCACCACCAGAAACCACAGAAGATCGTTGAAATTCTCGCGCATCAGAAGCTCCCGATGAAGGCGCATGCCTAACCCGATTTATGGCCTCAGTCGATAAGTTCAAGCGAATTAACACCGCTAATTCTGACAATCATACGATGCTAACTCTCCCGGCGACAAACGCTGCGTGGTTTCACGCCAGCCCGATATCCCGTGGAAGACAGATGCCGATGGAAGCAATCTATGACGATCACCTCTTGAAGCCCCAGGCGGCATGGGGGGCGGTGTTTTCGATGGCGCTGTGCGTCGCCGTCCTCATCGCTTCCGAATTCATGCCCGTCAGCCTGCTGACGCCGATTGCCGGTGATCTCGGCATTACCGAAGGCCGAGCCGGCCAGGCGATATCGGTTTCCGGCTTTTTCGCCGTCGTCACCAGCCTGTTCGTCGCCGATCTGGTCAAGCACATCGACCGCAAGCACGTGCTGCTTGCCTTCTCGCTGCTGCTGGTCCTTTCCGGCCTGATCGTCACCGTCGCGCCCACCTATGCGGTGCTGATGATCGGCCGCGCCTTGCTCGGCATCGCCATCGGCGGCTTCTGGTCGATGTCGACCGCCATCGTCATGCGGCTGGTGCCGGAACAGGCCGTTCCCAAAGGATTGGCGATGATCAATGCCGGCAATGCTATCGCCGCCACCATTTCAGCGCCGCTCGGCAGCCTGCTCGGCGACCTTGTCGGCTGGCGTGGCGCCTTCTTCCTCGTCGTGCCGCTAGCCTTGCTGGCCCTCGTCTGGCAATGGATCGGTATGCCCTCCTTGCCACCGCGAGGCCGCAAGCGGCCGGGCAATGTCTTCACGCTCCTCAAGCGCCGGCAGGTGGCGCTCGGCATGGCTTCGATCTTCCTGCTCTTCATGGGCCAGTTCGCCCTCTTCACCTATCTGCGCCCCTTCCTCGAAATCGTCACCGGCGTCAGCGTTTCGGCGCTCTCCTTGCTTCTGCTTGTCATGGGGCTGGCAGGCGTTGCCGGCACCTGGACCATCGGCCATCTGCTGACAAGGCGGCTCTACAGCCTCGTCATCGCCATCCCGCTCGTCATGGCGCTCCTGGCGGCGGGGATGGTGGCTTTCGGCTCTTCCTCCATCGCGGTTGCGGCCCTGCTGACCGGCTGGGGCTTCTTCGGCACCGCCGCGCCCGTTGGCTGGGGCACCTGGTTGAGCCGAACCCTGCGTGACGATGCCGAAGCCGGTGGCGGCCTGCAGGTCGCCATCATCCAGCTCGCCATCACGCTCGGTGCCGCAGTCGGTGGCCTGCTGTTCGATGCGCTCGGATGGTGGAGCGCCTTCGCGCTCGCGGCCATCCTGCTGCTCGGCTCGGCCATTGCCGCAGCCGCCGCCGCGCATGATCATGAAAGGAATGCAGCATGACATTGCGCCACCTCACGCGCCGGGCAGCCCTGCGGGCGGCGTTGGTTATGGCAGCGACCGCGCCACTCGCGCACATGAGGCAAACAAGGGCACAGGGAGCAATCGCCATGAAGGTGCGCATCGCATTCGGCGAACAGGTGATGACAGCAACGCTGGAGGACAATCCGTCCGCCCGCGACTTCGCATCCATGTTGCCGCTTCGCGACCTGACCATCGACAACTATGCCGACAACGAGAAGATCAGCGTCCTGCCGCGCAAGCTCATCGAAGACGGCAGCGGCCCATTCGGCAACGAGCAGCCGGGAGATCTTTGCTATTATGCCCCCTGGGGCAATCTTGCCTTCTTCCATGCCGGATACCGATGGTCACGCGGCCTCATCCGGCTGGGCCGCATCGACGGCAGCTTCTCCCCCTTGCTGAAGCGCGGGCAATTCCCGCTGCAAATCGACCGCATCCGCTGACAGACAGGAGAACGACCATGGACATTCTACGCGCAGGAACGCGTGCCTCGGCCAAGGGGCCACAGGCGTGGTTCACCGGGACCGTACGCATCGACCCGCTGTTCAACCCCTTCGATGCGGAGCGCGTGCAGGGTGCGCAAGTCACCTTCGAGCCGGGCGCACGCACCGCCTGGCACACGCATCCCCTCGGCCAGACGCTGATTGTCGTCTCGGGTCTCGGCCGCGTGCAGCGTGAGGGCGGTTCCATCGAGGAAATCCGTCCCGGCGACGTCGTCTGGTTCGCACCCGGCGAGAAACACTGGCACGGCGCATCGCCCGATGTCGCCATGAGCCATATCGCGCTCCAGGAGGTCAAGGACGGCAAGGTCGTCGACTGGATGGAGCCTGTCACGAACGCCCAGTATGGCGTTTGAGGCGATCGAAAACCTGCCACACAAAGGATAAAACCATGCTTGGAACAGTGCTCTACAGCACCGGCGACATCCGCTGCGAGGAAGTCGCCGAACCGAAAATCCTCCATCCCACCGATGCCATCCTCAAGCTTGCCGCCACGTGCATCTGCGGATCGGACCTCTGGCCCTATCGCGGGCTTCAACCGTTGAACGAGCCCATGCATATGGGCCATGAATATTGCGGCCTGGTGGTGGACGTCGGTCCTGCGGTGACGACCGTAAAGCCCGGCCAGTTCGTCATCGGCTCGTTCTGCTGCTCGGACAATACATGCGCGCATTGCCGCTTCGGCTTTCCCTCCTCCTGCGAGAACCGGGAGTTCATGAGCCGCGCGCAGGCGCCGCTGCTGCGCGTGCCGCTCGCCGACGGCACGCTTGTCGCCACGCCGCACATGCCGGATGCCGACCTCATCCCGAGCCTGCTTGCCGTTTCCGACGTGCTCGGCACCGGCTGGTACGCCGCCGATGCCGCTCGCGTCCGGGCCGGAGGAACGGCCGTCGTCGTCGGTGACGGCGCCGTCGGCCTGATGGGTGTGCTGGCGGCGAAACAGATGGGCGCGGCAACGATCATCGCCATGAGCCGCCATAAGAGCCGGCAGGATCTCGCGCTGGAATTCGGCGCGACGCATATCGTCTCCGAGCGAGGCGACGACGGCGTCGCCCGGATCAAGGACCTGACGGACGGCGTGGGGGCGGATTCCGTGCTCGAATGCGTCGGCACGCAGGAATCCATGGCGCAGGCCATAGCCTCGGCCCGTCCCGGCGGCTCCATCGGTTTCGTCGGTGTGCCGCACGGTGTGGAACTCGACGGTCAGCAACTGTTCTTCGCCCAGAAGAACCTGCTTGGCGGCCCCGCTCCGGTGCGCCGCTTCCTGCCGCATCTGATCGACCTGGTGATGAGCCGAAAGATCAATCCCGGCAAGGTCTTCGACCTGGAACTGCCGCTGAAGGACGTTGCGGAAGGCTATCGCGCCATGGACGAAAGGCGCGCGATCAAGACGCTGCTGCGCCTGTAGGCATCAATCTGCCAGGCCATGCGCACGCATGCGCCGGCATCGTCCCGAGGGAAGGAAGAGGCCGCCGGGAACTGCCCGGCGGCCAAACCATGTCCTCGGTGTAAAGGTCAGGCCTTCGGCAGCAACACCTTGTCGATGACGTGAATGACGCCGTTCGACTGCTTGACGTCGGCGATCGTGACGGTGGCCGTCCCCCCGGTCTCGTCGGTCAAGGTGATCTTGTCGCCGTCCATCTTGGCCGCCAGCGTGCAACCGCCGACCGTCTTCACCGGATGGCTGCCGCCGTCATCCTTGATCATCTTTCCGATCGCCTCGGACAGCGCGCTGGCGGCGACGACGTGGCAGGTCAGGACCTTGACCAGCTTGTCCTTGTTTTCCGGCTTGAGCAGGGTGTCGACGGTGCCCGCCGGCAATGCCTCGAACGCTTCGTTCGTCGGCGCGAAGACCGTGAACGGGCCAGCCCCCGCGAGGGTGTCCACGAGGCCAGCCGCCTTGACCGCGGCGACCAGTGTCGTGTGATCCTTGGAATTGACGGCGTTCTCGACGATGTTCTTGTCCGCGAACATCGGCGCACCGCCGACCATCGGGTTTTCCGCCTGCGCGGCAAGCGCACTGAGGCCAAGGGCGGCGCTGAGTACGATGGAGCGGATAGCAAAACGGGTCATGGATCGTCCTTCCTTTTCTCGGCCCACGCCATGCGGGCCCTCCCAGGGTGATGCCCGATCGGGCGATCCTGATGAGCAACGGGAGCTTGAGAAAAAGAGTTTCAGGCCGACGCAGATTTTCGCTAAGCGCCTTATATTGAAGAGATTTTTCAGCCTCTCATCTGAGGTCAGGGTAGCCGTACCGAACCGGAGGCAATGACCGGTCCCGTTGCCGTCCCCGTCGGAGAGCCCCCGAACGGCTCCACGCTCACGGCGAGGACCGCGCCGGCGACAAGGCGTTCCCGCATTTCAGGCCGCACGACAACGTCGCCTTCCCCTGTCTGCGGAAGGACGCCAAGAGAGACGGGAGGAGCATCCCCCTCCACAAGCCAGAGTTCGAGCGATTTCTGCTCGGGTTTGCGGGCTGCGACCGGTGTAAAACGCAGCCGGCCGCTGTCTCCGTCATAGCGCGCCAGGAGATCGACGCCAGCCCCCTCGCCGGAGAGTTCGGCGACCAACCCGGATTGCGGGGCTTCCTGCGGCAGGCTGGTCGACAGGACCGCGCCGACCGCGACGATCAGGCAGGCCAGCGCCGCCCACCGCCAGAACGAGGCGGAATTCCAGAGCCCGTTCAGCGAACCTGACCGGCTCGGGGCGGAGGTAACGCCGAAGAGGCGGCTCTCGACAGCGGCAAAGGTGCCGGCCGGCGGTGCAACCTGTTCATAATCGTCGTTGAGGGGCGAGAGGTTCGCTTCCCATTGCGCGACCAGCGCTGCAAAGTGCGTGTCCGTGCCGATGCGCGCCTCCACCTTGCGACGGTCGCTCTGCGAGAGCAGTCCCAGCACGTATTCGCCGGCGATTGCCTCGTCGCGTCGTTCGCTTTCCTTGCCGTCGTCAGGTGCCGTCATCGGTTCATGCACTCTCTCAGCTTCAACAGGCTTCGCCGAAGCCAGGTTCTCATCGTGTTCAGGGGCACGCCAAACATCTCTGCGAGTTCTTCGTAGGTTACGCCCTCCACATAGGCACGGCGCACGGCCGATGCCCGGTCAGGCTCAAGTTCGTTCATGCAGTTCTCGATCCGCCTCCCCTCCGAGGAAAGCACGGCATTCTCCTCGGGGGTCGCACGCGCATCGGCGAGATCGTAGGCCTCATCGATGTCGACGGCCGTCGGCCGGCGGACGCGAATACGGTCGATCGCCTGGTTTCTCGCAATGGCCGCCAGCCACGACATCGGGTCGGTATCGCCGGAAACGTAGCGATCCGCACGTTGCCAGATCTTCACATAGACCTCCTGCAACGCTTCTTCCGCTTCGCTCCTGTCCTTGAGGATACGAAGGCAGATGCCGAAGAGTTTCGGCGCGCTTCTCTCGTAGAGTTCTGCGAACGCCTTGCGGTCCCGCAGGGCGATCCGAGCGAGGAGATGAGAGATGTCGTTGCCCGTCACGCGCCATATTCCATCGACAACCTCGTCAAGCCCTCACCGGCGATGGTGAACGGCAGCAATGTTGGATCAATTTTACGCGCTCGGCAACGGATGAAAGAAACGTGGCAAAAGCAGCCGGCTCAGATCCACACTCACGCGTGCACGGCGGCCTTGCGCACCCCGCCTTGCAATCGGGCAAGCCGCCGCATCGCCTCGACACCCAGCAAGGGCCCGATTCCGAAGACGGCCAGCGTCGGACGCCAGCCGAACGCACCTGCCAGAAGAGGCGCGGCCTGAATGGTCATCGCCGTGCCGATCCAGGCCCAGAGGGCATAGAGCTCCCACATGTGGCAAAGATAGATCGATTGGTTCAATTGCCTGATCGGCCTCCGGCGTTGGAGGTTTTATCGCGTCGCCGCACATGCCGTGCAGCGGGTAAGCCAACTCTATTCGTTCCTCGATTGGCATGACGAGGATCAACTCGATTGAAGGGCGCGAAGGTGCAGGACCTTTGCGAAGAGGCTATGTCGCGACCAGGCAGCGCTTCAACAATTTCGTTGCGAATTCGATCTCGTCTTCATTGGATGCGGCAAAACCGACAAGAAGCGCCTTCCTGGGCGAGGTCCGGTTTGCAAAGTAATAGGACAATTGCTCGACACCGAGATTGTTTTGCCGGCAACGGATCAGGATCGCATCCTCATCGACCGGCTGATCCTTGTAATAGCAAAGATTGTAGAAGCCTGAAGCGAACTCGGGCGGCTCGAAAATATCGGCGAAATCGGATCGCAGAATTTGCAGAAGCCGGTTCTGTCGCTTGGCATAGATCCGGCGCATTCTGTGCAGATGGCGAACATAGTGGCCGTCTTCGATAAACCGACCGACGATCTGCTCGGTAAACTGCGGCAGCGCCCTGTAGCGAACCTGGATCAATCGGCGACATTGCTCCGCAAGCGCCCTCGGCATGATCATGTAGCCGACGCGCAACGACTGCAGCAAGGTCATGCTGAAAGCGCCGACATAGATGACCTGATCAGCCTGGTCGAGCGCCTTCAACGGCGGAATGGGACCGCCCCGATAACGGAACTCGCTGCCGAGGTCGTCCTCGATAATCAGTGTGCCACGATCTGCCGCCCAATGCAGCATTTCGAGCTTGCGCTTCATCGGCATCGCGATGGTCATGGGCTGCTGCTTCGCAGCCGTGACGAAGGCGAGCTTGACGTCACGGTTGACGACCGTGTGCGGGTCCGGCCCCGATGCATCGACGTGCATCGGTTCGATCTTGCAGCCGGAGGATTGGAAAATAGATCGGATCGCCGCCATGCCAGGCTCCTCGAACGCGACGGTGTCGCCCGGATCGAGCAGCAATTCGGCGAGAAGCGTGACGGCATGATGCGCGCCAAGCGTCGTCACCACTTCCTCCGGCTCGCACCGGATGCCGCGGCTGACGGCGATATGACGGGCGATCTGCTCTTCGAGCAGGGAGGGACGTAAAATCTCGCGGTAATTGACGATGCGGAAGTCGCCCGCGGCGTAGACCTCCTTGGTCAACCGTGACCAGATATCCACGGGAAACAGCCGATGGTCGGGCGTTGCCATATGCAGGTGCTGCGAACCGTCGTTCAGCGTCAGCGACGTCCGCCATGTCAGCGCCTGCCCCCGCCGTGACAACTTGTCTGCGAACCGGTCCGGGGGAAAATCCTTGCCCTCGGCCGAGGCGTCGGAAGGCCGGGTTTGACGGCGTGGAACGGTTTCCACATAGGTGCCGCTGCCCCGGACGGAACTGAGATATCCCTCGGCCACGAGCTGGTCGATCGCCGTCACCACCGTGAAGCGGGATACCCCGAGGCTTTCCGAGAGAACACGCGTCGAAGGGATGCGCGTCCCGCCGGACATCGCCCCCGACAGGATCATCTCCCGCAGACCGTCATAGAGCTGAAGGTAGAGCGGGCGATCGCTTTCGCCATCGAGTATCAATCCATCCAGGCTGGAACCGTCGATCGTGCGGGCGATGATACCTCTCCCCAGGCCTGTGCCAGCCACCAAGTGGACTGGTCATTTTTCTGATTTCTGGACATGTATACGGTATTCTTGCCGAATAATATCCACCCCGGATCAGGCATCACGGTCTGCGGACGAGCCGCTGACCAGGCCATTTCAGCCACTCGGGGGACTATCGATGGATGAGCTAAACTATCTCTCCGGCCTCGTTGCAAAAGGCCGGATGTCGCGTCGCGACTTTCTCTGCCGCAGCGCCGTATTCGGTGTGGGCCTTGCGGCCGCGGGCTCCCTGCTGTCCACCGCGGCGCGGGCTGAAGGGCCGGTGCGCGGCGGAACGATCAGGATCGGCATGCAGGGCGGCGCGTCGACCGATAGTCTCGACCCCGGCCTTGCCACCAATCAGGTCACGGCAATGGTCAATCATTTGTGGGGCGAAACCCTTGTCTGGCTCGCGCCGGATGGTTCGCCGATCCCGGTTCTTGCGGAAGAATGGAGCGCTTCGCCGGATGCCAAGACCTGGACCTTCAAGATCCGCAAGGGCGTGCAGTTCCACGACGGCAGGACGCTGAAACCGGATGACGTCGTCGCGACGATCGAGCGTCACTCGGATGAAAGCGCAAAATCCGGCGCGCTCGGCATCCTCAAGGGCATCGAAACGGTCAAGGCGGATGGTGATGCCGTCGTCTTCACCCTGAAGGAAGCCAATGCCGACATGCCCTTCCTGATGATCGACTACCACTTGGTGATCCAGCCGAATGGCGGGAAGGACAATCCCGAAGCTGCGATCGGCACCGGCCCCTATAAGCTCGCCGGCAGCGAGGCAGGCGTCCGCTACAATGCGACCCGCTTTGAAAACTATTGGGCCAGCGACAGCGTCGGGTTTGCCGAGCAGATCGAGATCGTCGTCATCAACGACGCGACAGCGCGCATCGCCGCCATGCAGAGCGGCCAGGTGCACATGATCAACCGGATCGAACCGAAAACCGTCGCGCTCCTGAAGAACATGCCGCGGGTCACGATCCGCAACGTATCCGGTCGCGGCTTCTATCCGTTCAACATGTTCTGCGACACGGCCCCCTTCGACAACAAGGACCTGCGCCTCGCCCTCAAATACGCGATGGATCGCGAGACGATGATCGAACGCATTCTGCAAGGCTACGGCTCGGTCGGCAACGACACCCCCATCAACAAGGCCTATCCGCTCTATGAGGCGATCGAGCAGCGGGCCTACGATCCCGAGAAAGCTGCCTTCCACTTCAAGAAGTCCGGACATGGTGGCGCCGTTGTGCTGCGCACATCGGAAGTCGCATTTCCCGGTGCGGTCGATGCCGCGGTTCTCTATCAGGAAAGCGCCAAGAAGGCCGGCATCGAGATCGACGTCAAACGCGAACCCGGCGACGGCTACTGGTCGAACGTCTGGAATGTGCAGCCCTTCTCGACCTCCTATTGGGGCGGGCGGCCCACCCAGGACCAGATGTATTCCACCGGCTACATCTCATCGGCGGACTGGAACGACACCCGCTTCAGGAACGATTCCTTCGACAAACTCGTGACGACCGCGCGCGCGGAACTGGACGAGACGAAGCGGCGGGCGATGTATCGCGACATGTCGGAAATCATGCGTGACGAAGGCGGGTTGATCGCGCCAATGTTCAACGATTTCATCGACGGCGTCAGTGAGAGCGTCCAGGGCTGGGAGGACAATCCCGCAGGTGAACTCATGAATGGCGACGCGCCGCTGCGATGCTGGCTCAGCGCCTGACGATAGCCCCGGATCGAGCGCACCGCCCTTCGGCGGTGCGTGATGCCCTGCAAGGATATGCACATGCCGCTTCGCAACAAGCTCCTCCTGATCATCCTCGACGGCCAGCCCTGGCGCAACGCCCGCCGGCTGATGGGCAATCTGGAGGGCTGGGTGGCGGCCGGCGAAGCACGCGTCTGGAGGATGCGCTCGGTCCTGCCCTCGACCTCCGCGTCCTGCTACGCATCCATTCACACCGGCGTGCCGCCGCAAGTACATGGCGTTCTTTCCAACGAGACGCTTTTCCGCGTCGAGCAACCTGACCTCTTCTCCGAGGTGGCCAAAGCCGGCGGCAAGACCGGCGCCGTTGCCCATTCCTTCTGGTCGACCTTCTTTCAGCGCGCGCCCTTCGACATGGTGCGTGACATCGAATACGACGACGCGGACGGCCCTATCCACCATGGGCGTTTCCACACCATGGCGGGCTACAATCACCAAAACCAGATGACACCCAGCGATCTCGATCTTTTCGCGACGCTGACCATGCTCACCGAACGCCACGGTATCGACTACGGCATCCTGCACACCTGCACGCTCGACAGCATGGGGCATCGCTACGGCCATGATTGTTCGCAGATGGATCACGCCTGCTTTACCATCGACGCCCAGCTCGCCGCCTTCCTGCCGCGCTGGCGCGGGAATGGCTACGAAGTCATCGTGACGGCCGATCACGGCCAGACCAACCGGGGCCACCATGGCGGCCACGACGAAGAGATGCAGGATTTCGCCTTCTATTGGTTCGGTGGCGGCGAAGGCCCCGCGCCGGACACCCTCCTCGACCAGCTGCAACTGGCTCCGACCGTGTTGTCACGCCTGGGCATAGAGCCCCCTCGGAGCATGCCGTTCAGGACGTTTCTCGCTTAGAGTTTGTCAGGGAAAAGTGGGAACCGGTTTTCCCGAAAAGACAAACGAAAACAAAAGAATTTAGAGCATGTCTGGTTCAAGCTGAACCTGACATGCTCTAACATCGCCACCGATGACCGCCGCCCCGAACACGGCGTCGGCCGGCCGACGCCGCTGCGGTCTCACAAGCCGGCGTCGTCGTGAAGAAGCTCTCCACTGAAACCGCATGCCGCACCGTGATAACCGATGCAGCCGCTGCGCTCTTCCAGCACCAGCTTTCGACCCTCTTTGAACGTCAAGCCGATTTCACAGTACCGTTCCGCAAGACCGGGGGCCGTGGAATTCGGGTCGTAGGATTCATTTTCGACGAAGAAGTTGCCGCCCGCCTTGTCGAGCTTCACTTCGCCATCGATACCACCGCCGCATCCGGGAAGATCGCCGTCCATGGCGACGGTCGTTCCGATCGAGATCTTGTAGACGTCGTCCTGGAGGTGCTTGAGATCCACGGTCAGATCACCCTCTCCCTGGCCGGACCAAAATCCCTCGACCCCGGCGGGATCCTGCGCATGGGCGGGCACGACAGCAAGATTGAGCGAGGCAGCGACAAGAAGAAATTTGAACATAGGGTCTCCAAAAATAATATTGCCTGACAATGACGAACCGGCGCTGAAACCTTTCATGGATGGGTGTGAGCAATCAAGTCGGCGTTTGGGTTTGCCGTCCTCGTTCCCCAAGCCGGCCCTCATCGCATCCTGCGGCAACGGTCACGGGTGCCGCAAGGAAGGGAACCATTCGCCCCGCTTCGCGCTCCTACGGTTGGAGGAGAGTGCCATGGATGCGCGTACCCGACACCACAGGGCCAAGATCGCCGGCGTCGATACCTTTTATCGGGAGGCCGGACCGCCGGGCGCACCGGTCGTCCTCTTGCCGCACGGCTATCCGTGCTCGTCCTTCGAGTTTCGCAATCTCCTGCCCCGCTTGGCGGACAGATGGCGGCTGGTCGCGCCGGATCTTCCGGGCTTTGGCTATAGCGATACGCCCGAAAACTTCGTCTTCACGTTCGATGGCTATGCCGCATGGCTGGATGCCTTTGTCGAAACCCTCGCTCTTGAGCGTTTCGTTCTCTATCTGCATGACTTCGGCTCGCCCATCGGGGCGAGGCTTGCCATCATGCGGCCGGAACGCATCGTCGGACAGATCATCCAGAACGGCGACATTCCCTACGAAGACGCGTTGGGGCCGAAATACGCCGATATCGAAAAATTCTGGTCCCTGCCGGAAGATCAGCTGCGCGCCGAAATGCGCAAGGCGGTCACGGAAGAAAACTTCCGCGAAGAGTTCCTGAACGACGTTCGCCCTGAACTCTCCGCGCTCATCCCGCCGGACCTTTGGCAATTGCATTGGAGCTTGATGACGGAACGCCGGAAGGATGCCGCCGCGCGGCTCCTGTCCGACCTGAAAGCCAACAGGCGCTGGTTTCCGGCCCATCGCAGCTACCTGCGTACACATCAGCCGCCGACGCTGATACTCTGGGGGCCGCAGGATCACTACATGCCGGAGACCTCCGCGCGCGCCTATCTCCGCGACCTGCCCGATGCGGAACTACATCTCCTCGACGGAGGACATTGGCTGCTCGAAACAAACCTCGATGAGGTCGTTCCCCTCATCCGGAGCTTCCTTGAACGGCTATAGAAAGGTGCCGGCGAAGCGTGCCCTGTCGCAGACAGGAAAAGGGCCAGATGAGGAGAAAGTCGAACGGAAAGCACAACAGATTCATTGCCCGGGACCTGAGAAACCAGTCACTTGAAGTACAAGCCTGTCTGCCTCTGGAAACATCAAGCTCTACCCGGCCGTCGCCACCTGCCGCCGCTGGCGCAGCTTCGGCCAGAGGATCAACCAGCTCACCAGAGAGAGGTTCACGACGTTCCACAGGAAGCCGTGCAGGAAGGCCAGGCGGTAGGATCCGGTGGCGTCGAAGATGTAACCGGCGGCGAGACCTCCACATGCCATGCCGAGCACGGTCGCCATGAGGACCAGGCTGATGCGGATTCCCGCCTCGCGCGGCGGCAGGAACTGGCGGATGATCACCGCGTACATCGGTACGATGCCGCCCTGGAACAGTCCGAACAGACCGGAGATCACATAGAGCGCAGACTGGCTGTTGAAGAACAGATAGAGCAGGAGCGCCGCCGCCTGCATCGACGAGCCGAGGATCAGCATCGGGCCAGCGCCGATCCGGTCGGCGACCACACCGGAAGCGAGACGGCTGACGACCCCAAGGCCGAGCATCAATGAAACGATCTGCGTGCCGACGGCGACGCCGTAACCAAGGTCGCCGCAATAGGCGACAAGATGGACCTGCGGCATCGACATCGCCATGCAGCAGGCGAAACCGGCAACGACGAGAACGCCTTGCAGCACGTTCGGCTTGAGACCGAGCTCGTTGCGCGCCGCTTCGGTCGCCGCCTCGGCCTCGGCATAGGCGGCCGTCTGCAGGCGCCGCCGCAACAACAGGCCGAGCGGCACCATCACCACCGGGATGAAAAGGCCGATGAAGACATGGGTCGCACGCCAGCCCTGCGACGTCTGGAAATGCTCGATGACCAGGGGCCACACGGCGCCGGCGAGATAGCTGCCCGACGCGGCAAAGGTGACGGCGAGCGCCCGGCGTTTGCGGAACCAATGAGAAAGGTCCGAGATCAACGGCGAAAAACCGGCGGCGGAGCCGATGCCGATCACCACCGAAAGGGCGGAGAATTGCCAGATATTGCTGGTGAAGGAAGCAGCGACATAGCCGATGCAGAGCAGGAATGCCCCGATCAGCACCGGTGCGACGATGCCGACACGATCCGCCAGCCGCCCCATCGCCACGCCGCCGAAGGCAAAGCCGAGCATGGTGCAGGTATAGGGTAGCGAGGCGCCGCCGCGTAGCGTGTCGAACTCAAGCTGGAGGGTTGGCAGCACAACGACAACGGACCAGTTTCCGACGCAGGCGACAGTCCCGAGAACGAGCGTGAGCACCAGTCGCAGCCAGGCATAGCCTGAATCAACGCCGCCACCCCTTATCCCCTCGACCGCATTCATCCGCTTCTCCAAACTTGTCTTGAGAGGTCCTCTTGGCCCCGGCTTGCACGCCCGAATGGGCCGCGTTCAAGCATGCCGGAATCACCCTCTGCAACCACACCGTATCAAGTTTTCGCGGTACGAACCTCGCTTTGAGCGCCCTAAAATCTTCGTTGCCTTTCGCTCCGCAGGTCACAGCGAAGCTTTCCTCTCCCGTTTGCTGCGCGTAGCCGACCTCAGGCCACGACGACGGCCGCAAGCACGCTCACGCAGTCGCCGGATTTGACGAGGCCGGGGAAATGGCGGGCGGCGAGGATGCCATCCATCTTCGCCCTGATCTCCAGGGGCTCTGCGCCGGTGCGGCCGACGGGATAGATGCGGGCGACGATCTCACCGTTCCGGACGGTGTCGCCAAGATCGAACAGTGGTTCAATGAGCCCGCCATCCTCGGCGAAGGAGAAGCAGTTGCCGTCGGGCATGTCGAGCCAGGTGGTTTCCGCCGCCTCGACCGTCCCCTTGAGGATACCCGCCGCCTTCAGCACGTTGGCAACACCTGCCCTGGCGATGCCGGCGCTTTTTGCCGTTGCCGTGCCACCGCCGCCGAGTTCGGTGGTGATGAAGACCTTGCCCATCTCCTCCGCCGCCGTGTCGTACATGCCGACCGCGTCGATCTCCAGCATCTTCATCGACCAGGGCGCGCCAAAGGCGCGGACGAGATCGAACGCCTTCGTCTCCTGTGCCTTGTCGGGCAGGATATGGGCGGCGCAAAAGGGCAGGAAGTCGAGCGTCTTTCCGCCCGAATGAAAATCGAGAACGATATCGGCGAGCGGCAGCAGCGTCCGCTGGAAATAGTCGGCGATCTTCGGGGTCACCGTTCCATCGGGCGCGCCCGGAAAACTGCGGTTCATGTTGCCCTTGTCGATGGGCGAGGTGCGTGTGCCCGCCAGGAACGCCGGATAGTTCATGGCCGGCACGATGATGACCCTGCCGGCGATATCCTCAGCCTTGAGCGACCGCGCGAGATCGAACAGGGCGATCGGCCCCTCATATTCATCGCCGTGGTTGCCGCCGGTCAGAAGGGCCGTCGGCCCCTCCCCGTTTTTCACCACCGTCAGCGGGATCATCACCGAGCCCCAGGCGGAATCGTCCCGGCTGTAGGGCAGCCGCAGGAAGCCGTGCTGGACGCCCTCGGCCGAAAAATCGACCGTGGCGCTGATCGGCGATGGGCGAAGGTCACGGTCCGCCATGGCTCAATCCTTCACGAGAAGCTTGCGCGGCACATTGGCGAGGCACTCGACGCCGGTCTCGGTGATCAGGATGCTTTCCGTCGTCTCGAAGCCCATGTCGTCCAGCCAGAGACCGGTCATGAAGTGGAAGGTCATGCCGGGCTTCAACTCGCTCCTGTCGCCGGGGCGCAGGCTCATGGTGCGCTCGCCCCAGTCCGGCGGATAGGAAACGCCGATGCCGTAGCCCGTGCGGTTGTCCTTCACGATGCCGTATTTCTTGAGAACCGCGAAGAAGGCGTTGGCGATGTCCTCGCAGGTATTGCCCGGTTTCGCCACCGCGAGGCCTGCCTCCATGCCCTCCAGCGTCGCCTTTTCCGCATCGAGGAAGGCCTGCGTCGGCTTGCCGAGGAAGACCGTGCGCGACAGCGGCACATGATAGCGATTGTAGCAGCCGGCAATCTCGAAGAACGTGCCCTCGCCCGATTTTAGCGGCCTGTCGTCCCAGGTCAGATGCGGCGCGGATGCCTCGACACCGGAGGGCAGCAGCGGCACGATCGCCGGATAGTCGCCGCCGATGCCCTCCACGCCGCGCGTGCCGGCATCGTAGATTTCCGCCACCAGATCGCATTTGCGCATGCCGACCTCGATCGTGTCGAAGATGCGCTCGTGCATCTTTTCGACGATGCGCGCGGCATTGCGCATATAGGTGATTTCGGCCGCGCTCTTGACCGCGCGCTGCCAGTTGACGAGCGCGGTGGCATCGACGAAGCGAGCATTCGGCAGATGTTTGGTGAGCGCGGCGAAGGCGGCGGCCGAGAACCAGTAATTGTCCATCTCGACGCCGATCGTCAGCGTATCGAGACCGCGTTCCGTCAGCTTGGCCGAGAGATAGTCCATCGGGTGGCGCTCGGTGGACTGTACGTAATGGTCGGGGTAACCGATGATGTTCTCGTGCTTCAGATAGGCGGTGAACTTCGCGCCATTGGCGTCCTGACCGCGGCCATACCAGATCGGCTCGCCCGTTGGCGGAACCACGACGCACTGGTGCACGTAGAAGGACCAGCCGTCATAGCCCGTCAGCCAGTTCATGTTCGACGGATCGCTGACGATCAGCACGTCGATGCCCTTGGCTTCCATGGCCTTCCGCGTTTTTTGAAGACGCGCTTCGTATTCCGGAAGTGAGAACTTCAGGTTCGCTTGTTTCATCGGTTTTTCCTCTATACCCGGCGAAAAGCCGGTCTCAACTCTCGAAGGTCGTGCCGGCGCCTGCCGCTGCCGCGCGGGCGGCGGCAAGCGTTGCGATGGCCGTGTCCTGGATGCCCGTGCCGGTAAGATCCGCCACGGTAATCTGCTCGGGGGCGCTGCGGCCCGGTTTGCGCCCGGCGACGATCTCGCCGAGTTCGGGGAAGCCCGTACCCTCGGTGACGAGGCCGGCTTCGATGGCATGGTGCAACTCGCCGAGACGGCGGGTCTGCTTCAGGCTGTCTGCGACATAGAGCCCGGCACCGGTGATGACCGCCGGCTCGATCTCGTTCTTGTGCTCGGCATCCGAGCCCATGGCCGTGACATGCTGGCCGGGCTGCAGCCATTCGGCCCTCAGCACCGGCGTTTGCGATGGCGTCGTGGTGACGACGATATCGGCCCCGTCGACCGCCGCCTTGCCATCCGCCCTTGCATGAACGGGGAAGCCGAGCTTCAGCGTCAGGTCCGCCGCGACCGCCTCGGCCTTTGCCGCATCGCGCGCCCAGATGCGCGCTTCGCGGATCGGCCGCACGAGGCTCAGCGCTTCCAGTTGCAGCCTCGCCTGCATGCCGGCGCCGAAAATGGCGGCAACGCCAGCCTCCGGGCGCGAAAGATGCCGCGCCGCGACGGCGCCGGCGGCAGCCGTGCGCACATCCGTCAGATAGCCATTGTCGAGCAGCACGGCCTTTACGAGGCCGGTCTTCGTGGAGAACAGCACCATCAGGCCGTTCGTGCTCGGCAGGCCGATGGCCGGATTATCGAAGAAGCCGGGGCTGATCTTGATGGCGAAACCATCGAGGCCTGGCACATAGGCGGTCTTCACGTCCACCTCCGCGCGCTGTTCAGGCATGTCGAGCCGCAGGATCGGGGGCATGACGACAGCCTTGGTGGCAAGCGCATGGAAGGCATCCTCGACGCAGGCGATGGCCTCGAGATCGAGCGGCACGATGCGCCGGAGCTCCGCTTCGGTCAGGATCTTCATCGTCGTCATGCCGCATCCTCGCCATTCATCACCCGCTGGTGCAGGCTCATATCCACGTTGCGGCCGGACAGGACGATGGCCACCGGGCCGTCCAGCCGGCCGAGCCGACCGGCAAGCAGCGCCGCGATGCCGACTGCCCCCGCGCCTTCGATCACCTCCCGCTCCTGCGCATAGGCATGCCGCATGCCCGCGGCAATCTCGGCTTCCGAGAGCAGGACCACGTCGTCGAGCAGGGCATGGCACATGGCGAAGGTCACGGTATTGTCGAGCCCGATGCCCCCGCCGAGAGAATCCGCCAGGCTCGCCACTTCCTCGACCTGGACCGGCCGGCCGGCATCGAGGCTCGCCTTCATCGCCGCCCCACGCGCCATGGTGAGGCCGATGACGCGGGTCTTCGGCGAACGGGCCTTGACCGCTGCGGCGACGCCCGCTGCCAGCCCGCCGCCGGAAAGCGGTACGAGCACGGTCGCGACATCGGGCATGGCCTCGACGATTTCCAGCCCGAGCGTGCCCTGCCCCGCAACGATCGCCGCGTTGTCGAACGGCGGCACCATGACGAGGCCGTCTTCGGCGACCAGCCGGTCCACCTCCACCTGCGCCTCGTCCTGCGACCGGCCGACGATGCGCACGTCAGCGCCGAGCCGGCGGATTTCGGCGACCTTGTTCTGCGGCACCAGGCTGGACATGCAGATCGTTGCGACGGCACCTTCGGCCCTGGCGGCATGGGCAAGGGCGCGGCCGTGATTGCCGGTCGAGGCCGCCACGATACCCCGTGCCCGTTCCGCGGGCGAAAGGGAGAGCACCGCATTGGTCGCGCCGCGCAGCTTGAAACTGCCGGTCGTCTGATGATGTTCGAGTTTCAGGCCGACCGGCACACCCAGGCGCTCGGACAGGACAGCGGAAAGAGCGAACGGCGTGCGCAGGACACGGCCCTCGATGCGACGAGCCGCCTGCTCGATATCGGTCATGGTCACGGGAAGGCGCGCATTCGTCATGGCTCAACGATCCGGATAGGCGTGCGTCATCAGCCGGCCGAACTCCGGCCGCGGCGCTGCATCACCGCACAGGCGAAGGCAGGCCCAGGCGGTAGCAAGATTGCTGGTGACGACGGGTTTGCCGATGGCGGCCTCGATTTCAGCCGCGACGCCGGCGGCGCGCACGGCCGTGCAGGAGATGAAGAGCGCATCGGAATCGGGCGCCATGGCCTCCTTCGCGAAGGCGACGATTTCCTCCGGTGCGATCCGCGCCATTTCCCGGTCATCGGTGAGGCCAAGGCAGGTAAAGCGCGCGATGTCGAAGCCGAGCGCGCGGAAATACTCGGCCATCGGCCGGCTGGTCTCAAGCGTATAGGGTGTCAGCACCGAAATACGCCGGGCGCCCAGCGCCTTCAGTCCGGAGACGGCGGCGGCTGTGGGCGTGACGACGGCGGCGGCCGGCTTGGCGGCCCGCACCGCAGCCTTCACCTGCGCATCGCCGATGACGACCGAGGCCGACGTGCAGGAATACATGACGACGTCGAGCGGCTCGTCCGGCAGGATAAGGGCGGCGCCGGCCGTCAGCGAAGGCTGCATGGCGCGCAGGTTTTCCGGCGTCACAGGGTTGGCATAGGGAATGCGGGTCGCATAGACGCCGATCCTGTCGCTCGCCACCATGCGCTGGAAATCCACCTCCGTCGTGTGATCGGTCGCCAGGATGATCAGGCCGACACGTTTTTCCAGCGGGCGATCGTCGAGCCTTGGCGCCCGGGACGTGAGGGTGAGATCGAGGGTCTGCATCAGCGTTCCTCCACGCGGGCATAGCGTTCTTCCAGCCAGCGCAGGAAGACGACGGAGATCAGGCTCATGATCAGGAAGAAGACGCCCACCATGGTCATCGGCTCGATGTAGCGGTAGCTGCTGTTGGCCACGCTCTTGGCCTGGTTCATCAGCTCCAGCACCGTGATGGCCGACAGCAGCGGCGTCTCCTTGAACATGGCGATGAGATAGTTGGCGAGCGCGGGGATCATCGGCGGCAGCGCCTGCGGCAGGATCACGTGGATCCAGGTTTGCCGGCCGGTCAGGTTCGTCGCCTTGGCCGCCTCCCACTGTCCGCGCGGCACGTTCTCGATGCCCGAGCGATAGACCTCCGCCGCATAGGTGCCGTAGTGCACGCCGAGCCCGATGACCCCGGCCAGCAGCGCCGGCAGGCGGATGCCGATATCCGGCAGCACGTAGAAGATGAAATAGAGCTGCACGAGCAGCGGCGTGCCGCGGATGAACTCGACGATGAAGCTCGTGGCCCGCGCGACCGGCCTGGGCGCGGTCATGCGCAGGATCGCGAAGACAAGGCCGACGACGGCGGCGACGGCGGCACCCAGCACGGTTGCCAGAAGCGTGATCTTCAGGCCTTCGAGGAGGGTCGGCATGATCTGCCAGACAAAATTCCAGTCCCATTCCATCGTCAGGTCCTCACGCCGTCGAGGCCACGGGTGACGCGGCGTTCCAGCCAGCGCATGCCGGTGGAAATGGCAAGCGCCATCAGGAAATAGAGCACCAGAATGACCGCGAAGGGGATCAGCGTGCTGCCGGTCTGGGCCCGCACCACCTGGGCCTGGAAGGTCATGTCGGTGAGCGAGATCAGCGACACGACGGCCGTGCCCTTCAGAAGTTCGATCGCATTGTTGCCGAAGGTCGGCAGCATCAGCGGCAGGGCCTGCGGCAGGATGACGTGGCGCATCGCCTGTCCGCGCGTCAGGTTGAGCGCGATACAGGCTTCGCGCTGTTCACGGCCGATCGCCTTGACGGCGCCGCGCACGACCTCCGCGCCATAGGCGCCGACATTGAGCCCCAGCGCCAGCACGCCGGCCTGCAGCGGCGACAGCGTCACCCCGGCGAAGGGCAGCACGAAATAGACCCAGAAGAGCTGGACGAAGATCGAGGTGCCGCGAAAGAATTCGATATAGGTGGTGGCCAGCGCACGTACCGCCATGAAGCGACTGACGCGGCCAAGGCCGGCGAGAAACGCCATGATGACGGCGAGCACCGAGCCCATCACGGTGAGCTGAAGCGTCACGAGCGCGCCTTGCAGGATCAGCCCTATATAGCCGGACCAGTCGGTCATCGTCTTCCCGTTCGAGAGTGGGTCAGGGTGCCCTCCCCCTTGACGGGAGAGGGCGAGATGCGGAGCGCGCCTACTTCGCCTCGCAGAGCTTGTCGCGCGTGGTCGACATCGCGGCGGCGGCGGAGAAGCCGTAAGGCTCCATGATCTTGGCGAAGTCGCCCGATTCCTTCAGCTTGGCGAGCTCGACATCGAAGGCATCGCGCAGGGCCTCGTCGCCCTTCTTGAAGGCCGCGCCGTCGCAATAGACCGGAGCGCCTTCCACCGGCGCCACGACCTCGACATTGGGATCGTTCGCCTTGGAGACGAGATCGTTGATCGACAGCACCGGCAGCGAATAGACGTCGATGCGGCCGTCCTGCAGCATCTTCAGGCCGCTCTGGCCATCCGGCACGACGATGACACGATCGCGCGGCACGCCCGCTTCGAGCGCCAGCTTTTCTTCCGTGCCGCCGCCCGGCGCGCCGATCTTGGCATCGGGATTGTCGGCGATGTCCTTGTAGCTTTTCAGCTTGAGCGGGTTGCCCTTCTTGAGCGCGAAGGCTTCCGCGTCGCAGAGGATCGGCTCGGAATAGGCGACGGCCGCGCAGCGCTCCGGCTTCATGAAGAGGCCGGCGGTGATGACATCGTGGCGGCCAGCCTGAAGGCCGGGGATCATCGCGCCATATTCCGAGATCGACGCGACGATATCGGCGACGCCAAGCCGCTTGAAGACTTCGCGGGCGACATCGGGGGCCGCCCCCGAAACCTTGCCGTCGGCGGCAACCGCGGTGAACGGCGGCTCGTTGGCAATGGCGACGCGGGCAAAGCCCTGCGCCTTCAGCTCCTCCAGCTTGGCGTCATCGGCGGAAGCCGGGGTGGCGACGACGGCAGCCATCAACGCGCTTGCGCCGGCGGCCAGGGTCAAAAACGTCCTCATGCTCATGTTGCGAACTCCTCTGGCTGTTTCTGGTTGTTATTGGATGAACGTGGAGCCTTGTTTCCGAGCGGCTTTGGCCACTCAGACGCGGTGCCCTGCCGCGATGATCTTGCGCAGGAAGGTCTGTGTGCGCTCCTGCCTGGGATTGCGGAAAATTTCGTCCGGCTTGCCTTCCTCGACGATCTTGCCGCGATCGAAGAACAGCACGCGGTCGGCAAAATCGTGGGCAAAGCCCATTTCGTGCGTGACGAGCAGCATGGTCATGTCGGTTTCGGCGGCGAGCTTGCGCATGACGTTCAGCACCTCCTCCACCAGTTCCGGATCGAGCGCCGACGTCACCTCGTCGAACAGCATGATCTTGGGCGAAAGGGCCAGGGCACGGGCGATGGCGACGCGCTGCTTCTGTCCGCCGGACAATTGCGCGGGCATGTTCTTCGCCTTGTCGGCAAGGCCCACCATGTCGAGAAGTTCCATCGCCCGTTTTTCTGCCGCCGCCTTCGCGACGCCCTTCGTCAGCATCGGCGCGAGCGTGACATTGTCGAGAACGCATTTGTGCGGAAAGAGATTGAAGTGCTGGAAGACCATGCCGATCTTCTCGCGCATGCGGTGCAGGTGGCGGTCGTCCGCCGGCACCAGGCTGCCGTTCTTCGGCATGTGATAGAGCTGGTCGCCCTCGACCTCGATATGGCCGCCGCTGATCGTTTCCAGCGTCATGAGGATGCGCAGGATCGTCGTCTTGCCCGAGCCGGACGGGCCGATGAGGGCGAGCTTCTCGCCCGGCAGCACCTCCATCGACAAACCGTCGAGCACGGTCAGGGCACCGTAGCGCTTGGTGATGTTGTCGATGCGGATGATGGGTTCGGCCATGCCTGTCTCTCGCTGTCGGGACAAGTGATGGCCTAACGATGCGCGGCGATCCAAATCATGTCAATCTGAATAATAATCTCATGACAATTATTGTTTTCCTGCGCATTTGGCAGGCAATCCGCCCTAGATCGCGAGCAGCAACGCCTCCGGACTTCCGCTGGCCAACGAAGCGAGAATGCCAAGACCCGTGCGAAGTTCCTGCTCGGTCGTGGAGCCGAGCGAGATGCGCACGGCCGGATGCCAGCCCTGATCCGCCGTGCGGAAGGAGGAGCCCGGCGCGATGGCGACGCCGCGCAGGCGGGCCTGCGAAACGAAGCCCTCCTCCGTATGCCCCTCGGGCAGCGGCAGCCAGACATGCAGGCTTTGCGGATGGGCGTGACAGGGCAGCCCAGCCAACGCCTCCTGCGCAATGGCGTGGCGCGCCGCCAGCGCATGGCGCTGCCAGTTGACGAGTTCCATGGCCGTCCCGTCGCTGACCCAGCGGGTGGCGATCTCGGCCATCGACGGCGTCGCCATCCAGTTCGACACGAGGTGCCGGTTGGCGACGGCGGCGACATAGCGGTCGGGCGCCGCGAGATAGCCGATGCGCAGGCCCGGCACCGTGATCTTGGTGAAGCTGGTGACGTAGAGTGTGCGCTCCGGCGCATAGGCCGCGATCGGCGGCGGCTTGCGTTCGACGAGCGGACCGAGAATGTCGTTCTCGATGATCGCGATATCGTGGCGTCGCGCGACCTCGGCGAGCGCCTGCCGGCGCTCGGCGCTCATCAGCGTCGCCGTCGGGTTGATCACGGACGGCTGCAGAAAGACCGCACGAATGACGCCCTTCCGGCAGGCTTCGTCCAGCGCATCCGGGATCATGCCGTCGCGGTCGATCGGCAATCCTTCGAGATGCAGGCCGAGATAGGTGGAGAGCGGCACCAGCGTATGGTGGCTGATCGCCTCCGTCGCCACCGTCGAACCGGGCGGGGCGACGCTCATCAGCGCCACCGTCATGCCCGAGGTGGCGCCATTGGTAAGGCTGATGTTGAGCGGCGAGATATCGAGACCGCAGCGGGCCAGCCACTCGGCGGCGACGGTCCGGTGACGCGGGAAAACCATGTTCGGCCGGAAGGACAGCGCCGAACTCGACGGCAGGTTTTCCGCAAGCCACCCGAAGGCCTCGCGCATGCGCTCCAGATGGAGCTGTTCGCAGACCGGCTTGAGGATCGAAAGGTCGACCAGCTCGCCGAGACGTTCCGGCAGGTAAGGCGGTTCCGGCTCCTTCGGGCGCGTCTGCACGAACGAGCCACGCCCGATCTCCCCGGAAATCAGGCCCCGGCGGATCAGCTCGTCATAGGCGCGACTGACGGTCTGGACGGAGAGTTTGAGGTCGTCGGCGAGCTTGCGATGGGGTAGAAGGCGTGTGCCGTTCGGCAGGTGGCCTTCCTGGATGGCGCGGGCGATCTGCTCGGCGAGGGACAGATAGGCCGGCCGGCGCAACTGGGATATATCGGGACGCCAATTTGTCATGATTTCAACACTGCTCAAATTCAGTTCAATTGACAACGCCAAAATGCCTTCCCATTGTCTTTTTCCCGCATTTGACATGATCCCCGCCCGGAGGGCGACCGCATGAAACTCGACGCCATCGACCTGCGCATCCTGGAGGCGATCCAGGAGAACGGGCGCATCACCAAGCTGGCGCTGGCGGAAAAGGCGGGGCTTTCGCCGACGCCCTGCTGGCTCAGGCTGCGCAAGCTGGAGAAGGCGGGTATCGTTTCCGGCTATCACGCGCGGGTCGCGGTGCGCCGCGTCGCGCCGGTCGCCAGCGTCATGATGGAGGTGACCCTGGCCAACCATCGCCAGGCGGATTTCGACCGCTTCGAGCGGGCGGTGGCGGCGACGCCGGAGATCGTCGCCTGCTGGTCGGTCGGCGGCGGGGTCGACTACATCCTGAAGATCATGGCGGCGGATATCGACGCCTATCAGCGCCTGGTCGACAGCCTGCTCGACCGGGAACTCGGCATCGACCGCTACTTCACCTACATCGTCACCAAGACGGTGAAGGAGGAAACCGTGCTGCCGCTGGCGACGCTGCTGCCAGCCGCCGATTGAAGCGTCCCTAGAGAGATTGTCTACGGCCGGCCTGCGATTTGGCCAAAGTCTCTGCCTGCCGCCCCGGCAATAGACAATCTGCCGCCCGGCCTCTGGCAGACTCCTCCCACATAGCCAGAGGAGGCCGCCATGACCGCCCAATTCGCCCGGATCCCGTTTCACGACGCGCTCACCCGCCTCGCCGACCCTCACCTGCTGCGCGAACTCTCCTATGTCGGCGGCCGCTGGGTGGCCGGCCGCGACGGCAACAGTTTTTCCGTGACGGACCCCGCGTCGAACGCGACGCTCGCCTGGGTCGCCTCCCTCGACGCCGAACAGACGTCGGACGCCATCTCAGCGGCCGCGCAGGCCTTTCCCGCCTGGCGGGACCTGCTGCCGCAACAGCGCGCCGCCATCCTGCGCAAGTGGCACGACCTGATGCTGGAACACCGCGAGGACCTCGCCCTGCTGATGACGCTGGAACAGGGCAAGCCGCTCGCGGAATCGCGCGGCGAGATCGCCTATGCCGCCTCCTTCGTCGAATGGTATGGCGAGGAGGGCAAGCGCCTCAACGCCGAAAACGTGACGAGCCACCTGCCCGGTGCGGAGATGATCGTGCGCCGCGAGGCGCTCGGCGTCGTCGGCATCGTGACCCCGTGGAATTTCCCCTCCGCCATGATCACCCGAAAGGCTGCGGCGGCCCTTGCCGCCGGCTGCACCGTGGTCGCCCACCCCTCCAGCGAAACGCCGCTATCCGCGCTCGCCCTCGCCGAACTCGGCGAACGGGCCGGCCTTCCCGCCGGCGTCTTCAACGTGGTAACCGGCAATGCCGCGACCATTGTCGGCCGCATGAATGCCGATGCCCGCGTCCGCGCCATGAGCTTCACCGGCTCGACGGAAATCGGCAAACTGATCGCCGGCCAGTGCGCGCCGACCATGAAGCGGCTGGTGATGGAACTGGGCGGCCATGCCCCGCTGATCGTCTTCGCCGATGCCGATATCGACAAGGCGGCCGATATCGCGGTCAATGCCAAGTTCGCCACGTCGGGCCAGGACTGCCTTGCCGCCAACCGGATCTATGTCGAGCGTCCGGTGCTCGCTGCCTTCACCAGGGCGTTCCAGGCGCGCATCGCGGCCCTGAAGGTCGGCGGCGGGCTTGAGGCCGGCGTCGAGATCGGTCCCCTGATGCATGAGCGCGCCATCGCCAAGGTGGAGGAACAGGTGGCCGATGCGCTGAAGCACGGCGCGAAACTCCTGACTGGCGGCAAGCGCCACACGGCGGGCGCCCTGTTCTACGAGCCGACGCTGCTGACGGACGTTTCCGACGACGCTCTCATCATGCGCGAGGAAACCTTCGGCCCCGTCGCCGCGGTCACGGCCTTCGACAGCGAGGCCGAAGTGATCGCCCGCGCCAACGACACGGACTACGGTCTCGTCGCCTATGTCGTCACCGAAAACGGCGCGCGCCAGATGCGCCTTGCCCGTGCGCTGGAATACGGCATGGTGGCGATCAACCGCGTGAAGATCACCGGCGGACCGATCCCCTTCGGCGGCTGGAAGCAATCCGGCCTCGGCCGCGAGGGGTCGCGCCACGGCATGGAGGCCTTCACCGAGCTCAAATATCTCTGCATCGACACGGCCGCCTGATCCCGGCCACCAAGCATGACATGAAAGGAACGACCATGCTCGACGGAAACAACGAACTCACCGCCTGGGACCGCGACCACTTCTTCCACCCCTCGACCCATATGGGCATGCATGCCCGCGGCGAGACGCCGACCCGCGTCATCGGCGGCGGCGAAGGGGTCTACATCACGGATACGACCGGCAAGACGAGCCTCGACGCCTTTGCCGGCCTCTATTGCGTCAATGTCGGCTACGGTCGCCAGAAGATCGCCGATGCGATTGCAAACCAGGCGAAGAACCTCGCCTATTACCACGCCTATGTCGGCCACGGCACGGAAGCCTCGATCACGCTTTCCAAGATGATCATCGACCGCGCGCCCGAAGGCATGAGCCGCGTCTATTTCGGCCTGTCGGGCTCGGATGCCAACGAGACCAACATCAAGCTGATCTGGTACTACAACAACATCCTCGGCCGCCCGGAAAAGAAGAAGATCATTTCGCGCTGGCGCGGCTATCACGGCTCCGGCGTCATGACGGGATCGCTGACCGGCCTCCATCTCTTCCACAATGCCTTCGACCTGCCGCGCGCGCCGATCCTGCACACGGAAGCCCCCTACTTCTTCCGCCGCCCGGATCGGGCGATGAACGAGGAGCAGTTCTCGCAATATTGCGCCGACAAGCTGGAGGAAATGATCCTGGCCGAGGGGCCGGACACCGTCGCCGCCTTCATCGGCGAGCCGATCCTCGGCACCGGTGGCATCGTGCCGCCGCCGAAGGGCTACTGGCAGAAGATCCAGGCCGTGCTCGACAAATACGATATCCTGCTCGTCGCCGATGAGGTCGTGACCGGCTTCGGCCGCCTCGGCACGATGTTCGGTTCCGACCACTACGGCATGAAGCCGGCGCTGATCACCATCGCCAAGGGCCTGACCTCGGCCTATGCGCCGCTCTCCGGCACCATCGTCTCCGACAAGGTCTGGGACGTGCTGGTCAGGGGCTCCGACGAACTCGGCGCGATCGGCCATGGCTGGACCTATTCCTCGCATCCGATCTGCGCCGCCGCGGGCGTCGCCAATCTCGAACTCATCGACGAGCTCGGTCTGGTCGAGAATGCCGGCGCCACGGGTGCCTACTTCCGCAACGCGCTTGCCGAGGCCGTCGGCGGCCACAAGCATGTCGGCGAGGTGCGTGGCGATGGCCTGATGGCGGCAGTCGAGTTCGTCGAGGACAAGGACGACCGTGCCTTCTTCGATCCGGGCAAGAAGATCGGCCCGCAGGTCTCCGCCGCCCTTCTCGAACGCGGCGTCATCGGCCGCGCCATGCCGCAGGGCGACATCCTGGGCTTCGCCCCGCCGCTCTGCCTCACCCGCGAAGAAGCCGACATCGTCGTCAAGGCGACCGCCGATGCCGTGAAGGCCGTTCTCGGTTAAGGTTTGAAAAGCGCGGGGCGGCGACGCCGCCCCGCAACCATGCAAGACAGTTTCAGCCAGGGGCCGCCATGACCTCCGTACAGGACCGTATTCTCAACGCCGTCGACCGGCTCTTCGACGATCAGGTGCAGTTCCTGGAAAAGCTGGTGCGCTTCAAATCCCTGCGCAACGAGGAGGCCGCCGCGCAGGATTTCATCGCTGGGGCGCTGAAAGAGCGGGGTTTCGAGATCAGCCGCCTGCCCACCGACGCATCGAGGATCGGCATACATCCGGCCTTTTCGCCGGCGACGGTCGACTACAGCGACAGCTGGAACGTCGTCGGCCGCAAGGTCTCGACGGGCGGCGGACGCTCGCTCGCCTTCAATTCCCATGTCGACGTCGTGCCGGCCGGAAGCGGTCACCGCTGGACATCGCCGCCCTTCGAGCCCCGGCGGGAGGGAGACTGGCTTTACGGCCGTGGCGCGGGGGATATGAAGGCGGGGCTCGTCGCCTCGATCTTTGCACTCGACGCGATTGCCGAGGCCGGTCTTTCCCTATCTGGCGACGTCCAGATCCAGTCCGTCGTGGAAGAGGAAATCACCGGCAATGGCGCGGCGACGCTTTTCGCCGAAGGTTTTACCGCCGATGTGATCGTCAGCCCCGAACCGACCGACGAGCAGCTCGTGCGCGCCAATGCGGGCGTGATCAAATTCCGGCTGGAAACGCGCGGGCGCCCCGCCCATCCGCGCGATCCGGAATCCGGGCAAAGCGCCATCGACCTGATGGTTCGCCTGATCGGTCATCTTCGCGTTCTGGAACAGCGCTGGATCGCCGAACGGGAAGACAAGCGCTGGTTCAAGGACCTTGCCAATCCCGTCGCGCTGACGATCGGCACGATTTCAGGCGGCGACTGGATCGCCTCGATCCCGAGCGATTGTGTCGCCGAAGGCCGCATCGGCTTCTATCCCGGCGAAGACCCGAAGGTTCGGGCCGCCGAAGTCGAAGCCTTTGTCGCCCGCCTCCAGCTCGAAGACCCGGCCTTCGCCGGCGGAAATCTGGTCAGCCTCAGCTGGGTCGGCGTCATGCATGCCGGCTACACGCTGGCCGAAGGGACCTTGGCCGAGGACACCCTTCGCGCCGTGCACGCCGTCACCCATGCCGGCGCGGCGCTCGATGCCTATGTGATGGCCTGCTATCTCGATGCCGCCGTCTTCTCCGTGCACGGCAACATTCCCTCGCTCGTCTATGGACCGGTCTCCGAAAACATCCACGGCATCGACGAGCGCGTCAGCCTCTCCTCCCTGAAGCGCGTCACCAAGACCCTGGCGCTTTTCGCAGCGGATTGGTGCGGGACCCGGGACGTGTAGCGGTAGCCCACCTCGCGCCGTCGATGCGCGGTTCTTCGGCCGGCACCGCCGTCTTCCGCCGCTCTCGGTGGAATATGCCGGTACAAATACCGCAGACCGCTTGCCGCAACGCGTCGGCCGGGCCACCTATAGCGCTCCTCTAAGCCTGCTTTCGGATCGCCTTCATGACCATCGTTGCCGCCTACGCCTACCGAAACGGAACGCGCGCCAATCCCGTCGAACTTGTCGACGAGCGCCATGCGCCGGTCGAGAGCGAATTTGTCTGGATCGGCGTGACGGCACCCACGGAAGACGAGATGGCAAAGCTGAAGACGATGTTCGGGCTGCATCCGCTTGCCGTCGAAGATGCCCTGAACGGCCGCCAGGTTCCGAAAGTGGAAATCTATGGCGACCAGCTGTTCGTCGTTGCCAAGACCGCGCATCTGGAAGGCGACAAGATCGCCTATGGCGAAACCTGCATCTTCGTCGGCAAACACCATATCATCACGGTGCGCCACGGCTCGGCCCGCGCCCACAAGGAGCTTCGCGAACAACTCGAGCAATCGCCAAAGCTCCTGGAGCATGGTCCGGACTACGTGCTGCACGCCATCATCGATTTCATCGTCGACGGTTATCTGCCGATGGTCGAGAAGATGGAGGACAATGTGCTGACGATGGAAAAGCATATGCTCGCCTCCTTTCTCGAGCGCGAACAGATCCGCCGCCTGTTTCGTATGCGCCGGCAGGTCATTCTCTTTCAGCGCGTGCTCGGGCCGATGGCAGAGGTGGTGGGCAAGCTCAGCCATCTCGATCTTCCCTGTATCGACGAGAATGCCAAACCCTATTTCCGCGACGTGCACGACCATGTCCGGCGCGTCGAAGCGATGGTGGCGGGCCTGCGTGAAGTCATCACGTCGGTGTTCGAAGCCAGCAACCTGCTGGAACAGCAGCGGCAGGGTACGATTACCCGGCAACTGGCCTCCTGGGCGGCCATTCTTGCGGTGCCGACCGCAATTGCCGGCATCTACGGCATGAATTTCCAGTACATGCCGGAACTGCAGACACGCTATGGCTACTTCGTCGTGCTCGGGGTCATCGCCGTGGTCTGCGCCATCCTCTTCCAGCGCTTCAAGAAAGCCGGATGGCTGTAGCTTGCCAATGCTGCCCGCATGCTTCGCGTTGCGCACCGGTCTCGCGGACCTTGCCGCGCCCGAAATGCCGGCCGCAGCCCGTTCTGTCCGTCGTCGCCCCTACCGAAGCAAATCGATTAGTGATATCTATATTAGCCTACTCAAGACAATTGGGGAGGCTATCATGACACCCTGGGAGATCGATGCCCTCGAGATCGCGAATTGCAATTGCAGCTTCGGATGCCCCTGTCAGTTCAACGCGCTGCCCACGAACGGAAACTGCGAAGCCGCGGTGGGTTTCATCATAAAATCGGGCTTTCACGGCGACGTCCGCCTCGATGGCGTCAGGATGGCGCTGACCGCGAAATGGCCCGGCCCGATCCATCTCGGCAACGGAACAGTTCAGCTCGTCGTGGATTCGAACGCCAGTCCGGCGCAACGGGACGCCGTCGCGACGATCGTTTCGGGCGGTGACACGGAAGACATGGCCACCATGTTCTGGGTCTTCAGCAAGATGTCTCCGACAAAGCTCGAGGTTCTGTCGAAGCCGATCGATTTCGACGTCGATATCGACAGGCGCACCGGACACGTTCGGGTCCCCGACGTCTTCGAAATGGAGGTTCAACCGATCCGCAACCCTGTGACCGGAGCCGAACACCGCGCGCGGATCAATCTGCCGCACGGGTTCGAATACCGTGTGGCGGAGATGGCCAGCGGCACGACCCGAACGTCGGGCGCAATCGAACTCGACAACAACAGGGACACACACGCGCATATCTGCCGGGTCTACATGAACGGCAAGGGCGTCATCGAGCACGCCGCCTGAGGACCGCCATGCACCTGTCGGCCGTCGAACGCCTTCTTGCGCGCGACCGGGTGATCGTGATCGCGACGCTGATACTGTCCGTGACCTTGGCCGCCTGGTACATCCTCCTCGGCGCGGGAACGGGCATGTCGTCGATAGACATGTCGGTGAATACCGGCCCGGCGGGAGCGCTGCTCGGCGGAGCCCCGGACATGGTCAGCCCGCATGTGTGGTCGCTGCGCTATGGTGCCGTCGTCTTCGTCATGTGGTGGTTGATGATGATTGCCATGATGGTGCCGAGCGCAGCGCCAACGGTCCTGCTCTACGGTGCACTCCATCGGGAGCATGGCGCTGGGCCGGCGCTGAACTTCCTGGCCGGATACCTCGCGATCTGGGGCGTCTTCAGCCTGGCGGCAACGCTGATCCAAGCCATCCTGGCCACCGGCGGCATGATCTCGGCGATGTACATGAACCTGGCCACGGTGCTCATGGCAGCCATGGTTCTTATCTGCGCGGGTGCCTATCAACTGTCGCCCATCAAGGCCGCCTGCCTCGAGCATTGCCGGGGGCCTGTCGCGTCCCTGACAAGACATCGGCGAACCGGGCGGGCAGCCGCATTCCGGATGGGCGTTTTGCACGGCCGTTACTGCCTTGGATGCTGCTGGGCGCTGATGGCGCTCCTGTTCGTCGGCGGCATCATGAACATTTGGTGGATCGCCGCCATCACCGTCTATGTCGCCATCGAAAAGCTCGCGCCGGGCGGCAAGCAGGTGTCGCGCATCACGGGCGGTGTGCTTATCGCTTGCGGACTTGCGCTTCTCGCACGCGAGTCGGGAGCGATCTGAAGGGCGTCCGCACAGGAGAAGACCCCTGACGCGCGCGGGACCATCAACGGCTTCTTAAACCTTTGTTGACCATAATTCTCGCCAGCACCTTGCGGGCGGAGTGTCTCTGCCGCCCGGAACGCATCTCGTTTGGATCGGAATTGCTGTGTCTGAGTATTCGGTATCTGCGTATCTGGCGCGCGCGCTTCATGCCGCCGCTGTCAAGGCAACCAGGAACGTTGCCCGCCTTGTCGCACAAGCCTCCTCCCTCGCCGCCATTGCCGCTTCGGCCCTCACATTGAGTGCTGCCGCATCATTCGCCGAAGACCGATCGCTGAAACTGTTCTTCACCCATACCGGCGAGCGCGCGACGATCACCTTCAAGCGTGACGGCAGGTTCGATGCGAAGGGGCTCGCACAGATCAATCGCTTTCTGCGGGACTGGCGCCGGAACGAGCCGGCCCGCATGGATCCGCGCCTGCTCGATCTCGTCTGGGAAGTTTATCAGCGCAGCGGCGCAAAGGATTATGTCCACATCGTCTCCGCCTACCGTTCGCCGGCCACCAACAACATGCTGCGCGGCCGCTCGCGCAACACCGGTGTCGCCAAGAACAGCCAGCATACGCTCGGCAAGGCGATGGACTTCTTCATCCCCGGCGTGAAACTGGCGAAACTGCGCGCGGTCGCCATGCAGATGCAGGTCGGCGGCGTCGGCTACTACCCGACATCGGGCTCGCCCTTCGTCCATCTCGATGTCGGCCGCGTGCGCGCCTGGCCGCGCATGACGCGTCAGGAGCTGGTGCGCATCTTCCCGAACGGCAAGACACTGCACGTTCCCGCCGATGGTCGCCCCCTGCCCGGCTACAACGTCGCCATGGCGGACTACAAGCGGCGTGTCGGCTCGAAGTCGATCATGGCCGCAAGCTCTGCCGGCGCGGCGCTGTCCGAAGACGACGCCGCGACCGACAGCCTTGTGACGGCATTGCTGCCGACACGAAAGAGCCGCGCGGAGAAAGCCCTGGAAAGGCAGGTCATGGGCCCGGCGACCGCCGAGCAGCCCGAATTCGTCGACCTTTCGGCCATCAGCGTTCCGCTCCCGACGTTCAAGACAGACATCGAACGCGTCGTGACGGTCAGCACATCGGCCTTCATTCCGTCCTCGACATTCAAGGCCATGGGAGGCCTCAGCATGACGGGGAGGCTCTTGCGCCAGCCCACCGTCGCGCAGAACGGCCTTCTCGATACGCGGCAGCCAAGCGCATGGACGGTTTCCAACAAAGCGATTCTCGACTGGGCGCTCGCGCCGGCTGACGCGCTCGAGCGTCTGGCCCTTCCGGCGAGCCTGCAACGCGCCGTCGCGAGCGCGGAGGACATCGGTAGCCGTGAAAGCATGACGCGCGCGGTGGAAAAGCCGGCCGCATTCAACGCAGCCCGCTTTGGATCAGACGGCTGAGGCCCGACCTGGTCGCGGCGCTCGTTCTCCGCAGCCTTGATACCCCCAGGGCGCCGCAAGGAAATGCCGTATCGTCTCTCAGTTGCGAACGGGAGGCGGTGGGAGTCAGCATCACCGGAAGGCGATTTCAGCGCGGGCCTTGGTTATCGCGACAGGCGGATATTCAGCCCGCAGCTTTCCGGAACAGGAAGCGGAAACCCGTTTCCAAGTCGCACCCCACGGGCCTGAAGCACAGACACTCGCCATCAGGCAAGTATCTGTATAATCAGCGAAAATAAGAAGAATTTGGTGGGTGATCACGGGCTCGAACCGTGGACCCGCTGATTAAGAGTCAGCTGCTCTACCAACTGAGCTAATCACCCACTTGACCGCTGCTGCGGTGCTGAAGGGGCGTATAAAGGCGTTCTCCGGGCTTGTCTATACGCTGTCTGAAAAAAAGTGCGCGGAGGGTCAAATTTCTTCCGCAGTGCAAAAAAGCCGTCACAAATCCAGCGTGCCCGACGCGATGCGGATCGCCTCTCCGCCGATGCGCGCGCCAGCGATCGCCCCGCCGACGACGTCGAGATGCAGGTGGATATGCGAGGGACGGCCCATTTCGACACCCTGCTCGATCAGGAACGGATGGTGGCCGTCGACCAGCCTGTCGAAGAAATGGATGGCGCCGGAGAGGGCCGCGACGGCGGCGCCCGTCGCCGGGTCTTCGGCAATGCCCATGTCGGGCGCGAACATGCGGGTATGGAAGCGCGCATTGTGATTCACCCCGCCGCGGCAATAGAGATAGGCGGAGGCCAGCCGCCCCTCCGCAAAGGGCGCACAGCGCTCCCAGAGCGCCGGGTCGAACTCCACCACCGCCGCCGCCGCGAGGTCGTGCACCGGAACCATCACGAAGGCGACGCCAGCGCTCCACAGCGAGGGAACGTGATTCTCGAAGCCGATCTGGCCGGGCTTCAGGCTGAAGGCGTCGGCCAGCGCCTGTCGGTCGAAGGTCGCATCGAGGCGGACGGATTTGCGCGGCAGGTCGAATTCCGCGAAGGCCGCCTTGCGGTCCCCGCGCTTGACCGCGCAGCGCACCGGCCCGACATTCTCTTCGAGCACGCTGACCTGATCCTGCGGCTCGGCCGCCGCCTCGCTGGCTTCGGCGATGGCGACCGCCGCCCCCACCGTCGGGTGACCGGCAAAGGGCAGCTCGCGGCCGGGCGTGAAAATACGCAGGCGCGCGGTATGCGCCGGGTTTTCCGGGGTCTTCACGAAGACCGTTTCGGACAGGTTGAACTCGCCCGCGATACGCTGCATCGCATCGTCCTCGAGACCATCGGCATCGAAGACGACGGCCAGCGGATTGCCGGCGAGCCGCGTGTCGGTGAAGACGTCATAGATGGCGTAGCGACGGGACAAGGCATTCTCCTCATTCATCTTTTGCCGCAAGCCTGCCCGAGGCCATGGCCGCGGGCAAGTGGAAATGACGAAACCTAGAGATCGAGCGTCATGACGATGGGGCAGTGGTCCGAGGCCTTGGGCCGGTCCCAGCCGACGCGCGGATAGCGCTCCACATCCTGCCCCGGCGGAAAGAGCGTGCGGAACGGCTGGCCGGCGCGGATGATCTCCGGCACATGATGGGCGTTGCGCTCGGCCAGCGAAGGCGAGAGCCAGATATAGTCCAGCTGGCAGAGGTGGCGCTCCTCCGGCCCGCGGCTGTGGTAGAGCGTCCAGCGATCCTCGACCGGCCGGCGCAGCATGGGGTTCACCGCAAAGCCATCGGCGCTGAACGCGTCGAGCGCGCTCAGCGGCTCCTTCTGCGGCACAAAGCGGTAGCCGCTGCGCTTGTCGCCCTCGATGGCCAGCTTCTCCTGGTAGTCGTTCATGTCGCCGCAAATGGCGAAGGCCTTGTCGGCGGTGTGCCCCGCGCCGAAACGATTCTCGATGATGCGGCGCACGGCGCGCGCCTCGGCCATGCGCACCGGCATGGTGGACTGGCGCCCGTCCATGCCGTCCCGGCCCGGCCCCATCGACTTGAAATGCACGACATAGAGCGTCAGCGGGCGCCCGCCGATGCGCAGGTCCATTTCCAGGCAGTCGCGCTTGAAGATCTTGTCGTCGGGATTGAGCCCCTGCCCGAGATCGGGCGTATAGAGATCGAAATCGCGATAGGTGACGGCGGCATGGCTGCGGATATCGATGCATTCGATGCGCTGGCCGTCGCGCGTCTCCTCGCGCATCAGCACGGAAACGTCGATGCCGCGGCTGTCATTGCCCTCGATGAGGTATTTCTGGCGGTAGCCGTTGCCGACCATCCGGAAGAGATACCCGTATTCGAAGGCCTGCAAGGCCGCCATGTTGTCGGTTTCCTGCAAGCAAAGAATGTCGGCGTCCGCATCGGCGATGGCGAGCGCCGAATGCTGGCGCGTGTCGTCCGTATGGGCGACGGTGCGCGCTTCCTCCAGCCGCTGGTATTCCGCCTCGTTGCGGATGTCGAAGAGCCGCAGGACGCGATCCTGTCGAACCTGGTTGCGAAAACCCGTAAAATCGAAACGGGTCATGAGGTTTTCGATATTGAAGGTGGCGAGGCGTAGCGACATGGGGTCCTTCCGGCAATGCCGGCGGGGGTCCTTCCGGCAACGCCGGCGGAGTGTAGCTACCTGACAGGCAATGGAAAGTGGCTTTTCATACCCCGGAATAAACCGGCCACGCCTTTCGTCTTGCTTTCGAGGGTGAGACGCATTCCGGCAAGGGCGGAGGGATCGGTCATGGCAGTTGCATCCAGCATGGCACGGGCGTTTCTGGCCGCCTGCCTGGCGCTCCTGGTGTTTGCGGGCGCGCCCGCGCTGGCGGCCGAAAGCTACATCACCCGAACCGGCGAAGCGGCCCGCGCGGTCGGCCGCATCGTCGAGGCGCTCGGCGGCAAGGCCGACATGCACACGATCCGCGTAACCCCGACCGAGATCACCGTTCTGGCACGCGGTGCGCGGCCGGGCGACACGGACGAATGGCAGGTGCGGCAGGGAACCCGCCTCCTTTTCTTCGAGGCGGAAATCGTGAGCGGACCTTCGGCAAAGCCCGCGCCCGCCATCGTCGCCGATACCGCCAGCGGCTTCTTCCCGCTCGGTTCCGTCCCGCTCGACAAGCTGAACGCGATCGCCAGCCGCGCCATCGTCTATGCCCGGCTGCAGGATGCCGGCACCGTGCAGTCCATCGAGATCGCGCGGCGGGTGAGCCTCCTGCCCGCGCCGGCCTATGGCGAGGTCCGCTGGACGCTTTACATCACCTCCGCACGCGAAACCGCGACGGTTTACGCGGATGCCGACGGCACGATCGTCGGCGGCGACCTGAGCAACACGGAGCGCGCCAAAAACGCGGATTTCTACAAGGACGACGACTGGCCGAAGGAAGCGGCGATCGAAAGCCTGATCTCCGTCATCGGCACCAAACCCATCGTGCGCGACCTGACCGTCTATCCGAAATCCATTTCCCTGACGGCCGATCATCCGACCCTGCCGGAAACGACGGTCGGCTATTCCTGGGACCTGTCGGGCGTCAGGAAGTCGGCCATTACTTCGCCGATGTTCCCCGGCACGGCGCAAAGGCCCGCCCTGTCGCTGTCCGACATCGACCTTACACCGCTCGCCAAGGTGCGCGACAATGCCATCAAAGCGTGGGGCAACGAGAAATCCAGCATGAACTACATGATGCTGCGGCTCTTTTCCGAAGGTCCCGGCAAACCGGAACAGCGCTGGACGGTGAATTTCACCGATTGGGGCCAGCCGGGCGAAATGACGCTCTTTTCCAACGGCGGCTCCGTCGAACTGACCGCTGATGGCACGGTACGTTTCGCCAACCTTCCCGCCGCCCGCCAGCCGAAGCGCAACTGGCTCGATCCCAAGACGACGCGGGAAACGCTGGCGGCCGTCGGCGAACAGTTCGGCAAGAATGCCCGTTTCTCCGAAATCAGCATCAACAGGGACTCGATGCGCATCCTGGCCGAGGTGCCCGACACGCCCGGCACGATGCGCGACTACAATGCCAACGACCGCGGCATCACCGCCTCCAGCATGATGATGCCATGGGATGCCGAATTCCGGCCGGAACGGCTCTTCCGCATGGACGATCTGGCCTTCTTCTCGGCGGAGAAGCTGAACGAGCTGACGGCCCGGACCTTCACCCGGTTGCAGGTCGGTTCGGAAATGGCGCTCGCGCGCTACACCTTCTCCATCGGCCAGTTGCCGACGCCGGACGGCAGCTTCATGGTGCCCTCGCGGGACGGCAAGGTGACACTGGAGATTCGCCTTGAAGGACAGGACGGCTGGAAGGGTGGGCGCATCACCTATTCTTCCACGGGCGAGGAAATCGATATCGTGATGCCGTAGCGCATTTCCAGCCGAAGCGGCATCGCCCTGGCGTCGGAGAATGACAAGACAAGAGGCTCAGAGCGTCGTCAGCAGCAGGCTCGTCTCGGACTTCGAGACGCCGTCCATGGCGCGGATGCCGCGCAACACGCGCTCGAACTCGACGAGATTGTCCGCCTGGATCTCCGCCACGAGGTCCCAGGCGCCGTTCGTCGTGTGCAGGGCGCGCACCTCCGGTATGCCGCGCAACGCCGTGATGGCCGCCAGCGTCTTCTGGCCGGTGATCTCGATCATCATGACGGCACGCACGGCATGCGGATCGTCCGCCTCCGTCACCCGTACGGTGAACCCGCCAATGACACCCTCCCGCGTCAGGCGTTCGATGCGGTTCTGCACGGTGCCGCGCGAGACCTTCAACTCCGCCGCCAGCGCCGAAAGCGAGGCGCGGCCGTCCTTGCGCAACAGGGAGAGGAGTTTCCGATCGATCGTATCCATGTGCCGAATTGCCAATCAGGGGTAACGAAACGGCAGAACGAAGGGCAATTTTCACAAAAGATTGCCGTTTCGCTTGCCGGTCTCCTTGGCTAGCCTTGCGCTATCCTCAACGCAACCGCTTTCGGCAGGCCCCATGTCCCAGACGAACGAAACCGCCATCCGCGCCCGCGACCTGTCCCTGCTGATGACCCGCTGGCCGAGCGTGACCGGCACGCCGGACGAGGCGGACTTTTCGGAAAGGCTGCGCGCGCTCCTCGCCGAAACGCCCTACTTCCGTCAGCACCCCGATCAGCTCTTCACCGTGGACAGCCACGGTGCGCCGCTGACGCGCAATGTCGTGGCGCTGGTGCGGGGCAAGGGTCGCCGCATGGTAGTGCTGGCGGGCCATTTCGACACGGTTTCCATTGCCAATTACGGCACGCTCGCCGCGCTCGCCTGCGATCCCGAGCCTTTGACGCAGGCCCTCGTGAAGGAACTGCGCAGCCGGCCCCTGAACGGGGCGGAGTCAAGGGCGCTGCAGGATTTCGAAAGTGGCGATTTCATCGCCGGGCGCGGCCTGCTCGACATGAAGAGCGGCCTTGCCGCCGGTATCGCCGCGCTGGAGCGGTTCGCGGCGCTGGAAGCGCCCGAGGGCAACATCCTCTTCGTCGCCACGCCGGACGAGGAAAACCGCTCACGCGGCATGCGGAGCCTGCGCAATGCCCTGCCCGATATCGCCCGCCGGTTCGACCTCGACATCGTCGGCGGCATCAACCTCGACGCGTCGAGCTGCGAGCGCGACGGCGAGGAAGGCCGGGCGGTCTATCTCGGCTCCATCGGAAAATTCGCCCCCTTCGCCTTCGTCATCGGCCGTCCGACTCATGCCGGCTATCCCTTCAACGGCACCAGCGCCCACCGCATCAGCGCCGAGATCGTCCGCGCCATGGACACGGTGCCGGAACTCAGCGACGACGCCTTCGGCGAACGCTCGCCGCCGCCCGTCTGCCTCGAAGCCCGCGACATCAGGGACGGTTACGACGTGACGACGCCGGATCGCGTCTGGCTTTCCTTCAACTGGCTGACGCACCGCCGCAGCGCCACCGACATCCTCGGTGAATTCCGCACGCTCGTCACCGGCGCCCTCAAGACCGCCCTCGAAACGCAGGATGCCCATCAGGCCCGCTATCGCAACCGCGCCGGTGCACGCACGGACGGTACGGTGCTGACCTATGCGGAGCTTCTGGAACGGCTGAAGACGCGCGGCGGCGATGCGCTCGAGCGTCTCGCGGCCCTCGACCGCGCGCTTTCAGGCGGCACCGATCCCTTGAAGGTGAGCCGCGAGATCGTCGCGGCTGCGGCGACGGAGGCTGGCGTCGAAGGCCCCGCTGTCGTCATCGGCTTCGGCAGCCTGCATTATCCGCTGGTGCATCTGGAGCGCGCCGGCGCCGGCGACCGGCAGGCGCGGCTGCAGCGCGTGATGGCCGATATCGCCGAGCGGCACGGCACGTCGATCAAGTTCAAGCAGATCTTCGCCGGCATTTCCGACATGAGCTTCTTCGGCCACCGGCCGGAGGCGGGTGAAGCCGGATTGCTGGCCGCCAACACCCCGTCCGCGGCCTTCACCGACGATGCGCCGGAAGGGCTGCTCGCCTTCCCGACGGTCAATATCGGCCCGTGGGGGCGGGATTATCATCAGAAATGGGAACGCGTACACGCGCCCTATACGTTCACGGTGCTGCCGGACCTGGTCTACGAAACGATGGTGGATTGGTTAAGCGCGTAGGTCAGCCCTCGTCCTGAAGGCCCGTTCCCTCTCCCCGCTCGCGGGGAGAGGTTTGGGGGCAAAGCCCCCGCGTCGGATGCGGCAATCAGGCCGCCAGCCGTTCCTTGCTCAGCAGGCGCCCGAGGCGGGAAATGCCCTCCTCGATCGTGGCGCCGTCGGCGCAGGAGAAGCTGAGGCGCAGGGTATTCGCGCCGCTGCCGTCGGCGTGGAAGGCCTGGCCGGGCACGAAGGCGACCTTTTCCGTCTCGATCGAGCGGGCAAGCAGCTTCGCCCCGTCCATGCCGGCCGGCAGGGTAACCCAGACGAACATGCCGCCTTCCGGCTTCGTCCAGGAAACGCCTTCCGGCATGTACTTCTCGAGCGCCGCCAGCATGGCATTGCGGCGGGCGCTGTAGGCGGTGCGGATCTTGGCGACCTGCGCATCGAAACCGCGCTCGGCGACATGCGCGATGGCCATCTGGTTGATGGTCGAGGAATGCAGGTCCGCCGCCTGCTTCATCAGGACGAGCTTGCGGATGACCGGCGCGGCCGCGACGATGTAGCCGACGCGCAGGCCCGGTGCGAGCGTCTTGGAGAAGCTGCCGCAATAGATGGTGCGCGTGGCGTTGATATCGCCGGTCTTGGCGATTTCCAGCGCCAGGATCGGCGGGACCGCCTCGCCGTCATAGCGCAGCGACTGGTAGGCTGCGTCCTCGATGACGGGGATATCCAGTTCCTCGGCCAGCGTCAGCAGCTTTTCGCGCCCGGCGCGGTCGACGGTCTCGCCGGTCGGGTTGGCGAAATCGGCCGAGAGATAGGCGAACTTGACCCGCCCGCCCGCTTCCGTCGCCGTGGCGCGGTAGGCGTCCGGCGTACGGTTGCCGGAAAGGTTCAGCCGGTCGTAGGTCGGCTCATAGGCGTTGAAGGCCTGAAGCGCGCCGAGATAGGTCGGCCAGGTGACGAGCGCCGTGTCCTTCGGCGACAGGAAGAGCTTTCCGAGATAGTCGAGGCCCTGCTGCGAGCCGGAGACGATGAAGACGTTCTCCGCCGTGCAGGGGATGCCGATCTTGCCCATTTCGCCGGCAAGCCAGTCGCGCAGCGGCTTGTAGCCCTCGCTGATCGAATATTGCAGGCCGGCCGCAGCGCCGTCGCCCGCCAGCACGTCTGCATAGGCGGCAGCAAAGGCTTCCTTCGGAAACAGCGCCGGATCCGGAATGCCGCCTGCGAAGGAGATGATGTCCGGCCGCTCCAGCAGCTTCAGCAATTCACGGATTTCGGAGGCCTTCATGCGCGACGCGCGCGTCGCGAAGGCGTCTTCCCATTTGAACATAGGGGTTTCCTCGGGCTTGTTGTTTGCACGCACCTCATCACGGCGCCGTTTTTATGTCAATAATGCTGACCTAAATATTCGCACCATAAAAAGAGGCACACGCACCGAGGTTTCGTGCGGTTTTACTCGGGCATAAAGCGCCCTCGCCTTCAGGCACTTGCGCCTGAAACGTTCATGTCGCCCTGTCGGTGTAAAGGCTGAGCAGCACGAGAGTGGCTATACTGCCCAGGATAAAAAGATCGAACCAGGCGAAGTATTGGATAATCGTGGTCATCGCACCATCCTCCTGACAGCGGAACGAAACACTTGCGTATTTTGTTCCCGTTCGGGCCTTTGCGCAAGTTCAATACTTGCTGCACTGCAAAGGGCCGTGAGGATGCGTCGCAATATTTCAGACTTGCTGAAATAAAGGCCGGGCGGAGAACCGCCCGGCCCTTCGTTCTGCGCGAGGCGGAACGATCAGTTGACGGTCTTGTCGACCAGCTTGTTCTTGCCGATCCAGGGCATCATGCCGCGCAGCTTGGCGCCGACTTCCTCGATCTGGTGGGCGTCGTTGTTGCGACGGATGCCCTTGAAGCGAGCGCCGCCGGCCTTCCATTCCTGCATCCACTCGGAGGTGAACTTGCCGGTCTGGATGTCGTGCAGGACGCGCTTCATCTCGGCCTTGGTCTCGGCGGTGATGATGCGCGGACCCGTGACGTATTCGCCCCACTCCGCCGTGTTGGAGATCGAGTAGTTCATGTTGGCGATGCCGCCTTCATAGATCAGGTCGACGATCAGCTTCACTTCGTGCAGGCACTCGAAATAGGCCATTTCCGGTGCGTAACCGGCTTCGACCAGCGTTTCGAAACCGGCGCGGATCAGCTCGACGAGACCGCCGCACAGAACGACCTGTTCGCCGAAGAGGTCGGTTTCACACTCTTCCTTGAAGTTGGTCTCGATGATGCCCGAACGGCCGCCGCCAACGCCGCAGGCGTAGGAGAGCGCGAGGTCGAGAGCATTGCCCGAAGCGTTCTGGTGAACGGCGACGAGGCAGGGAACGCCGCCGCCCTTCTGGTATTCGCCGCGAACCGTGTGGCCCGGGCCCTTCGGCGCGATCATGACGACGTCGACCGATGCCTTCGGCTCGATGAGACCGAAGTGAACGTTGAGGCCGTGTGCGAAGGCGATGGCGGCGCCATCGCGGATGTTGCCGGCGATTTCGCCCTTGTAGATGTCGGCCTGGAGTTCGTCCGGCGTCGCCATCATCAGGAGGTCGGCCCACTTGGCGGCTTCCGCGACGGTCATGACCTTGAAGCCATCGGCTTCGGCCTTCTTGACGGTCGGCGAGCCGGCCTTGAGGGCGATCACGACGTTCTTGGCGCCGGAATCCTTCAGGTTGAGGGCGTGCGCACGGCCCTGCGAGCCATAGCCGACGATGGCGACGTTCTTCGCCTTGATGAGGTTGAGATCGGCATCACGATCGTAATAGACGCGCATCGATGGTTCCTTCCCTTGCTTGTCTGTTTCGTTGAACCGGCGGTCCGTCCTGCCGGCTTATCCTTTCACACCGTGAAGCGTCAGGAAGGCATCGACAGCCTTCTCCGCGCGCGGCGAGAATTCCTTTTTGAGCGCTGCGGCATCCTCGCCGAGGAGCATGCGCAGATGCATGTCCGAGACGATCAGGCCGTAGAGCGTGCCGTATGCCTCGTCCGCCCGGTCAAATGCAAGCAGCTTCGCCTTGCGACCGGCCTCAAGCAGTGCGGCGGCGCGTTTTCCGATCTGCCGGCGGCCGCGTTCCTGCAAAAGACGGCCGAGTCCGGCGCCTTCGCGGCTCGCCTGGCCGATGGCAAGACGGTTGAGCGCCAGCGAGACATCGCCCGAAAGCACGTCGATCAGATCGCGCGCAAAGGCAATGAGATGCGTGCGCAGGGTTTCCGCGGTCAGCTTGCCCGCTTCCACCTCGACCGTGCGCACCTTGCCGGCCTGATAGGTGATCATCGCCGAGATCAGCCCGTCGCGATCGCCGAACCATTTATAGAGGCTTTCCTTGGAACAGTTGGCCGCACGGGCGACACCGGCCGTCGTCAGCGCCCGCTCGCCGCCTTCCACCAGCAGGCCGAGCGCACGCTCCAGCACCGCGCCCTGACGCTCCGTCAGCCCCGCGATCGCCGCTCCTGCCCTGCCCTGCTCCACCGTGTGCAAGATATCCCTCGTCAAATTCAGTACCGTACCGTACGGTTCGCCATCTTCTAGCGATGTCCGAAGCCTTGGTCAACGACCTTCTTGCAGCTTTGGGAACAGCAGTGATTTGGCCGCCCGCACGCAGTAGCCCGTGACCAGCAGCTGCCCCCGGGCGGCGCTGCGGCGCACAAGGCGGCATAAAAATTTCTTCCCTCTATCCTCCTGATTTGAAACAGAACTCCACGAAAACGATGAAGACGGCGGATTGCGAACAAATTTTTTCGCTTCCCAATCCGTTTCCCGTTGTTAAGATTTGTGAGACCTGCGGTGCAGCAGGCCGATGCGCGTCGCGGATCGGCAAGCCTTCACCGCCGGCCTCAGTTAGGAGTTCCGAAGTCAACCGCCCTACGCCAAGGAGACAGAAAATGTTGAATTTCCTGCCAGACCTTCACGAAGGACATGCTCCCATCACCCTGCAGCAACTGTTCGGCGACGCCCTGGAGGCTTTCGAGGCCTGGGAAGACGAACGTGCGGAACCGATGGTGATCCACGAGGACCAGCTCCTGCCCATCGGCCTTGTCTTTGAAAGCATGCGGGACTGCACCGACATCCTGCCGCATACGCTGGCCGATATCGTCACCGATACGCTCGCCCGCAATCCTGCGGCGACGGACGCGGAAATCGTCACCTTCGGCGATGCCGCCCGCCTCGCCTCGGCGCTCACCGAGCAGCGCCGCCTTTACGGCGAGACCGCCATTGCCGCCTTCCTCGACCAGCACCGGGTCGACAAGCGGCGCCCGGCCTAAACCTCTGAAAAAGGCTGAGCCTGAAAAGGCCCGGCCAGCCTAAAAAGGAAGGCCCCGGCAACGGGGCCTCTCCCTGTTACCCAGGCAACAGCCAACCAGCCCGAAGCATAGGATTATCCGTGACAAGAGCGAACGAACGCTCTGCCAACAAGGAGAAATCTCATGCGCAAATTTGTTCTCGCTACCCTCGCCATCGCCACCCTCGCCGGCGCGGCCGCAACCCCGTCCTTCGCCCAGTCCCGCGGCCAGAGCCGCGAATCGTCCACTGGCGGCGACTACTACCCGGGCGCCGACCGTGGCCCGCTGACCTTCGCCCAGGTCAGACCGCGCCTCAAGCTCAACAAGGGCGGCGCTTACTGCTCGACCAACTGGTACGTGCTGCATGACGAGCGCGGCATGCGCAACGAGATCCGTCACTGCGACGATCGCCGCCACATCGACATCAACTAATCGCTCGCCATCCTGGTCCCGGCCGCGCGGCCGGGGCCGCGTCCCTTCACATGCAGGCGATTCGGGCACGTCAATCGGGCAGGCGAATAAAGCCACCCGCTCATCCGTTGATTGAAAACCCCTCCCGCTCAACGGACATGCCGATGCTTCGCCTCGCCGCCGCCCTCCTTCTCCTGACCCTGCCCGCCCACGCCGCCGAGGAGCCGCCCTATGTCGGCACCTGGGATTGCGAAGTCTCGACCTTCACCTTCACCGCCGACAGCTACGATGCCGGCGAAGGCCCCATGCCGATCCTCAAGAGCGAGAAGGATGGCGGCGCCTATACGCTGACCTTCGCCGACGACTACCAGATCGGCCTTGCCAATATCACCGCGACGGAGATGGACTGGGCATCCGGGGCGAGCGGCGACACGTTCCACTGCAAGAGAATGGAGAAATAGGCGCCGATGAAGATCACCACGCTGCTTGCCGCGCTGCTTGCCGCGCTACTTGCGCTCGGCATGACGAGTGCGGCCGCCGGCGCCGCCGAGAACCGCTGCGGCTGGCTGCAGAACCCGACACCCGCCAACTGGTGGCTGGAAGACGGTGACGGCACCTGGACGATGATGACGCAGGGCGGCGGCGATGAGCCCGATGGCTTCGACCGGATCCCCGATATTTCCGCCGGCGACTATGTGCGCACCAACGGCAATTACGGCTATGCCTGCGCCTGCATGACGGTGGAGACCGATGCCGGCGAAGGCCGCATCCTCGCCATCCATTCCTTCCGCCAGCTGCCGATTTCCCAATGCGCGGACGATCCGTCGCTCCCCACGCCGGAATGACTTTCGAGCCTGCCCGACACCTTGACCGGTGGCGGCAAAGCACCTATTTCTCCCGCATCGAGATTTGAACGTTGACTTCTGCATTTGCGGGTTACCAGCCTGCAGCTCACGAACTTCCCCTTCAAATTCGACCACCCATGGCCGCTCTCGGGCGGCCGACGATTGATTTGACGGCTCAGGAAAGGTTTCGTCATGGCAACTGGTACCGTAAAGTGGTTCAACACGACCAAGGGCTACGGCTTCATTCAGCAGGACAGCGGTGAACCGGACGTTTTCGTCCACATCTCCGCCGTTCAGCGCGCAGGCCTCGCAGGCCTGAACGAAGGTCAGAAGGTCAGCTTCGAGCTGGTCCGCGACCGCAAGTCCGGCAAGATGTCGGCTGATCAGCTCGTCGCAGCCTGATCTGCCGCACACGGCAAAAACAGGAAGGCCGGTTTCGACCGGCCTTTTTTTGTGTCCGCCGTCAGGCTTCCCGCAAGGCCGCGTCCAGCCAGCGGCATTCCTGCAGGCCCGCGGGGGTGAAGGGATCGGCGAGCGTGCCGGAGACGATCGCCGCCAGGATTTGCGGCGCCGGCGGAATGTTCGCGACCGTGGCGACAAGCCGGTCGCGCAGCCACGCGATGGCTTGCGAATCCGACTGGTAGAATGGCGTGAAGACGTAAGACAGCAGCTGGAAAAGCCGCACATGGCTGCGCCGCGCGGCCGCATAGGCCGAAAGCCCCTCCTCCACGGATCCGGCGGATGAGAGGGCATGGGCCAGCGTCGCCGCATCCAGCAGCGCCATGTTGGCCCCCTGCCCGAGCTGCGGGCTGGTGGAATGGGCGCTGTCGCCGATGAAGACGATGCCGTCGGCATGGGGCGGCAGCGTGGTGCGGTGGGCATACCGCGCGAGCGTCAGTTGATCCCAATCCGTGATCTGCTCCAGGAACGGCAGGGTTTGCGGCCAGTAATCGGCGATGCCGGCCTTCCAGCGCTCCAGCCCCGCCGCCTTCACCGCCTCCGCATCCGCCGTCTTGAGGCTCCAGAAGAAGGCGACCTTGCGCCCCTCTCCCGCATGAGCCCGGCCGACGGGCAGAATGCCGATCATCACCTTCGCCGCGTCATAGCGCTGCGAAAGCGCCCGCCCCTCATGGGCAATGTCCTCGCAATCGAGCGTCGCCCAGAAGGCGCCCCAGGGCAGCTCCTTCACGGCCGGCGCGACAACGGAGGCGGCGGCAAGCTGCGAGCGCGCGCCGGTCGCATCGATCACCAGGTCATATTCGCCGACGATCTCGCCATCCGGATCGTGCAGGGCCGTGCGGGCCTGCCGCGTCTCGGCCTTGGCGAGCGTGATGCCGGTGCGGATGGGAAGGCCCTCCGCCGCCACCGCATCGTGCAGGGTCGAAAACAGGGCCGCCCGATGCACCGCCAGCCCGTAGCGCCCGCCCGCCAGCGCATCGTAGCGCACATCGAGCACGGTGCGGCCGCTGCGCGCATCGGCCCCGTGCAGCCGGTCGATGCGGTTGCCGAGAGCATGGATGGCGGGAGAAAGGCCGAGCGCATCGAGCACGGTGAGCCCTGTCGGCTGCATCAGGAGGCCGGAGCCGACAGGCGAAGGCTCGGCGAAGCGCTCGATCAGCTCGACCCGGTGGCCGGCGCGCGACAGAAACAGTGCCGCCGCCAGTCCCGCAGGCCCCGCGCCGGCAATGCCGATATCCAATGGTTTCATGCCCATCCCCGAAGCGGCGTGCGGCCGCAGCGTCAATCCTGCTCCGCGTCATAGGCCGTCCGCGCGGCCCGGATCGCGGCATGGTTCTCCGTCGACCAGTGCACCAGCGAACGCAGCAGCGCAAGGAAGGATTGGCCGAGCGGCGTCAAGGCATATTCGACGCTGGGTGGCTGGGTGGGATAGACGGTGCGCGTCAGATAGCCATCGCGCTGAAGGTCGCGCAGCGTCTGGGTCAACATGCGCTGCGAGATATCCGGGATGAAGCGGCGCAACTGCGAGAAGCGCCGCGGCCCGTCCGCAAGGCCGAGGATCATCAGCGACGTCCACTTGCCGCCGACGCTATCGAGCACGTCGCGCACCGGGCAATCGTCCATCGACATGGCGACGCCATCGATCAGAAGGACGCGCTCGCCCTCGGCCCGGTCGACCATTCTGTTCATAGCCGGTTCCCTCCAGGTAACCACCGCAGAAAAAACTGCCTTCTTTACAGGCTCTATCAGATTACCAGATAAGAGCAAGTCTCAATAAGAGACCAACTCGCAGCAGGACAAGAGGCGCTTTCCGCCAAGCCTGCCTGAAAGGGATAGACATGACCGATACGCTTCTCGTCACCGGCGCCTCCGGCCAGCTTGGCCGCCTCGTTCTCGACGCGCTTCTTTCCGCCGGCAAGGCCCCGGCCAGCATCATCGCCACCACCCGCGACACCGCCAAGCTCGCCGACTATGCCGCCAGGGGCGTCGTGGTGCGCGCCGCCGACTTCGACGATCCGGCTTCGGTGGACACCGCCTTTGCCGGCGCCGGCACGGTGCTGATCATTTCCACCGACGCGCTCGACACGCCCGGCAAGCGTCTTGCGCAGCACAAGGTCGCCGTTGCCGCCGCCAAGAAGGCCGGCGCGAAGCACATCCTCTACACTTCCATGCCGCAGCCGGACGATTCGCTCGTCACCTTCGCACCCGACCATCTCGGCACCGAAGAGGCCATCAAGGCGACGGGCATCCCCTACACGATCCTGCGCGACGGCTGGTATGCGGAAAACCTCTTCATGTCCCTGCCCCACGCGCTGGAAACCGGTTCCTGGTACACCGCCACCGGCGAAGGCAAGATCGCGCATATCACCCGCGCCGACACGGCGGCCGCCCTTGCCGGCGCCGCCCTTAAAGCGGGCAGCGAGAGCAGGACCTATACGCTGACGGGAACGAAGAGCCGCACGGCCGAGGAGATCGCCGCCCTCGTCTCCGCCGCCACCGGCAAGCCGCTGAAGGTGGTGCATGTCACGGATGCCCAGCTTTCCGAAGGCCTGAAGGCCGCCGGCCTGCCGGAAGGCTTCATCCCCACCATCGTCTCGTTCGACGCCAACACGCGCGAAGGCAAGATCGCCATGGTGACGGGCGACGCCGAGGCCCTTTCCGGTCGCACGCCGACATCCTTCGAGGATTTCGTCGCCGCCAGCAAGGCAGCCTTCCTCGGCTGATGCAAAATGGAATGCGGCGCCTCCCGGGGCGCCGCGCTACGCTCAGACGTCCTGGCCGCAGGCCCGGCAGAAGCGGCGCACCGTCTCCGCCATGCCGTATTCCAGTGCGTCTGCCGTCAGGCCATGGCCGATCGAGACCTCCGCAAGGCGTGGAATGCGCGCGACGAGCGCCGGCAGGTTGGCGACCGTCAGGTCATGGCCCGCATTGACGTCGAGACCGAGATCGAAGGCGATATCCGCCGTCTCCCCGAGCAACTCGACGATGCGCGCGGCTTCAGCGGGATTGTCGTAGCAGCCGCCATAGGGGCCGGTATAAAGCTCGATCCGGTCCGCGCCAATCTCCTTGGCGATAGTCAGCGCCTCGCGGTCCGGATCGCCATCGGCAAAGACGGAGACGCGCAGGCCCAGCTTCTTCAACCGGCCGACGATATTGCCGAGGAGATTGTGGCTCTTGCGGAAATCCCAGCCATGGTCGGAGGTCGCCTGCGCCGGATCGTCCGGCACGAGCGTGACCTGCTCGGGGCGATGCTCCTCGACGAGGCGCATGAAGCTCTCCTCGGGAAAGCCCTCGATGTTGAACTCCGTGCCGGCGAACTCGCTGTCGATCAGCGCGCGGATCGGCGCGAGGTCGCTGAAACGCACGTGGCGCTGGTCCGGGCGCGGATGCACGGTCAACCCGCTGGCGCCGGCCTGAAGCGCGATCCGGCCGATGCCGGTGACGCTCGGCCAGGGCAGGTCCCGGCGGTTGCGCAGCATGGCGATGGCGTTGAGATTGACCGACAGTTTCGTGGGCATGACGACGCGGACTCCTGTTCGTGCATGAAGGTCTAGCCTGTTGTTTCCACAAGGGCAATCGCCGCAAAGGCCATGCGAACCGGACTTGCGGAAGAATTGCCGGGGTAGCCGCCGCTTCACCCTTGCCGATGATCAAGAATCACCGATAAACTCCCCCCGATTTTTAAGGATGGCGCACTGCGCCGTGACGGGGAACGGAAGGGTATAGGGCAAGGGCGATGGGCTCCTCTGTGGCATCACCATGAGCGGGACCGAGAGGCCGGCGTGCGAGCACGTGCGGCGCGCCTTGAACGCCATCCTCGCCAGCGAGGCCTTTGCCCGTTCCGAGCGGCTGCGCTCGTTCCTGGCCTACATCGTCGACAGCGAGCTTTCCGGCAAGGCGGCCCAGCTCAAGGGCTACAGCATCGCCATCGACGTCTTCGGCCGCTCGCATGGCTTCGATGCCGGCATCGACCCCCTGGTGCGCGTGCAGGCCGGCAAACTGCGCAAGCTGCTTGACCACTATTACCAGACGGAAGGCGCCGGACAGCGGCTGCGCATCCGCGTGCCCCTCGGCAGCTACGTGCCGGAATACAGCCTTGCCGAAGGAGCGGAGGAACAGCCCGCGCCGTGCGAGCAGGTGCCCCTCGTCACCACCTGCCGGCAGAAGCTGAAGATGCGGCGCTCCTGGCTTCCCGCCCCGGTCTCCTCGCCGCTCGCGCTCTTTTCCCTTTTGCCGCTGGTCTTCCTCGCGCCCTCCGTCTATCCCGAGCCGACCAATGCGGCGATCGACAAGGCGCAGCGGGTGCTGACCGTGCAGAGCACCTTCGCCAGCCGGGCGCAGGCCCTGCCGCAACTGCATATCCAGCAATGTTGGCCGGCGGGCGGCGACTGCAACGCACTCGCCCGCGCCATCGCGGGCGCGGCCGGCTATCACCGTACGGTGCATATTTCCGAATCGCGCGAAACGCCCGATCCTCCTCCGCTCTCCTATGCGATCCGCATCGAGAATCGCGCCGACGGGCGCGGCATCTACGCAAGGCTGATCCACGAGCGATCCGGCGAAACCGTCTATTCCCGGCATTTCTCCAGCGCCCAGCTCGGCAGCGATGCCGGCCTCACCTTCGAGGCGGTGGCCTTTGCCGCACAGGCGCTCTCCGCCCATGGGCCGCTCTATCGCCATGCCCTGCGCAGCGGCACGGCGAGCAGCATCATGGAATGTCTTGCGCGCGAGGAACGGCAGCCGCCCCGCGGCATGCCGCATCCGGGGCCGGGAGCCGCCTGCGCCACGGCGGCGCCGGCCGCGCTGGCCGATGCGGCCGCCTCGCAAGCCGTCGGCATGCCGCTCCGGCGCTAGGGCCATCGCCCGCACAACCGGCCACAGGAAATACATCCCTAGATGTAGCGATAGGCATATCTGCGCCAAAGGCCTATTTTAGGACCATGGGCGGACTGGTAATGTTTACCGCTTGGCTTGACGATCCGGTACAATTCCTTTGCAAGAATGGATCGAAAGGCCACCAAGCAATCGTATACACTCTGTCGGAATTGCACAGGCCGGCAGACCATATGCGGTGAAGGGCAATATCCGCCGTTCCGACACCCATCCTTCACGGGGAAGATGGTCTCGGGCCGGCGACCGGGGGTAATGACATGACCGATCTTCTCATTCGCGGGCTGCTTTCATGATGACCAATGAGTCGAAGAAAGCCGAGGCCCGGACGGGCGCACGCAAGTCCATCCGCTTCCTGCCCGTTGCGCCGCTGCCGGAGAACCTGCCGGACGGACGCCTTGCCATTGCGGACATGGCCAACGCCTTTGGCGTGACCCACCGCACGCTGCATTTCTACGAGGAAAAGGGCCTGCTGACCGCCGCCCGCGTCGGGCCGATGCGCGTCTACGGCCCCACGGAAATCCAGCAGATGGCGGTCGTCAACACCTGCCGCGAAACGGGCATGCCCGTCGCCGTGATCCAGGAACTCCTGGAGCAGCTTTCCGCCGCCGAGAGCCAGGAAGAAGCTGACGGAATCTTCCGCATGGCGATGACGGCCCGCAAGCGCGAGCTTGCCGCCCAGCAGTCGACCATCCGCCGCCAGATGCAGCAGATCAACGAACTCCTGGATTTCACCGGCGCGCTCGAGGTCGAGACCAACGACAACACGCCGCAGGCGCACCTGACCGCGGTGGAACTGCGCTGTCTCACGCTGATGGCCGAAGGGTACCCCACCAGCCGCATCGCCCGTGCGCTCGAAGTCGAGCCCGGCGAAGTGCAGATCATGGAGAAGGCCATCATCTCCAAGTTCAACAGCAACAATCGTTTCCAGGCTGTCGCAAAGGCAGTCATGCTCGGGATCGTCGGCCATTAAGGCCGACGTAAGCGGCCGGACATGACGACCGGCCCTTCGTTCCGCTTCCTGATAAGCGGTCCGTCGTGCGGGGTCCCTCCTATCGCACGATGGTGAGCGTTTCCGCGGCGCGCGTAATGGCAGTGTAAAGCCAGCGTTCACGCGTGTCGCGGAAGGCAAAACTCTCGTCGAACAGCACGACATCGTTCCATTGCGAGCCCTGCGCCTTGTGCACGGTCAGCGCATAGCCGAAATCGAATTCGTCGTAACGCTTGCGCGTCGACCACGGGATTTCCTCGTCGAGATTCTCGAAGGCGGCCTTCAGCAGCTTGATCTTGGCCGCGCCGCGATCCATGTCGTCGTCTTCCGGCCGGATCATCAGGTTGATGCCGGGCTTCACCGTTTCCTTCGACGAACTCATCACCTGCCAGAGCGAACCGTTGAGCAGGCCCTTGGCCGGGTCGTTGCGCAGGCACACCAGCTTGTCGCCGGATTGCGGATAGTCCGTGGTAAAGCCCTTCAGCTCGCGCAGGCGCTGGTTATAGCGCCGCCGCGTCCGATTGGTGCCGACCAGCACCTGGTCCGCGTCGAGCACCAGCGACTGGTCCACCTCGTTGCGGCCGATGACGCGCGCCGCACCATAGTCGCCATACTGGATGTCGCTGCCCTCGCGCACCTGCATGGCAAGCTGGATGATCGGGTTGTCGCGCGCCTGCCGGTGGATATCCGTCAGCAGATAGTCCGGTTCCTGATTGGTGAAATAACCGCCGCCGGAAACGGGCGGGAGCTGGCCGGGATCGCCGAGCACGAGAATGGGCGTGCCGAAGCTCATCAGGTCGCGCCCCAGCGCCTCGTCCACCATCGAGCATTCGTCGACGACGACGAGCGCGGCCTTGGCGACCGGGCTCTGGCGGTTGATGGAGAACATCGGCGAGATCGAGGTTTTCCCCGTCTCTTCGTCCGACACCTCCTCTTCGCCGCGCGGGCGATAGATCAGCGAATGGATCGTCTTGGCATTGCTGGCGCCCTTGGAGCGCAGCACCTGCGCTGCCTTGCCGGTGAAGGCGGCGAACAGCACTTCGCCGTCGACATTCTCCGCGAAATGGCGGGCAAGCGTCGTCTTGCCGGTTCCGGCATAGCCGAACAGCCGGAACAGCGGCTGCCGTCCGTCCTTCAGCCACCGGGCGACGGCCTTCAGCGCTTCATCCTGTTGGGGTGCAAATTCCATGCCCGGACTTGGCAGGATTCGCACGGCCGAAGCAAGGGGCATGCCCGACGCGCCGGCGGCGGACGAATGACTTACCCCCTTATTTGGCCCTGTTCGCCGAGACGCCGCCGCTGTATGGAGGGCACAACTTCCGGAGCGATGATTTGTCCCCCGCCTCCCCCACGCCAAGAGATCCGACGAGCACGGCAACCGGCCTTGGACGATGGCCGGCCGCGCTGCAATGGGGCCTTGTCGCCGGCCTCTCGCTCGTCACGACCGTGCCGCTGGAAATCGCCGGCTTCCCCGCCGCCCTGCTCATGGGGCCGATGCTGGCCGGTATCGTCGTGGCGCTCGGCGGCGGCACGATCCGCCTGCCGCGCTTCTTCTTCTTCGGCGTTCAGGTCGTGCTGGCGCTGATGATCGCGACCATGGTCTCCAGGGATTTTCTCGGCACCTTCCTCGATAACTGGCCGCTGATGCTCTTCGTCGTGCTGTCGGTGATCGGCGTCAGCACACTTTCCGGCTGGCTGATCGCCCGCACCGGCATCCTGCCCGGCACGACGGCGATCTGGGGATCGTCGGCCGGCGCCGCCTCGACCATGCTGATCATGGCGGAAGCCTACGGCGCCGATGCCCGCCTCGTCGCCTTCATGCAGTATCTGCGCGTGCTGTTCGTCGCCAGCCTCGCGACGCTTGTCGCCCATTTCGGCGGGCATGACGGCGCGGCGATACCGCCGCATGCCTGGTTCGAGCCGGTGCCGGTGCTGCCGCTCGTCGCCATGTTGGCCATCGGTCTTCTGGCCGGGATCATTGGGCAGAAACTGCGTGTCCCCGCCGGGGCCTTCCTCGTACCCTTCGCGCTGGCCTCCATGCTCAATTCGTCGGGCACGGTGACGATCGCGCTGCCGCAATGGCTGCTCGTCATCGCCTTCACGCTTCTCGGCTGGAACATCGGCCTCGGCTTCACGCGCGCCATCCTGCTGCATGCCCGCCGCGCGCTTCTGCCGACGATCATCTCGATCGTCGCGCTGATCAGCTTTTCCGGCCTGCTCGCCGGTCTCCTGATCCTCGTTCTCGGCATCGATCCGCTGACGGCCTATCTTTCGACCAGCCCCGGCGGCCTCGATTCCGTCGCCGTCATCGCCGCCTCCAGCAATGTCGACGTCGCCTTCGTCATGACGCTGCAGACGGCGCGGCTGATCCTGGTCAGCCTCATCGGCCCCTGGCTCGCCCGCTTCGTCGCCGACAGAGCCTAGAGCATGTCAGGTTCAGATAGAACCAGACATGCTCTAAATTCTTTTGTTTTCGTTTGTCTTTTCGGGAAAACCGGTTCCCACTTTTCCCTGACAAACTCTAGTTCGGCGCGTTCTCCAGCAGGATGGGCTTGCCGTGCGGCGTCGCCTCGGCAGCCCGCGCCCAGCGGTCCGAAAGGCACGCCTGTTCCGCCTCGCTGGCAAGGCCCCGCGTGGCCATGAGGCCGGACAGCGCCGCGACCCAGCAATCGAAATAGTCGGCGCCGTCACGCGCCCGGCCGGGCCGGTGCACCTCCCGCGACAGGGCTTCCGCCCAGTCCGCCCAGGTGAAGACGCCCTGCTCATGCAGGCGCACGGTCATGGCGAAAGCCTGTGCCTGCCAGGGTTCGGCGAAGACGGGATCGCCCTCCGCCGATTTCGGCAGGCCGGGCGAATCGGCAAGCGTCTCACACCGGCTCAAGATAGCTCTCCCAGGCATCGATGGAGACCGTCAGCCCCGGCGCGGCTCCCGCGCCCCAGATTTCCACGCCGTCGAAAACGACGGTGTAGATCCATTGCGGGTTCTCGCCCTTGCCATGCGCGCTGTCGTCCGGAAAGACATAGGATCCCTGCACAGTCTCGACCACACCCACCTTGTCGCGCGCATAGCGCGGCAGGCGCGTATGCGTCGCCGGGTTGAAATTGGCGGTACGAACGCGGTCGCCGGCGGAAAAGCGCGGCGCTGCCTCGAGCGGCCGGTCGCAGGGACCGCCTTTGGCGAGCACGGCCGGCACCATGTCCGCCTTCAGCACACGCTTGGGCTCCGCGCCCTTTTCCAGTTTGTGGCCGGTCGCCAGTTCCTCGGCCGAAACGAAGCCGTGGCGCTGGAGCAGGGTTTCGAGCCCGCGGATCCAGACTTCGTAGTAGCTTGCCGAAAGATAGGTGGCGGGCGGGATGTTTTCCCGGGCGTGCCGGCTTTCGTCGATGGTCCAGGCGCCGAAAGCGCCGCAGGATAGCGTCACGCCAAGCGCCCGCTTTTCCCATTCCGCATGAAAGACCGGTTCGTTCCTTTCCGGCGCGACCGGGCCGAAGCCGTGCAGCCCGCCGAGATCGTGCGGTCCGTTCATCGCAAAGCCTCCGGCGACAGGGCAAGGCCGGTGCCGATCATCGCGTCGCGTGTCACGAGGTCGGCCAGCGCCTCCTGATCCAGCCCGTCCGTGCCCGCGGGACGCGCCGGCACGACGAGGTAACGCAGTTCCGCCGTCGAATCCCAGACGCGAACCTTCATATCTGCCGGCAACGTCACGCCGAACTCCGCCAGAACGCCGCGCGGATCCATCACTGCCCGGGAGCGATAGGCCGGCGCCTTGTACCAGACGGGCGGCAGGCCGAGCACGGACCAGGGATAACAGGAGCAAAGCGTGCAGACGACGAGATTGTGCGTCTCGCCATCGTTGAAGACGGCCCGCATATGCTCGCCCTGCCGGCCGGTATAGCCGAGACTGGCGATGGCCGCCGTCGCATCCCGTTTCAGCCAGTCGGCAAAATCGGGTTCCGCCCAGGCCTTGGCGACGACACGCGCGCCGTTGCGCGGGCCGATCTTCGTCTCGTAGGTCTCGACGATGGCGTCGATGGCCTTCGGATCGATCAGCCCCTTTTCCGTCAGGATGGTTTCGAGCGCGCGCACCCGCGCTTCCATGAGCGAGAAATGGTTGTCGTGATGGTGATGGTCGTCGTGGTCGTGATCATGATCGTGCGACACGGCAGGTCCTCCGGCTTCGCCCCAGTCTTAAGCCGTCAGCGCAGCATCGGCCAGAGGCTTGCGACCAGCAGCAGCGCCATCGTGATGTTGAACCATTTCAGCCGGACCGGATCGGACAGCCACTGGCGCAGCGCCGAGCCGAAGCCGGCCCAGGTGGAAACGCTCGGGAAATTGACGATGGCGAAGGCGAGGCCGACGATCAGCACGCTCGACGTATAGTTCTGCGCGTTGGTATAGGTCGCCATGGCGGAAACGGCCATGACCCAGGCCTTCGGGTTCACCCACTGGAAGGCGGCCGCTTCGAGGAAGCTCATCGGCCTGGCGCCGGCCTTGCCCTCGCCGAGGCTGCGCGAGGTGCCGATCTTCCAGGCGATCCAGATGAGATAGGCGCCGCCGGCGAATTTCAGCACCGTATAGACCAGCGGCACCGCCTCCAGCAGCGCGCCGAGACCGAAGCCGACGGCAAGCAGCAGCACGAGGAAGCCGACGCCGATGCCGCACATATGCGGGATCGTGCGCACGAAGCCGAAATTCACCCCCGAGGCAAAGAGCATCATGTTGTTCGGGCCGGGCGTGATCGAGGTGGTGAAGGCGAAGAGCAGCAGCGCCAGAAAGATTTCAATCTGCATGGCAGACACTTGTGATCCGGATTGTTTTTTCCGATTGATAGTCCATCTCTTGGCGACGACCAGCCAATTCTTGTCATGCAGACAATTCCGGAACGGAATGCATGGCGCTTGCAGATGGAGTGCGACATGAAAGCGGAACTACCGGCAGTCACTCTTCCCGGCGGACGGCAGGTGCCGGCCCTCGGGCTCGGCACGTGGCACATGGGCGAAGGCGACGCCTCGCCGGAAGAGGAAGCGGCGAGCCTGCGCGCCGGGCTCGACCTCGGCATGACGCTCATCGACACGGCGGAAATGTATGCCGACGGCGGCGCGGAAGAGGTGGTGGGCGAAGCGATCCGCGGCCGGCGCGACGAGGTCTTTCTCGTCAGCAAGGTGCTGCCCTACAATGCCAGCCGCGCCGGCACCGTCGCCGCCTGCGAGGCGAGCCTGAAGCGGCTCGGCACCGACCATATCGAACTCTACCTCCTGCATTGGCGCGGCCGTTATCCGCTCACCGAAACCGTCGAGGCTTTCGAACGCCTGAAGGCAGAAGGCAAGATCGGCGCCTGGGGCGTGTCCAATTTCGATGAACCCGACATGAGGGAATTGCTGGCCGCCGCCGAACCCGCGCGGCCCGCCGCCAACCAGGTGCTCTACAATCTCGCCCGGCGCGGCATCGAATTCGATCTCCTGCGCTGGAGCCAGGTGCAGAACGTTCCGATCATGGCCTATTCGCCGCTCGACGAAGGCCGCCTGATCGGCCATCCGGCGCTGGAAGAGGTCGGCCGCATCCACAATGCCAGCTCCGCCCAGGTCGCCCTCGCCTTCCTGCTGACACGGGCAGGCGTCATCGCCATCCCGAAGTCCGGCTCGCCCGAGCGCGTGCGCGAGAATTTCCGCGCCGCCGAAATCCGCCTGACGTCCGAAGACCTGCGCCTTCTCGACGAGGCCTTCCCGCCGCCGACGCGTAAGCGCCCGCTGGAAATGATCTGAAATAGAAAGGGCTTTCCGCAAAACGGAAAGCCCTTCGTTTTCGGGGAAGCTGACCCCCTGTCGCGACCCCAAGGACAAGTCAGGGATGGCGACGGAGAGTTTTACATGCCCTGCGGGCCGCGGTTCATCGCGGCAATGCCCGTGCGGCAGACTTCCACGAGGCCGAGCGGCTTCATGATCGCGACGAACTGGTCGATCTTGGAAGACTTGCCGGTAATCTCGAGGATGAAATGCTCGGTCGTGGCGTCGACGACCTTGGCATGGAAGGCATCGGCAAGGCGCAGGGTTTCCTGGCGCATCTCACCAGAACCGACGACCTTCACCAGCGCCACTTCGCGCTCGATCGGCCGCTCCTGGCCGAGGATCTTGGCGCGCACGGTGAGATCGACCACCCGGTGAACGGGAACGATGCGTTCGAGCTGCGACTTGATCTGTTCGAGAACGCTCGGCGTGCCGCGCGTCACGATGGTGATGCGTGACAGATGCGCCTCGTGTTCGGTTTCGGAGACCGTGAGGCTTTCGATGTTGTAGCCGCGGCCGGAGAACAGGCCGATGACGCGGGCAAGGACGCCCGGCTCGTTGTCGACCAGGACGGAGAGCGTGTGGCTCTCCGCGACCTGGGTTTCCTTGGCGATGAAATAGGCGGAGCCGGTGGGCTGAAGGTGTGCGTTCATGGTTCTCTACCTTTTCATCAAACGAGCTGACGGCCCTTGGCGTCGATCGCGTTGGCGACCGCTTCGTCCGTGGCCTCGTCGGGCAGCAGCATTTCGTTGTGCGCCTTGCCCGAGGGGATCATCGGGAAGCAGTTCGTCAGGTTCGCGACGCGGCAGTCGAAGATGACCGGACGCTTGACGTCGATCATTTCCTGGATGGCCGCATCGAGCTTCGAGGGCTTGTCGCAGGCAATGCCGACGCCGCCATAGGCCTCCGCGAGCTTGACGAAGTCAGGCATCGCCTCGGTGTAGGAGTTGGACAGGCGATTGCCGTGCAGAAGCTGCTGCCACTGGCGCACCATGCCCATGTACTGGTTGTTCAGGATGAAGATCTTTACGGGCAGGTTATACTGCACCGCGCAGCTCATCTCCTGCAGGCACATCTGGATCGAGGCGTCGCCGGCGATATCGATGACGAGGCTGTCGCGATGGGCGACCTGAACGCCGACAGCCGCCGGGAAGCCGTAACCCATCGTGCCGAGGCCGCCCGAGGTCATCCAGCGGTTCGGCTGCTCGAAGCCGTAGAACTGCGCCGCCCACATCTGGTGCTGGCCGACTTCCGTCGTGATGTAGGTGTCACGGTCCTTGGTCAGCTCGTAGAGCCGCTGGATCGCGTATTGCGGCATGATCACGTCGTTGCTCGGCGTGTAGGCGAAGGAATTGCGCGCGCGCCACTTGGCGATCGACGTCCACCAGTCGGCATGGATCGCCTTGTCGTAGTCCTTCGCGCCGGCCCGCCACAGGCGAACCATGTCTTCCAGAACGTTGCCGACATCGCCGAGGATCGGAACGTCGACGCGGACGTTCTTGTTGATCGAGGACGGGTCGATGTCGATGTGGATTTTCTTCGAGTTCGGCGAGAAGGCGTTGAGGCGGCCGGTGATACGGTCGTCGAAGCGTGCGCCGACGCAGATCATGACATCGCAGTCATGCATCGCCATGTTCGCCTCGTAGGAGCCGTGCATGCCCAGCATGCCCAGCCAGTTCTTGCCGGAGGCCGGATAGGCGCCGAGGCCCATCAGCGTCGAGGTGATCGGGAAGCCGGTGATCTCGACCAGCTCGCGCAGCAGGCGCGAGGCTTCCGGACCGGAATTCACGACGCCGCCGCCGGAATAGATGATCGGCCGACGGGCGGTCTTCATCATGCTGACGGCAGCCTCGATCTGGCGGGCATCGCCCGAAACCTTCGGCTGGTAGCTCTTCTGGATCGGTGCGGCGGACGGCGGCGTATAGGTGCCGGTCGCGAACTGGACGTCCTTCGGGATATCGACGACGACAGGGCCCGGGCGGCCGGACTGCGCGACGCGGAAGGCCTCATGGATGATGCGGGCGAGATCGTTGACGTCCTTGACCAGCCAGTTGTGCTTGGTGCAGGGGCGCGTGATGCCGACCGTGTCGCATTCCTGGAAGGCGTCCGACCCGATGAGCGTGGTCGGAACCTGACCGGTGAGGCAGACGAGCGGGATGGAATCCATCAGCGCGTCCTGCAGCGGCGTGACGGCATTCGTCGCGCCGGGGCCGGAAGTGACCAGCATGACGCCGACCTTGCCGGTGGAGCGGGCATAGCCTTCGGCCATGTGGCCGGCGCCCTGCTCGTGACGCACGAGAATGTGCTCGATATCGTCCTGCTGGAAAATCTCGTCATAGATCGGCAGGACGGCGCCGCCCGGATAGCCGAAGATATGTTCTACGCCGTTGTCCTTCAGGGCCTGCAAGACAATTTCGGCGCCCGTCATCTGGTTTTCTGTTCCGCTCATCGGATTTCCGTCCGTCTCTTTCGTATTTCGAGGTGCTTATCGAATTTCAGGGCATAAAAAAAGGCCCCTTGGAGGAGCCTGCTTACCGCGCATGGGTGCTTTCGCCGGGTGGTTACACCACCCTGCCCATGCGCCTTCCCACCACAAGAATGATAGCCGTCAGTTTTTTCATGGCGCGGATTGTTAGACACAAAGCATACGCGCGTCAACGCCTTTCCGTGCTCCAGAACGGCACGCTTCGCGCCAGATGCCGGGAAACGCCGCAGAATCCTGCTTCAACCCGAAACGTCTTATTAAGCGGCCCCCGGTAAGGTCAGGGTTGATGGCAGGGAGTGCCGTGATTGCTGAACAGTGATTTTCATAATGCAATAGACGCCGGCGAACAGGAACGCCGAGATGGCATGGCGCCCGGAAACCGCCTGCTCGGCCGCGTCGTCGCATGCAACGGCTCGCGCGCCACCATCAGCGCCCTGGCCGAAGGCGGTCAGACGACCCTGACGGAATTGTGGTCCGTCGGCCGTCTCATTTCCATTTCCGTCGGCCCGCACCGCATCGTCGCGCTCGTCTACTCCATGTCCACCGACCAGCAGAGCTGGGCGGAGAACCACGACACCGTCTTTCGCATCGAAGTGGAATTGCTGGGCGAGGTGCATGTCAGCCCCGACGGGCGCGAAGCGTTTTCCGCCGGCATCACCGACTATCCCCATCTCGGCGCCATCGCGCACCGCATCCGCGCCTCGGACCTTGCCAAGGTCTACGACACCGGCAAGAACGACGTCTGCATCATCGGCAAGCTGACGCAGGACGAAAGCCTCGACGCGACGATCCATGTGCCCTCCATGCTGGAGAAGCACTTCGCCATCGTCGGCACGACGGGTGTCGGCAAATCCACCTCCGTCACGCTGCTGCTGCACAAGGCGATCCAGGCCGATCCCAAGCTGCGCGTGCTGATCCTCGACCCGCACAACGAATTCGCCGCCGCCTTCGGGGACCTTGCCGTCGTCATCGACACGGATACGCTGGACCTGCCCTTCTGGTTGTTCAAGCTGGAGGAATTCGCCGAAGTCGTCTTCCGTGGCCGCCCGCCGGTGCCGGAGGAAATGGACATCCTGCGCGACCTCATTCCCGAGGCCAAGCGCGCCTTCCGCGGCACGAGCGACAACGGCCTGATGCGTCGCACGAGCGAAAAAAGCTCCGTCACCGCCGATACGCCGGTGCCCTTCCGCATCGCGGACCTGCTGGCGCTGGTCGACGAGCGCATCGGACGGCTGGAGGGCCGGGCGGAAAAGCCGCATCTGCGCTCGCTCAAGGTCAAGATCATGTCGGCGATCAACGACCCGCGCTACCATTTCATGTTCTCCTCGAACACGATCACCGACACGATCCTCGACACCATCGCCCGCGTCTTCCGCATTCCGGGCGAAGGCAAGCCGGTGACGACCTTCCAGCTTGCCGGCATTCCCTCGGAAGTCGTCAACTCCGTCGCTTCGGTCCTCTGCCGCATGGCCTTCGAGATCGGCCTCTGGAGCAATGGCGGCGTGCACATGCTCGTCGTCTGCGAGGAAGCGCACCGCTACGTCCCGGCCGATCCCAAGCTCGGCTTCCTGCCGACGCGCCAGGCCATCGCCCGCATCGCCAAGGAAGGCCGCAAATACGGCGTCTCGCTCGGCATCATCACCCAGCGCCCCGGCGAACTCGACCCGACGATCCTGTCGCAGTGCTCGACCATCTTCGCCATGCGCCTTGCCAACGAGCACGACCAGGAAATCATCCGCTCGGCCATCCCGAACTCCTCGTCGTCGACGACCAGTTTCATCTCGTCCATCGGCAATGGGGAAGCCATCGCCTTCGGCGAGGCGGTCGCGGTGCCGATGCGCATGCGTTTCTCGCGCGTCGAGGCAAGCCGCCTGCCCAAGGCCAACGGCACCGGCGTCAAGGCGAGCGAGGATACGCCGCAAAGCGTCGACCTGCGCTCCATCGTCGCCCGCATGCGCGCGATTTCCGGCCCCGACATTTCCGGCTTCCAGAATTCCTACCTGACGGCGCAGGGCCAGAATGCCTCCCTGCCGACCGGCTATGAGGATGCGCCCTACGAGGACGAGGAAGGCTATATCGAGACACTGCAAAGCGCGCCTGAAACGCGCGCCGCGCCGCAGCCGCCGCTGCAGGAGCCCTACCGGCCCGACATGCTGCCAGGCGCCCAGGGCGCCTATCAGCCGTCGGCGCAGGACCGTTTCGAATCGATCCGTCGCGATCTCACCTCCGAACCGCAGCGCCCGGCCGCCGATCCCTATCGTCAGCCCGCCGATCCCTATCGCCAGCCCGCTGATCCGTACCGCCAGCCGGCAGAACCGCCCCGCCAGCAGGCGCGCCCTGCCTTCGGCGAACAGCAGGAGCCGCGGCGCGACGGCTCCATTCGCGAACAGCTTCTCAAGAAGCCGCTCAGCAGCCTGATCAGGCGCTAGACACGTCCAGCCGAAGCGGCGTCGGATAATGTTCTAGAAACAAGAGGCTAGGCCAGCGGATCGACCCGCTGCCAGCTTTCGTCCAGCTGGTTGCGGAACCATGTCATCTGGCGTTTGGCATATTGCCGTGTCGCGGCCGCGCCGCGCGCGATGACCTCGTCCGCGCGCATCTCGCCCCTGAGCATCGCCGCGATCTGCGGCACGCCGATCGCCTTCATCACCGGCATCGCCGGGGAGAGATCGAGCGCGAGCAGCGCCTTCACCTCTTCCACCGCGCCCGTTTCCAGCATCGTTCCGAAGCGCCGGTCGATACGGGCCGCAAGCACCGCGCGGTCCGGCAGAACCACGGTCTTCTCCGCCCTGTCAGGGTCGATCACCGCCGGCCCCGTCGCGGCCTGGAAGGCAGCGATGGAGCGCCCCGTCGCCTCCAGCACCTCAAGCGCCCGCACGATGCGCTGACCGTCTCCGGGCATGAGCCGGCCGGCCATTTCCGGATCGCGCTCGGCAAGCGCCCGGTGCAGAGCCTCGGCCCCTTCCCTGGTCAGCCGTGTGCGCAGGTATTCGCGAATCTCGTCGGGAATGGCGGGCATATCCGACAGGCCGCCGGTCAGGGCGCGGAAATAAAGCCCGGTGCCGCCGACGAAGACGGGCAGCTTGTCGCGCGCCCGCAACTCCGCGACGACGGCAGTCGCCTCGCGCAGCCAGTCGCCGGTGGAATAGGCCGCGCCCGCCGGCACATGGCCGTAGAGCCGGTGCTCGATGCCGCCCATGTCCTCCGGTTGCGGACGGGCGGTCAGGATACTCAGCGTATCGTAGACCTGCATGCTGTCCGCATTGACCACCACGCCATCGTGCGCGCTCGCCATCCGCACCGCGAGCGCGGACTTGCCGCTCGCGGTCGGGCCGGTTATCAGGATCGCGCCCCGCTTTCGATCAAGGTTTCTCATCATGGCTTTCGTTGCCACGCTTGTCGCCAATCCGTCAAACCCTGTTCTGACACCCGCCCTTGCCGAGAAGGCCGCGGATCAGGTCAAGGCCTCCGGCCTCTACTGGCTTGCCGACGGCATCGCCTGCGATATCGCGCTGCGCGACGGCAGCGACCTTGCCGCCGCGCGCGATACCATCCTCGCCGTCCTCGGCAATGCGCCGGTCGACCTTGCGGTGCAGGACGCGGAGACGCGGCGCAAGAAGCTTCTGATCGCCGACATGGATTCGACCATGATCGGCCAGGAATGCATCGACGAACTTGCCGCCGAAGTCGGTCTCAAGGACAAGGTCGCGACCATCACCGCGCGCGCCATGAAAGGCGAAATCGCCTTCGAGCCCGCCCTTCGCGAGCGCGTCGCGCTGCTGAAGGGGCTTCCGGTCTCCGTCGTCGACGAGGTCATCGCCAAGCGCATCACGCTGACGCCGGGCGGAAAGGAACTGATCGCGACGATGAAGGCCAGGGGCTATTACACCGCCCTCGTCTCCGGCGGCTTCACGGTCTTCACCAGCCGCATCGCCGCAACGCTCGGTTTCGACGAGAACCGCGCCAACCTGCTGCTCGACGCCGACGGCAAGCTGACCGGTGAAGTTGCCGAACCCATCCTCGGCAAGCAGGCCAAGGTGGACGCGCTGGTGGAAATCTCCGAGAGGCTCGGCATTTCACCCGAGGAAGCCATGGCCGTCGGCGACGGCGCCAACGATCTCGGCATGCTGCATCGTTCGGGCGCCGGCGTCGCGCTGCACGCCAAGCCCGCCGTCGCGGCCGAAGCGAAGATCCGCATCGACCATGGCGACCTTACCGCCCTTCTCTATCTGCAGGGCTATCGCAAATCGGACTTCGTGACCGGCTGATGTTGATTGCCACGACCAGGCGCATCGCCTTGCGCAACTGGGAGGAAAAGGACCGGGATCTCTTCCACGAGATCAATTCCGATCCCGTGGTCATGGAGTTCTTTCCGTTCCTGCGCAGCCGCGCGCAATCGGACGACCTGTTCGACCGCCTTCGCGGCATCATCGCCGAGACCGGCCTCGGCTTCTTCGCGCTTGCCGAGCGTGAGACGGATACGGCCATGGGCTTTTGCGGCCTGTCGCGCACGACGAAGCTTGAGCCCTTTGTCGCCGACGGCACCGTCGAGATCGGCTGGCGGCTCGCCCGCCGCCATTGGGGCCATGGCTACATCACGGAGGCGGCGGAGCGACTGCTGGCGTTCGGCTTCGCCGAGAAGGGTCTTTCCGAAATCATCTCCTTCGCCGTCGCGAACAATACCCGCTCCACTGCCGTCATGCAGCGCATCGGCATGGTCGCGGCGCCGGAGCGCGATTTCGACATGCCCGGCATCGCGGATACCCGCGCCGACCTCCGTCCGCATGTCGTCTACACGCTCGATCGCGCGACGTGGCAAGCAAAAGGCCGTTGAAGCGACGCTCCAACGGCCTGAATCACTTTCTCGCCCGCGATGGCCAAGCCCCTGACGGGACTCGGCTTTCCGTCAGTCGATACGGACGGTGATGTAGCGCAGCGCACCGGTATGGTTGGCGACCATCATCAAGGCATTGCGGCGATCTTCCGACTTCAGCTTGGCGATACGGCTGCGCACCTCGTCCGCCGTCGTCACCGCCTCCTGGCCGATCTCGACGATGACGTCGCCCGGCACGATGCCGCGTTCGGCGGCGGCCGAATCCGGGGCGACCTCGGTGATGACAACACCCTTGACGCTTTCGGCGATCTCGAAGGTCTTCCGCGCCTCTTCATCGAGGTCGCCGATGCCCATGCCGAGCACGAGATCCGCCTTGGTCTGTTCGGGCTGGCCGCCATTCTCAGGCAGCGCGCCTTCCTCCGGCTTGCTCTCGTCCTGCGTCACCTCTTCCGTGGCGTCCGCCTGCTTCTCGCTGTCCTCGAGCCGGCCGAGCGTGACCTTGACGGTCATCTCCTTGCCGTTGCGCAGCAGCACGACGTCCACGGCCTTGCCGACCGGGCTTTCGGCGACGACGCGCGGCAGGTCGCGCATTTCATGCACATCCTTGCCGTCGAAGCGGATGATGACGTCGCCGGTCTCGATGGAGCCGTTGTCGACCGGCCCGCCCTGGATGACACCCGCAACCAGCGCGCCCTTGGCCGCGCTCATGCCGAGGCTTTCGGCAATGTCGTCCGTGACAGGCTGGATGCGTACGCCGAGCCAGCCGCGGCGCGTCTCGCCGAAGTCGCGGAGCTGGGTGAAGATGTTCTGCGCCAGTTCCGTCGGCACGGAGAAGCCGATGCCGATGGAGCCGCCGGACGGCGAGATGATCGCCGTGTTGATGCCGATGACCTCGCCCTTCATGTTGAACAGCGGGCCGCCGGAATTGCCCCGGTTGATGGCCGCATCCGTCTGGATGAAGTTGTCGTAGGGACCGGCATTGATGTTGCGCCCGCGCGCGGAAATGATGCCGACCGTCACCGAGCCGCCGAGGCCGAAGGGGTTGCCGATGGCCATCACCCAGTCGCCGATGCGCATCACGCGGGAATCGCCGAAGGGCACGGCCTTCAGCGGCGCCTTCGGCTCGACCTTCAGCAGCGCGAGGTCCGTCTTCGGGTCCGTGCCGACGAGCTTGGCCTTCAGCTTCGAACCGTTGGCGAAGTTCACCTCGATATCATCAGCGCCCTCGATGACGTGGTTGTTCGTGGCGATGAAGCCCGCGGGATCGATGACGAAGCCCGAGCCGAGCGAATTGACGGTCTGCGGCTGGTTGCTGCCCTCGCCGTCCTCCCCCTTGAAGAATTCGTCGAAGAAGTCCTGGAAGGGCGAGCCCTCCGGCACCTGCGGCATCGGTGCCTTGTCGTCGCTCTTCACGTTCTGCGAAGTGGAAATGTTCACCACCGCATCGAGCAGGCCTTCGGCAAGGTCGGCGACCGATTCAGGACCGGTCGGCTTCACCTCGGCCGCGGCCGGGACGGCGAAAAATCCCCCGGCGACCGGCGAAAAACCCACCGCAAGCGCAAGTGCCGCCCGGGCTACGCTGGTCCTCGTCTTCAAAGCCATGTTCGGCATCCTCTTTGTCCTGGCTGTCGTGGCGAGTGTTTGCCGCGGATACGGCAAAAATCAGTCCGCCACGCTGAAATGATGCGAAGTCTTGCCCGTCTTCGCCGCCGGTCGCAAGAGCCGGGTTCAGCCGCCGCGAATGAACCAGACCATCAGCACGCCGAAAGCCACGGCGGCAAGCCCGGAGGTGCGCAACTGGCCTTCCGGCATCTGCGGCAGCAGCGCCGCCATGCGCTTCAAAGCCGAAGGGGCCAGTGCGTACACCAGCCCCTCGATGATCAGGAAGAACGCGATCCCCGTCAGGAAATCGGACACGGAAACGTTCTCAATTTGCCGTCGACGGCGTCGTGGCCGTGCCGTCCGTCGTGCCCGTGGTCACGGGCTTGGAGCCGGCAGCGTCCTCGAAGTAGCGGAAGAACTCCGACTGCGGCGACAGGACCAGCGTCGTGTCGGACGAGTTCAGCGAGTTCCGGTAGGCGTTCATCGACCGGTAGAAGTCGAAGAAAGCCGGATCCTGCGAGAAGGCTTCGCCGAAGACGCGGTTGCGTTCCCCGTCGCCCTCACCGCGCAGGATTTCCGAATCGCGCTGGGCGGCCGCGACGAACTCGACGACCTGGCGGTCGGCGATGGCGCGGCGACGCTGGCCTTCCTCGTTACCGCGGGCGCGGATGAGTTCGGCTTCGGCAAGACGTTCGGCCTTCATGCGGTCGTAGGTCTGCTGCGAGACTTCCTGCGTGAGGTCCGTACGGCGGATGCGCACGTCGGAGATGGTGAGGCCGAGGTTCGAGGCGTCGTTCGACAGCTCGCCGCGCACTTCCCGCATCATCGAGGCACGCTCTTCCGAAAGCGCCGATTCAAAGCCGCGCAGACCGTAGACCCGGCGCAGCGCCGCATCGAGGCGGGTACGCAGGCGGGCTTCCGCCGATTCCCGGTCGCCCGACACCGCTTCGCGGAAGCGGCGGGCGTCGGTGATCTTGTAGACCACGAAGGCATCGACCTCGTAGAACTTGCCGCCCGAGACCTGGACGCGAATGTCGTCAAGATCGAAGCGCAGCGCCTGGTCCTGGATGTACTGCACGCTGTCGGCATCCATGAAGCCGAAGGGCAGCTTGAAGTAGAGACCGGGCTCGGACTTGACGTCCTGGATCTGGCCGAAGCGGATGACGATGGCCTGCTGGCGCTCGTTGACGACGAACACCGAGGAATAGGCGATGAAGAGAAGAACGCCGAGGGCGATCAGGATGGATGGGATACGGTTGCCCATTACTGCGTGCCTCCCGCCTGCTGCTGGCCGGTCGCCCGGCCGAGTTCGTTGAGGGGAAGGAAGGGAACCACGCCCTGTCCGTTCTGCTTCTCGTCGATGATGACCTTCTTCGAGCTCTTCATCACGTCTTCCATGGTTTCAAGGAAGAGACGCTTGCGGGTGACGTCGGGGGCCACCTTGTACTGCTCGTAGATGGAGAGGAAGCGGGCCGCCTCACCTTCCGCTTCCTTGACGACGCGGTCCTTGTAGGCCGCCGCCTCTTCGCGGATCTGCGCGGACTGACCGCGGGCAAGACCGAGCTTCTGGTTGGCGTACTGGTTGGCTTCCTCGACGAAGCGGTCCTCGTCCTGCTCGGCGCGCTGCACTTCGTCGAAGGCATCTGCGACTTCGCGCGGCGGGGCCGCATCCTCGATGGCGACGGTGTTGATCGAGATGCCGGCGCCATAGGCGTCCATGGTGGCCTGGATCGTCGTCTTCACGCCCTCGGCAATCGCCTGGCGGTTGTCGCGGAAGATGTCCTGGGCCGGACGGCGGCCGACGACTTCGCGCATGGCGCTTTCGGAAACCTGCTGCAGCGTCTCGGCCGGATACTCGAGGTTGAAGAGGTAGGACTGCGGGTCGGTGACCGAATAGAGCACCGAGAACTGCACGTTGACGATGTTCTGGTCGCCCGTCAGCATCAGGCCGGAGCTGTCGGAATTCGACGATGCCGCGCGGCGGCCGATATTCTGCTGCTGCTCGGTGATCTTGACGAGTTCCACGGTTTCCAGCGGCCAGAGATGGAAGTGCAGGCCGGGCATGGAGACTTCCTGCTTCGGCTTGCCGAAGCGCAGTTCGACGCCGCGCTCGTCCGGCTGGACGGTGTAGATGGCGTTCATCAGCCAGAAGACGCCGATGAGCAGCAGGGCGATGACCACCACGCCACCGTTGAAGCCGCCGGGCATGACGTTCTTGAGCTGGTCCTGGCCGCGCCGGATGATGTCCTCAAGGTCCGGTGGGCCGCCATTGCCGCCGCCGCCGCCGCGGGGGCGGTTCGGTCCCTGCCCCCATGGCCCCTGATTGTTTCCACCGCCGCCGCCGCCCCAAGGGCCGCCGCCGCCATTCTGATTGCTCCAGGGCATCAATACCTCTTTCTTTAAATCCCCACAGGCCGCATTTCGCGGTATGTTTCGCCGCGCAACGCGAAGTGAACCCGTTATAGGTATCCCTCCGGCCGCTTTCAACAAATCCGCGTGATCTTGCAGCCTCGTGCGGCAAAATAGTTCGTGATCAGGGTGATTTAGGCAGGTTTGCGCCGCCAGGTGATGAAGCGCATGGCATGACTGTCCTTCTCGCCCTGCGGGATGGGCTCTTCGACGACCTTCTCGAAGAGATCGGGATCGATCGCGGGAAAGCGCGTGTCGCCCTCGACCGCCGCCTCGACATGGGTGACATGCAGGATGTCCGCCCGATCGAAAGCCTGCGCATAGATCTGCCCCCCGCCGATGACGCAGATCTCGTCGACGCCAAGCGTTTCCGCCTCGCGCCGGGCGACCGCGATGGCCTCGTCCAGCGAGGAGACGACCGTCGCACCGGCGGCGGCAAAGGCGGCATCGCGGGTGATGACGATGTTCGGACGGCCGGGCAGCGGCCTGCCGATCGAATCCCAGGTCTTGCGGCCCATCAGCACCGGCTTGCCGAGCGTCAGCTGCTTGAAGCGCTTCAGGTCCGATGGCAGGCGCCACGGCAGGTCGCCGTCGCGGCCGATGACGCCGTTGTCGGCAACGGCCACGACGAGAACGATCTTGGCTTCGGTCATGGAATGTCCCGGAAATCAGACGGCGATGGGCGCCTTGATGTTTGAATCGGCTTCATAGCCGATCAGGGTGAAGTCCTCGAATTTGAAGGAGAAAAGGTCCTTCACATCGGGGTTGAGCTTCATGAAGGGAAGCGGCTTCGGCTTGCGCGTCAATTGCAGGCGCGCCTGCTCGAAATGGTTGGAGTAGATGTGTGCGTCGCCCAGCGTGTGCACGAAATCGCCCGGCTGCAGCCCTGTCGCCTGCGCCACCATCATGGTCAGGAGCGCATAGGAGGCGATGTTGAAGGGCACACCCAGGAAGATATCCGCCGAACGCTGGTAGAGCTGGCAGGAAAGTTTTCCATCCGCCACATAGAACTGGAACAGGCAGTGGCAGGGCGGCAGCGCCATCTCGTCGACCAGCGCGGGGTTCCAGGCCGAAACGATATGGCGGCGCGAATTTGGGTTGCGCTGGATGCTGTCGAGCACGGCGACGATCTGGTCGAGATGGCGGCCGTCATGGGTCGGCCAGGAGCGCCACTGATAGCCGTAGACGGGGCCGAGTTCGCCCTGCGCATCGGCCCATTCGTCCCAGATGGTGACGCCGTTGTCGTGGAGATAGGCGATGTTCGTGTCGCCCTTCAGGAACCACAGCAGTTCATGGATGATGGAGCGCAGGTGCAGCTTCTTGGTGGTCAGCACCGGGAAACCTTCGGAAAGGTCGAAGCGCATCTGGTAGCCGAAGACGCCGCGCGTGCCAGTGCCCGTCCGGTCTCCCCGGTCGGAGCCGTTTTCCATCACATGGGCGAGAAGGTCGAGATACTGCTGCATGGTCGCCGCCGATTCGTTGTCCAGCGTAATATATTAGAGCGAGAGCGGCGGCGGCCAAAGCATGAAATGGGATTTTCCCGGCTTTCCTCAGGCGAGCGCGCTGAGCTTTCCGAGTTCCTTGGCGGTGAGGTAGTAGAAGGTCACGCGCGACTTCGAGCGATCGTCGGCCATGGCCTTGCAGACGGCTTCGACGGCCTTGTCGGCGGCCTCGCCCGTGATGCCGAACTTCTTGGCGCACCACTTTTCCTTCACGCGGTCGAGTTCGGCCGGGTCGGAGCAGGAGACGAGCGAGGAGTCGCGGTTGCGCAGCGCGATGCCGAGATGGCTCACGATCTTCTTGACGATGGCCTCGTCCGCACCGCTGTCATACTTGCGGACATCTGCGAGATAGTCAGTCATGGTCTCTCCTCTATGGTCACTGGGCCGCCGCCATCATGGGGTCCTGCCGCACGGCAATGTTTTTCACGCCGGGAGGGCAAGTCAAGCACTAATAAATGCCTCGCCCGCCGGGAAAGATGATCTGCCGCATTGGCGGGATTTGCAGCCGCATTTTTGTACTTTCTGAAGGAATACCACGTAAAGGTGTATCCTGCGGTCGACGGTAGAAAGGCCGCGCGCAACGGCGGTAACGGCAGGTGAGACAGACCGAGGACCAATCGCAGCGATTCTGGCTGGCCTACAGCGCAGCCTCCCTGGCCGTGGCCGCGATGGCGTTCGGCTGGGGTGTGTTCTTTGCGTTCCGACAGGCCTGGGCCCTTGTCGCCGTCGATGTCGCCGTCATCTCCGTCGCCCTCATGAGCTTCCTTCTGGCGCACCGGCGCCAGCTTTCGGCGGCCCTGCTCTTCTCGCAGGTCTCCTTTCTGCTCATCATCCTGGTCTTCTGCCTCATCTTCGACGTCCCGAACCTGGCGGCGCCGCGCGTGACGCATCTCTTCCTTCTGGTCCTGGCGCTGCTCGGCTACATCAATTACCAGAGGGAGCGCTCGCGCCTGCAGCTTGCCGTCATCGTCTCGTGCCTCCTCGCCTTCGTGGTCTTCGCCAGCACGCACGCCGCCGCGCCGTTCGCCCAGCCGATCGCCGACGAGTTCCGCACCTTCGGCACCTGGGTCAACGCGATCATCGCCGTCGCCCTCTTGTGCGGCGGCATCTATGTGATGCAATTGAAATTCGCCCTGAACTTCGACCAGGCGCGCGACATCAAGGCGGCCCTCACGAACCGCGAGTTCGAACTGTTCTACCAGCCGCAGGTGGACGAAACCGGCCGCACGACGGGGGCCGAAGCCCTGCTGCGCCGCCGGCGGCCGGGCGGCGGCTATATTTCGCCGGCCGATTTCATTCCCGCCGCAGAACAGGCCGGCCTGATGCCCGTCATCGGCGACTGGGTGCTGAACGAGGCCTGCCGCACCCTTGCCTTCTGGCAGCAGGACGAAGCCACGCGTCACCTGAAACTGTCGGTCAATGTCAGCGTCGACCAGTTCATGAAGGCCGACTTCGTCGACACCATCTTGGCTCGCATCGCGGCGCGCGAACTGGATGCGACCCGTCTCAAGCTGGAGCTTACCGAAAGCATGATGGCGACGGATGTCGACGTCATCGTGGAAAAGATGCGGGCGCTGCGCGCCGCCGGCATCACCATCTCGCTCGACGATTTCGGCACCGGCTACTCCTCGCTCAGCCACCTGCGCCGCCTGCCGATCCATGAGATCAAGATCGACCGCTCCTTCGTGCAGGAAGCCCCCGACAGCAAGCGTAACCGCATCCTGCTGAAGAGCATCTTCGACATTGCGCGCATGCTGGAATTTTCCGTCGTCGCCGAGGGCATCGAGACGAAGGAGCAGTTGCTGCTCCTGCAATCCTTCGGCTGCACCATCTTCCAGGGTTATTATTTCGGCCGCCCCGTTCCCTTAGCCGAATTCCAGAGCCGATCGGCGAACGAGGCTCCGCCGCTTGCCGAAAGCGCCTGAGCGGACAGGCCGAAAAATCCCTGTCACAAAGCCCTTTTCTTGCGCGGCGGGAATGCCTATATGTGAAGTGCTGCTTCGGCAGCTATGGCAATAAACGGGCGGTGTAATAAACCCATTGGACCCGGGGGCGGTACCCGGCGCCTCCACCAAAAACCGGTCATCTTCGGCGGACCGGCTTTTGATGGGGGCGAAATAGGATCGACAAGGGCGTAAAGATCGACTTTTTGCTCGGCATTGTACCACCGTTATCGGGCTAAACTTGTAGTTGCAAACGACAACTATGCGGAAGCTCGTCTCGCTGCTTAATCGCGGTGTGACACTTCACTCAAAGTCCTGACGGGTCGCACCGGCAGGCGGGGTCCGAAGGCACCTGGCAACAGAAGCCTTCACCTTCTCCAATCTCTTGAAATGGTCTATAGCTGTGCCAGATGACTCGTGCCGGAAGGCATGAGATGACCGAAGAATGCCTGAATACAAAGGCAGGAAGAAAGACAGGAACGGATGGCGCAAGACCACATTCGCTACGACATTCTCGCCCAGGACGCGCTGCGCAGCGTCATTCGCAAGGTTCTGTCCGAAGTTGCCGTCACGGGCCATCTGCCCGGCGAGCACCATTTCTTCATCACCTTCCTCACCAATGCTCCGGGCGTGCGCATCTCGCAGCACCTCAAGGCCAAGTACGCCGAGCAGATGACCATCGTCGTCCAGCACCAGTTCTGGGATCTGAAGGTCACCGAGAGCCTGTTCGAGATCGGCCTTTCCTTCTCCGATACGCCGGAAAAGCTCGTCATTCCGTTCAATGCCATCCGCGGCTTCTACGACCCGTCCGTCAGTTTCGAACTGGAATTCGACGTGCCGGCCGCTGAGGAAGAGGACCATTCGGCCGAGATCACGGCCTACCCCGCCGCGACCGAAAAGGCCGAGGACCCCTCCGACGAGCCGACCCCGCCGACCACCGGCGGCGACGACAACAACAAGGGCGGCTCGGTCGTCTCGCTCGATTCCTTCCGCAAGAAGAACTGAGCGCGGCCATGAGCGGCGACGTCGTCAATCTTCGCCAGTTCCGCAAGCAGAAGGTCCGCTCCGACAAGGAGAAGCAGGCCGAGCAGAACCGCATCGCCTTCGGTCGCACGAAGGCGGAGAAGACGCTGACGCGCGCGCTCAACGAGAAAGCGGAAAAGACGCTCGATCAGGGCCGCCTCGAGCGGCCCGACGAGACGAAGGACTGATCCTTCAAGGACTTGCCGGCAGAATCGGATTCGATCTGCCAGCCGCCTCCATCGGTGCCTGAGGATGGCATGATCCGCAAATACTCCACGACACTGCATGGCCACCGCACGAGCTTTTCGCTCGAACCCGCCTTCCATGACGAACTGAAAGCCATAGCCGAGGCCCGCGGCCTGCCGCTGGCCGCGCTCCTGCGCGAGATCGACGATGCCCGCGGCGTCGAGGGCAATCTCTCCTCGGCGCTGCGGCTTCATGTGCTGGACTGGCTGAAACAGAAGGCCCGCTGACGAACGGGCTAATTGACGCCGGGCAAGGTGTTGAAATCCAGGTTTTGCCCGCTGTCGACGGGCGGCAGTTCGCCGCCGCGCTCGACGCCCTCCTCGGGCGACACCGGCAGGCGGCGTTTCTTTGCCTCTTCCGCTGCCCGCTGCTCGGCAAGCCGGCGCGCCTCCTCCTGCGCCTCCATCGTGGCGAGCGCATCATCGGCGGCCTTGCGCTTGGCGCGCTCGGCCTCTTCCGCCGCCGCGCGGGTGGAACGCTCCGCCTCGGCGCGCGCGCGCGCGGCGTCCCGCCGGCGGTGTTCCTCCTCCATCTGCAGCCGCATGGCCTCGGCCTCTGCCGCACGGGCTTCGGCACGCGAACGATAGAGCGCAGCTTCGCGCCGAAGGCGCTGCTTCTCCAGCACATTTGCCTGCAAGGTTTCCACGCGCCGGCGCTCCGTCTCGAAACGGCGGAGCGACAGATAGTTTGCAAGCGGCTGAACGTCGAACGCAAAGCCGGGCGCCTCCACGAGGCCGCGATAGCCGAGCACCACTTCCGGCTCCGCCCCTGCCAGCGCCGCCTCGCCGGCCTTGTAGATGACGGCGAGCCGGCCGGTCATGGTGTCGCCGGCAAGATCGATATCCGCGTCGCCGGAAAGCGCCACCTTGTCGTCCTCCGCCGCCACGCTCTGGACGCGCAGCTTGCCGCCCGCCAGGGCGAAGGGAATGCGCACCGCGCCCAGGGCAGCCTCGCCCTTGAGAACAGCATCGGCCGCAAAGTCCTTCACCCGTTCGGGCGTGATGTCGCCTTCAATCCGGTCCGCCGCGGCGAGGAGCGTCGGCAGCGCGCCCGTATCGAGCCCGCGCACGCGGAAATCGGCTATCCGCGCCTCGCCCGAACCGCTCGCGCCTTCGACCATGGCGCGCACGCTCTTGCCCGATGCGTCGACGGCAAGCGTTACATCCGCCTTGCCGTCGGCAACGGCCGGATTGCCCCAGACGATCCGCGACAGGTCCGCCCCCGAAAGCGCGGCGCGTGCCTCGAAAAGCCCGTTCTCTTCCGCATTGGCGATCTTGAGGCGGCCCGAAACCTTGCCGCCGAGCCAATCGCCCGACATCTCGGTCAGCGTCAGTTCACCGCCCTTCCAGGCGAGATTGCCCTTGAACCCTTCCACCGCGCCATAAAGGCCGGGCCAGAAGGCGCCCGCCTCCAGGGCGACAGTCACGTCGGCCGCATCCTGAATCGGCTGCACCAACGGCGCAGCGTTCAAGCCGCCCTCGACGATATCGGTGACAGGCCCGGCGATCGCTTCGGCGAGGAAGGGGAAGTCGACCGTATCGAAGCGCAATGCGCCCGTGCCTTTCAGCACCGGTGCGGTGCGGTCGAGCGTCAGCGTACCGGAGAAGGCGTTACGGTCGGCCGTGCCGGCAATGTCGCTGATCGCAACGGCAGCGGCACTTGTCGCCACGGACGCCTCCAGCGTCAGCGGCAGGCCGGCGCCGGCCTGCGGCACGGCGATGCCGTTCATCATCAGATAGGGTTCGATATCGTCGCTCTTTGCCGAAAGCGCCAGCGTGCCGGAGAGGAAATCGCCCGCGGCCAGCGCGGCCGTGCCCTTGGCCGAAATCGACGTGCTGCCTGCGTTGAAGGCGGCGGAAACGGTGGCCGCCCCCTCTTCCGGTTGGCTCACGCGAAGCGTGACGCTGCCATCCGGATCGGCGTCGAAGGGCAGAGGGTCGAGCCCGATCTGCCCCGCCAGCACCACGGACTGGGGATTGAAAAGGCTCCCCTCCAGTTCGAAGGCCCCGCCTTGCAGGAGCGCGGCCGGCGAAGCGGCCGACAGCGTCAACTCGACCCGTCCGTCATTGACCGGCCCCTTGAGCGTGACGCTCGCCGGACCGTCGCCCTCGCCCACGCTGGCATGGAGGGAGAGGTCTGCATTGTCGTAGTAGCCGGCATTGGCAACGAACCCGGCAAGCAGCGGATGGGCCGGCAGATGCCGGGCCAGAAGATCCGCCACCGGCCGCATCGCCGCCGCCTTCAGCGTCAGGTCGAGCCCCCCACTCGGCTCCAGCAGCGAGCCGCCGAGCGTGCCGCTGGCCGACAGGGCCGCGCCTTCCAGCGAAGCGACCGTCAGGCGGCTGAGGGTCAGAAGTCCGTCCTTCGCCGAGAGGACGGCATTGACGCCATGGGCCGTCTCGCCGAAGGCCAGTAACTGGTCGACCTTGAGATCGAGCGCGATGGAATGTTCGAGCACGGAGGAAAGCGACGCATCGCCCGCCACGAGACCGACGAGAGCCTGCAGCGATTCCAGCGCCACTTCGTTGCCGCGCAGTTGCAGCGAAAGCGTCGGGGCCGTGCCCGCGCGGGATTCGCGCTCCAGCCGGCCCGTCAGCGCCGCGGCGCCGACCGCCACTTCGAGATTTTCAAAACGCTGCAGATCGTCCGTCAGGTTCACCTGCGCGGAAAAACCCGCCGTCTTCAGCTTGCGGATTTCCGGATCGACGGAGCCGGCAAGCCAGGTCGCGAGCCCCGAGGGCTGGTTGGAGGCGATCAGCAGATCGCCGACAAAGCCGCGGTTTTCCCGCAGCGTCAGCCGTCCCTTGGCCTCCAGCGCGGTGCGGCCGGGCAGCAGCGCATCGGCCCGGTCGATCCGCCAGCCGTCGCCGTCCGGCTTCACGTCCAGCCGGATTTCCCGCACCGTCGTGTCGCCGACCACTACGGCCGGCAGAAAGAGGCTCGCCCGCCCCGGCACCTGCGGAATGGGGATATCGGCGGCGATGGCCAGCAGCGCCTGCAGGCGCTGGCGGGCGGAAACCTGCGGGTTGCGGCCCGTCTTGCCACCTTCGCCGCTATTGCCGATGCGGTTGACATCGATTTGCTGACCGTCGGCAATCAGCAGGAATTCCGGCGCGCGGCCGGTATCCAGCGTCGCCTCGCCCGTCACCACATAGGGATCGTCATGCGGACCGGCTTCCAGCCGGTATTCGGGAATGCGGACCCGCTCGTTGGACAATTCGAACTTGCCGGCGACGCGGATCGGATCGGCCGCCGCCTCACCCTTCGCGCGCGGCTTTTCCGAAACGGTGAAGCCACCCTGATATTGCGGCCGGAAATCGACCACCTTGAGCGCACCGTCGAGATCGGCAGTAAAGGACAGTTTGTCCGGCACGATGCGGGCGCGCAGCGACAGTGCGTCGTTCTCCACCTGTCCGCTGGAAAGCTGGAACGCGCCGCTTTCACCATCGAGCGCCCCCCGCCCCTCGATGCGCCAGGGCCCGCCGAGAGACTTGGCCGAAACCTGCGCATCGAGACCCGTGACATGGCGCGTGCGGCCGGTCTGCTCGTCGACGAAGGCGATTTCGCCGCCGGAAATGGTGACGTTTTCGAGGATGACGGTGCGGGCCGGAATGTCGGACTTGCGGCCCTTCGCCCAGTCCAGCGTGCCGTCCTCGAAAAGCTTGATGCGCGCCTTCGGCTCCTCGATGCGCATGTCGAAGATCAGCGCCTCGCCGGAAAGGAACGGCGCAAGTTCCGCATCCATCGAGAAGCGCGCCACCTCGACCAGCGGCTTGCCGTCCTCGGGCGAGCCGACGCGCACGTCGCTCAACGTCACGGAGGGGAACGGGATCAGGCGGGCGTCGACGCTGCCATGCACGGTGACGGGACGGCCCATGATGCGGCTCGCCTCACGCTCGAAATCCTGCCGGAAGCTGGTCCAGTCGACGAAGAGCGGCGCAAGCAGCGCCACGAAGAGCGCCACGACCACCACGCCGCCGACGAAGAGCATGATCCTAGAAAGCACGCCGCATGCCTCGAATTCCGTTCAATTCCACCAGCATAACGCCTATTGCGCCGGGGCGGCCGAAAAAATCTTGCCGGGGTTCATGATGTTGTCGGGGTCGAGCGCCCGCTTGATCTGCCGCATCAACTCCACCGAGCCGCCGAGTTCGCGCGGCAGGAAGGCCTGCTTGCCCTGGCCGATGCCGTGTTCGCCCGTGCAGGTGCCGTCCATGGCGAGCGCCCTCGCATTGAGCCGTGAGACGAAAGCCTCGACCATGGCGATCTGCGCGGCGTCCTTGTCGTCGAAGACGACGCAGACATGGAAATTGCCGTCGCCGGCATGGCCGACGATGGGCGCGAGCAGGCCGTGTTCCTCGATGTCCTGCTCTGTCGCCGCCACGCAGTCGGCCAGCCGCGAGATCGGCACGCAGACATCCGTGGCAATGGCCTCATAGCCGGGGCGCAACGCCTTCGAGGCCCAGTAGACATTGTGCCGCGCCTTCCAGAGCTTCGCCCGCTCGTCGGCATCCGCACTCCAGCTGAACGCGCCGCCGCCGCAATCCGCGGCAATCGCGCCGAACTCCTCCGACTGCAGCCGCACGCTCTCCTCGTTGCCGTGAAACTCGACGAAGAGCGTCGGCTGCTCCGGCAGGGTGAGGCCGGAATAGGCGTTGCAGGCCTTGATCTGCAGCGTGTTGAGCAATTCGATACGGGCGACAGGAATGCCGAGCTGGATCGTCATGATGACGGCATTGCACGCGTCCTTGAGGCTCGGGAAACCGCAGATGCCGCCGGCGATAACGGCGGGAATCCCCTGGAGGCGCAGCGTGATCGACGTCAGCACGCCGAGCGTGCCCTCGGCGCCGACGAAGAGGCGGGTGAGATCGTAGCCGGCGGAGGATTTGCGCGCGCGATGGGCGGTGCGGATTTCCTCGCCGCCCGCCGTCACGGCCGTCACCGAAAGCACATTGTCCTTCATCGTGCCGTAACGCACGGCATTGGTGCCGGAGGCGCGTGTGGAGGCCATGCCGCCGATCGAGGCATTGGCGCCGGGATCGATCGGGAAGAAAAGGCCGGTGTCACGCAGATAGACGTTCAGCTCTTCGCGGGTGATGCCGGGCTCGACCGTACAGTCGAGATCCTCGGCATTGACCTCCAGCACCCGCTTCATGGTGCTGAAATCGACGGAAATGCCACCCTCGGGCGCATTGACCTGCCCTTCCAGCGACGAGCCCGTGCCGAAGGGAATGACCGGCACCTTCAGCGCGGCGCATGTCTGCACCACGGCCTGAACTTCCGCGGCATTTTCCACGAAGACGACACCGTCGGGCAACTGGGCAGGAATATAGGTCGTGGTATGCGCATGCTGGGCGCGGATCGCCTCGCCGGTCTGGAAGCGCGGGCCGAAACGCTCGGAAAGCTGCGCCAGTGCCTCGGCAATCCCCGTCTCATTGCGCGCGCCGTTCCTGATATCCGCCAATGCCATCGTCGCACCTCACTTCTTGCGAGGTTTACTCAGCAAATTGCCGCCCGGCTGTCCAGCGGCAATTCTGGCAATCACTCCGCCGCCAGCGGCAGGGCCTCGTCTTCGCGCCGCGCCAGGGTCTCGGCATGCTGGAGTTCGGCGGCGAGCCGCTTTTCCTCGTCCGCATGCGGGCTGGTGAAGCGGGCGATGGCGAGATAGGCGACCGGCGTCAGGTAGAGCGTGACGACGGTGGCAAGGCCGAGACCGCCGACCAGCACCCAGCCGAGCGAAATGCGCGCTTCCGCGCCTGCCCCACTCGCCAGCACCAGCGGCACAGCGCCGACGACGGTGGCGATCATCGTCATAAGCACCGGACGCAGGCGGATATTGGCCGCATTCTCGATGGCGCTGCGGATGTCCTGCCCACGGTCGCGAAGCTGGTTGGCGAATTCGACGATGAGGATGCCGTTCTTCGCCATGATGCCGACCAGCAGCACGAGGCCGATCTGGCTGTAGATGTTGAGTGTCGTGCCCGTCACGATCATCGCGAAGACGGCGCAGGCAAGACCGAGCGGCACCGTCACCATGATGATGACCGCGCTGACGAAGCTCTCGAACTGCGCCGCCAGCACCAGAAAGATGATGGCGATGGCGAAGCCGAAGGTGATGAAGAGGCCGCTCGAATTCTCCTGCAGCGTCGCGGCTTCCGCCATCGGCATCAGGCGCGAGCCCTCGGGCAGCAGGGGCGCTGCCATCTCCTGCACCATCTTCAGCGCATCGCCAAGCGCCAGCCCGTCCTTCAGTCCAGCCGAAAGCGACACGGCGCGCAGTTGCTGCTCGCGCGAAAGCTGCGGCGCGACGGCCTTTTCCTCGAGCGTGGCGATGGAGGACATCGGCACGATCTTGCCGTCGCCCGTCTTCAGGAAGATGTTTTCCAGATCCATCGGATCGTTGATCGGCGTCGTGGTGGAGGAGAGTTTGACCGGATAGGCCTGCCCTTCCACATAGATGTCGACGACGCTGGTTCCCTCCAGCATGGCCTGCAGGGCGGCGGAAAGGCCCGTAATGTCGATGCCGAGATCGGCCGCGCGCTCGCGGTCCACGGTCACGGAAAGCTGCGCCTGGTTGGCCTCGTAGTTGAGGCGCACGTTCTGGAAGCGGCCGCTGTCCTCGATCTTGCGCACGAGTTCGGCGGCGGCATTGCCAAGCTTGGTATAGTCGTTGCCGACCAGCGCCACCTGAAGACCGTTGCCCGCGCCGCGAATGCCGAGGCTGTTCGGCTGCATGGCGAAGGTGCGCACCGAGGGAACGGTGGCCACGGCCTTGTTGATGTCCTGCACGATATCCTGCTGCGTGCGGTCACGCTCGCTCCAGGGCGCCAGCGTCAGCACCATGAAGCCGCTGTTGGTCGAACCGCCCTGCCCGGAGATCGAGAAGATGTTGACGATCTCGCCGCTGTCGTAGAGCGGACGCAGCTTGTTTTCCACCAGCTTCATCTGGTCCTGCGCATATTCCAGCGACACGCCCTGCGGCGCGTTCACGCGCAGCATCACCATGGAGCGGTCCTCGCTCGGCGTCAGCTCGGACTTGATGGTGAAGAAGGATGTCGCGCCGGCAGCGGTGAAGAGCACGGCGGCCAGGAAGACGATGACGGGCGCGCCGAGGCAGGCGCTGAGCGTCGAACGGTAGAAGCGCGAGGCCGCCCCGCCGATGCGGGCGAGGATGCCGGTATGTTCGTGCTTCATCTCCTTCGTCAGCAGGCGCGAGGCGAGCATCGGGCAGAGCGTCAGCGCCACGAAGGAGGAGAGCAGCACGGCGAAGGCCAGCACGAAGCCGAACTCGCGGAACAGCCGGCCCGCCTGTCCGGGCAGGAAGGAGAGCGGCACGAAAACGGCGGCAAGCGTCGCCGTGGTCGCGATGACGGCGAAGAACACTTCGAGCGTGCCGAGGATGGCGGCGGCGCGCGGCTTCAGGCCTTCGGCGCGGCGGCGCACGATATTCTCCAGCACCACGATGGCGTCGTCCACCACGAGGCCCGTCGCCAGCACGATGGCGAGTAGCGTGAGGATGTTGACGGAAAAGCCCGCCATGTAGATGGCCGCGATGGTGCCGACCAGCGCGATCGGCATGCTGATCGTCGGGATCAGCGTCGCACGCCAGTCGAGCAGGAAGAGATAGATGACGAGCGTGACGATGAGCACGGCGACAACGAGCGCGATCTCCACCTCATGGATGGCCCCGTCGATGAAGACGGCGTCGTCGCTGGTGATCTTGAGTTGCGTGCCCTCGGGCAGCACGTCGCCGAGCCGCGCCACCATCTGCTTCACACCCTCGGAAATATCGAGCGTGTTGGATTGCGCCTGGCGGACGATGCCGAGGCCGATGCCCTGCCGGCCGTTGGAGCGCAGCGCCGTCGAGCCCTCGTCCGGCCCCAGCGTCACCATGGCGACGTCGCCGAGCCGCACGCGGTTCTTCAGGATCAGGTTCTCGAAGTCGGCGGGCGTCACGAGATCGGCCGTCGCGCGCACCGTGATGTCCTGGCTCTGGCTCTTCAGCGAGCCGGCCGGCACGTCGAAGGCCGCGGTCGCCAGCGCATTGCGCAGGTCCGCGACCGTCAGGCCGCGCGCGGCGAGCTTCGACTGGTCGACATCGACACGGAAGATCTTTTCCTGGTCGCCATAGACGGCGACGTCGGCGACGCCCTCTACGGAGGCCAGCCGGTCGGTGATCTCGTTCTCGGCCAGCAGCGTCAGGTCTTCGAGCGACTGCGTGTCGGAGGTGAGCGCCAGCCGCATGATCGGCTGGCTGTCGGCATCGGCCTTGACGACGCGCGGTTCGTCCGCGCCGTCGGGAATCTGGTTCGCCACGCGGCCGAGCGCGTCGCGCACGTCGTTGGCGGCCTGGTTGACATCCGTCGTGTCGGAGAACTGCAGCGTCACGCGGCTGCGGCCGAAGGAGGACTGGGAGGAAATATCCTTGATGCCCTGGACGCGCGAAACCGCGCCCTCGATGACATCGGTGAGCTCGCGGTCCACCGTCTCCGGCGAGGCGCCGTCGAAATTCGTCGAGACGCTGATGACCGGCTGGTCGACGGAGGGCAGTTCGCGAATTTCCACGCCGTTGAAGGCGGCAAGGCCGGCGACGACGATCAGCGTGTTGAGAACGAGGGCGAAGATCGGACGGCGGATGAAGAGTGCGGTAAAGCCCGCTTTGCCCGTATCGTTGAGCGCGGTCGGTTCCGCCGACATCACGAACCCTCCGTCACGGCCGGCGTCTGCTGCTCGGCGGTACGGACCGCGCCGCCCGGGCGCAGCGTCTGGAGCCCTTCCGTGACGATCTGGTCGCCCTCGGCGAGGTCGGCCTTGACCAGCACCTTGTCGGGATTGCGCTGGACGATATGGACCGGCACGCGCTCGACCTTCTCGCCCTTCACGCGCCAGATATAGGAACCGTCGGTGCTCCACTGCACGGAGAGCGGATCGACGCTCGGATAGAGGTCGCCGGCAAAGCGCATGGTGACCTGGAAGGACATGCCCGCGCGCAGCAGGTCTTCGGGATTGGCGATCTGGGCGCGCACGCGCAGCGTCCGGCTTTCCTGATCGATGCGGTTGTCGATGGCCTGCACCGTGCCGGTGAAGGTTTCGCCCGGCCGGGCGACCGCGGTCGCCGTTACCTCGCCGCCGACGCGCACGCTCGTGGCGAAGCGTTCCGGCACCCAGTAGTCGACGAGGATTTCCGACCGGTCGTCGATGCGCGCAATGGCCGATGAGGTCGTGACATAATCGCCCGGATTGACCGAGATGATGCCCACCACGCCGCCATAGGGCGCGGTGATATCGCGCCGGCGCAGCGCCAGTTCCGCATTCTGCAAGGCCAGCTCCGCCGCCTTCAGCGCGGTCTGGGCGTCCTGAAGATCGGCAAGGCTCATCGAGGAGCGCAGGTTCTCGACCCGCTTCAGCTTCTGCTCGGCGCTTTCGCGGCTGACGCGCGCCTGGTCGGCGGCGATCTTCTGCTCGTCGCTGTCGAGCCGGGCGATCACCTGCCCCTGCTCCACCCTTTCGCCGGACTGGACGAGGACGTCCGTGAGGTTGCCGGTGGAATAGGGCGTCACCGTCACCGTGCGGATCGCCTCGCCGTCGCCGATGGCGTTCAGCCGGTCGTTGACGATGGCCATGGCGACGGGCTTGGTGGAGACCAGCGCCGGGCCGCCGCCGAAGCTACCGCGCCGTCCGCCGCCCTGCCCGTTTTCCGGCTTGCCGCCCTCCGCCCTGCCGTCACCGGCCGGTGCGATGGCGGCGACGAGCGTGTCCGGCAGGCCCGCGGCCTCCAGCATGTCGTTCGCCCCGGGCACGAAGCGTCCCCAAAGCAGGACCCCGGCCGAAATGACGCCAAGGCTGATGAGGAGCTGTTTCCAAACCCGCATGCACTCTCTCTCCGATGGAAGCGAACTGTCGCGATACGCCACGCGACATAGAACAAGTATCCCGCTTTGCAAATGAACCGGCAATGAAAGAATCCGATCATTACGGAAATGTAAGATTGGCGGGCCGTCTTGTTACCGAAATGTAAGAAAACGTGGAGAAATCTTCTCGCTCCGCCCGCTCTGCGAGCATGGTCGTGACTGGACCCTCCCGCCGCTTGTGATAGCGTTTTCATCGGCCGGAAGGCCGCACCTTATTTCAGTATTCTTTCATCAACGCATTGACCGAGAGGGGAAAACCATGTGTGACGCCTGCGTCATCGAGACCGTCAAGAACCGCATGCTGTCGCGGCGGAGCTTCTTCCGCGCCGCCGCCGGTGCTGCCACCGTTGCCGCCGCCAGTTCCGGCGCGTTGAGCCCGGCGCTTGCCCAGGTACCGACGAAGGTCACGGACCTTACCCATGAACTCCATGAGGACTTCCCGACCTTCTTCGGCCAGCAGCAGTTCTGGCGCGAGCAGAAGTTCAACTACAAGGAACACAAGTTCAATCTCTTCGAGCTGCGCGTCAACGAGCACACCGGCACCCATCTCGACGCGCCGCTGCATTTTTCCGAGGACGGCAAGTCGGTCGCCGAAATCCCGGTCGAAGATCTCGTCGTGCCGCTGGCCGTCGTCGATATCCGCGCCAAGGCCGATGCCGATCCGGATGCGCAGCTGACGCCCGACGACATCAAGGCCTGGATCGCCGCTAATGGTGACCTGCCGGAAAAGGCCTGCGTGGCGCTGCTGTCCGGCTGGGGCAAACATCTCGGCACCGAAAAATTCAGGAATGCCGACGCCGAGGGCAAGCTGCATTTCCCCGGCTTCCATGTCGAAGCCGTGCACTATCTCGCGGAAAATTCCAGCGCCGTCGGGATTGCCGTCGATACGCTTTCGCTCGATCACGGCCCCTCGCCGGACTTCGCCACGCACTATGCCTGGCTCTCTTCCGGTCACTGGGGGCTTGAAGGCGCCGCCAATCTGGACCAGCTTCCGGCAAAGGGCGCAACGCTTTTCGTCGGCGCGCCCAAGGTGCGCGGCGGCACGGGCGGTCCTTCCCGCGTCTTCGCGCTGGTCTGAACCATGCCGGCCGGCGGCACGCCGCCGGCCCTTTCCGGAGAAAGCCATGAGCACCGTCAAACCCGCCGAAGATCTTGAAGCCGATCCCCGCGTCAGGGCGGTGTTCGACGATATCCGCACCACGCGCAAATCCGATTTCGTCAACAATATGTGGCGCTATCTCGCCTTCGACCCTGCCTTGCTGGAGCGCACATGGGCCGAGGTGAAGGCGGTGATGGCGACGCCCTCGACGCTCGATCCGCTCGTCAAGGAGATGCTCTACATCGCCGTCTCGGTCACGAACGGCTGCAGTTACTGCGTTCATTCCCACACCGCCGCCGCGAAGGCGAAGGGCATGACGGACGCGCAATATGCCGAGCTGCTCGCCATCGTTTCCCTTGCCGGCAAGACCAACCAGCTTGCCACCGCGCTGCAGGTGCCCGTGGACGGCGTCTTCGACGCGGACCGCGCAAAGGCCTGAACGGCGGCACTTTCCACAATCTTTCGGCCAATGTGTTGTCCGGCGGAATAAAAGCAGAACGGAAAACTGGCCTTTCGGGACCGAATCACTACATTGAGCCGCATGACCAGCGGTTACGACGACATTCCCTTCTTCGATGAGGACCCGCAGCTCGGCGGCAAGCCGGCAGCCCCCGCCAAGCCGGCCGGCGGCATCGCCGCCCGCGCCATGGCGGCCCGCGACGCGCATCGTGCGCCCGACTATCTCTCCGGCCTCAATCCCGAACAGCGCGAGGCGGTGGAGACCGTCGACGGCCCCGTTCTGGTGCTTGCGGGCGCCGGCACCGGCAAGACGCGCGTGCTCACCACCCGTATCGCCCATATCCTCGCCACCGGCCGGGCCTTTCCCAGCCAGCTTCTCGCGGTGACCTTCACCAACAAGGCCGCGCGCGAGATGAAGGAACGTATCGGCCTTCTCGTCGGCGGCGCCGTCGAGGGCATGCCGTGGCTCGGCACCTTCCATTCCATCGGCGTCAAGCTGCTGCGCCGCCATGCCGAACTCGTCGGCCTGCGCTCGGACTTTTCCATCCTCGATACCGACGACGTCGTGCGCCTCATCAAGCAGATCCTTCAGGCCGAAGGCATCGACGACAAACGCTGGCCGGCCAAGCAGTTCGCCGGCATGATCGACACCTGGAAGAACAAGGGCCTCGATCCGGCGCAGATCCCCGAAGGCGACGCGCGCGCCTTCGCCAATGGCAAGGGCCGCGAACTCTACGTCGCCTACCAGAACCGCCTGAAGGCGCTGAATGCCTGCGACTTCGGCGATCTCCTGCTGCATCCGATCCGCATCTTCCGCGCCAATGCGGATGTGCTGGCCGACTACCACCAGAAATTCCGCTACATCCTCGTCGACGAGTACCAGGACACCAACACCGCCCAGTACATGTGGCTGCGCCTGCTCGCCCAGCGCCCGAAGGGCACGCCGCAGAACGTCTGCTGCGTCGGCGACGACGACCAGTCGATCTACGGCTGGCGCGGCGCGGAGGTGGACAACATCCTGCGCTTCGAGAAGGATTTTCCCGGCGCCAAGGTCGTCAAACTTGAGCGCAACTACCGCTCCACCGCCCATATTCTCGGCGCGGCCGGCCACCTCATCGCCCATAACGAGGACCGCCTCGGCAAGACGCTCTTCACCGACCGGATGGATCCGGACGACGACAAGGTCGTCGTGCACGCCGCCTGGGACTCGGAGGAAGAGGCCCGCGCCGTCGGGGAAAAGATCGAGCAGCTCCAGCGCAAGCAGCACAAGCTGAACGACATGGCGATCCTCGTGCGCGCCTCCTTCCAGATGCGCGAGTTCGAAGACCGCTTCGTCACGCTCGGCCTCAATTACCGCGTCATCGGCGGCCCGCGCTTCTACGAGCGCCTCGAAATCCGCGATGCGCTCGCCTACTTCCGTCTCGTCAGCCAGCCCGCCGACGACCTCGCCTTTGAGCGCATCGTCAACACGCCGAAGCGCGGCCTCGGCGATACGACGATCCGCAACCTGCACGACTATGCCCGCGCCCGCGATATCCCGATGCTGCAGGCCGCGGCAGACATCATCGAGACCGACGAGCTGAAGCCGAAGGCGCGCAAGGCGCTGTTCGATGTGGTCACCGATTTCCGCCGATGGCAGTCGCTGCTGGAGACGATGGCGCATACCGAGCTCGCCGAGCAGATCCTCGACGAGAGCGGCTATACCGCCATGTGGCAGGCTGACAAGTCGGCCGAAGCGCCCGGGCGGCTGGAAAACCTGAAGGAACTCATCCGCTCGATGGACGCGTTCGAGTCCATGCGCGGTTTCCTGGAGCACGTCTCGCTGGTCATGGATGCCGAGCAGAACGAGAATCTCGACGCTGTCTCGATCATGACGCTGCATTCGGCCAAGGGCCTCGAATTCGAGACCGTCTTCCTGCCCGGCTGGGAGGAAGGCCTCTTCCCGCACCAGCGCGCGCTCGACGAAGGCGGCCGCGCCGGCCTCGAGGAGGAACGCCGCCTCGCCTATGTCGGCATCACCCGCGCCAAGCGCCGCTGTCATATCTGGTTCGTCTCGAACCGCCGAATTCATGGCCTGTGGCAGTCCACCCTGCCCTCGCGCTTCCTCGACGAATTGCCCGAAAGCCATGTGGAAATCGCCGAAGTGGAACAGTCCTATGGCGGCTACGGCCGGGGCGGCTATGGCCAGTCCCGCTTCGACAAGCAGGAGCCGTTCCAGAACGCCTATTCGACGCCCGGCTGGCGGCGCGCACAGGCAAACCGCACCGACGCCACGCGCGACAACTGGGGCTCGCGCTCCGGCCACGCCGTCGAGCGCATCGGTTACGGCGAAAGCGGCCCGCGTGCCCGCACCATCGAAGGGGAACTCGTCGCCAAGTCGACCATGAGCGAACCGTCGAAATTTGCGATCGGCGACCGCGTCTTCCATATGAAATTCGGCAATGGCAACGTCGCCGCGATCGAAGGCAACAAGCTGACGATCGACTTCGACCGCGCCGGCCAGAAGCGCGTGCTGGACGGCTTCGTCAACCCCGTGTGACGAACAGCGTCATCTCGGTATGACGGAACCCGTCAACCCGGCATGACGGGGCGCGGAGCGCCCCGCGGGTACGCCGTCACGATGCCCGGCGCATTGCCCCGAGGCGGGCGGCACGCTCTTCCGGCGTCCAGATTTCGCTACCGTCACGGCGAAGGGCCCGGCGGTTGAGCTGGAAGCGGTTCACGAGGTCGGACAGGATCGCCGCACCGTCGGCGAGCGACTGGCTGGTGGCCGCGGTGTGTTCGACCATCGCGGCGTTTTCCTGGGTGATGCGGTCGACATCGCTGACGGCGGAGCTGATCTCCTCGAGACCGCTCGCCTGTTCGGCAGCGGATGTCGCGATGGCATCGACATTGTGGTCGATCTCGGTGACGAAGGTTTCGATCTCCTGCAAGGCCCGCCCGGTCTCGCCGACGAGACGCACGCCCTCATGGACCTCCGCGCTGGAATTGGTGATCAGCGTCTTGATCTCCCGGGCCGCCTTGGCCGAGCGTTGTGCGAGTTCCCGCACCTCCTGCGCCACCACCGCAAAGCCCCTGCCCGCCTCGCCGGCGCGAGCGGCCTCGACGCCGGCATTGAGCGCCAGAAGATTGGTCTGGAAGGCGATCTCGTCGATGACGCCGATGATCTGGCTGATCTCGCTCGATGCGGCCTCGATGCGCTGCATGGCGCTGACCGTTTCGTTGACCACGCCGGCCGAGGTGTTGGCGGAGGCGCGCGCCTCCTGCACCAGCTTGCGCGTCTCGCGCGTGCGCTCGGTCGAAGACCGCACGGCGACCGTCGCCTCCGTCAGCGCCGCGGCGGTCTCTTCCAGCGAAACGGCCTGCTGGCGGGTCCGCTCGGAAAGATCGGCGGCGGCCTTACGCATGTCCTGCCCGCTGCGGTTCAGCACATAGGTCTGGTCGAGCACCTTCGAAAGCGTTTCCTGGAAGGCGCCGATGGACTCGTTGAAGTCGCGCCGCAGCGGTTCGAATTCCGCGACGAAGGGCTGGTCGATGGTCATGCGGATGTTGCATTCGGCAAGCCGGCCGAGACCGGCGCCGATCTCCTCGATGGAGCGCACGCGCTCGGTCACGTCGGTGGCGAACTTCACCACCTTGAAGACCTTGCCGTTCGCATCGAGGATCGGATTGTAGGATGCCTGGATATGGATCTTGTCGCCGCCCTTGGTAAAGCGCGTGAACTGGTCGGACGCGAAATGCCCGTCGGCAAGCCGCTTCCAGAAATCCTTGTAGTCGGGGCTGGCCACATAGTCCGGCGCGCAGAACATGGCGTGGTGGCGGCCGGCGATTTCCGGCAGCGTGTAGCCGAGCGCCGACAGGAAGTTCTCGTTGGCCGTCAGGATCTCGCCCTGCGGCGTGAACTCGATGATCGCCTGCGCGCGGCCGAGCGCCTTGAGCTTGCCATCGTCCTCCAGCGCCTTGCGCTTCAGCTCGGTAATGTCGGTGGCGAACTTGACGACCTTGTATGGCTTGCCGCCGCGGAAGACCGGATTGTAGGACGCCTCGATCCAGATTTCCCGTCCGCCCTTGGCGATGCGCTTGTACTGGCGCCGGTCGAAATTGCCTTCGGCAAGGCCGGCCCAGAACGCGGCATAGTCGGGAGAACGCGCCTCTTCCGGTTCGACGAACATGCGGTGATGCTGGCCGACGATTTCTGAAAGCGCGTAGCCGACGGCCTTGAGGAAATTCTCGTTGGCTGTGAGAATCCGACCGGTCAGGTCGAATTCGATGATCGCCTGCGAGCGGTTCATCGCCGCGAGCACGGCGCGCGCATCCATTCCGAAATCAAAAGCAGCCACGAGGGATCCCCACCATGATGCCGGTTTGCAACCGGCCACAATCTGATGGAGCAAGAATTGACCTAAAATTCTTAGCTTTTGATAAACCAAATGCGCTTCGGCGAAATTATCGTCGAAGCGCAGGCCAAATCCGCAGGCGAAGCCCCCAATGCAAAACCGGCGCCTTTCGGCGCCGGTTTGCTTTCGATCTCGCTATCAGGCGCCGGCCTTGCGGTAGAGCGCGGCAAGCTGCGTGCGGGAAGACGGCAGTTCCGGAACCACGACCAGCATGGTGACATGGCCACGCTTGAAGGCATTGAGGAACGGCTCGTAGTTCTGGAAGGCGACGCAGCCATGCGAGCCCTTCTGGCCGCGCAGAAGGTTGGTATGGGTCAGGAGGCCCGTGCGGTTCTTCGGATCACGCCCGTCGACCGAGAGCATGCGGATCGCCTCGACGCCATGGAAGCGACGTTCGCGCATCCGGAGGCGATAGATGCCGGCAGGCGTCGGGCCCGTCATCTTGATGTGCTCGTAGTTCGGGTTGTCGCGCATCTTGCCGATGCCGGAATGGGCGCGCAGCTTGGTGCCGTCGGGCATGTAGACCGTTGCGTTGGACACGTCGTAGATCGCGACCCGCGTGCCCTTGCCCGGCCAGCCGGTGCTGCCGCCCTTGCTCTTGAAGAGATCGCCGAAGAGCGAGCGCTCCGGCTTGGCGAAGGCGACGTCCTCGTCCTTCTTCTCCTTCGTCTCCTCACGCTTGGTGCGGGCGACGGGCTTTTCTTCCACCGGCTTCCGCTCGATGGTCACGGTTTCCAGCGCGGGCTTGGCCTCGGGCAGCGGGATATCGCTGAGCAGCAGGTCCTCGTCCTCGGTCTCCGGCTTTGCCATGACGAGGCCGAAAGGCTGGATGTCCTTGCGGGCGGAGGTGTCGTTGGGAAGCAGCGCGGTGACGAGCGTCGGCTCACCGTTGATCTTCTTTTCTTCCTCCACCGAGCGCTCGGCGCGGGCGAAGGCGGCTTCCAGCATCATGGCCTTGGCCTTTTCGCGCTTGGCGGCGGAGGCGAGCTGGATGGAAATCTTGCGCTGATGCGAAATCTTGATCGCATCCGCCGTCAGCTGCTTCTGGCGGACCTCGCTCTCCGAGGGCTGCGAAAGGCGCGAGAACTTCGCGACCTTGATCGTGCGCTCGGCCGGGTTCTTTTCCAGAGCGGCGGGGTTGAGGGCCAGCGATGCGGCCATGCTCTTGCGGCCCTGCGAGAGCGAGGAGGCCGCATCCTGCATCGCGCCGAGCGTCGAGACGACGGCCCAGGCGGATCCGGCGATGACGCCGCAGGCAAGCAGAGCGCTGAGAAGGATACCCCCGGACCGACCCCGACGGGATTTCGACGCGGAACGCGCGGAGTTGTATACAGACGCCATGATACTCGATACCCGATACTCGTTACTCGACGCGGCCGCGGAAAAAAAGCTCCGAAAGCCGATACGCTGGCGGCAGGCGGGACGAGACGTCCCGGCTCTCTGCCGAACGAGCAAAGAATGACGAAATATGGTAAGCAATTCCTAAACGGCGCCTCATGTTTTTGAAGGAGTCCGCCGGGCGGTCCTCGGCGCCCGGCAAGGCGTGCCTTTCATGAAAATGCGGCGCTCGCGTGTCCGGAAGGCCCGGACTCCCTAGAATTGGGGATGCCGGCCCAGCCAGTCCGTCGCCTTTTCATAGGCTGCGGCCGCAGAAAGCACGTCGCGGTCGGCGCGCGCAGGGCCGATGATCTGGATGCCTGCCGGCATTCCGGTCGGCCCGAAACCGGCCGGCATTGCGGCGACGGGAAGGCCGGCCAGCGTCGGACCGATCACCACCTCCATCCAGCGATGGTAGGTATCCATGGTCCGCCCGGCGATCTCCTTCGGCCAGTCGAGTTCGGCGGCGAAGGGGAAGACCTGCGCGGAAGGCAGGATGAGAAAATCGTAGCGCTCGAAGAGGCCGGCGACATGGCGCTGCCAGTCGCTGCGGCCGAGCGAGGCGGCATAGATGTCGGTTGCTAGAAGCTCGCGGCCGTTCTCGATCTCCCAGATCATCTCCGGCTTCATGCGCGCCCGGCGCACGGGATCGGCATAGTCGGCCGCCTGCCCGTTGGCGACGAGGAAGTGACGCAGCGTGCGCCAGACCTGCCAGAGCCGCGTCATGTCGAAGCCCGGCGGCACCGTTTCCACCGTGCAGCCGAGCCGGCGGAAGACATCGAGCGAGGCCTCGCACAGCTCCAGCACGCCGGGCTCGAAGGGAAGATAGCCGCCGAGATCGCCCAGCCAGCCGATGCGCGCACCGGAAAGGTCGCGGCTGCCATCGAGGGCAAGGTCCTCGTCGGCGAGCGACAGCGGGTCGCGCGGGTCGTGGCCGGCCTGCGTCGACAGCAGTGCGGCGACATCCGCGACACTGCGCCCCATCGGACCGTTGACGGCAAGCTGGCCCAGGAAGAGCTCGTTGCCGAGCCCCGGCACGCGGCCGAAGGACGGTCGGAAACCGATGACGTTGTTGAAGCCGGCCGGGTTGCGCAGCGACCCCATCATGTCGCTGCCGTCGGCGACCGGCAACAGCCGCGCCGCAAGCCCCGCCGCCGCACCGCCGGAGGATCCGCCGGCGCTCTTCGTCGTGTCGTAGGGATTGCGGGTGACGCCGAAGACCGGGTTGTAGCTGTGCGAGCCGAGGCCCATTTCCGGCGCATTGGTCTTGCCGATGATGATGGCGCCCGCCGCACGGATGCGCTCGACATGGATGTCGTCATAGTCGGGCACGAAATCCGCATAATTGGCCGAGCCGAACGAGCAGAGGATGCCCTTGGCCTCGGACAGGTCCTTCACGGCAAAGGGCATGCCGTGCAGCCAGCCGCGGTAGTCGCCTGCCGCCAGCGCCCGGTCGGCCGCCTCCGCCTCCGCCAGCAGGTCCTCGGCGGGCCGGAGACTGACGATGGCGTTGAGCCGCGGATTGATCGCCTCGATCCGCGACAGATAGGCCGCCATGACGCTTCGGCAGTCGAGCCGGCGTTCGGCAATGGCGCTGGAAAGGGCAAGGGCGGAAAGGTCGGTGATGTCCTGCAAGGTCGGCTCCGGCAATCGTCTGTTGCAAGAGCTAGCAGGGGAATGGAAGGAGCGCCAGCCCGGCCCGGCCCGGCCCGCCCCAACCCAACCCAACCCCAACGCGGTCTAACCGAGTTGGGCGCCCTGGCGGAAGGCGAGTGCGAAAAGCCCGACGGCGGCGAGCGAACCGAAGGTGCGTACGTGGTTCCACACCGTCCAGACGTCGAGATAGCGCTGCCAGAGGGCGGCCTGCTCGGCGCTACCCGCCGGGGCGGCGGCAAGCGCATCGTTGAGCGGCACATTGACGACAACAGTGACGCCGATGACCGCGACGAGGAAGACGATGCCGCCGATCGCCGCCATCAGCCCGCCGGCTCCGCCCTGCAGGAAGCCGAGCACGGCCAGCACCAGCGAAAGCAGCGCAGCGCCGAAGAAGGCGGCGAAGAACAGGGGGTTCTGGATGACGACATTGATGGCGTTCATCGCCGCCGCGCCCTCCGCCGGCGACAACCGGGCCAGCGCGGCCATGATGCAGACGGAGAAGATGAAGAAGAGGCCCGCATTCAGCGCGGCCGCGAGAATGGCGAGGAAGGTCAGGATGGGGAAAGCGCTTGCCATGGTCAGGTCCTCCAGAAACCGGTTTCGGCGATATCGCGGGCAAAATCGTTGAAATCGCGCGGCGGGCGGCCAAGCACCCGCGCGATATCGTCGCTCAACCGTTCGTTCCGCCCGTCGAGCACGGAACCGAAGAGATAGGTCACCAGCCAGATCACGTCTTCCGGCATCCCGGCGTCGCGCAGCATGCCGGCATAGGCGTCCACCGTGACAGGTGTATAGACGACGTCGGTCCCGCCGGCAGCGGAGAATTCCGCCACCGCCTCCCGGAAAGTCATGAGCCGCGGCCCGGTGAGTTCGTAGGTCTTGCCGGCATGCCCCTCCTCCGTCAGCGCGGCGACGGCCATGTCGGCGACATCGCGCGTATCGACGAAGGGCTCGCGAACCGTCGCGGACGGCAGCACCAGTTCGCCGGCGAGGATCGGTTCGGCAAAGAGGCCTTCGCTGAAATTCTGGAAGAACCAGCTCCCGCGCAGCACCGTCCAGGCAAGACCTGCCTCCTTCATCGCCGCCTCGCTGACCTCCGCCGCGTCCTCGCCGCGGCCGGACAGCAGGACGAGCCGGGTCACGCCGGCCTCCGCTGCAAGCCGCGACAGCCGGCGGATATCCTCGTCCGACCCCGGCACGGCAAGGTCCGGCTGGTAGGCGATGTAGATGGCCTTCACGCCGTCGAGCACCGCCGGCCAGCCGGAGGGATCGCGCCAGTCGAACGGGATTTCGGCCGACCGCGAGCCGATCCGCACCTCGTATCCCCTTTCGCGCAGTTTCGCGGCCACAGGCCGCCCCGTCTTGCCCTCGCCACCGAGAACCAGGATGCGTTCGCGCTTCATGCTCTTCCTCCTAAAATGTGAGCAATACTCATATTTGCAAAATGTGAGGATTCCTCGTATTTGTCAAGGCAGATTGCAACGGCAGGGCAGGCAGCCCCGGGGAACGCCATGAACGACACGCAGATGCGCCGTGCGCCAAGCCAGAAACGCAGCCGCGAACGGGTGGATGCGATCCTGGCCAAGGCGACGGAAATGATTGCGGAAACGGGCAGCGATGCTTTGAAGATGAGCGAGCTTGCCCAGCGCACCGGCATCTCGATCGGCTCTCTCTACCAGTATTTTCCGGACAAGAGCGCCGTCGTGCATGCGCTCGCCGAACGCTGCAACGAGGAAAGCCGCGCCTGCATCGCCGAGGGCCTGTCGGATGCCGGCAGCATGGACGATCTCGCCGTCGCCTTCGGCGCGCTGATCGACACCTATTATGCGATCTTCCTCGCCGAACCCGTGATTCGCGACATCTGGTCGGCCGTGCAGGCGGATGGCGCGCTGCGCGCCATGGAGGTGGAGGAAAGCCGGCGCAACGGCGCATTGCTCGCCGCACGCCTGAAGGCGCTCCGCCCTGGAGCGGATGCCGGAAAGATCGACGCCGCGGCCCTCCTCGTCATGCATCTTGGCGAGGCGACCATGCGGCTTGCCGTTTCGGTGGAGCGGTCCGAAGGCGACGCGCTGGTAGAGGCCTACAAGCGCATGGCGATCCGGGAACTGACGGCGCCGTAGCGTCGTCTGCTACCGGCTCGCGCGGCGCTCCTCCAGCACCTCCGCCGCCTCCAGCAGCGTCGCGAAGAGGTAGTCGATCTTCTCCTCGCGGGTGTCGCCATACCAGATCTGCGGCACCATCACGCGGAAGCGGGTTTCGAGCAGGTCGGCCAGCGCCGCCGTGTCGCCCATCCATTCGAGCGTGTCGGCGTAAAGGTTCATGATGCTTGGCGCCGGGAAGCGGACGAGCAGGTCCTCGAAGCCGCGTTTCACCAGATCGGGATCGCAGAGCGTATCCTCCAGCTCATGGTCGCCGACCTCGGTATTGGCCTGCTGGATCAGCGCGTAGAAACCGAAGCCGTAGCGATCCTTCGTCAGCTCCGCCGCCCGCAGCGCGAAATCCTCCAGGTCCTGCTCGTCGCGGCCGAGCCAGCGCGGCATGATCATGCGGGCATGGGCCTGGCAGAGATCGACATTGTAGCGATCGAGCAGCCAGGCCCGCTCGAAGCGCGCCTTGAACACATCGAAACTGCCCTCATTGGCCGAGCGGCGGTAATCGCTCATCCGCCAGCTGAAATCCTTGGGATCGACATGGCTGTCGAGCACGTCGTCCGCTTCCTGCAGCAGCGTCTTGTAGTCCCGCCACTGGTCGGCACGCACGAGGTGTCCATAGGCCGTGCCGCGCCGCACGAAGGCGGTGGTTCGCAGCGCATCGTGATAGCTGGCGGCGGAAAACGGCGACGGGCTGCGGTAGAAGAAATCCCGGAAGGCGTTCAGCATTTCTTCCTGCGCCGGCAGCGTTTCCTCGTTGCGCGGCAGCGCGGTGAAGGGTTCGGTGAACCAGTCCCGCACGAGCGAATAGAGCGGCTTGCCGTTCTCGGCGATGACGCCGCCCGCCCGCGCGGCCTCGAAGGCCCGCTGATAGGCCTCGAAGTCGCCCCGCTGCCAGGCCGCCCGCATCGCATCGCGCTGCGGGACGAGAGCTGGAATTTCGTCGTGGAGATCGACCAGGTAGAGGTCGTAGTCGCGAACCAGTTGCTCCTCTTCGGAGAGCGGTTCTGCCGGCATTGCCGGTTTGCGCCCAAACATCCGGTTTCGAAAACCGGCGAGAATATCCTTGAACCCCATGTCACTCCGCTCTCCGGCCCCGCGGGCAGCCCCTCCCGGCTTCCGCCGGTAAGAGGCAGACGGCTGCAACCGCGCCGCTATTCGCTTGGCATCACCGATTTTTGAAAGGCGCCCGCTCCTTCCCGCCGCCGCCCGTGCTACATTTGCGTCGGGAATATGCACGGATGGGTGACGGTCATGCTGACGACGCTTGCCTTGCTGATGAGCCTGACGGCCGGCGCCGAAATCGCCGCCGCTTCCACGCAGGATGTGGATGTGGAACTGGTGCTGGCGGTCGACGTCTCCGGCTCCATGGACCTGGAGGAAGCGCAGATCCAGCGCGCCGGTTATGTCGATGCGCTGCGCCATCCCGATTTCGTCAATGCCGTGCGCGACGGCCTGACCGGCCGCATCGCCATCAGCTACTTCGAATGGGCCGGCACGGTCCGAGACAGTTCCCACATCCCCTGGCAGATCATCTCCGGCGCGCAGGAGGCTGACGCCTTCGCCGCGCTGCTGGAGGCCCGCCCCATCGCGACGCGTCGTGGCACCTCGATATCGGGCGCCATCGCCTATGGCGCAAAGCTCTTCGACGAGAACAGCTATGCGGGCATGCGCCGCGTCATCGACGTCTCCGGCGACGGGCCGAACAATTTCGGCGCGCCCGTGCTGCCGGCGCGGGATGCCGCAACGGCGCTCGGCATCGTCATCAACGGCCTTGCCATCATGATCCGCCCCTCGGCGGCCTATGGCTCGCTGGACGACTATTATTCCAACTGCGTGATCGGCGGCCCCGGCGCCTTCGTGCTGCCGGTGCAGGAACCGGAGGATTTCGCCATCGCCATCCGCCGCAAGCTGATCCTGGAAGTCAGCGGCGCCGAGCCGCCCGCCCGCCTGATCCGCGCCGCGGATACGGCCGTCGACTGCATGATCGGCGAGAAACTGCGGCCGAACTACATGGACCGCCTCTATCCCGAACTCGACAAGTAGCGGCCTGTTCCCCCCGAAACAGCGCCGCCTCCCCGGACCTGCGACAGTGCTCCCGGATGAAATGGTTCGTCCATTCCTGAAAGAGAGGAGACCTGAAATGCGCAAGTTCATCATGTCCGCCGTTGTCGCGACCGTCGCAGCGGTATCCTTCGCCGCCCCCTCGCAGGCCGGCAGCTTCTACTTCGGCATCGGCGGCGGCGGCCACGGTTGGGGCGGCCATCACGGCGGCTATGTCAGCCACTACTATGGCCATCATCGCCATTGCTTCTGGAAGAAGATCAAGCGCTACAACAAGTGGGGCCATCTGGTGGTCAAGCGCGTGAAGGTCTGCCGTTAACCTTCGGCGCCGTCGCGCTTTTTCGCCGAAAATGCACCCTGCCCCGGCCGCCCTGCGGCCGGGGTTTTGCCATTTGCAAAACCGCACAGTTCCGCAACCTATTCCTTTTCAACGAAAATCGTGCTTATATTGAATGAACGTTCAGCAAAATATGGGGAGCGACATGAACGAGATGATCCGCGATATCAGCGTTCCGAACGACTGGGACAGGAGCGGACTTCCGGGCTGGTGCTACCATAGCCCCGCCCTTCTGGAGCTCGAGCGGCAGCATGTCTTCCGCGAGCACTGGCAGATCGCCTGCCATGTCTCCGATATTCCCGAGCCCGGCAATTACCTTGCCATGGATGTCGTCGGCGAACGCGCCCTCATCCTGCGCGGCCAGGACGGCGCGGTGCGCGCCTTCCACAACATCTGCCGCCACCGCGGCTCGCGGCTCGTTGCCGACGAAAAGGGCACGTGTCGCAACGCCCTCGTCTGTCCCTTCCATGGCTGGGTCTACAATCTCGACGGCACCTTGCGCGGCGCGGCGCGCCCGAGAAGCTTCCCGCCGCTCGACAAGGACGAATTCGCGCTGAAGACGCTCGAATGCGAGGTCTGGCACGGCTTCGTCTTCATCCGCTTCGCACCCGGCCCGCAGCCCTCCGTCGCCGAGGTCATGAAGCCCTTCGAGGAGGAGCTGTCGCATTATCGTACCGACGAGATGGTACCGGCCGGCGGCATCTGGACCCAGGAAAGCCCGGTCAACTGGAAGTCCGTGCGCGACGTCGACAACGAAGGCTACCATGTCGCCATGGCCCATCCGGCCCTGCAGGATCTTTACGGCTCGACCTATTACGACGAGCCCTTCGTCGATGGGCTCTGCCGCTCCTTCGCCACCTACAATCCCCATGCCGGCCGGCGCTGGAGCGTGCGCAACTATGTGAAGATCGCGCCGGAAAACACCCGCCTGCCGGAACACCTGCGCAAGGCCTGGATCTATTTCGGCCTTTTCCCCAACTGCGTCATCGCCGTGACGCCGGAGACCGTGCAGTTCTACCAGGAATTCCCGGTCGCCGTCGGCAAGACGCTGCTGCGCGGCGGCATCTACCGCTACCGAGAGGAGGACCGCGCCCATCGCCTCGCCCGCTACCTCGCCTTCCGCATCGATCGCGACACGCAGGCCGAGGACGTGCAGCTCACCGTCTGGTCCAATGAGGCGATGACCTCCAACGCCTTTGCCGGCTTCTACCTGTCCGACCTCGAATACGGCGTGCGTACCCATCACGATCATCTGCGCAAGGTGCTGCCGGTCGTGACCCTGAAGGACGCGCCTGAGGAAAAGGCGATGGCCGACGTCAATGCCGGCCTGAAAAGCCAGCCCGGCTGAGAGCAGACAACGGAACGCTACAAAAAGAGGCCCGCTTTCGCGGGCCTCAACCGTTTGGAGCGGGGAATGGTCGCTCCAAACAAACCGTGATCGAAGGCTCAGCCCTTCCACAACCCTTCGCGGGTGAGATCGTCCATCGTCAGTTCGATGCCCTTGCGCAGGATCGCCGCCATGTCGTCGATCTGGGCCCTGGTGATGGTCAGCGGCGGCGACATCACGCACATATGGATGAGCGGGCGCACCAGAAGGCCGAGCTCCTGGCAATGCTTGTCGATGCGCTTGCCGACTTCGAGATCCAGCGTCAGCGGGTTGTTGCTCGCGCGGTCGGCAACGCATTCCACGCAGGCCATCAGCCCGAGCCCGCGCACTTCGCCGACCAGCGGCAGGTCCTCCAGCGCCTTCAGGCTCGCCTGGAAATGATCCGACACGGCGCGCGTATGCTCCAGGAGCCCCTCCTCGAGGATATCGAGGTTCTTCAGCGCCACGGCGCAGCCGACCGGATGGCTGGAATAGGTGAGACCATGGGCGAACATCGCCTCGGAATGGTTCGAACGGCGCAGTTCCTCGAAGAGCCGACCCGCGATCATCACGCCGCCGAGCGGGAAATAGCCTGACGTCACGCCCTTGGCGAAGGTGATCATGTCGGGCTCGATATCGAAAACGTCCTTCGACGCGAAGACATGACCGAGCCGCCCGAAGGCGGTCACCACCTCGTCGGCGATGAAGAGGATGTCATTGGCGCGGCAGAGCGCGTGCATGCGCTTGAGGTAGCCGGGCGGCGGCACGATGACGCCGCCGGAGGCCATGACCGGCTCGGCGATGAAGGCGCCGATCGTCTCCGCCCCCCTCTCCTCGATGACCTGACGGAACTCCTCCACCAGGAAATCGCAGAAGGCGTCCATGCTCATGCCGTCCGGCCGGCGGAAGGGATTGGGGCAGGAGAGCTTCACGACGAGATCGGACGCGCTGTCCATCCAGTCGTGGTCGCGCGGCCGGCCGTTCAGCGAAGCGGAGAGATAGGTCGAGCCGTGGTAGCCGCCCTGCCGGGAAACGATCAGCTTCTTCTCCGGCCGCCCCTTCACATTGTTGGCGAACTGCATGAAGCGCAGCGCCGTCTCGACGGCCGAGGAGCCACCCGTCGTATAGAACACATGATCGACGCCTTCGGGCGCATGGCCCGCAAGCCGCGCGGAGAGCACGGCGGACGGCGCATTCGTCGTGTACCAGGGCGAATTGTAGGAGAGCTCCATCGCCTGCGCGGCCATGACATCGGCAAGCGCCTTGTTGCGATGTCCGGCATTGACGCACCACATGCCGGCGGGGCCATCGATCAGCCGCCGACCACTCGCATCCGTGACATAGATGCCCTCGCCCGCCTCGATCCGCCCGCGCGCCTCCGCGCCGATGGAGCCGGAAACCGGCCAGGGCTGCACCAGATGCCGCTCGGCAAGCAGGGTGAGATCGTCGGCCGCCGCCTCGCCGGCCAGGATGCCCTCATTTGCCGTCTTCGGAATTGCCGCCATGACCTTCTCCACCCTTATCCAGAAAAAGATTCACCGATCAACAATATGAAAGATTTTGTTTTTCACGCTCATATTGAATGTTCGTTCAATCAATATTGCAGAAGTAGGACTTGATTTCAACGGGGATTTCGGCGCATGCTTCGTTTCGGGAACACATCAAGCCGAAAAGGCGTGTCGCGATGGGAATGGAAAACCTCACCCTCTACGAGAGTTGTCGTCGCGGGAGTTGCCTGCAATGACGGCGACGGCGTTCGACACGATCGCTGAAACGCCAGCCCCTTCCCGGCGCCGCGCCTGGAGGCGGAGCGAAGAGGCCCGCGGCCTTGCCCTGATCTCACCGACCTTCCTTTACGCGCTGGCGGTGCTTTTTCTCCCCGTTCTCATCGTCATCGCCTACAGTTTCTGGACCCAGAACTATCTCGACATCGACCGCACCTTCACGCTGGAAAACTACCGGCAGGCCCTGACGGAACCGATCTATCGCGATCTCTTCATCCGCTCGCTCTGGATCTCGCTGACGGTCAGCGTCGTCACCGTCGTCTTTTCCTATCCCATCGCCTGGTTCATCTCCTTCCATGGCGGCGTGCACAAGAACCTCTGGCTCTTCCTCATCACCGTGCCCTGCTGGACCAGCTATCTGCTGCGCGTCATGTCGTGGAAGGTGATCCTCGGCTATGGCGGCGTCATGAACACCGGGCTGATCTCGATGGGACTCATCGACAAGCCGGTGACCTCCCTGCTCTACAACTCCAATGCCGTCGTCATCACGCTGGTGCACAGTTGGGCGGCCTTCGCCATCCTGCCAATCTATGTGTCGCTGCAAAAGGTCGACCGCACCCTGATCGAGGCCGCGCGCGACCTCGGCGACAGCCGCCTCAAGGCCTTCTTTCGCATCACGCTTCCGCTCTCGCTGCCGGGCGTCATCTCCGCCTTCCTGATCGTGATGATCCCGACCGTCGGCGACTACGTCACGCCCCGCCTCGTCGGCGGCAAGGACGGCGTGATGATCGCCACTGCCATCCAGGCGCAATTCGGCAAGGGCGCGAACTGGCCGCTGGGCGCGGCCCTTTCGGTAACGACGATGGTGCTCGTCTCGCTCACCGCAGCGGCCATCGTGCTCGCGCTGAAATTCGCGGTCAGGAGGATCAAATGAACTTCCTCACGCAGCGCCTGCGCTTCATTCCCTTCCTGCCGGTCTATGTGGCGGCCTATTTCCTTTTCCTCTATCTGCCGATCATGCTGCTGCCGATCTTCTCCTTCAACAATGCCGCGACGACCACCTTCCCCCTCGCCGGCTTCACGACGAAATGGTACGCCTCGCTCGTCGGCAATTCCGTGATGCTGGAGGCCGCCTGGAACAGCCTCGTCGTCGGCATGTCCGTCTCTGTGCTCTCGACCGTTCTCGGCATCTGCGCCGCCCGCGCCATCACGCGCTACCGCTTCCGCGGCCAGAGGGCGGCCGCCGGACTCATCATGGCCCCGCTCTTCCTGCCGGAAATCATCGTCGCCGTGTCGCTGCTGATGATCGTGCTGGCAATGGGCGTGGAACTGTCGCTGATGACCGTCATCCTCGGCCAGACGGTGTTCTGCGTGCCCTATGCCATGTCCGTGCTGGTTTCCGGCTTCGAGGGCTTCGACCGCAGCCTGGAGGAAGCCTCCTACGACCTCGGCGAGACGGCGTTCGGCACCTTCCGGCGGGTGACGCTGCCGGTCGTCGCGCCCGCCATCGTCTCCAGCCTGCTCGTCACCTTCACCATCTCGCTCGACGAGTTCATCCTCGCCTTCTTCCTCTCCGGCACCGAGCCGACCCTGCCGGTCTATATCTGGGGGCAGCTCCGCTTTGCCGCCAAGCTGCCGGGCGTGCTGGCGCTCGGCACCATCATGCTCGCCGCCTCCATCCTCATGCTCACCCTTGCCGAAGTCCTGCGCCGTCGTGCCGAACGCCGCACGCAGATCGCCCATGCCCTGCCCTAGGAGCCGACCATGCCCGACCGCGCGATGATCCAGATCGAAAACGTGTCGAAGTTCTACGGCATCTACAAGGCGCTGGACGACATCTCGCTGACCATCGGCGAAGGTGAGTTCTTCTCCCTGCTCGGCCCCTCAGGCTGCGGCAAGACCACGCTCCTGCGCTCCATCGCCGGCTTCGAGACGCCGACGGCGGGCGAGATCTATATCGACGGCACGCCCTCCCTGGCGCTGCCGCCGAACAGGCGCCCGACCAACATGGTCTTCCAGAGTTACGCCATCTTCCCCCATCTCGATGTGGCGGAAAACGTCGCCTATGGCCTGAAGCGGCTGAAGCTTTCTCCCGCGGAAGAGAAGAAGCGCGTCGGCGACGCGCTCGATCAGGTGCGCCTTTCCGGCCTCGGCCAGCGCAAGGCCCACGAACTGTCGGGCGGCCAGCGCCAGCGCGTGGCCCTCGCCCGCGCCCTCGTCATGCGCCCGAAGGTTCTGCTGCTCGACGAGCCGCTGTCCGCCCTCGACAAGAAGCTGCGCGAGGAAATGCAGGTGGAACTGCGCGCGCTTCAGAAGGCCGTCGGCATCACCTTCGTGCTCGTCACGCACGACCAGTACGAGGCGCTCGCCCTCTCCGACCGCATCGCCGTCATGTTCGGCGGGCGCATCGCCCAGGTCGCGACGCCGAAGGAAATCTATCAGCGCCCGCGCACCCGCAAGGTCGCCGACTTCCTCGGCGGCATGAATTTCCTGAAGGCCAGGGTGCTCGGCGAACAGGGCAATGCCGTCTCCATCGACGCTGCCCGCTTCGGCGCCGTCCAGCTCGATAAGCCGCACGGCTTTGCCGCCAGCAACGGTCATGTCACCGTCGGCATCCGTCCGGAGCGCCTGCGCCTGTTGTGGGACAATGACCGCGCGCCGCACGAACTTGCCGGCCGCATCGAGAACCGCGCCTATTTCGGCGAAGTCACGCATCTGACCGTCGGCGTCGACGGGCTGGAGCAGCCGCTCTCCATGGTCGAGACGAACAATTACGGCGCGGACGACCTGCCGATCGGTGCGGAAATCCGGCTTGCCTACGATCCGGATGCCTTCGTGCTGCTGGCCGAGGACGCGCCGGTATCGCGCGTCTGAGCGCATCCTTCACCCGGCCCGCCGCACCGGCCCGCAGGCGCGGCAAGCGAACGTCGTCGACCCTGTCTTCTCCGATTGGGCGCCTCATCCCCTTCTCCCCGTCCTGCGGGGAGAAGGCAAGAGCGCATCATGAGGGGCAAGTCGCCCCCGTCCCTCAATAGCCCGATTTGATCTTCTCGAATTCCGCGATCATCTTCTGCCGCAGCTCCGTCGGCATCGGCGACTGGAAGAGCGTATTGGCGACGAAGGCATCGACGTCGGCATACCCCTTGTCCTTGAGGATCTTCGGATCGACCGCGGCCATGCCCTTGGCGTTGGAATGGCCGTAACCCCAGCTTTCGACCATATAGGCCGCAACGCCCGGATCGGTGACGGCATTGAGATAGTCATAGGCAAGGTCCGGGCTCGCCTCGCCCCCCTTCAGACGCACATAGCCGCAAACCCATGTGGAAAGCCCTTCCGTCGTATCCTTCTTGATGGCGACCGGCTGGCTTTCCGCCTGCAAGGTCGTCGCCGTTTCGTTCCAGGCCCAGGCGAGATCGACCTCGCCGCTCGCCATCGCCTGGCTGAGATCGGTATTGTCCGTCCAGTAGAGCCGCACGTTCTTGTGCACCTTGCGCAGGAAGGCTGAGGCTTCCGCGAACTGCGCGTCGGTCATCTTCGTCCAGTCCTTGAGGCCGATGGCAAGGCTTGCCAGCGCATAGGCGTCGTCCACGTTGTCGCCGATCGAGACGCGGTCCTTGAACTTCGGATCGGCAAAGGCCTTCAGCGAGGCGACCTCCTCCGGCTTCACCGTGTCCGTGCGGTAGGTGAGCACGGTGTTGCCCCACTCGAAGGGAATGAACCATGCCGTGCCGTCGTCCGACGTCATAAGGTTCTTCATCGTCTTGAAGTTCGGCAGCACATCGTTCCACGAGGCGAGCTTGGCCGTATCGAGCGGCTCCAGCAAACCGGCCTCGCGCCACTTCACCACGCTCTGCGAACAGGGATGCGCGACATCCGCCTTGAAGCCGGAGCGCAGCTTCTGGAACGCCTCTTCTTCGTCGCCGAAGAAGGAGAAGTCCGGCTCGCCGCCATGCTTTTCCGTATAGGCGGGGTGGAAAGCCGGGTCCTCATAGCCGGACCAGTCGAAAACCGTCAGCGTATCGGCGGCATGGGCAGGAAGGACGGTTCCGAGGGCAAGGAGGGCGGCGAACGCCGCTATCGTGTGGGTCTTGGCCGTGTTTGCAGTCTTCATGCCGTTCTCCTCCCCGTTTCGGGTTCCCTATTGTGATTTCGGTCCTTGGCTCGTGAGATGCTTCGGGAAGACCGCGACGACGAAGGCGATAGCCGCCTCCAGCGCCTTTTCCCGCGTCGTGCCATCGCCCATCATCAGGCGCAGCCACAGGCCTTCCAGCATGGCGCAGAGCGACAGCGCCATCGGCTCCGGCTCATAGGCATAGCCGCCCTCCGCCTTCAGCTCGGTGCAGAGCTGGATCACCGTCTCCTGGTATTTCACGTCCCGCGCGCCGCACAGCGCCTGATAAGTCGGCCGCGACTTGGCCTCGCCCCAGAAGGCGCACCAGGCGGCAAGCTTGCGCTTGGTGCAGATCTTGCGGTCGAAATCGGCATGCACGATGGCCCAGACGCGGCTGCCGACATCCGGCCCGGCCTTTTCCAGGGCGGAGTTCCAGTGATCGCCATATTCCTCCGACATGAACTGCAGGGTGGCGATAAGCAGGTTTTCCTTGCTCTCGAAATGGAAGTTGACGATGCCGCGCGACAAGCCCGCGCCATCGGCGACATCGGCGAGCGTCGTGTCGGAATAGCCGCGCTTGGCGAGCGAGTCGATGGTCGCCTCGATAAGCTGCTGCCGCCGCGTTTCCTTGGAGGCCTTGCGGCCGCCGCGCTTCTCGCCGTCGCCCGAGCCCTGTTCAGCCCCGCCTGTCCGCATCTTCACCGTCACCTTGCCCTTGGGATTTTTCAGCGTCACGGTCACGGGCGAACTCCCGCGGCCGGCTTGCTGCCGCGCAGATGAGTGGGACAATGCTCCCCGCTGTCAAGAACCTTCTGCATGGCGGTCCAGGTGCGGATGTTCTTCTCGACATAGGCCTCGCCGACCGCTGCCACGGCCGTCGCACGGAGCGGTCCCTTCAGCCGCTCCAGCTCGCCGCGCGCCACGTCGCGGTACCAGGCATTGCGGCTTTCGGCGGTGCCGTCGACGAAGCCCGCCGCCGCCATCGCCCGAAGGTAGCGGTGCGACGAGGCCATACCGAAATGCAGGCCCTCGGCGGCGATGTAATCCTTCATGTCAGCGCTCGGCTCGCCGTCGTGGCCGATCAGCCAGTCGGAGGCGGCAAAGATGCCGCCCGGCCGCAGCACGCGGTAAAGCTCGGCGAACAGCGCCTCCTTGTCCGGCACATGGATCATCGCGTCCTTGGAAAAGATCACGTCGAACGCGCCATCCTCGAACGGCAGGCGTCCCGGCGGGCTGGAAACGAAACGCGCCACGGACGAAAGCCCCGCGGCCATGGCGGATGCGCGTGCCCGCGCGATCACCGGCCGCTCGACGTCATAGCCGACGACCTCGGCCGGCCCATGGGTTTTCGCGATATGCAGGGTGATGCCGCCCGCGCCGCAGCCAAAATCGAGAACCTTCCGACCGGCAAGCGGCACGCCGGCCAGCACACGGTCGACCTCTGCCGGACCGCCGGGCGAAAGATAGCCCTCGCCCCACAACACGGCGAGAAAGCGGATCGCCGCCTCGTCATATTCCGGCTCCGCCGCCGCACCGTCTTCATTCGTGGCCACCATGGCTTTTCCGCTCTCGTGGCCGCTTGGCCGGTGCGCTTCCGATAGGCGGAAATTCTAGCGCATAATCAGACGATTGCAAGATACTTGCTGAATGATCATTCAGAATATCTGGACAACATTTTGCTTTTGATGCAGCTTTTAGAAACAAGGGAGACATCAAAAATGCAAAAATACGATGCCCTGATCGTCGGCGGCGGCCACAATGGACTGGTCACGGCCTGTTATCTCCAGCGCGCCGGCCTCAACGTCCTCGTCGTGGAAAAGAACGGCTGGGTCGGCGGCGCGGCGACCAGCCGCGAACTGACCCCCGGCTTCCTCTATTCCAACTGCTCCTATGTCTGCTCGCTGTTCCGGCCGGAGATCATGCGCGACCTGGAGCTGCCGAAACACGGCCTGCAGGTCATCTCCTACGAGGGCGGCGCGGTCTTCACCCGCGACGGCGACTATCTCGCCTCCTACCGTGACCACGACAGCCACCGCCGTGAATTCGCCCGCTACTCCCGGCGCGACGCCGAGGCCTATGAGCGCTATGCCCGCGATGTGACGCGCCAGTGCCGCTTCATCCAGCCGCTCCTCATGCGCACCGCGCCGGATCCGTTCGGCTTCCGCCCGCGCGACATTTCCGAACTGCTTTATCTCGCCCGGAAGTTCGGCGAATTCAGCCCCCACGAGATGGCCGAGACGCTACGCTTCTGGACCATGTCGATCTCCGATTTCCTCGACGAATATTTCGAGACCGACGTCATCAAGGCCTATCTTGCGCTGTCCGGCATCATCGGCACCGCCCTCGGTCCCATGTCACCCGGAACCGCCTACGTCCTGCTCCATCACTATATGGGCGAAGTGGACGGCTCCGTCGGCGCGTGGGGCTATGCGCGCGGCGGCATGGGCGCGGTCACGCAGGCCCTGTCCCGCTCCTTCCAGGCCTCCGGCGGCACCATCCGCACCGACGCGGAAGTCTCGAAGATCCTGACGCGCGGCGGCCGCACCACCGGCGTGGTGCTTGCCAACGGCGACGAGGTGCGCGCCGATCTCGTCGTCTCCAATGCCGACGTGAAGCGCACCTTCCTCAAGCTGGTCGACGAAGCGGCGCTGCCCGGTGAATTCGTCCATCGCGTCAGGCATTTCAAGATGCGCGGCTCCTCCGGCAAGGTGAACATCGCGCTCGACAGCCTGCCCGAATTCCCGGCCCTGCCGAAGGACTCCACCTGCATCCGCGGCGACATGCATTTCACCGATTCCATCGAGCGCATGGAGCGCGGCTACGACGACTGGAAAGCCGGGCGCTGGTCGGCGGATCCCTTCCTCGACATGATGATCCCCACCCTGCTCGACCCGACCATGACCTCGCCGGGCAAACATTTCATGAGTTGCTTCGTGCAGTACTGCCCGCCGAAGGTGGAGGGCCGCGACTGGACCGACGCCGACCGCGACGCCTTCGCCGAAACCGTGATCGGCCAGATCGCCGACTATTCCCCCGGCTTCCGCGACCGCATCGTGCATATGGAAGTGCGCACGCCCCGCGAGATCGAGGCGGAGGTGGGCCTTACCGAAGGCAACATCTTCCAGGGCGAACTCACCTTCGACCAGCTTCTCTTCAACCGGCCGGTGCCCGGCTATGCGCAGTACCGCAGCCCGATCTCCGGGCTCTACATGTGCGGCTCCTCCACCCATCCGGGCGGCGGGGTGATGGGCGCGCCCGGCCGCAACGCCGCCGCCGAGATCCTGCGCGACCTCAAGCGCACCACCTCCGAGATGAGCAAAGCCCATGACGTCATTTGATGCCATCGTGATCGGCGCCGGCCACAACGGCCTTGCCGCCGCCACTCGCCTCGCCAAGGGCGGCCGCCGCGTTCTGGTGCTGGAAGCGGCGAACGAGCCGGGCGGGGCGACCCGCGGCCGGGAACTCGCCCCCGGCTTCCGCTCCGCCGGCCTCGCCCATCTCGTCAACCGCCTGGATGTGGAGGTCGCGCGCGACATCGGCCTCGATCTCAAGGGCGATGAAACGCTGCTGCCGACGACCGTGCTCGACGGTTCCGGCACAGCCATCACCCTGCACGGCGCCTATGGCGAACAGCTCGACGGCGTTTCCGCCGAAGAGGCCGCCGCCTTCGCAGCGTTGCGCCGGAAGCTCATCTTCCAGGCTGGCATCCTCAAGCGCTTCCTGCGCCGCCCGCCGCCACAGATCGGCGCGATCTCGCTCGGCGATCTTTCCGCTCTGGCCGGCGCCGGCGTTGGCCTCCTCCGCAAGGGCCGCAGCGAGGGACGCGATTTCCTGCGCATGCTGCTGACCAACGTCGCCGACGTCACGGACGAATACCTCGCCGACGACCGGCTGAAGGGCCTGCTCGCCTTCGATGCGACGCTGGGCATCCATCTCGGCCCGCGCTCGCCGACCTCCCTGCTCGGCCTCTACTACCGCCTCACCGGCGACGTCGCCGGCCGCACGGGCGGCCAGTTCGTGCCGGCGGGCGGCATGGCTTCGCTCGCCCCCGCCTTCCGGCGCGCGGCGGAAAAGGCCGGTGTCACCATCCGTTGCGGCACGCCCGTCGGCCGCATCCTCGCCGACCGGGGCCGGGCAAGCGGCGTCGTGACCGGTGACGGCACGGAAATCACCGCGCCCGTTGTAGTCTCCGCCATCCATCCGCAGACGACATTCCTCCATCTCGTCGATCCGGCCGAAAGCGGCACCGGCTTCGTGCGCTCGGTCAGGAACGTGCGCAGCCACGGCAATGTCGCCAAGCTCGATCTCGCGCTGGACCGTGTGCCCGACTTCACAGGCCTTGCCGCCAATGCACGCGCCGGCCGCATCGTGCTGGTCCGCTCCAAGGAACAGGTCGAGACGGCCTTCAATCCGGCGAAATACGGCGAATTCTCCACGGATCCGGTGATGGAGATCACCCTGCCGAGCCTTGCCGACCCGTCGCTCGCGCCCGCGGGCGGCTGCACGCTGTCGGCCCTCGTGCAATACGCGCCCTATCGCCTCAAGGCGGGCTGGGAGACCGGCAAACCGGCCTTTCTCAGGATCGTTCTGGAAACGCTGGAGCGTCACGCGCCCGGCATCGGCAAATCCATCGTCGCGTCCAGCCTGATGACGCCGGTCGACATCGAAGCCGAATACAATCTGCCCGGCGGCCATTGGCACCACGGCGAGCTGCAGGCCGACCAGCTTCTGGTCAACCGCCCGACAGGCGCGGCCTCCGGCTACAGGACGCCGATCGACGGGCTCTACCTCGCCAGCGCCGGGGCGCATCCGGGCGGCGGCATTTCCGGCCTGCCCGGCTGGAACGCCGCGCGCCACATCCTTTCGGGAGCGAGTTCATGAACGCCATGACGAAATCCGCCACGGACCTGCGCCGCACCGCGCGCGACCATATCCGCACGCCGCGCCTCGAAACGCCCTTCCACGACCGGCTGATGGCGCAGAGCGAGGTCAACGACTGGTACAACTGGGCCGGCTACAGGGCGCCCCATTCGCTTACCGACGGTGAGCTGGAATATTTCGCCATCCGGTCCACCGCCGCCCTCTTCGACATCTCGCCGATGGTGAAATACCGCATCACCGGCCCGGATGCGGAACGGTATCTCAACCGCCTGACCCTGCGCGACGTCAGGAAACTCGGCGTCAACCGCGTGCACTATACCGCCTGGTGCGACGACCACGGCCATGTGCTCGACGACGGCACGCTCTTCCGGCTTGGCGCGCAGGAATTCCGCCTCTGCTGCCAGGAACGCCACCTGCCCTGGCTGCTCGACAGCGCCTTCGGCTTCACGGTGGATATCCACGAGGAAACGGAGGAAATCGCCGGGCTCGCCCTGCAGGGGCCGACCAGTTATGCCGTGCTGCGCGATGCCGGTTTCGCCGAAGCGGATCGGCTGAAGCCCTTCGACATCGCAACCTTCCCGCATGATGGCGGCGCGGTGACGATTTCCCGCACCGGCTTTACCGGCGATCTCGGCTACGAACTCTTCGTGCCCCGGGCAAAGGCGCTTTCCCTGTGGGACCGGCTGTGGGCGGCCGGCGAAATCCATGCCATCCGCGCCATCGGCTATGGCGCCCTCAACCAGACGCGCATCGAGACGGGCTTCATCGTCGCCAACGCCGATTTCGTCACCGCCGAGGGCGCGCTGCGGGCCGACCGGGTGCGCATGCCCGACGAGATCGGCCTCGACTGGCTGGTCGACCCGGAAAAGCCGTCCTTCAACGGACGCCGGGCGATCCTCGACGCGCGGCGGAATCAAACTCTCAAGCACATCCTCGTCGGCCTTGAAATCGAAGGGAATATTCCCGCCGAACATGCCATCGTCTACCATCGCCGCAAACACGAGGCGGGCCTTGTCACCGCTGCGATCTGGTCACCGACCGCCAAGCGCAACATCGCCATCGCCAGCCTCGAGCGCCCGTACGGATCGAAGTTCACCGACGACCTCTGGGTGGAGATCTATGCGCTGCGCGAGCTGAAATACCAGAAGCTGATGAAGCGGGCGAAGATCGTGCCCCGCCCCTTCGTCAAGCTGGCGCGCCGCACGGTGACGCCGCCGGGCCTGAAATAGATGGATGAGGAAACCCGCCGCAACTGGGAGATCATCGCAACGCCGCCCGGTCCCGAATGGTCCGGGCGCGCGCGTTATGCGGCGGCGATGTATTTCTTCCAGCGCGGCGAGATGGCGCCGGAGGTGCTGGAAGTCTACCGCATCTGTTCGCGGCTCGATGCGGAGGATCCGGTCTCGGTGCTCACGCGCTGGCGGATCGGTGCGGACTGGATCGCGCAGCTTCAGGCCTTTCGCGACGCGTCAGCGTGACGGCACCTGCCCGCCATAGCTGAGGAAGAGCCGGCGCAGCGCCTCCTTGCCTTCGCCTGCAATATCGAAGCGGCGACCGAACAGCAGCCATTCCGAACACAGGCCCTTGATGACCCAGCGCAGCATCGAGGCCGCCGAACGCGGCGTCCAGGTGTCGCCGAGCTGGCCCTGCCGCTCCGCTTTCACGAAGGCGGCTTCCAGCGCCTGCATATGCTCGTCGTCGAGATCGTTCTGACGCTCGGAGATGGCGGCGAATTCCCCTGACGTGTCGCAGCGCAGGAGAATGGAAAGAATGCGCTGTCGGTGCTCGTCGGTGGCAAGCAGTTCCAGCCATTCACGGCCGACCCGTTCGAGCACGCCGAAGACGTCGGCATTCTCGGCTTCCAGCTCCCGGGCGATCAGCTCTTCCTGCGGCATGGGCAGGGAATTGTAGAGTTCCAGCACGAGATCCGCCCGGTTGGCGAAGTGCCAGTAGATGGCGCCGCGAGTAACCCCCGCGGCGCGCGCCACATCCTCCATCGAGGCATGGGCGACACCTTTTTCGTAGAAGACCTTTTCGGCCGCCAGCAGGATCTGCTGGCGGGTTTCCTTGGCCTCTGCCTTGGTCCGGCGCATCGGCGGCTTACTCCGCCGGGCTTGCGGCCGGAGCCGGCTCCTCTTTCTTCTTCCCGTAGCCGAAGAGCTTCATCACGAAGACGAAGAAGATCGGCACGAAGAAGATGGCGAGCACCGTGGCGGTGATCATGCCGCCCATGACGCCGGTGCCGATGGCGCGCTGGCTGCCCGAGCTTGCGCCGGTCGCGATCGCGAGCGGCAGAACGCCGAGCGTGAAGGCGAGCGAGGTCATCAGGATCGGGCGGAAGCGCAGGTGGCAGGCCTCGATGGTCGCATCGATCAGCGACCGGCCGTCCTCCATCAGCTCCTTGGCGAACTCGATGATCAGGATCGCGTTCTTCGCCGAAAGGCCGATGATCGCGATCAGGCCCACTTTGAAGTACACGTCGTTGGACATGTCGCGCATCGTGACCGCGATGACCGCGCCGATGACGCCGAGCGGCACCACGAGGATGACCGCGAACGGGATCGACCAGCTTTCATAGAGCGCCGCAAGGCACAGGAACACCAGCAGGATCGAGAGGCCGACGAGGATCGGCGCCTGCGAACCGGACTGGATTTCCTGCAGCGACTGGCCCGTCCACTCGTAGCCGAAGCCCGGCGGCAACTGGGCGGCCAGCCGCTCCATCTCGGCGATCGCATCGCCCGAGGAGAAGCCCGGCTTGGTGTCGCCGCTGAGGCGCATGGACGGATAGCCGTTATAGCCCACCGTCTGCGTCGGCGCCTTGACCCATTCGGCGGTCGCGAAGGCCGACAGCGGCACCATGCCACCCTTGGAGTTGCGGACATTGAGGTTGAGGAGATCCGCAACCTGCATGCGTTCGTTCTGGTCCGCCTGAACCGTCACGCGCTGCATGCGCCCGGAATTCGGGAAGTCGTTGACATAGGTCGAGCCGAGGTTGGTCGAGATCGTCGAGTTGATGTCGGCGAAGGTCACACCGAAGGTGTTGGCCTTCTCGCGGTCGATCACGACATTGACCTGGGCCGCATCCGGCATGCCGTCGACGCGCACGCCGGTGACGACATTGCTCTGGGCCGCAAGGCCGATGAGCTGGCCCGTGGCCGCAGACAGCGCCTGCTGGCCGAGGCCGCCACGGTCCTGCAGACGGAACGAGAAGCCGCCCGTCGTGCCGAGACCCTGGATGGGCGGCGGCGACAGCGCGAAGCTGATCGCATCCTTGATCTGGCTCATCGCCATGCTGGCGCGTCCGGCGATCGCCTGGGCGGAATCCTCCGGCCCACGCTCACTCCAGTCCTTCAGCGTCACGAAGGCAAGGCCGGCGTTCTGGCCTGCGCCGAAGAACGAGAAGCCGTTGATGCCGACGATCGTGTTGACGGCCTTTTCCTGGCCGAAGATCGTCTCGACCTGCGTCAGCACCTCGTCGGTCCGGTGGCCCGTCGCCTCGGAGGGAAGCTGCATCATGACGATGGCGAAGCCCTGGTCTTCGTCCGGCAGGAACGAGGACGGCAGCTTCACGAACATGTAGCCAAGGCCCGCGAGGATGGCGAGGTAGATCACCATGAAGCGGCCGGCGCGGTGGACCAGCCAGCCGACGGTGCCGCTATAGCCCTTGGAGCTGCGGTCGAAGCCGCGGTTGAACCAGCCGAAGAAGCCGCGCTTGGTGTGGTGATGGCCCTTCGGAACCTGCTTCAGGAAGCTGCCGGCAAGCGCCGGCGTCAGCGACAGCGCGAGGAAGGCCGAGAAGAGGATCGAGACGACCATCGTCAGCGAGAACTGCTGGTAGATGACGCCGACCGCACCCGGGAAGAAGCCCATCGGAATGAACACCGAGGCGAGCACCAGCGTGATGCCGATGACGGCGCCGGTGATCTGCTTCATCGCCTTGCGGGTCGCCTCCTTCGGCGGCAGCCCCTCTTCCGACATGATACGCTCGACGTTTTCAACGACGATGATGGCGTCGTCGACGAGAATGCCGATGGCGAGCACCATGGCGAACATCGTCAGGACGTTGATCGAGAATCCCATGGCGAGCATGACGGCACAGGTGCCGAGCAGCGCGACGGGAACGACGAGCGTCGGGATGATGGTGTAGCGGATGTTCTGCAGGAACAGGAACATCACGAGGAACACGAGGCCGACGGCTTCGAGCAACGTGTGCAGAACCTTCTCGATCGACACCTTCACGAAGGGCGAGGTGTCATAGGGGATCGAGTATTCGATGCCCGGCGGGAAGAACTTCGCCAGTTCGTCCATGCGGGCCTTGATCGCCTCGGAGGTCGCCATGGCGTTGCCGCTCGGCGAAAGCTGCACGGCGACGGCCGCGGAAGGCTGGCCGTTGAGGCGCGTCGAGAACGAATAGGTCTCGCCGCCCACTTCGATACGCGCGACGTCACGCAGGCGCACGGCCGAACCGTCCGCATTCGCACGCAGCACGATGGCGCCGAATTCCTCCGGCGTCGTCAGCTGGCCCTTGATGTTGACGGGAGCCGCGATCTGCTGGGTGATCGGGTTCGGCTGCGCGCCGATGCTGCCGGCGGCGATCTGGGCGTTCTGCGCCTGCACGGCGGCCGTGACATCGGCGGCCGTCAGGTTGAGACCGAGCATCTTGGCCGGATCGAGCCAGATGCGCATGGAGCGCTGCGTCGCGAAGAGCTGCGCGCGGCCGACGCCGGGAACGCGCTGGACTTCGGAAAGCACGTTGCGGTTCACGTAGTCGCCGAGGCTGATGGCGTCCATCGAGCCGTCGGTGGAGGTGAGCGAAACGATCAGCAGGAAGCCGGAACCGGCCTCCTCGACCTGCACGCCCTGGCGGCGCACGGAATCGGGAAGGCGCGGCTCGACGCGGCTGATGCGGTTCTGCACGTCGACGGAGGCCTGCGAGGGATCGGTGCCCGGCGCGAAGGTGATGTTGATTTCGGCCGAACCCGAAGCGCTCGAGGTCGATTCGAAATAGAGCATGCCCTCGACGCCGTTCAGCTCATCCTCGATGAGCTTGGTGACGCTCTGGTAGGTGTCCTGCGAGGACGCGCCAGCATAGGAGGTCGAGACCGATATCTGCGGCGGCGCGACGTCCGGATACTGCGCGATCGGCAGAAGCGGAATGGAGATGGCGCCGGCGATCATGATGAAGATCGCCACGACCCAGGCGAAAATCGGCCTGTCGATGAAGAAACTGGGCATCATCAGGATCCTTACTTCGCCTGCTCGGTCTTGGCGGCATCGCCGCCTTCGGCCTTGCCGGCTTCACCTGCCTTGGCGTCATCGGGCTTGGCGTCGCCAGCCTTCGCATCGTCAGCCTTGGCTTCACCGCCTTCGGCCGCCGGCTTCTGGTCGGCCGCCGTGGCGTTCGGGTTCCATTCGGACGGAACGACGTCGCCGCCCGGCTGGACCTTCTGGAAGCCCTCGACGATGATCTTCTCGCCGTCCTTCAGGCCGTCCGTGATGACCCAGCGCGTACCGGCGGCACGGCCGATACGGACAGGACGCGTGCCGGCCTTGTTGTCGGCGGAGACGACATAGACGAGCGCGCTGCCCGAGGCGTCGCGCTGCACGGCCTGCTGCGGCACCAGAACGGCACCCTTCTCGATGCCCTGCTCGATCTGCACGCGCACATACATGCCCGGCAGGAGATCGCCATCGGGGTTCGGGAATTCGCCGCGCAGCGTCACCTGGCCGGTCGATTCATCGACGGCGGCCTCGGAGAACAGCAGCTTGCCCGGATGCGAATACAGCGAACCGTCGTCGAGCATCAGCTTGACGTCGGCGGAATTGTTGTCGGCCATCAGCGCGCCGTCTTCCAGCGCCTTGCGCAGGCGGATGAGGTCCGTCGCCGACTGGGTGAAGTCGGCATAAACAGGGTCGAGCTGCTGGATGGTGGCGAGGTTTTCCGTGCCGCTGGTCGAAACCAGCGCGCCCTCGGTGATGAGGGCACGGCCGATGCGGCCGCTGATCGGCGCCTTCACCTCGGTATATTCGAGGTTCAGCTTGGCCGTGGCGAGACCGGCTTCGGCAATCGCGACATCGGCGTCGGCCTGCGCCAGCTTGGCGATGGCGTCGTCATAGTTCTGCGCGGACGAGACGTTCGACTTCTTCAGCTGTTCCTGGCGAACCGTGTCGTTCTTCGCCTGGGCCTGAACGGCCTTGGCGCGGCGCAGCGTCGCTTCGGCGCTATCCACCAGCACCTGGAACGGCGCGGGATCGATCCGGTAGAGAACGTCGCCTTCCTTGACCTGCGAGCCCTGCTCGAAGACGCGCTCGATGACGATGCCGGAGGCACGCGGGCGAACCTCGGCCGTGCGGGTCGCAGCGATGCGGCCCGGCAGATCGTTGGTGATCGGCACGTCCTCGGCCTTCACGGTGATGACGGCCACCTGCGGTGGCGGGAAGGAGAAGCCCCCCTGCGGAGCCTGCTCGTCCTGGCAGCCGGCGAGAATCAAAAGGGCGCCAAAGGTCGCAATCGAAATCGGTCTCGTGAAACGCATGGGTTCTTCCATAGGCAATGCCGGTAAAAGACCGGCAGGGTGCTGAAAACGAGTCGATGCGGTGGCCGGAGGACCACCGCATCGCAACATACAAACAAGGCTGTATGTTAGTTTCTGACGTTTGACAATCGTAGATCACGGCGGGGATTGCCGCAATCCACCCCGATCACAGGATTGTGATGAGGGGCCTCAACGTATCGCCCGGCCATCTGCATCGAAACGATGCGTCTGGCCCTCCGCCGGCGTCGCATAGACGAGATCGCCGACCGCGTAGTGATGCTCGCCGAAGAGGCGCACGGTGAACGAACCCAGCCGGTCCGATTCGATATAGACGATGGTATCGGCGCCGAGATGTTCGACATGCACCACCTTGCCCTGCCACTCGCCGCCGTCGCGCGAAAGGCTGAGATGCTCCGGGCGCACGCCGATGGTCTTGGCGCCGGACACGCCGAGGCGTTCGGCCTCGATGAAGTTCATGCCCGGCGAGCCGATGAAGCCGGCGACGAAGAGGTTGGCCGGACGGTTGTAGAGCTCCATCGGTGAGCCGACCTGCTGGATGACGCCGCCGTCGAGAACGACGATCTTGTCCGCCAGCGTCATCGCCTCGACCTGGTCGTGCGTGACGTAGATCATCGTCGCCTTCAGTTCGCGGTGCAGCCGCGCGATCTCCAGGCGCGTGTTGACACGCAGCGCCGCATCGAGGTTGGACAGCGGTTCGTCGAAGAGGAAGAGCTTCGGTTCACGCACGATGGCGCGGCCGATGGCGACGCGCTGGCGCTGGCCGCCGGAAAGTTCGGCCGGGCGGCGCGCCAGGTACTTTTCGAGCGACAGCATGGACGAGGCCTTGGTGACGCGCGTTTCGATCTCTTCCTTCGGTGCGCCGGCCTGCTTGAGGCCGAGACCCATATTGTCCTTGACCGTCAGGTGCGGATAGAGCGCGTAGGACTGGAACACCATGGCGATGCCGCGCTTGGCCGGCGGCACGGTCACGACTTCCGTGCCGTCGATGGTGATCGAGCCGGAGGTCGCGTCTTCCAGGCCCGCGATGATGCGCAGCAGCGTGGACTTGCCGCAGCCCGAGGGGCCGACGAAGATGACGAATTCGCCGTCCTTCACGTCGAGGTCGATGCCCTTGATGACGTCGACATTGCCGAAGGACTTGCGTACGGATTTGAGTTGAAGAGAGCCCACCTGATTTCCCCCTAGAGCTTGACCGTCTGACCGGTTCTGACACTTTCATCGGCCGCGAGGCAGATCCTCAGCGACTGCACCGCATCGTCCATGTGCCGCGTAAGATCGATGTCCTCGCGGATGGCCTTCAGCACATAGGCCTGTTCCCGGTCGCACAGGTCCTGGTGGCCGGGCTCGCCCGCCATCTTCAGGTCCTCGTCCGGCGACAGGAACTTGCCGTCCGGCCCGGTCGCCGCGTTGTGCACGCGGATGACCGCCGTCTTGGTATGCGTGTCGATGTCGTCGGACTTGGCGTTCGGGTCCATGACGATGGAGACCGAGCCGTTCGGCGACATGACGTCCTTCACGAAGAAGGCCGTTTCCGAGATCATCGGCCCCCAGGCCGCCTCGTACCAGCCGAGCGAACCGTCGTCGAAGAGCACCTGGAGATGGCCGTAATTGTACATGTCCGGCTTGATCTCGTTCGACAGGCGCAGCCCCATGCCGCGCACCTCGACGGGCTTGGCATCGGTGATCTGGCACATCACGTCGACATAGTGCACGCCGCAGTCGACGATCGGCGGCGTCGTGTCCATCAGCGCCTTGTGGGTCGCCCAGGTCGGCCCGCTCGACTGCTGGTTCAGGTTCATGCGGAAGACATAGGGACCGCCGAGCTTGCGCGCTTCGGCAATCAGCCGGATCCACGAGGGATGGTGGCGCAGGATATAGCCGACGACGAGCTTGCGCCCGTTCGCCTTGGCGCAGGCCACCACCCGTTCGGCGTCGGCGACCGTGGTGGCCAGCGGCTTTTCGAGGAAGACATGCGCGCCGGCTTCCATGGCCGCGATGGCATATTCGGCATGGCTGTCGGAGTAGGTGTTGACCGAGCAGAGCTCGGGCTTCAGGTCCTTCAGCGCCTCATGGAAGGACGGATGGATCTCGTAGCCTTCCAGGCCGGCCGGAACCGGAACCTTCGAGCGGTTGACGAGCCCGACGATCTCGAAGCCGGGGTTCTCGTGATAGGCGAGCGCATGGCTCCGGCCCATATTGCCGAGACCGGCGGAAAGAACACGGATGGGGGGCATTGCAGAACTCACTTTACAGCTCCCGAGGTGATGCCGCGGATCAACTGCCGCGAGAAGACGAAGTAGAGAACGAGGACCGGCAGGATCGCGAGCGACAGGGCCGCAAGCACCGCGTTCCAGTTGGTGACGAACTGACCGATGAAGATCTGCGAGCCCAGCGTCACCGTCTTGGTCGCCTCGCTCGGCGCCAGGATCAGCGGGAACCACAGGTCGTTCCAGATCGGGATCATGGTGAAGACCGCGACCGTGGCCATGGCCGGCCGCACCAGCGGCACGACGAGGCGGAAGAAGATCGAGTATTCCGAGAGCCCGTCGATACGGCCGGCATTCTTCAGGTCGTCGGAGACGGTCCGCATGAATTCCGACAGGATGAACACCGCGAGCGGGATGCCCTGTGCGGTATAGACCAGCACCAGCGCCGTCAGCGTGTTGACGAGACCCGACGCCACCATGCCCTGCAGGATCGCGACCGTGCCGAGGCGGATCGGGATCATGATGCCGATGGCGAGATAGAGGCCCATCAGCGTGTTGCCGCGGAAGCGGTATTCGGAGAGGGCGAAGGCGGCCATGGCGCCGAACAGCAGCACCAGCGCGATGGAGCCCACCGTGACGATGAAGCTGTTCTGGAAGTAGGTGGCGAAATCCCCCTGCCCCAGCACCGTCGTGTAGCCGACGAGGTCGAAGGTCTTGGGCGTCGGAAGCTGCATCGGGTTGCGGAAGATCGCATTGCGATCCTTCATCGAGTTGATGAGCGTCAGGAACACCGGAAAGATGGAGATGATCGCATAGCCGATCAGCGCCAGGTGCACGAGGGTCGTGCGGGTGAGCGAAGTGCGTGCTTGAGACATGTCAGGCCCTCCCGATCAGAACTGGTAGCGACGCATGCGCCGCTGGATGGCGAAGAGGTACAGCGAGACGCCGGCGAGGATGATGAGGAACATGACCGTCGCGATCGTCGCGCCCATCGAGCGGTCGCCGAGCTGCAGCTGGAAACCGAAGAAGGTGCGGTAGAGCAGCGTGCCGAGGATGTCCGTCGACTTGTCCGGCCCGGCAAGCGCGCCCTGCACGGTGTAGACCAGGTCGAAGGCGTTGAAGTTGCCGACGAAGGTCAGGATCGAGATGATGCCGATGGCGGGCAGGATCAGCGGCAGCTTGATCTTGAAGAACTGGCTCCAGCCGGTCACGCCGTCGCATTCGGCCGCCTCGATCACCTCGTCCGGGATGTTGAGGAGCGCGGCATAGATCAGCATCATCGGGATGCCGACATATTGCCAGACCGAGATCAGCGACACGGCGATGAGCGCGGAGTTGGGCTTGCCGAGCCAGGGCGAGAACAGCGACTTCAGGCCGACGAGGTCCATGAGATAGGGCGAGACGCCCCAGATCGGCGAAAGGATCAGCTTCCAGATGAAGCCGACGATCACGAAGGACAGCAGCGTCGGCAGGAAGATCGCCGTGCGATAGAAGGCGGCGAAGCGCAGCTTCGGCAGCGAGAGCATGGCGGCAAGCGCAACGCCGATCGGGTTCTGCACCAGCATGTGGATCACGAAGAAGATGAAATTGTTCTTCAGCGCGTTCCAGAAATCGGCGGCCCAGCGTTCATCGCCGAACAGCACCTTGAAATTGGCGATGCCGACGAAGGTCGACTGGCCGTCCACCGTGTTGAACAGCGACAGGCGCAGCGTCTCGATGAGCGGCAGGATCATGACCGCCGAGTAGATGATGAATGCCGGCAGCAGGAAGATGGCGATGTGCCAGCGCCGCGGGCGCTTGATCGGTCCTGTTGCATCATGGGAAGAAGGTATGTCGCTCATGGCCCAGCCGCCCCTCCGGTGGTTGTTTGTTAAATCCGCATGCACGGACGCCTTGCGCGACAGCCTGTGCCGCACATGACAATTTCAGCATACACATTAGTAACGGGGTCGCTTCCCCGAATTTGCCCTTCGGCACCCTCTGTCCACCGGGACGAAGAGGGGTGGGACGGACGCCGGTCGTTTCGCGCCGCGCCGCCTCGAGACCCTCCCCCCGAAATTTTACGGGGAGAGGACCGGAGCGGGACGATACCCGCTCCTCAAGCAGAATTCAGCAGCAGAAATCCGGACTTACTTGGCCGGCTTGTACCAGCTGTCGAGGCCCTTCTGGAGCTTCTCGGCGGCCACTTCCGGCGTATCCGTGCCGTTGATGACGTTGGCCGATTCCGTCCAGGTCTCGTTTTCGAGGTTCGGCGTGCCGCGCGACAGGATCTGGTAGGTCGAGCGGATCGTCGGCTTGCACTTCTCACGCCAGGAAACGAATTCCTGAGCCAGCGGGTCGGCCATCTTCACGGCCGTCGAGTTCAGGCTGAAGAAGCCCGGCAGCGAGTTGGCGTAGATGTCGGCAAATTCCGGCGAGGATACGAAGGTCAGGAACTTCTTGGCAGCTTCCTGGTTCGCGCCCTTGGCGTTGAGGCCGATGCCGATGTCGTTGTGATCAGAGATGTAGCAGGTGTCGCCGGCATTCTTGACCGGCGGCGGGAAGGCGCCCATCTTGAACTGGGCCTGCGTGTTGAACAGGCCGATTTCCCACGAGCCGGCCGGATAGATGGCAGCGCGGCCGAGCGTGAAGAGGTTCTGGCTGTCCGGATAGGTCTGCGCCTCGAAGCCGTCGCCGAGATAGTCCTTCCACTTGGCGAGAACGCGGTAGGGTTCGACCCAGCCCTCGTCGGTCAGCTTCTGCTCGCCCTTGATCAGAGCCTTGCGGCCTTCCTCACCCTTCCAGTAGGTCGGGCCGATGTTCTGGTAGCCCATGGTGGCGGCTTCCCAGAGGTCCTTCGTGCCCATGGCCATCGGGATGTAGCTGCCTTCGGCCTTGATCTTGTCGAGCGCGGCGAAGAACTCGGCTTCCGTCGTCGGAACCGTGATGCCGAGCTGGTCGAAAGCATCCTTGTTGTAGATGAAGCCGTGGATGACCGAGGCCATCGGCACGCAGAAGGTCTTGGAACCGTCGTCCGTCGTCCAGGCGGACTTGGCGACGTCGGAGAAGTTCTCCATGCCGGGCACGTCGTTCAGAGCGGCAAGGTGACCCTTGTTGAACAGCTCGAGCGAGGCGTCGAACGGACGGCAGGTGATCAGGTCGCCCGCCGAACCGGCGTCGAGCTTGGCGTTCAGGGCGGCGTTGTATTCGGTCGGCGCGGTCGGGGCGAAGACGACCTTGATGCCCGGGTTCTTGGCTTCGAAGGCCGGGATGATCTTTTCCTGCCAGATGGCGAGGTCGTCGTTGCGCCAGCTTTCGACGGTCAGCGTGACGTCGGCCGCCTGCGCGAGCCCGGCCGTGCCGAGGATGCTCGTGGCAAGGAGCAGACCCTTGATTGCGTTGCGTGTCATTGCATTCTCCCCTTTTATGCGCCGCAGCGCGTTTTGAGATTGGTGTTATCCGAGGGTCTTGAGGGCACGGCGGAGACTTTGCTCCGACCGGTCCAGCGCCGCCTTGGCGGCGCCGGCGTCCACAGCCCCCGCAGCCAGAAGCACAGCCGTCTTGACCGAGCCTTCGGAGCGCGCAAGCAGGCGTTCCGCCTCGTCGAGACCGACACCCGAAATGTCGGAGACGATGCGGCAGGCACGCCCTTTCAGTTTGATATTGTCGGCCTTGAGATTGACCATATGGCCATCGTGCACGTGGCCGAGATGGATGCCGACCAGCGTCGAGAACATGTTGAAGGCGATCTTCTGCGCCGTGCCGGCGCCCATGCGCGTCGAGCCGGAGATGACCTCCGGCGGCGTCTGGAGCAGGATCGTCACATCCGCGTCGCTGAAAAGCGCCGCGCCGGGATTGTTGGCCATGGCGACGACCCGGGCGCCCTTCTCCTTCGCATAGGCGGCGATGGCCAGCGCATAGGGCGTGCTGCCGCTTGCCGAAACCGAGATCACACAGTCGCCGGGGCCGACGCCCGCAGCGGTGGCATCGTTCACGGCGAGTGCGCGGTCGTCTTCATAACCGCCGGCAAGATCGATGAGGCTCGCAGCGCCGCCGGCGAGCAGGATGACGATGCGGTCATGGGCAATGCCATAGGTACCGGGAAGTTCGAGCGCGTCGGCCATGGCCATCAGGCCGGAGCTGCCGGCGCCGGCATAGACGAGGCGGCCGCCGGAAAGAAGCGCATCGGCGGCAAGGCGGGCGGCGGCGGCGATATCGCCAAGCGCCGCATCGACCACGGCGGCGGCGGCCTTCTGCCCGTCCGCGAGCACTTTCAGCGCGTCGACGGGCTGGCGTTCGTCCAGCCCCCTCGCCTGATCATGTCTGCCTTCGGTCCTGCCTGCAGCCATCGTTGGTTCTCCTCTGGCCGAAATTAATGCCAAAAAAATACCAATTGTCCATAGGAAATTAATTATTGAGACCACTTTTTTGGCGTTCAATATTTTTATCATTTAAAATCAACAATTTGTGCAAAAGCTTATTTTCGATACCACCATACCCCTTGGTTAATGGTATTTTTTTGGTATCGTTATCTCAGGAGGTGCCCATGACTGATTACATTCTTGGTATCGACGGTGGGGGAACGAGCTGCCGCGCGGCGGTCGCGGGGCCGGACGGCACCATTCTGGGGCGCGGCAAGAGCGGCGCCGCCAATATCCTGACGGACCCCAACAACGCGATCATTTCCATCACGGAAGCAGCCAGGGCCGCCTATCGCGACGCCGGGATCGACGAGGCGGGCCTGAGCGGCGCCTCCGCCTTTCTCGGCCTTGCCGGCACCAATGTCGGCGACCTCACCCGTTACGTGCACGACCGCCTGCCCTTCCGCCACACCGACATCGATTCCGATGGCCTGATCGCCCTGCAGGGCGCGATCGGCGACGGCGAAGGCGCCGTGGCGATCCTCGGCACCGGCGCCATCTATATGGCGCGCAAGGCCGGCGCGATCCGCTATATCGGCGGCTGGGGCTTCACGGTCAGCGATCTCGGTGGCGGCGCCCGCCTCGGCCACGCCCTCCTGCAGGAAGCGCTGCTCGCCCATGACGGCGTGCATGCGCGCTCCGGCGTCACGGATGCGGTGCTGGAAGAATTCAAGGGCGACCCGCGCGGTATCGTCGAATTCGCCCGCCTTTCCAAGCCCGGCGATTTCGGCCGCTTCGCCCCCCTGGTCTTCGATCACGCCCGCCGGGGCGACGAACAGGCCATCGCCCTCGTCAAGGCGGGTGCGACGGCGGTGAACGAATCCCTCGACGCCATCATGGCCCTTGCCGGCGACCAGCGGCTGTGCCTGCTCGGCGGCCTTGCCCCGATCTATCCCGAATGGCTTTCCGAACGGCACCGCGCCATATTGATGGAAGCCGAGGCCGATGCCCTGACGGGCGCCGTGGCGCTGGCCGCCAAGGGCTACAGGCAACGTACGGGAGCCGCCGCATGAGCACGCCGCTTGCCACCATCCTCACGCCGGAAAGCCTGCAGTCGGGCGTGCCCGGACCACTCTACCTGAAGCTCCGCCAGACGCTCGAAGAGGCAATCACTTCAGGCAAGCTCAGTTACGGCGATGCCCTGCCCGCCGAACGCGACCTTGCCGACCACGCCAATGTCAGCCGCGTCACCGTGCGCAAGGCCGTCGACGACCTCGTCAAGGACGGTCTCCTGGTCCGCCGCCACGGTTCCGGCACCTTCGTTGCAAAACCGCTTGCCAAGGTGCAGCAGTCGCTGTCCCGCCTCACCTCCTTTACCGAGGACATGGCGCGCCGGGGCCTCAACACCCGCGCCGAATGGCTCGACCGGGGCCTGTTCCATCCCTCGCCGGACGAGATGATGATGCTCGGCCTGCCGGCGGATGCGCTCGTCGCCCGGCTCGGGCGTCTGCGCGTCGCCGACGACATGCCGCTCGCCATCGAGCGCGCCTGCATCTCCTCCGAATTCCTGCCGGATCCGCTGCAGGTCCAGGGCTCACTCTATGCGGCGCTGGAAAAGCGCGGTTGCCGGCCGGTGCGCGCCGTGCAGCGCATCTCTGCCTACAACATGAAGGACCCGGACGCCTCCATGCTCGGCGTGCCGCCAGGGTCGGCCGGGCTTTCCATCGAGCGCATCTCCTATCTGCGCACCGGCCGGGTGGTCGAATTCACCCGCTCCATCTATCGCGGCGACGCCTACGACTTCGTCGCCGAACTGACGCTTTCCGAGACGTGACCGTCTAACCGCAAAGGGACTTCCATGCAGACCAACATGCGCAGAGAGATCAACGAAATCCCCGAAGCGGCGGCCCGCCTGCTGACGAATGCGGCAAGCGCCATCACGGCCACCGGAAAGGCCCTTCGCGAGCGCGATCCGCAGTTCTTCGTCACGGTCGCCCGCGGCTCCTCTGACCATGCGGCTCTCTTCCTGAAATACGCCATCGAACTGACCACCGGTCGCCCTGTCGCCTCCCTCGGCCCGTCGCTCGCCTCCATCTATGGCGCCAAGCTGAAGCTCGGCGGCGCCGCCGCCATCGCCATCTCCCAGTCCGGCAAGAGCCCCGATATCGTCGCCATGGCCGACGGCGCCACCAAGGGTGGTGCGGTCTCCATCGCCCTCACCAACACGCTGCCCTCGCCGCTGGCCGACGCCTGCTCCCACTCTCTCGATCTGTCTGCCGGCCCGGAGCTCAGTGTCGCGGCCACCAAGTCCTATGTGAACTCCATCGTCGCCGGCCTTGCCGTGCTTGCCGAATGGACCGGCGACGCCGATCTCGACTGCGCCGTGAAGGACCTGCCGGAACAGTTCGCCAAGGCCGTCTCCCTCGACTGGTCCGAGCTTGCCGGCGACCTCAAGGACGCCCAGTCGCTCTATGTGCTCGGCCGTGGCCCGGGCCTTGCCATCGCCAGCGAAGCGGCGCTGAAGTTCAAGGAAACCTCCGGCATGCACGCCGAGGCCTATTCCTCGGCCGAGGTGCTGCACGGCCCCGTCGCCCTCGTCGGCCCGGCCTTCCCGGTCATCGCGCTTGCCGCCCGTGACGCGGCCGAAGCCTCCGTCACCGGCATGGCCGATGGCCTTGCCGAGCGGGGCGCCTATGTCGGCATCACGGCGGCGGGCGCCAAGAGCGCGCGCAAACTGCCCTTCGTCGCCACAGGCCACCCGATCACCGATGCCCTGGCGCTCATCGTGCCCTTCTACGGCTTCGTCGAAGCCTGGTCGCGCGGCCGCGGCCTCGATCCCGACAAGCCGGTCAACCTCAAGAAAGTGACGGAGACCCGATGACCGTGCTCACCGCCATTACCGGCGCCCGGATTTTCGACGGCGATCTGTGGCATGAGGGCTGCGTCCTGCTCGTCGACGACGGCAAGGTCGCCGCTATCGCCGCGCCTGGCGATGTGCCGGCCGATGCCCGCACGGTGCCGATGGACGGGCTCTCGCTGGTCCCCGGCTTCATCGACCTGCAGGTCAATGGCGGTGGCGGCGTGCTGCTCAACGAGCAGCCGGACCTCGAAGGCATCCGCACCATCTGCGCCGCCCATGCCCGCTTCGGCACCACGGCGCTGCTGCCGACGCTGATCACCGACAACCGCGAGGTGACGGAACGAACCGTTTCCGCCGGCCTTGCGGCCCGCCAGGCGGAGGTGCCGGGCTTCCTCGGCCTTCATCTCGAAGGCCCCCATCTTTCCATCGCCCGCAAGGGGGCGCATGATCCGGCTCTCATCCGCCCGATGGATGCGGCCGACCTCGAGCGCACGATCGCTGCCCGCAAGGGTCTTGAAGCCGTGCTGATGACGCTGGCGCCGGAAAACGCCACGAACGCGCAGATCGCCGCGCTGCACGCCGCCGGCGTCACCGTCAGCCTCGGCCATTCCGACTGCGGCTACGAGACCGCGGCCACGGCCGTCGAGTCCGGCGCGCACATGATGACGCATCTCTTCAATGCCATGAGCCCTCTCGGCAACCGTGAGCCGGGCATGGTCGGCGCCGCGCTCGATCTCGGCCATCTTCATGCCGGCCTTATCGCCGACGGGTTCCATGTCCACCCGGCCTCCATCCGCGTCGCGCTTCGCGCCAAGCGCGGTCCCGGCCGCATCTTCCTCGTCACCGATGCTATGTCGACCATCGGCACCGACATGACGAGCTTCTTCCTCAATGGCCGGGAAATCTTCCGCGAGGGCGGGCGCCTGACGCTTGCCGACGGCACGCTCGCCGGTGCGGATATCGATATGGCATCCTGCATTCGCTACATGCGCGACGCGGTGGGCATCGATCTCGAGGAAGCGCTGCGCATGGCCTCGCTCTACCCCGCCGAAGCCATCGGCATGACGGGCCGCAAGGGCCGTCTGACCCATGGTCACGACGCGGATTTCGCCGTCATCGACAAGGACGTGAACGTCGTCTCGACCTGGATCGGCGGTACGCCGGTCTTCGCCGCCTGATCCCGCGCCGCGGTCCTTGCGGGTCGCGGCGGAATCGGCTCTACCGACCGGGCAAGGATAGGAGCGGCAGATGCAACTGATCTTCGACGGCCACAACGACGTACTTCTGCGCCTGTGGGAGCACGCACGGGAAGGCGCCGACCCGGTCGCAGAATTCCTCGGCGGCACCAACCTCGGTCATATCGATGTCCCGCGCGCCCGCAAGGGCGGGCTTGCCGGCGGCTTCTGCGCCATGTTCATTCCGCCGGAGGAAGACTATCCGGCCCGTGTCGTGGACGAGAACGGCCACTACAATATCCCGATGGTCGGCCCGCGCGAGCACCGCGCCGCGCTGCGGATCGCGCTCGAAATGACCGATATCGCCGACCGTCTGGAACAGGCCGGCGGCATCGCCATCTGCCGCACCACGGACGATATCCGCGCCGCGATGACGCAGGGGCGCTTCGCCGCGGTTCTGCATATCGAAGGCTGCGAGCCGATCGCCGAAGACCTCCGCAATCTCGAAGCCCTGTATGCCCGGGGCCTGCGCTCGCTCGGCCCCGTCTGGAGCCGGCACAACCGCTTCGGCCACGGCGTTCCCTTCGCCTACCCCTCCTCCCCCGACACCGGCCCCGGCCTGACGGCAGCCGGGGTCGCGCTGGTGAAGGAATGCGACCGGCTCGGTCTCATGATCGACCTCGCGCACATTACCGAGCGCGGATTCTGGGACGTGGCGCGCGAAAGCACGCAGCCGCTCGTCGCCACCCATTCCAACGCCCATGCCCTGACGCCGATCTCGCGCAACCTCACCGACCGCCAGCTCGATGCGATCCGCGAGCGCAAGGGCATTGCCGGCCTCAACTACGCCACCACCATGCTGCGCGCCGATGGCCTGGAAAACCCCGACACGCCGCTTGCCGACATGGTGCGCCACATCGACCACCTGGTCGAACGCATGGGCATCGACTGCGTGGCGCTCGGCTCGGATTTCGACGGCGCGACGATACCCGCCGCCATCGGCGACGCCGCCGGCAACCAGGCGATAGTCGGCGCGCTGCGCGCCGCCGGCTACGGCGAGGACGACCTTGCAAAGCTCTGCCGCGAAAACTGGCTGCGGCTCCTCAAAACCGTCTGGCGCGAAGCCTGACATGCACCTCGGAAGGACGCCATGACTAAGCCCCTCATCGAACTCTGCGTCGAAGGTATCGACGGTTTCCTCGCGGCCCAGGAGGCCGGAGCAGACCGGGTGGAGCTCTGCGCGAGCCTGGTCGAGGGCGGCCTGACGCCAAGCCTTGCCACCATTCGCGCCGCCGTGAAGGCCGCCCGCATTCCCGTCCACGTGATCATCCGCCCGCGCGGCGGCGACTTCCTCTATTCCGAGACCGAGTTCGCGACGATGGTCGAGGATATCGTGGCACTGCGCAGCGAGGGCGTCGCCGGCGTCGTCATCGGCTGCCTGACACCGGACGGCCGGATCGACGAGGCCCGCACCAAAGCGCTCGTCGAGGCTGCCCGGCCGATGTCCGTCACCTGCCACCGCGCCTTCGACATGACGGCCGATGCGCACGAGGCGCTGGAAGCGCTGATCCGCTGCGGCATCGACCGCGTGCTGACCTCCGGTCAGCGCGACACCGCCGTCGAGGGGATCACCATCCTGAAGAGCGCCGTCGAACAGGCGGCCGGCCGCATCGTCATTATGGGATGCGGCGCGCTCGATGCCGGGAACATCCGCAAGGTCCGGGACGAAGCGGGCCTTGTCGAAATGCATTTCGCGGCGCTGAGGACCGTGCCGAGCGGCATGGCCTTCCGCAACCCGCATGTCGGCATGGGCGGCACGGAGAAAGACCGCGAATATGAGGTGACGCTGACCGACGGCGAGGCCGTGCGCGCCATCATCGCCGCCGCAAAATCCTGACGCAGCGTCTTGCAAGCGGCGGGCAGGCCCTTACCTGTTAGCGGAACAAGGAGACACGCCATGCCGCTCACGCCTTCCGCCTCCCGTCTGCGCCCGTTCGCCGCCGCCGCCTTCATGGCCTGCGCCGCCCTGCCCGCTGCCGCCGAAACGGTCGGCAAGGTGGGCGTCGACTGGATCGGCAACGACATCTATATCGACGCCGTGACCGACCCCGATGTCGCCGGCGTCACCTGCCATGTCACCTATTTCGACCGTTCCGTCATCGACCGATTGAAGAAGGGCAACTGGTTCGAGGATCCCTCGAACAATGCCATCTCCTGCCAGCAGACCGGCCCGATCACCATCGGCGACATCGAGCTAGACCGGGAGGGCGAAGAGGTCTTCAAGTCGGGCCTGTCGCTGATCTGGAAGTCGCTCATCGTCACCCGGATCTACGACAAGAAGAACGACACGCTGATCTACCTCGCCCATTCGCGCGAATTGACCGAGGGGTCCGCGAAGATGTCGATCTCCACCGTGCCGCTTTATGGCCAGACGGTCACCTGGACGAACGGCAAGCCATGAAAAAAGCCCCGGCAACCGGCCGGGGCTTCTTCTTTACATAGGAACCGTCTTACTTGACGTAGACGACCTTGCCGCCGTCAGCCGCGGTCTTGATTTCCACGACATTGGTCAGCTGGACGTTCTTCGAGGCGAGAATCTGCGCCAGGGCCGGATCGGACTGGAGTTCGGCCTGCGCCTGTTCCAGCGCAGCCGGATCCTTCGCCTTCAGGCTCAGGCGCTCGCCTTCCGAGCGGCCGCTTTCATCGGCTTCGAGGGATGCGATCGTGACCACGTTCACCTGGTCGGCGGTGATCGAACCTGTCGCCATCGTGTCGGCGGTTACGCCGGTGGTGGTATCCTGGGCATAGGCGATGCCTGCGACAGGCGAGACGGCGAGAAGCGAAGCAAGGGCGATAGTAACGGTCTTCTTCATGATAATTCTCCACTGTTTCGTTTAGGAAAGCAGGGAGAAAACGGGACCGTCCACCTTTGGTTCCTGTCCAATTGGGGCAAGATCAAGGTTTTTAATTTAGGAATATTCAATAGGCAGGCAGCCGAAAGCACCCGCCCGCAAAGCGGCCGGATGCTGAAGCGGAAGACGAAGGGTCGGACCGATCAGGCCGCCTGGGCAAGCTCGTCGGCGATCACGGTGTCGAGGTTGAGGAAGCAGACCATCGACTTTTCGAGCGCCACGATGCCGCGGCAGAAGGCGCGCTGGGCTTCCGGAATGATTTCCGGCGCCGGCTGCAGGGCCTCGCTCTTGATGGTCATCATGTCGGAAACCTGCTCGACGAGGAGGCCGACCAGCTTGCCGGCGATGTCGGTGACGATGATCGCCGAACGCTCGGACGGCTCCGTCATCTTCATGCCGAGGCGGCAGGCCATGTCGATGACCGGGATCACTGCGCCGCGCAGGTTGATGAGGCCGAGCACATAGGGCGGCGTGTGCGGCATCGGCGTGACCGGTGCCCAGCCGCGGATTTCGCGGATGGCCATGATGTCGATGCAGAATTCCTGCTCGCCGAGATGGAAGGAAACGATTTCGAGATAAGCGCCGGACTGCTTGATGGCGTTGGACATGGACAAGACCTCTTCCCCGCAAGGGACGAACTGTTGAATTGCGCGGCGCGCCGTCTCCGGCACGCGGCGGACGTCATGTCCCGAAGCCATCAGGGCCTGTTGCGCGTTTGGGGAGCGTGGCAAAGAGAGATTAAACAAAGGCTAAGGCAGGGCGGCAGAAACCCGCATTTTAGCAAAATTCGATGCATTCCGCCGCACGCAAAAGCCTGACGTTACGGCAGGTCGCGCCGGTTTCAACACGCGCCGCAACATGGTATGCTTCGCCCATGGACAAGACCGCCCGCCGCTATACCGTGCTGCCCGTCGCGCTCATCGTGCTGGGGCTCGGCACCATGGCCGCCACCGCCGCCTTTGCCGGTTGGCTGGAGCATGGCACGGCGATCTTCCTCAGCCTTGCCGAATCCGGCATGTCCTGGTGCTTCTGATCACGATTGCGCGAGCGTTCGTTCTTTGCCTCCGTTGCGGCAATTGGCGCGTTTGCGCCGTCTCCGGCGAGGGACTATGACAGCGGCGACCGGCTCACGCCGCCATAGCCGCATTGAAGGATCGCCATGAAGATCGTCCGCTTCCTACTCTGGTTCGCTGTTGTCGCCGTCTCAGCCTGGCTCGGCTACGAATACTTCCTCAAGAACAAAGAAGTCGCCAGCGAACCGTTCGGCGTGCCTTTCACGCTGGTGGCGCAGGATGGCAAACCCATCACCGAAAAGGCCTTCACCGGCAAGCCGACCGCCCTCTTCTTCGGCTTCACCCATTGCCCGGAAGTCTGCCCGACGACGCTGTTCGAGCTCAACGGCTGGCTCACCAAGGTCGATCCCGACGGCTCCAAGCTGCAGGCCTATTTCGTGACGGTCGATCCCGAGCGCGACACGCCCGAACTCATCGGCCAATATGTCGGCAACGTCTCCCAGCGCATTACCGGCATTTCCGGCCCGACAGACAAGGTGCTGGAAATGGTCAAGGGCTTCCGCGTCTATTACCGCAAGGTGCCGCTGGACGAGGCCAAGCCCGATGGCGACTATACCATGGACCATACGGCTTCCGTCTTCCTGCTCGATGCCAACGGCCGCTTCAAGGGAACCATCGCCTATGGCGAAAACCCCGATGTCGCCGAGCAGAAGCTGACGAACCTGATCAAGGGCTAGCATCCGCCTTTGCCCTCGGCTTTCGGACATGCTAGGCGGTCCTCAAACAACAGGGACCCCGAGCCGTGAGCGAAATCCGCCTCTACATCACCACGACCGAGAAGGGCGCGGACGCCGCGCTCTCGCTGATGACCGACGCCTTCGAGGAAGAAGGCTACGCCATCGCGACCATGGAGATCGACGAGAAGAAGGACATCTGGGAAGCCTCGGTCTACATGTTCCGGCCGGACGAGGCGGAGATCCACGAACGTTTCGCCGCCCTCCTCGCCGCCGATTTTCCCAAGGCGCGGATCGAGCGCGAGGAACTGCCTGACATCGACTGGATCGCCAAGTCGCTGGAGGGGTTGAAACCCGTGCGCGCCGGCCGCTTCGTCGTCCATGGTTCGCATGACCGCGGCACCGCCCGCCCCGGCGAAATCTCCATCGAGATCGATGCCGGGCAGGCCTTCGGCACCGGCCATCACGGCACGACGGCGGGCTGCCTCGAGGTCATTTTCGACGTGATGCGCGCCCGCCGGGTCAAGCGCGTGCTCGACCTCGGCACCGGTAGCGGCGTGCTCGCCATTGCCGCGCGCAAGCTCGCCCCCGTTGCCGTGCTGGCAACGGATATCGACCCCATCGCCACGCGCGTCGCCCGCGAAAACGTGCGCCTCAACGGCATCGCCTCGGGCGTCGCCCTGGAAACCGCCGCCGGCTTCCATTCCACCGCCTTCGGCCGCCACGGCCCCTTCGACCTTATCATCGCCAACATCCTTGCCCGCCCGCTGATGCGCATGGCGCCGCAGCTTGCTGCGCAGCTTTCGCCGAATGGCGACGTCATTCTTTCCGGCATCCTCGCTTCGCAGCGCTGGAAGGTGCTGGCCGCCTATAATGGCGCGGGTCTGCGTCACGTTAAGACGATCTGGCGCGAGGGATGGGTGACCATCCACCTCGACAATCGCCGCTGAAGCGATGTCGACGGGGCGCTCGCGCCCCGTTTTCGTTTGCGGGATAGACGGAAAAAGAAAAGGCGGTGCCAGAGGCACCGCCTATGGGCCGGCGAACCGACCTGCCCGCGAGCTTGAGGAGGAGGAGCGCTCAAGCGGGCCTATGTGTTCCGAGCGCCTTCCCGGAGGAGGGAGGAGGAGTGACCGGCAAGACGCCTGATCGGAACACCTAGCTGTTTGCGATACGAAGGACTGGAGGAACTTTCACTTCGTTTCGCTTGAAGCGCGTTTTAAGTTCGCTTCGTTGGCGCCGCTTATAATCGATTGAGAAAAACGGGATAGTCCTCTCTAGGCATGGGTGCCATGCGCTCAGCGCATAAGTCCAATATGATACCTCTTGAAAGGCCAATCGGGATCCTCTGGCATGGCTGCGACCGTCATTCCCCTGCTCGCCCTGGCGATCGTCGCCTTCGTTTTGGCGAGCGCGATCCGCGCTATGAGGGCGGCCCGCCGCACCCCAGTTCAAGCCGAAGACACCGCCCGTTCGCAGGAGGAGCACCGCCGCGTTGCCGAAGCTCTGCGCGATGTCCTCAACCGCGAACCCCTCGGTGCGCCGCTCGCCGGACGCCTCTGGCTGGGCCTCATGCGCCAGGCCCCCGGCACAGGCGTGATCTACGAGCATCATCGGGACTTCTGCGGCCAGGGCCTCATCCGCACGAAAACCGGCATCATGCTCTGCGACGTGCAGGATGGCGGCGCGTCCTTCGGCGCGCCCATCGCGGAATGGACGAGCGAAGGGGCGTTCACCTTCTTCTTCGCGCGCCAGTCGGATTTCTCGATGAGCGGCTGGGATGCGAACGAACCCGTCTTCTTCACCGGGGACGACTGGTACCGCAACAACCAGCGCCTCACCCGCGCCGTGTTGGAGCGCTTCCTTTCCCGCCTTTGACGCGCGGAAGCGATGGGCTAGATTGCCGGCACGATTCATAGCCTCACCGGAAGTCTCCCCATGTTCCAGAGTTTCGACGTCACCTCCACGCCGCAATATGGCCGCGAACGGGCGGAAGCCCTGCGTGCATCCTTCGATGCGCTCGGCATCGACGGCTTCCTCGTGCCCCGTGCCGACGAATACCAGGGCGAATACGTGCCGGCCTCGGCCGAGCGCCTTTCCTGGCTGACGGGCTTCACGGGCTCGGCCGGCATCGCGCTCGTCACGCGCAACCAGGCCGTCGTCTTCGTCGACGGCCGCTATGTCACGCAGCTCGCCGAACAGGTGGACGGCGGCGTCTTCACGGGCGGCGACCTCGTCGGCGAGCCGCCGCATCTCTGGCTACAGAACCATGCGCCGAAGGGCTTCCGCCTCGGCATCGACCCGTGGCTGCACACCGGCGCGGACGTCCGCCGTCTGGAAAAGGCGCTGGCCGGCATCGGCGGTACGCTGGTCTTCCTGCCGCACAACCCGCTCGACAAGGCCTGGACCGGCCGCCCCGCCGAACCGCTCGGCCGCGTCACCATCCAGGCCATCGACCATGCCGGCGAACTCGCGAGGGACAAGCTGGTCGCGATGGCCGAAGCCACGGTGAAGGCCGGCGCCGATGCTCTCGTCGTCACCGACCCCTCTTCCATCGCGTGGATTTTCAACATCCGCGGCAGCGACGTGCCGCACACGCCCCATCCGCTTGCCCGCGCCGTCATCCCGGCCAGCGGTCGCCCGCAGCTCTTCCTCGACAAGCGCAAGACCGGCATCGAGCCGGAAGCCTATCTAACCCAGCTTGCCGACCTCCAGCCGCCCGCCCAGTTCGACGACACGGTTGCGGCGCTCGCGGCGCAAGGCAAGCGCATCCTCATCGATCCGGATCATGCGCCCTTCGCGCTCGCCGAGATCGTGCGCACCAGGGGCGGCACGCTGGTGGAGGCGGCCGATCCGGCTCGCCTGCCCCGCGCCTGCAAGAATGCCGTCGAGCTTCAGGGCTCCGCCCGCGCCCATCTGCAGGATGGCGCGGCGATGGTCGAGTTCCTTGCCTGGCTGGACGGCACGACGCCCGGCACCGAAACGGAAATATCCGTCACGAAGAAGCTGGAAGAGGTGCGCCGCCGCGTCGGCGAGCATCAGCAGAACCCGCTGAAGGACGTCTCCTTCGACACCATCGCCGGCGCCGGCGCCCATGCCGCCATCATGCATTACCGCGTGACGACGGCGTCGGATGCCGCCATCGAACCCGGCACGATGTTCCTCATCGATTCCGGCGCGCAATATATCAACGGCACGACCGACATCACCCGGACGGTCGCTATCGGCGCGGTGCCGGAAGAACAGAAGCGGTTCTTCACGCTGGTGCTGAAGGGCATGATCGCCATCAGCCTCGCGCGCTTCCCCAAGGGCACGCGCGGTTGCGACCTCGATCCGCTCGCCCGTATCGCGCTGTGGAAGGCAGGCGCCGACTTCGCCCACGGCACCGGCCATGGCGTCGGCTCCTATCTCTCGGTGCATGAAGGGCCGCAGCGCATTTCGCGACTGTCGACGCAGGAACTGCTGGCCGGCATGATCCTGTCGAACGAGCCTGGCTACTACCGTCCCGGCAGCTTCGGCATCCGCATCGAAAACCTCGTCCATGTGCTGCCGGCGGCCCCGGTCGAGGGCGGCGACATGGATATGCTGAGCTTCGAGACGCTGACCTTCTGCCCCATCGACCGCCGGCTCGTCCTGCCCGCCCTCTTGACGGACGAGGAACTTGCCTGGCTCAACGCCTATCACGCCGAGACGCGCGACAAGCTGCTGCCGCTGCTGTCGGATGAGGCGACGAAGGCCTGGCTCGAAAAGGCGACGGCCCCGCTCAGCCGATGACGTGACGCAGGATCATCACGACGATCCAGCCGACGGCCAGCATCGGCAGGAGCGCGATGCGCAGGCCGACGAGAAAAGCCACCGCCATGGTGAGGCTCACGTCGAACCCGCCCGTAACGGCCGCCGGCGCCACCAGCGTGGTGAGCACGGCGGCCGGAACGGCGTTGAGAGCCGCCTCGGCGCGCGGCGGAATACGCTTCATGCGCGTGATGAAGATATAGCCGCCGACCCGCGTGAAATAGGTCGCGATGGCGCCGGCGGCGATGATCAGCAGCGTCTGAACGTGGAACATCGTGTCCATGGTCATGCCTCCCCTTCCACGGGCTCGCCGATGGGCGCGGCCTCCTCCTTGCCGTCGAGCGGCAGGAGTGCGGCGACGAGGATGCCGGCAAGGGCACCGAGGCTGACATGCCAGGGCGAGCCGACGAAATGCAGCGCGAGAATCGAGCCCGCCGCCGAGGCGATCACCACCGGCAGCCAGTTCGCCCGGCTGCGGAAGCCGAGCACCAGGCCCATGAAATAGATCGGCAGCAGCACGTCGATGCCGATGGCCTTGGGATCGCCGATCAGGTTGCCGAGGAAACCGCCGAGGATCGTCAGGCAGAGCCAGGGCACGTAGACGCTGAGCCCCAGCACCATGGACCAGATATAGGTGACGCGGATGCCCGCATCGCCGCGCCGCTCGGTTTCGGCGAATTGCGGGTCGGTGAGCAGGAACAGCGAGGTCGCCTTTTCCCAGAAGGAAAGGTGCCGGATATGCGGTGCGATGGCCGCCGAATAGAGCACGTGGCGGAAGTTGACCGCGAAGATCGACAGCACCACCAGCCACGGCGCGACGTTGTGATTGAACAGTTCGACGCCGACAAGCTGGCTCGCGCCGGCATAGAGCGTTGCACTCATCAGCGCCGCTTCGGCAACGGTCAGGCCATTGTCGACGGCGACGGCGCCGAACAGCACGGCGAAGGGCGCCGCGGCGATCGCGACGGCGATGCCACGCCGGAAGGCGTCGCGGATTTCATCTTTGGTGGCGGGGGTCATGGATCTGCTCTCTAACAATGGCGAAGCCATAGAGCAGGCGCGGCCCACCGGCAAACCAATATGGCTGATGGATCGTTCAGCGCCATTGATCGATCGGCATGTCAAGACGACCGGCGTTGATGGATGACCGGGCCTTTCCCAGTCATCCGCAGGTCAGGCTATCATGGCAGGGCGGCATGGCCGCCATGCGCGGCTCAGGTCTTCTTGAGCTGGAACGTGTGCTCGGGGCCGGGGAAGCTGCGGGCCTTCACCTCTTCGGCATAGGTCGCGAAAGCCTCGCTCATGATGGGCGCGATGTTGGCGAAATGCTTGACGAAGCGCGGCTTGAAATCCGTGAAGATGCCGAGCACGTCGTCCACCACCAGCACCTGGCCGTCGCAGGCCGGCGATGCGCCGATGCCGATGGTCGGCGCCTTGACCTTGCCGGTGATCTCGCGCGCCAGCGGCTCGACCGTGCCCTCGATGACGATGGCGAAGGCGCCGGCCTCGTCGATGGCGACGGCGTCCTTGCGGATCTTCTCCACTTCCTTGTCGTTGCGGCCAAGCGAGCGGTAGCCGCCCGTCGTGTTGATGAGCTGCGGCATCAGGCCGACATGGCCGAGCACGGGAATGCCGCGCTGGGTGAGGAAATGCACGGTCTCGGCCATTTCCGCCCCGCCTTCCAGCTTGATCGCCGAACAGCCGGTTTCCTTCAAAACGCGCGCGGCCGTCGCGAAGGCCTGTTCCTTGGACTGCTGGTAGGAGCCGAACGGCAGGTCTATGACGACGCAGGCATTGGACGAACCGCGCATGACGGCCTGGCCGTGCGCGATCATCATCTCGACCGTCACGCCGACGGTGGAATCGAGGCCGTAGAGCACCATGCCGAGGCTGTCGCCGACCAGCATGAAATCGACATGCGGGTCCATGAGCTTGGCGACCGGTGTCGTATAGGCGGTGAGACTGACGATCGGACGTTCGCCCTTGAGCGCCTTGATATCGGACGGTGCCAGACGGCGTTTGGCGGTATGTACGCTCATGTCACGCTACCTTCTTCGTATTTTTCGGGCCAAGGACCCTGTTATCGAGGAGCTTCGTGCTCCCAAAGCGCACGAAAAGCAACAAAAGAACCGGTCTGTCGCCGACCGCATCGACTTCGGCGAGCGTTTCGGGATCGCGGATGGCGACCACTTCCGGCCGTGCCAGCGGCTCCGTCCGGATGAAGGCGGTGACGCCCTCCTCCAGCGCCCGCGCGCTTGTCTCGCCGGCGGCGATCAGCCGCTCCGCCTCTTCAAGCGCCCGCGGCACGATGGCGGCGGCAGCACGCTCTTCGGCGGAGAGATAGACATTGCGCGAGGAACAGGCGAGCCCGTCCGCCTCGCGCACCGTCGGCACGCCGATCACCTCAACGGGCTGGGCAAGATCCGCCACCATGCGGCGGATGATGGTGAGCTGCTGGAAATCCTTCTCGCCGAAATAGGCGCGGTCGGGCCCGGCAATATTGAAGAGCTTGGTGACGACCGTGGCGACGCCGGCGAAATGGCCGGGGCGCACCGAACCCTCCAGCTCCGCACCGAGCTTCGGCACGTCGACCACCGTCTCCATCGGCTGCGGATACATGTCCGCAACGCCGGGCGCGAAGAGATAGTGCACGCCCTCGGCCTCCAGCATGGCCTGGTCGCGGGCGAGATCACGCGGATAACGCGCAAGATCTTCGTTCGCGCCGAACTGCAGCGGATTGACGAAAATGGTGGCGACGACGATGTCATTGTCGGCGCGTGCCCGGCGGGCGAGCTCCATATGGCCGACATGAAGATAGCCCATGGTGGGCACAAGGCCGATGGTACGGCCATCGAGCCGGTGCGGCGCGAGTGCCGCGCGCAAATCCGCGATGGTGGTGAAGGTCTGCATCGCCGGTTCCTCCTTGCTCTCGCCCTCTCCCGCGGGCGATGCACCCATGCAATCTCTGCGGATCGCTTCAGGGGGCGCCGTTTTCTATCTTGTGCAGCGCAAAAAGACAATCGGGAAAGACTTTTACCCGCCATCGCTTAACCCGCTGGGCAGCATTGCATTTTGCGCACTGTACATTTTGGCCAAGGACCAGTAGAGAGCGCGCAACACGCCCGTCATTCACGGGTTTGCAAGTGCGACGCCAGATCGTCGCTGAACCCGAATTCCGAAAGACCCCACATGACGAGCTTCGACAGCCTCGCTCCGGCGATGGCAAAGGCGTTGGAAAAACGCGGCTATACCACTTTGACACCGGTGCAGGTCGCCGTGTCCGACCCCAAGATCGGCGATGCCGACGCGCTGGTTTCCGCGCAGACCGGCTCCGGCAAGACCGTCGCCTTCGGCCTGGCGCTGGCCCCGACGCTGCTTCAGGGCGAAGAGCGCTTCGACCGTGCCGCAAGCCCGCTTGCCCTTGCCATCGCCCCGACGCGCGAACTGGCCATGCAGGTCAAGCGCGAGCTGGAATGGCTCTATGAGATGACCGGCGCCGTCATCGCCTCCTGCGTCGGCGGCATGGATGTGCGCACCGAGCGCCGGGCGCTCGAACGCGGCGCCCACATCATCGTCGGCACGCCGGGCCGCCTGCGCGACCACATCACGCGCAACAATCTCGACCTTTCCGACATCCGCGCCGTCGTGCTCGACGAGGCCGACGAGATGCTGGACCTCGGCTTCCGCGAAGACCTCGAATTCATCCTGGAAGCGGCACCGGAAGATCGCCGCACGCTGATGTTCTCGGCCACCGTGCCGAAGGAAATCGCCGCGCTGGCCAAGAACTACCAGCGCGATGCCCTGCGCATCTCCACCGCCGCCGAGAAGGAACAGCATGTCGATATCGACTATCGCGCCCTGCTCACCGTTCCGGCCGACCGCGAGAACGCCATCATCAACACGCTGCGTTTCTACGACGCACAGAACGCCATCGTCTTCTGTTCCACCCGCGCAGCGGTCAACCACCTGACGGCGCGCTTCAACAATCGCGGCTTCTCGGTCGTCGCCCTCTCGGGCGAACTCAGCCAGAACGAGCGCACTCACGCCCTGCAGGCGATGCGCGACGGCCGCGCCCGCGTCTGCATCGCCACCGACGTCGCCGCCCGTGGCATCGACCTGCCGAATCTCGAGCTTGTCGTGCATGCCGACCTTCCGACCAATCCGGAAACCCTGCTGCATCGTTCGGGCCGCACCGGCCGCGCCGGCCGCAAGGGCGTCAGCGCCCTCATCGTGCCGCTCAGCGCACGCCGCAAGGCCGAGCGCCTGCTGCAGATGGCAAATCTGAAGGCCAATTGGGCGACGCCGCCCTCCGCCGAGGAAATCCTGCGTCGCGACGACGAGCGCCTGCTCGCCGATCCGCTGCTGGTCGACAGGGTCACCGAGGACGAGGAAGCAACCGTCACGGCGCTGGTCGAGAAATTCGACGCCCGCCAGCTCGCCGCCGCCGTCACCCGCTTCTTCAAGGCCGGCCGTTCCGCGCCGGAAGACCTGGTCGAAGTCTCGCTCGAGCAGCGCAAGCCCCGCGAGCGCAGCAACGACGCCATTCCGGCGGAAACCAAGCGCCCGCGCGACAGCTTCGCCTCCAGCGTCTGGATCTCCGTATCGGTCGGCCGCAAGCAGCGCGCCGAGCCACGCTGGCTGATCCCGATGCTCTGCCGCAACGGCAACATCACCAAGAACGAGATCGGCGCCATCAAGATGCAGCCGGAGGAGACCTATGTCGAGCTCTCCGCCGATGCCGCCGACGGCTTCCTCGGCCATATCGGCCCGGCCAGCATGCTGGAGCGCGGCATCCGCGTGACCGTGCTGGAAGGCATGCCCGATCTCACCCCGCAGCCCTACGAGCGTACGCCCGGCGAGAAGAACCCGCGCTACGACCGTCCGGAACGCCGCGCCGACTGGAAGCAGAAGGGCGACTTCGAAAAGAAGGGCGGCTACGACAAGAAGCCCCGCTTCGAGAAGAAGAACGATTTCGACAAGCCGGAAGGCGCCGCGTCCAAGCCCCATTGGAAGGACCGCAGCGAAGGCGATTTCGACAAGAAGCCGCGGTTTGAAAAGAAGCGCGACTTCGACAAGCCCGAGGGCGCTGGCGGCAAGCCGCACTGGAAGGATCGCGACGAGGGCGGCAAGAAGCCCGCAAAGCCCTTTGCCGGCGCAAAGCCCTTCAAGGGCAAGCGCGACGACAAGTTCGCCAAGCCCGAGGGCGCGGCCCGCAAGCCGAAGGGCAAGAAGCCGGATCGCTTCTGAGACGATGGCGGCGCGGAACTTCTGTCTCCGCGCCGCGTTCCCTCCGCGCTTGTGCGAAGGGGATTGCAATGACAGGCCAGGCGGCACCTGCTGACGGCGAGAAAAGCGAATTGAGCCGCTTCGTCACCGGCCTCGGCCGCGGCGTCGCCGGTGCGCTTCTCCTGGCTCTGCCCATGCTGATGACCATGGAAATGTGGTATCTCGGCTTCTACATGGCGCGCGAGCGCCTGCTGCTTCTGCTGCTGCTCAACATTCCCCTCCTCGTCCTCCTCGCCCACCGCATCGGCTTCGAGGAAACCTTCACCTGGCGCGAGGCGATCCGCGACGCGATCATCGCCTATGGCATCGGCATCGTGACCAGCCTGGTGATCCTGGCTTCGCTCGGCCTGCTCAGAGGCGACATGCCGGCAAGCGAACTGGTGGGCAAGGTCGCCTTGCAATCCGTTCCCGCCAGCATCGGCGCGATGCTCGGCCGCAGCCAGCTCGGCCATGACGATGACGAGGAAGAAAAGGAAACGACCTATCCCGGCGAATTGCTGATGATGGCGGCCGGCGCCCTCTTCCTCTCCCTCAACATCGCCCCGACCGACGAGATGATGGTGCTCGCCTACCGCATGACCATCTGGCATGCCCTCGTCGTCGCCCTGCTTTCGATCGTGCTCATGCATGGTTTCGTCTATGCGGTCTCCTTCACCGGCGGCCATGAACTGTCGCCGGAAACGCCCTGGTGGCATGGCTTCGTGCGCTTTACCCTGCCGGGCTATGTCATCGCGCTCGGTATCAGCATCTTCGCGCTCTGGATCTTTGAACGCCTCGGTGACAGCTCGGCCGTGGAGATCATGCTGTCCGTCATCGTGCTCGGTTTCCCGGCCTCGCTCGGCGCAGCGGCCGCGCGACTGATCCTGTGAGGGACCCATGACCCGATCCGGACAGGGCCATCACCGCGAACGCCACGATCCACACTGGGTGGAATGGCTGACCGGCCTTTTCTCCGCTCTCCTGATCGCCGGACTGCTCGGCTGGGTGGGTTGGGAAGCCCTGACGCGGCAAGCGACACCGCCGGATCTCTCCGTCACCATATTGACGACCGAAAAGACCTCCGGCGGCTACCGGGTCGCCTTCGACATCTACAACACGGCGACGACGACGGCCGCCGCCGTCACGGTGGTGGGGCGACTGCGCGAAGGAGACCGGGTCGTCGAGGAAAACCCCGTCATCTTCGACTATGTGGCGGCCGAATCGAAGTCGACGGGTGCCGTCCTTTTTGCGAACGACCCCGCCGGCCGCACCCTGGAGATTCGCCCGGCCGGCTACACCGACCCGTGAAAGAACAACGCCAAGTCGCGGAAGAGACTCCGCAAAACGGAACCAATTTCGTCGGCGCGGATTGAGCAGAAGTCGCAACGTCCGTGTCCGGCGATGAAGATGGGCATGGCTGACCCAGCAAGGCCGGAACCATGCAATTGCCGCTTCTCATCCTGCTGACGACGCAGGTTCTTCTGCCGGTCTTCTTCCTGCTCTGGCTCTGGCTGCCACGCCCCGCCGACCGCCTCGGCTGGGCGATGCGCGTTTTCTACGGCGTCTGCTACATCGCCTTCATCACCGTCATCGGCCGCTGGGATTTTTTGAGCGCGACGCTGGCGACCCTTCTGCCGGTGGTCTTCTGCGTCTTCACCGTGCTTTCCTTCTTGCGCGTGCGCCGGCTTCCCTGGAACAGCAGGGCCTCGGTGATGCGCCAGCACGGCTTCACCGCCGCTATGGCGGTCTTCTTCCTGGCGCTGACCGCACGGGCGCTTTCCGGCTACGGCTATCAGGAGACCGCTGTGGAGCTCGCCTTCCCCTTTTCCGCCGGCACCTACTATATCGGCCAGGGCGGCAGCGCGACGTCGATCAACAATCACTATGCGGACCAGAGCCAGCGCTATGCGCTCGATATCGTCGCGCTTGACGACATCGGCGCCCGCGCGAAAGGGCTGATGCCGGACGACCTTGCCGACTATGCCATCTATGGGCAGGAGGTGAAGAGCCCCTGCACGGGCGTCGCCATCTCCATCCATGACGGCATAGCGGACAACCGCATTTCACAGACCAATACCGAAGAGCCGGCCGGCAACCATATCATCCTTGCCTGCGGCACCACGCGCATCCTGCTGGCCCACTTCCAGAAGGGAACGATCATCGTTGCAGCGGGCGAGCTTGTCACGGAAGGCGAGACGCTGGGGCGCGCCGGCAATTCCGGCAACTCCTCCGAGCCGCACCTGCACATGCATGCCTATATCGGCGGCACGCTGGACTATAATGCGGGTCAGGGTGTGCCGATGACCTTCGGCGGCCGCTTCCTGGTGCGGGGTTCGACCATCACGCTCCCTTGATGCGCTCGAACCAGCCGTCCTCGTCGATCACCTCGACGTTGAATTCCTTCGCCTTGTCGAGCTTGGAGCCGGCGCCGGGACCGGCGACCACGAGGTCCGTCTTCTTCGACACGGAGCCAGCCACCTTGGCGCCGAGACGCTCGGCCATGGCCTTCGCCTCGTCACGCGTCATCTTCTCCAGCGAGCCGGTGAAGACCACCGTCTTGCCGGCGACGGGGCTCGACGTGACGACGAGCGCCTCGGCGGCTTCCGGCGTCACCTCCTGCAACAGACGATCGATGACATCGACATTGCGCGGCTCCTTGTAGAACTCCACCATCGCCCGTGCCACGACCTCGCCGATACCGTCGATGCTGTTGAGTTCGCTCCAGGCCTCGCCGGAGAGCGGGGCCGAGGCCTTCATGCCCTCCTCGAAGGCCGCGTAGGTGCCATAGGCCCGCGCCAGGAGCTTCGCATTGGTCTCACCGACATGGCGGATGCCAAGCGCATAGATGAACCGGTTGAGCGCGATCGAACGGCGCGCATCGATGGCGTCGTAGAGCTTGCGCACGCTCACCTTTCCGAAGCCATCGATATTCTCGAGCTTCGTCAGCGATACCGCCTGCCGCTTTTCCAGCGTGAAGATGTCGGGCGCCGTGCGGATCGACAGCGAGGGGTCTTCCGCCTCGAAGAAGAAATCGATCTGCTTGGAGCCGAGCCCTTCGATATCGAAGGCATTGCGCGAGACGAAATGTTTCAGATGCTCCACCGCCTGCGCGCGGCAGACGAAGCCGCCCGTGCAGCGTGTGACCGAATCGAGCCGGCCCGTCTTCTCGTTTCGCTCGCGCACGGCGTGGCTGCCACAGACCGGGCAGGTTTTCGGAAACTCGTAGGAGACCGATTGCGCCGGGCGCTTTTCCATCACCACGTCCAGCACCTGCGGAATGACGTCCCCTGCCCGCTGCACGATGACGGTGTCGCCGATGCGGATATCGTGCCCTTCTTCGCGGATGCGCTCGCCGTTGTTGCCGATGCCCTCGATATAGTCGGCATTGTGGAGGGTCGCATTGGTGACGACCACGCCGCCGACCGTGACGGGCGTCAGACGCGCGACGGGCGTCAGCGCGCCGGTGCGCCCGACCTGGATGTCGATCTTCTCCACGGTCGTGAAGGCCTGCTCGGCCGGAAACTTGTGCGCCGTCGCCCAGCGCGGAGAACGGGAGCGGAAGCCGAGGCGTTCTTGCAGGGCAAGCTCGTCCACCTTGTAGACGACGCCGTCGATATCATAGTCGAGATCCGGCCGGGCAAGGCCGATCTCCCGGTAATGCGCGATGATATCCTCGACGCGGGAAAGCCGCTGCGTCATCGGATTGACCGGGAAACCCCAGGATTTCAGCACCCCGATCATGCCGAACTGCGTATCGGCCGGCATGGCCGACATCTCGCCCCAGGCATAGGCGAAGAAGCGCAGCTTGCGGCTCGCCGTCACGGAGGCGTCGAGCTGACGCAGCGAGCCGGCCGCCGTGTTGCGTGGATTGACATAGGTCTGCTTGCCCTCCGCCGCCATCTTCTCGTTGAGCGCCAGGAAGTCGCTCTTGGCCATGTAGACCTCGCCGCGCACCTCCACGACGGCGGGGGCGCCGGCCGGCAGGCGGTTCGGGATTTCCGCAATGGTCAACACATTCGCGGTGACGTTCTCACCCGTCGCGCCGTCGCCGCGCGTGGCGGCCGTCACCAGCCGCCCGTTCTCGTAGCGGATCGACATGGAAAGGCCGTCGATCTTCGGCTCGGCTGTAAAGGCGATCGAATCGTCCGGAAGACGCCCCAGGAACCGGTAGACCGAGGCGACGAAATCCCGCACGTCCTCGTCGGAGAACGTGTTGTCGAGCGAGAGCATCGGCCGGGAATGGGCAATCGGCGCGAAAGTGGCGAGCGGTGCGGCGCCGACCCGGCGCGACGGGCTGTCGTCGCGCACCAGCGCCGGGAACCGCGCCTCGATCTCCTCGTTGCGCCGCTTCAGCGCATCGTAGTCCGCATCCGAAATCTCCGGCGCGTCGTGCCCGTGATAGAGTTCGTCATTGCGGGCGATCTCGGCCGCCAGATAGGCAAGCTCGGCAGCGGCCTCTTCTTCGGTCAGGTTCTCGACGGGGATTTTTGCGTTCGCCATGACGTGCTCCGGGATTCGGAGTCGTTTTAGAGCAAAGCGGGCGAAAGGAAAGTGGGAGAGCCGCGAGACCGCCCCTCATTTCCCTGCCCGCGCGTCACTGCGCAGACGGGATAAAGGGAACAAGCGGGAAGCCTAAACTCCGCCCGACAACAGCCGCGCCGCCGCCGCCCGCGCTTCGTCCGTCACCGATGCGCCGGCCAGCATGCGGGCGATTTCTTCCGTGCGGGCGTCGTCGTCCATGCGAGCGACACGGGTGGCGACCGTCTCGCTGCCTTCGACCGGTCCCTTGGAGATGAGAAGATGGGTCGCCGCACGGGCCGCCACCTGCGGGGCATGGGTGACGGAGAGCACCTGCACGGTGGACGACAGCCGCTTCAGCCGCTGGCCGATGGCATCGGCCACGGCACCGCCGACGCCAGTGTCGATTTCGTCGAAGACGAGCGTGGGGGCCGAGCCGCGATCGGCGAGCGCCACCTTCAGCGCCAGCAGGAAACGCGACAGCTCGCCGCCCGAAGCGACCTTCATGATGGGGCCGGGACGGGTTCCGGGATTGGTCTGGACGTGGAACTCGACCGTGTCGATCCCCTCCTCCGCCCCGCCGTCCGGATCGGTGGTAATCTCAACCGTGAAGCGCGCACGCTCAAGCTTCAGCGCCGGCAGCTCGGCCATCACGGCGGCCGCAAGCGCGTCCGCGACATGGTGGCGCCTTTCGGAAAGCGAGCGGGCAGCGACCTCGAAAGCGCCGCGCGTTTCGGTAAGCCGGTTCTGCAATTGCACCAGCTTCTCCTCGCCGGCATCGAGATCGGCAAGATCGGCGATCATCTTGGCGGCAAGGGCGGGAAGCCCCATGACGGGCACGGAATATTTGCGGGCGGCAGCGCGCAGCGCAAAGAGCCGTTCTTCCGTGCGCTCCAGCTCCTTCGGATCGTATTCCGTCTTGCGCAGCGCCGTCTCGACGGCCATCTGCGCATCGGAAAGCTGGTTCAGCGCCTGGTCGAGCAGCTCGACGGTTTCTTCCAGCAGGCCCGGCGCCTCCTGGCTCTTGCGCTCCAGGCGGCGCATGAGCGCGGCGATCAGCGGCACGGGCGAGGCATTGCCGTTCAGGAACTCGCTCGCCTCGTTGATGTCGCCGGCAATGCGCTCGGCCTTCATCATGCGCGCGCGCACCTCGGCCAATGCCTCCTCCTCGCCATCCTGCGGCGAGAGTGTTTCCAGTTCCTCGACGGAAGAGCGCAGATAATCGGCTTCGCGGGCGGCAGCCTCCACCTTTTCACGGTGGCGCCGCAGCGTGCGCTCGGCCTCCCGCCACTGGTGATAGAGCGTGGCCACCGTAGCGGCCGTTTCGCCAAGGCCGCCGAAGGCGTCCAGCAACAGGCGGTGGGCGTCCGTATCGACCAGCGCGCGGTCGTCATGCTGGCCGTGGATCTCGACGAGAAGCTGGCCGGCCTGCCGCATCAGCTGCACGGAAACCGGCTGGTCGTTGACATAGGCCTTGGTGCGCCCGTCGGCCGATTGCTGGCGGCGGAAGATGAGGTCGCCATCGTCGTCGATGCCGTTGTCGCGCAGGAGCAGGCGTGCCGCATGCTGGGCCGGCACGTCGAAGACGGCCGTCACCTGGCCGCGCTCGGTGCCGTGGCGGACCAGCGAACCGTCACCGCGCCCGCCGAGCGCCAGAGAAAGACTGTCGAGAAGAATGGACTTGCCGGCGCCCGTTTCGCCGGTCAGCACGGAAAGGCCCGGCTCGAAGGCAAGATCGAGCCGTTCGATCAGGACGATATCGCGGATCGACAGCTGCGCCAGCATATCGTGTCAGGTCTCTTCGTTTTTCCGCAATTCCGAACGCAGGCCGTGTGCCGAAAGCGCCCGGATCAGGCGCCGATCAGCTTCTTGCCGGCGCGTGCGATCCAGGAACCGGAGTTTTCACGCGGCTCCAGGCCCTTCGTCTGAAGCAGCTTGTAGCTGTCGGCATACCACTGGCTGTCGGGATAGTTATGGCCCAGCACGGCGGCTGCAGTCTGCGCCTCGCTATCGACGCCCATGGCGTAATAGGTCTCGACGAGGCGCGCGAGTGCTTCCTCGATCTGGTTGGTCATCGGATACTTCTCGACGACGATGCGGAAGCGGCTTGCCGCGGCAATGTATTCCTTGCGCTCGAGATAGTAGCGGCCGACCTGCATTTCCTTGCCGGCGAGCTGGTCGCGGGCAAAGCGGATCTTGGCGTGCGCGTCCTCGACATATTCCGAATCGGGATAGTTATCGACGACTGCCTGCATGGCCTCGATCGTCTGCTGCGAGGCGCGCTGATCCTGCGTGACGCTCGGGATCTGCTTCCAGTAGCCGAGGCCGACGATGTACTGCGCGTAGGGTGCGTCCGCCGAGCCCGGATAGAGCACGAGGTAACGCTTGCCGGCAGCGATGGCTTCTTCGGTACGGCCCTGGCGATAGTTCGTGAAGGCCAGCATGATGAGCGACTTGCGCGCCTGCTCGGAGAACGGGTTCTGCCGGTCCACCGCCTCGAACTTGCGGCTCGCCTCGGTCGCCTTGCCGGCGCTGAGGTTGGCAAGGCCCTGATTGTAGAGCGTATCGGGGGACTCGGTTTCGCCGGTCAGCTTCGTGATGTCGATATCCGGATCCGACTGGCACGCGGACAGACCAATCGAAGACGCCGTAGCGAAAAGCGTAAGATAGACAATGCGCGCCGTCTTCTTCACACCAACAGACCCTGCAACAACCATGTGACAATCCCAGTTCAACGGCACTCTATGCAGCAGGGCCGCATACGCGCCCCGCGTTGTATCTCCAAATACGTCGAGACCGCAACGCCATGGCGGCGCATTAACGCATTTTTATGGCATACATGTCGGGAGAGCGACCGTCGCTGCCCCGGCCTCAGAGAGACCAGGGAGCAAATTCGGGAGCGTTGACGGTAATCAGTTCGCGCTGGCCGGCGCGCGAGCGCGGCGAAGAGGATTCCACCACCTCATAGGCGGTGCGGTCGCTGAGCAGCGCCTTCAGCGCGTAGGCATTCATCTTGTGGCCGCCGCGATAGGAGCGGTAGCAGCCGATGAAGGGTGCGCCGGCAAGCGCAAGGTCGCCCACGGCGTCCAGCGTCTTGTGACGGACGAACTCGTCCTTGGCGTAACGCAGGCCCTCGACATTGATGACCGTGTTGTCGTCGGAGATGACGACCGAGTTTTCCAGCGAGGAGCCGAGCGCGTGGCCGGAAGCCCAGAGCCGCTCGACATCGCGCATGAAGCCGAAGGTGCGGGCGCGCGACAGTTCGTTGCGGAAGGCGGCGGGCGTCAGATCGCCCTTCCAGGACTGGCGGCCGATCAGCGGGCAGTCGAAATCGATCTCGACTTCGAATCGCGTGCCGTCATAGGGCGTGAACTCGGCCCAGGAGGCGCCAGCCTCGATACGCACTGGCTTGATGATGCGGATGTAGCGGCGCTTGACGGCGAGCTGCACCATGCCGACCTGGTCGATGGCGTCGATGAAGGGCGCGGAGCTGCCATCCATGATCGGCATTTCGGCGCCATGCACTTCGATCAGCAGGTTGTCGAGGCCGAGCGCGTAGATCGCGGCCATGACATGCTCGATCGTGGCGATGGAGGTTGCCGCCGAGAAACCGAGCACGGTGCACAGGTCCGTGTTGCCGACCTGCGAGGAGACCGCGCGATATTCGCTGACGGTGCCGTCGTCATGCAGGCGCTGGAAGACGATGCCGCTATCGGCTTCGGACGGGTTGAGGGTGATCGAAACGGCCGCGCCGGAATGGACACCCGTGCCGGCAATCGTCACCGGGGTCGCAATCGTCGTCTGGAAGCCGAGCATACCGATCGTCATGTGCATTTGCCTTATCTTATTGTCGGCTCATTCTTCGCCGACAGTGTTCGTTCTTCGGCTCAAGGAGCCCTGCGCCGGACGCGCCGCGTCCGCCGGTGGTGTATGCCGGAAGGTCTGGAATTCTGCCGCGCTGCCGAAGGCCGGTTGCGCGAATCCTGACTATCCCCTTTGCCCAGCCTGAATGTAGTAGGACCCTCAGCGTCATACAAATCACTGTTTCTTTCGCTTTGTTACGCTTTCTTCAGCCTGCAAGCCCTTGAAAAGACGCGCAAATAAAAATGCCCGGATCAGAGATCCGGGCATCGTGTCAAAGGGCCTTCAATTCGGCCTCAGTTGGACTGCCGGCGCAGGAAGGCCGGGATTTCCAGCTGGTCGTCTTCCCCGAGCGAACGCGGCTGCGGATTGGCGCGACCGTGATCGTCGAGCTGGCCGCGGCGCGGTGCGTAGAGGCTGGCTTCCGGCGAGAGCGGACGGCGCTGCTGCTGCTGGGCAGCGGCCGGCTCCTGAGCGGCCTGCGTTTCCTCATGGCGACCGAGCGAGGACGTCAGGCGACGCAGGAGACCCATCGGGCCACGCTCTTCCTGGTGGGAAGCCGGCTGCTGGGCCGTGCGGTGGTTGGCTTCCGCCTGAACGACCGGCGGGAAGTCCTCGATCTTCGGCATGCGCACGGCCTGCGGCTCCTGACGGATGATCGGAGCGGAGGGCTCGACACGCTGCTGCATGACCGGAGCCTGCTGCACGGGCTGCTGCTGGATCGGGGCGGCGCGCTGAACGACCGGCGTTTCGGCGAGAGGCGTGAACAGACGGTTCGGCATCCGCGGCTCTTCCTGGAGCTGGGCGACGATCGGCTGCTGCACGGGCGCAGGACGGCTGACCGGAATGGCAAGCTCGCGCTCGAGGCTCTCTTCCGAAGCGCGGATGGCTTCGGCGATCGGATCGACGACGGGCTGCTGCAGGACAGGCTGCATCACGGGCTGCGACAGGACCGGCTGCGACAGGACCGGCTGCGGCTGGGCGACCGGCTGCGGCGCGGGCGCGACGGCGACCGGCTGAACAGGCTGCTGGACCGGAACGGCGGCGGGACGAACTACCGGCTTGCTGTGGCTGCGAAAGTCAGCAGAACGACCAGCCACCTCCGAGGCCGAACGGTCGATACCGGTTGCAACGACGGAGACGCGGATGAGGCCTTCGAGTTCTTCGTCGAAGGTGGCGCCGAGGATGATGTTCGCATCCGGATCGACTTCCTCGCGGATACGGGTCGCAGCTTCGTCGACTTCGAAGAGGGTGAGGTCGCGACCGCCGGTGATGGAGATCAGCAGGCCCTGCGCGCCCTTCATCGAGGTTTCGTCGAGCAGCGGGTTGGCGATGGCGGCTTCGGCAGCGGCCATTGCGCGGCCTTCGCCCGAAGCTTCGCCCGTACCCATCATGGCGCGGCCCATCTCGCGCATCACCGAGCGGACGTCGGCGAAGTCGAGGTTGATGAGGCCTTCCTTGACCATCAGATCGGTGATGCAGGCAACGCCGGAATAGAGCACCTGGTCGGCCATCGCGAAGGCGTCGGCGAAGGTGGTCTTGTCGTTGGCGATGCGGAAGAGGTTCTGGTTCGGGATGACGATCAGCGTGTCGACCGACTTCTGCAGTTCCAGAATGCCTTCCTCGGCGAGGCGCATGCGGCGGCCGCCCTCGAAGTGGAACGGCTTGGTGACCACGCCGACCGTCAGGATGCCCTTGTTGCGGGCGGCCTGTGCGACGATCGGGGCTGCGCCCGTGCCGGTGCCGCCGCCCATGCCGGCGGTGACGAAGCACATATGGGTGCCGTTGAGGTGATCGATGATCTCGTCGATGCACTCCTCGGCGGCCGCGCGGCCGACTTCCGGCTGCGAGCCGGCGCCGAGGCCTTCGGTCACCTGAACGCCCATCTGGATGATCCGCGTAGCCTTGGTCATCGAGAGCGCCTGGGCGTCGGTGTTGGCGACGACGAAGTCGACGCCTTCCAGACCCGCGGTGATCATGTTGTTGACCGCGTTGCCGCCACCGCCACCGACGCCGAAGACGGTGATGCGGGGCTTCAGCTCGGTGATGTCCGGCTTCTGGAGCTTGATAGTCATTGCAGTGTTCCTTTCGTTTCCGGCTGCGTCGCCCAACCGGTCTATTCCCAAAACTCGAATGTCGGTCTTCCCCGGCGGCGGGCCGCCGGGAAACCCGTCAGAAACTTTCCTTCAGCCACTGTCCCATGCGGGCGATGCGGCCGTTGCCACCTGTGAGCTGCGAGAGCATGCCACCCTGCACAGCGTGTTCTTCCAGTTCCGCGACCTGCGGATAGATCATGAGACCCACCGCGGTCGAAAAGGCCGGGCCCTTGGCCGCCGTCGGCAGACCGGACACACCCAGCGGGCGGCCGATGCGGACATTGCGGGCGAGGATGCGGCGGGCCGCTTCCGGCAGGCCGGTCAGCTGGCTTGCGCCACCCGTCAGCACGATCCGCTTCCCGACGATCGGCGAGAAGCCGGAACGCTGGATACGGTCGCGGATGAGTTCGAGCGTCTCGTCGATCCGGGCGCGCACGATGCGTGTGATGAGGGCGCGCGGTACATGGGTCGGCTGGTCGCGGTCGTCCTCGCCGATCGGCGGGACGGTGATGATGTCGCGCTCGTCGCCGGCATTCGGCAGGGCCGAGCCATGCACGACCTTGAGACGTTCGGCGTCCTCGATACGGGTCGAAAGACCACGCGCGAGGTCCGTGGTGACGTGATGACCACCCAGCGAGACCGCATCCGAATGCACCAGCTTGCCCTCAGCGAAGACCGAGATCGTCGTCGTTCCACCGCCCATGTCGATACAGGCGCAGCCGAGTTCGACTTCATCGTCGACGAGGGCGGAAAGGCCGCTCGCATAGGGCGTCGCCACCATGCCCTCGACGGAGAGATGCGCACGGTTGATGCACAGTTCGAGGTTCTTCAGCGAGGCGCGTTCGGCCGTCAGCACATGCATGTCGACGCCGAGCACGTCACCGAACATGGAGAGCGGGTCGCGGATGCCGCGCTCGCCGTCCAGCGAGAAACCGGTCGGCAGCGAATGGAGGATGGCGCGGTCCTGGCGCAACGATTGCTGGCCGGCAACGGCAAGCACCTTGCGCAGGTCGTTGGCATCGACTTCCTGGCCGCCGAGATCGATGGTGGCGGTGTAGACGTCGCTCTGCAGGCGGCCGGCGGAAACGTTGACGATCAGGCTCTCGATGGTGAGGCCGGCCATGCGCTCGGCCGCGTCGACGGCAAGGCGCACGACGCTCTCGGCCGCATCGAGATCGGTGATGACGCCGTTCTTCACGCCGCGGGATTTCTGGTGGCCGATGCCGATGATTTCGACATTGTGCGTGCGGCCCGGCAGGATTTCGCTCTCGGCGCGCGGCGTCAGCCGGCCGATCATGCAGACGACCTTGGTGGAGCCGATATCGAGGACCGAAACGACGTGAGCCCGCTTGGAGGAAAGCGGCTTCAAGCGCGGCAGGCCGAAATGGGACGAACCGAAAATGCTCATGTGCGCTTCGCTGCCTTCTTGAGGTCCTTTGCCCGTTGCTCGACCGCCGCATTGCGGCGTTCCAGCGCCCCTTCCGTCAGACGGACCGTCGTGCGGTCCTCGAGCCTGAGGTCCACCGCCGCGATGTCGCGTTCCAGGAGCCCCTGCTCCGCGTCCAGCGTCGCCAGCGTATCCATGGCGCGCGGAACGTTGTGTTCCGGCAGCTTGACGACGATGCCGTTGTCGAGACGCAGGTCCCAGCGACGGCCGGCGACGCGGATATAGGCCTTCACGCGGGCCTTGATCTCCGGCCAGTTGTCGAACTCGTCGGCAAAGCCTGCCGCCGCGGTTTCGGCATCGCGGCCGACGAAGAGCGGCAGCGTGGAAAACTTGTTGTCGCGCAGCGGCGCGATCACGCTGCCGTTCTTCTCGATCAGCGCCAGGTCGTTGCCGTGCTGCCAGATCGCGAAGGCCTCACGTTCCTTGAGCGCGATCTCGATCGTGCCCGGATAGACCTTGCGGACGGAGACGTCCTGAACCCAGGGCAGGTCCGAAAGCTTCTGGCGGGCATCCTTGACATCGAGGGCGACCAGCGAGGTCGTGCCGTCGAGGCCGAGGCGCTCGAGAATGTCGATTTCCGACGTCTCGCGGTTGCCGGAGACCTTCACGTCCTCGATGGCGAAACCCATCGCGGTCGTCGACGCCTGAGCGACATCCTGCGAATGGCCGCCGAGCGACATGCCGTAGAGGCCCGTCGCACCGAAGAAGACGGCGCTCGCCACCGTGCCGGTGTAACGCGGAATATAGATACGGCCAGCCGCCAGGCTGACGAGGAAGCGGACGATACGGCGCAGCGGACGCGGCAACACGCGGCCGGCTTCCGGTTCGGAAAGCCCGGCGGGGCGCACCCTGCTCTTCTTGACGCTCAACGCAAACACGACGCGTCCTCCACCATCCACTTCAAGAATTCACCAAAGGAATGGCCGGCATGATCGGCCATTTCGGGCACCAGGGAGGTGGGTGTCATGCCGGGCTGGGTGTTGATTTCCAGCCAGATAAGCTCGCCATTCTCGGAGAAACGGTCGTCGTAACGGAAGTCGGAACGGCTGACGCCACGGCACCCGATCGCTTGATGCGCCTTGAGTGCGAGTGTTTGTACTTTTTGGTAAATATTCGGTGAAATTTGCGCCGGGATGACGTGTTTCGAGCCACCTTTTACATATTTGGAATCATAGTCGTAGAAGGCGTGGCCCTGCGGCACCACTTCCGTGACGCCGAGCGCGACATCGCCCATGACGCCGCAGGTCAGCTCGCGACCATAGATGTAACGCTCGACCATGACGCTGTCGCCATAGCGCCATTCAGCGGACGTGATGATCTGCGGGGGATGCGACTGATCTTCCTTGACCATGACGACGCCGAAGGACGAGCCTTCGCGCACCGGCTTGACCACGTAGGGCGGCTTCATCGGATGGGCCGAGGAGAAGTCGAACCGGTTCATCAGGCGCTGCTCGGCAATCGGAATGCCGGCCGCCTTGGCGACGATCTTCGCCTGCGCCTTGTCCATGGCAAGGGCGGAGGCGAGCACGCCGGAATGGGTATAGGGAATCTCGAGATATTCGAGGATGCCCTGGATGGTGCCGTCTTCGCCGAAGGGCCCATGCAGCGCGTTGAACGCGACATCCGGCTTCAGTTCGGAGAGCACGCTGGCGACGTCGTGACCGACATCGACGCGGGTGACCTTGTAGCCTTCGGCCTCAAGCGTGTCGGCGCAAGCGGTCCCGGACGAAAGGCTCACCGGCCGTTCCGACGAAAAACCACCCATCAGCACCGCGACATGCTTTACGCTCATAGAACCCCCAACTGAATTCCGCACATTGCCCCTCGTCGCTTGCGTGGACCTGATTTGCGTATCGGCCCCGACTCGGCGAGCGAGATGGGACCACTAGAACGGCATTAAGGTTAATGAAGCGTTTACTTTCGTTAACCGGATGCCGGGAGACGCAAATTTTCCTTCCACCGAATCACGGCATGTTTTGATTCTCCTTCTGGAATCAGAGAGTTGCAGCCGGCGCAAGTGAAACGGGGAAATCCGGGACCGCAAGGGCGGCGGCAAAGCCGCCCAAAACCGCCGAACACCTTGGTAAACGCCGGAAAGCGGCGAGGCGCACGAAAAGTACGATTTTTTGATCTTTCGGGACCTTTTATTGTTCCATCGCCCCATGCGTTGGCGTAGGGGAACCCCGCTGCCTCCCAAGACGGCGACAAGAAACTTCAGAAAGGCCCCCGACAATGAGTGAACAGCTCACTTCCGGGTCGCCGACCGCAACGCATTCCACCCACGCCGGCCTCAACTCCCCGGCGCGGGTTCTCTTTGCAAGCCTGGTCGGAACGACCATCGAATTCTTCGATTTCTATGTTTACGCCACGGCCGCCGTGCTGGTCTTCCCGACACTGTTTTTCCCGAACAGCGATCCGACGACCGCCCTGCTCGCCTCCTTCGCAACCTTCTCCATCGCATTCTTCGCCCGCCCGCTCGGCGCGATCGTGTTCGGGCATTATGGCGACCGCGTCGGCCGCAAGACGACGCTCGTCGCCGCCTTGCTGACCATGGGCATCTCGACCGTCATCATCGGTCTTCTGCCGTCCTACGAATCGATCGGCGTGCTTGCGCCGCTGCTCCTGGCACTGTGCCGCTTCGGCCAGGGCTTCGGCCTTGGCGGCGAATGGGGCGGCGCGGTTCTGCTCGCCACGGAAAACGCGCCTCCCGGCAAGCGCAGCTGGTACGGCATGTTCCCGCAGCTCGGCGCTCCGGTCGGCCTTTTCCTCTCCTCCGGCGTCTTCTGGCTGCTGCTGCATGTCATGCCGCAGGAATCGCTGCTTGCCTGGGGCTGGCGCATCCCCTTCGTCGCGTCGATCGTGCTGATCGCCGTCGGTCTGTGGGTCCGCCTGTCGATCACCGAGACGCCCGCCTTCCAGAAGGCCATAGAAAAGCAGGAACGCGTGGAGGTGCCGGTCGTTGAACTCTTCCGCAACCACAAGCGCAGCCTCGTGCTCGGCACCTTCGTCGCGCTCGCCACCTTCGTGCTGTTCTATATCGGCTCGGCCTACCTGCTCTCCTACAACGTCAAGGTCCTGAAGCTCCCCTTCGTCGAAGCGCTGGAAATCCAGCTCGTTGGATCGGTGCTGTTCGGCCTGTTCATTCCCCTCGCCGGAAAACTCGCCGAACGATTCGGCCGCCGCGAAGTGCTGATCGCCTCCACCGTTCTCATCGGCATCTTCTCGTTCTTCCTGCCGGGTCTGATGACCGGCGGCGAAACCGGGATCTTCGTCTTCGTGATCCTCGCCATGGCACTGATGGGCATGACCTACGGCCTGATCGGCACGGCGCTCGCCGCGCCCTTCCCCACCAAGGTGCGCTACACCGGTTCGTCGATCACGTTCAATTTCGCGGGCATCTTCGGCGCTTCGCTCGCGCCCTATATCGCGACATGGCTGCAGGCGACCTACGGCATGACCTATGTCGGTTACTATCTCGGCCTTTCCGCCGTGATCACGCTGGCCTGCATCCTGCTCTCGGGCAAGGAAGAGGTCTGAGCCCTTCCGGAAGGCCTGAAACGAAAAACCCGCCGCGTCACCGCGGCGGGTTTCCTGTGTCTGCCGATCAATCGTTTTCGCCGACGATCTTCCAGATCACGCCGCCGACAACGGCGCCGAGGAGAGGAGCCAGCCAGAACAGCCAGAGCTGCGAGAGCGCAGCCGTCTCGGCAAAGAGCGCCACGCCCGTCGAGCGGGCCGGATTGACCGAGGTGTTGGTCACCGGGATCGAGACGAGATGGATCAGCGTCAGGCCGAGGCCGATGGCGATGGGCGCGAAACCCGCCGGCGCGCGGCCATGGGTCGACCCCAGGATGATGATCAGGAAGAAGGCCGTCAGCACCACTTCCGCCACCAGTGCCGCCGTCAGCGAATAGCCGCCCGGCGACAGCTCGCCATAGCCGTTCGAGGCAAAACCGCCGGCGGCAAAGCCGGCCTTGCCGGAGGCGATGACATAGAGCACCGCAGCCGCGGCAACGGCGCCGACGACCTGCGCCACGATATACGGCACGAGGCTGGATGCCGGGAATTTGCCGGCGACCGTCAGGCCGAGGGAGACGGCCGGATTGAAGTGCCCGCCGGAAATGCCGCCGACCGTGTAGGCCATGGTCAGCACCGTCAGGCCGAAGGCGAAGGAAACACCGAGAAGGCCGATGCCAACCTCGGGAAATGCAGCCGCCAGGACGGCGCTGCCGCAACCGCCGAAGACAAGCCAGAACGTGCCGAGAAATTCGGCCGAAAGTTTCTTGAACATGAATGTCCCCTGTCAAAACCCGCTGGAGCGAGATTCGGCCCCGCAACTATTGCGCGACCGGAGACAGCATTCGCTAAAATTCCCTGAATGAAGGCTGAATAAAGGCAGCCGCGCGGCGCTTTCATGGCCGCGCGAACACCGGTCCGGCCCGCGCTTGCGATCAATCCTTCTCGCCGATGACCTTCCAGACCAGCGTGCCGATGACGGCGCCAAGCATCGGGGCGAACCAGAACAGCCAGAGCTGCGAGAGGGCCGCCGTGTCGGCGAAGAGCGCGAGCGCCGTGGAACGGGCCGGATTGAGCGACGTGTTGGTGATCGGGATCGACACGAGGTTGATCCCCGTCAGGCTGAGGCCGATGGAAATGGGTGCGAAGCCCGTCGGGACGCGGTCATGGATCGAGCCGAGGATGATGAAGAGGAAGAGCGCCATCAGCACCACTTCGGTCACCAGCGCCGCCGTCAGCGAATAGCCGCCTGGCGACAGGTCGCCATAGCCGTTGGCACCGAAACCGCCCGCCACGAAACCGGCTTTACCGGAGGCGACGAGGTAGAGCGTCGCCGCGGCCGCGGCAGCGCCCGCCACCTGCGCCAGAGCATAGGGCAATACCTGCGACGCCGGGAATTTGCCGGCAACGGCAAGGCCCACCGAAACGGCAGGGTTCATATGCCCTCCCGAAACGCCGCCGATCGTATAGATCATCGCCATCAGCGCGATGCCGGCGGAAAAGGAAATGCCGACGATGCCGATGCCGATCTCAGGAAAGGTCGCGGCCAGAATGCCGCTGCCGCTGCCGATGAAGATGAGCCAGAACGTACCGATGAATTCGGCCGTGAGTTTCCTGAACATGAACGCCCCCGATACGACCTCGCATGGCGAAGCCTTGCCGCGCGACAATCACGCGGCCTTACATGAAGTGTGATGAACTTGCGTGGGGGGAGAGAGGGTTTACGGACCACCCGAGGCGGCCGGCAAACCCTCCAGCAAGTGCATCAAGGATCAGGCCGTTGCGCGGCCCAGAAATTCCTTGACCTCGTAACCTGGCATGAAGTTACCGAGGCGTTTGATTTCCCATTGCAGCATGATGCCGGAATGCTCCAGCACGCGGCTGCGCACGGTCTCGCCGAGATATTCCAGCTCGTAGCCGGTCGCCTGCCCGGTATTGATCATGAAGTTGCAGTGCATGGGCGACATCTGCGCGCCGCCGATCATCACGCCGCGGCAGCCCGCCTCGTCGATCAGCTTCCAGGCCGAGTGCCCTTCCGGATTCTTGAAGGTCGAGCCGCCGGTCTTCTCGCGGATCGGCTGCACGGTCTCGCGATGCTGGCGCACGGCGTCCATCTTCCCGCGAATCTCTTCCTTGTCGCCCGCCTGTCCCTGGAACACGGCATGGGTGAAGATGAGGTCCTTGGAGGCGGTGGAATGGCGGTAGCTGTAGCCCATGTCCGCATTGCTGAGCACGTGCTGGTTGCCCTTGCGGTCGACGGCGTGGACTTCCAGGACAAGATCCTTCGTCTCACCGCCATTGGCGCCGGCATTCATGCGCAGCGCACCGCCGATGGAGCCGGGAATGCCGTAGTAGAATTCGAAGCCGGCGATGCCGTGATCCAGCGCCATGGCGGCGATGTTCTTGTCCGGGCAGATGGCCCCGGCCTTGATGCGGTTGTCGCCGGCCAGCTCGACATCGCCGAAGCCCTTGGCCGAAAGGCGGATGACGATGCCGGGAATGCCGCCATCGCGCACCAGAAGGTTCGAGCCGACGCCCGTCACCGTCAGCGGCACCTCTTCCGGCACCAGCTTCAGGAAGGTCACGAGGTCGTCGACATCGTGCGGGTGGAACATCAGCTCGGCAAGGCCGCCGGCGCGGAACCACGTCACGCGGTCCATCGGCGCATCCGGCGTCAGGCGGCCGCGGACCTCCTTGATGCCCTCGCCCAACGACGCCAGAAGTTTTGCCCCATCAACCGTCTTCATGCCACCTGTCCCGAAATGCCTGTCAATTCGCCGGGCAGCGCCTGCGCCCAATGCGTGATGCTGCCGGCCCCCAAGAGAACCACGAAATCGCCGGGTTTTGCAATGCCGGCGACAATCCCCGCCAGCGCTTCCGGCGAAGAGAGGAACCGGGCGTCGCGATGGCCGCCGGACTTGATGCGGGAAACAAGTTCCTCGGCGCTCACCCCGTCGATGGCATCCTCGCCGGCCGCGTAGATCGGCGCGATCAGGATCGTGTCGGCATCGTTGAAGCAGCCGGCGAACTCTTCGAAGAGGCTCGCGACGCGGCTGTAGCGGTGCGGCTGGTGCACGGCGATGATTCGGCCCGCGCAGGCTTCGCGCGCCGCACGCAGCACGGCCTTGATCTCGACGGGATGGTGGCCGTAGTCGTCATAGACGTTCACGCCGTTCCAGCTACCGGTCAGCGTGAAGCGGCGCTTGACGCCGCCGAAGCTCGCCAGTCCCTTGGCAATCGCTTCCGGCGCGATGCCGAGGCGCTGGGCGACGGCGATGGCGGCGGTCGCGTTGGACACGTTGTGGCGGCCCGGCATCGGCAAACGCAGGTCCTTCAGCGAAATCACCTGGCCGGTACGGCGGCGGCGGATTTCCACGTCGAAGACGGATGTCGCGCCGTCCATGCGGATATTGCCGAAGCGCACGTCCGCCTGCGGATTCTCGCCATAGGTGATGACCTTGCGGTCCTCGATGCGGCTGACCATGGCCTGCACCTCGGGATGGTCGAGGCACATGACGCCGAAGCCGTAGAAGGGCACGTTCTCGACGAACTGGCGGAAGGCCGCGCGCACGGCGTCGAAGCTGCCGTAATGGTCGAGGTGTTCCGGATCGATATTGGTGACGATGGCGACATCGGCGGGCAGCTTCAGGAAGGTGCCGTCCGACTCGTCGGCCTCCACCACCATCCACTCGCCCTCGCCCATGCGGGCATTGGTGCCATAGGCATTGATGATGCCGCCGTTGATGACCGTCGGGTCGAGCCCGCCGGCATCGAGCAGCGTGGCGACCATCGAGGTCGTCGTCGTCTTGCCGTGTGTGCCGCCGATGGCGATGGCATTGCGGAAGCGCATCAGCTCGGCGAGCATTTCGGCGCGGCGGACCACCGGCAGCAGCTTTTCGCGCGCCGCGATCAGTTCCGGATTGTTCTTCTTGATGGCGGTCGAAACGACCACCACTTCGGCATCGCCGAGATTTTCCGCCTTGTGGCCGACGAAGACCTCGATGCCCTTGTCGCGCAGGCGCTGCACGTTTGCGCTGTCCGCCTGGTCGGAACCCTGCACGCGGTGGCCGAGATTGTGCAGCACTTCGGCAATGCCGCTCATGCCGATGCCGCCAATGCCGATGAAATGAACGAGCCCTATGCTCTGCGGCATCTTCATGGCCGTTCTCCCTTGAATTGTGCGATCGTCTTGCCGCCCGCAATAGCCTCAACCATGGAGGCTAGCAAGCGCGCGGCATCCGGTTTGCCCGCCTTTCTGGCGTTTGCGGCCATGGTCGCCATGCCCGCGGGATCGTGCATCGCCTTGGAAACGATGCTGGCGAGCCGCTCCGTCGAAAGCTCCGACTGCGCGATCACCTTCGCCCCGCCGCCGGAGGCGAGCGCGGCGGCATTGGCCGCCTGGTCGTGATCGAGCGCATAGGGATAGGGCACGAGAATGGCCGGCCGGCCGATGACCGACACTTCCGACACCGTGGAGGCGCCGGACCGGCTGATGATGAGATGCGCGTGGCCGATGCGCGCGGCCATGTCCGTGAAGAAGGGAGAAACGTCAGCGGGGATGCCGAGATCGGCATAGCTGCGCACCACCTCGTCGCGATCTTCCGGTCGTGCCTGCTGGGTGATCTTCAGCCGTGCGCGGTCCTGCGGCTCGAGGGCCGCGATCGCCGAAGGAATGGCCTTGGAAAAGAACTGCGCGCCCTGGCTGCCGCCGAAGACGACGAGGCGGAATTCGCCGTCTGCCGACGCCTCATAGGCAAGGGTTGCGGCGTCGAGAACCGCGGGGCGCACGGGATTGCCCGTCGTCACGGTCTTTTGCGCATATTGCCCGCCCGTTTCGGGCAGGAAACCGCCGGCGATTGCCTTAACGCGGGCGGCGAGCGCCTTGTTGGCGCGGCCCATGACGGCGTTCTGCTCGTGGATCATCGAGGGGATGCCCATGCCGGTGGCGGCGATGAGCGGCGGCACGGTGGGGTAGCCGCCGAAACCGACGACGACCTTCGGCCGCAGGCGCGCCATCAGCTTGCGCGCCACGCGAATGCCCTTCCAGAGCGTGAAGAGCGATCTGGCGACGCTGATCGGGTTCTTCGACCCGATGGTCGCGGACGGCACGACATGGATCTCGTCAGCCGGGAACTTGCCGGCAAAGCGCTCGGCGCGGCTGTCGGTGACGAGATGCACCGACCAGCCGCCGGCCTTCAGCTCATGGGCCAGCGCCTCTGCGGGAAAGAGATGGCCGCCGGTACCCCCGGCGGCGAGAAGAACGATGCCTTTGTTCATGCAAAACCCTTATTCAGCGGGCGCCACGATACCGCCGCGGAAGAGGCTGCGCTCGGAAGCGCGCTTTTCCGGCCGGTGGCGGGTCAGCGCCAGGATGAAGCCGGCCGTCACGCAGATCGCGATCATCGACGAGCCGCCATAGGAGATCAGCGGCAGCGTCATGCCCTTGGCCGGCAGCAGCTCAAGGTTCACGCCGATATTGATCATGGACTGCGTGCCCATCTGCAGCACGAGGCCGGCGACGGCGAAGCGCGTGAAATCGTTGCGCTCCTTGAAGGCATGGTTGAGGCCGCGCATCACCACGAAGGCGAAGATCATGACGATGACCATGCAGAAGATGATGCCGAACTCTTCGGCGGCGACCGAGAAGATGAAGTCGGTGTGGCTGTCGGGAATGATCCGCTTGACCGTGCCCTCGCCCGGGCCCTGGCCGAACCAGTCGCCGCGAATGATCGCCTCGCGCGCGGTATCCATCTGGAACGTGTCGCCCTCGCCGGTCCAGAACTTGTCGATACGCGCCGCCACGTGGGGAAGGAACGTATAGGCCGTCAGCAGGCCGCCGACAGCCGCACCGCCGAGAATGATGATCCACAGCCACGGCATGCCGGCCATGAAGAACATGCCGCCCCAGACGGCGGCGGTCAGGATGGTCTGGCCAAGGTCCGGTTGGGCGACGAGCAGCGCCGCGACGATGCCGAAAAGGATGATGGCGAAGAGGTTGCCGGGGATTTCCGGCTGGCGGGCATGTTCGGCGAAGAGCCAGGCGCAGATGACGACGAAAGCCGGCTTCATGAATTCCGACGGCTGGATGGAGAAGCTGCCGATGGAAATCCAGCGGCGCGAGCCCTTGACCTCAACGCCGAAGAACAGCGCCAGCACCATGGCCGCCAGCGAAACGACGAGAAGGATCATCGCCGCGCGCCGCACCTGCCGCGGCGACATGAAGGAGATGCCGAACATCACCGCAATGGCCGGCAGGAGGAACACCGCGTGGCGCTTGACGAAGTGGAAGCTGTCGAGCCCGAGCCGCTCGGCGACCGCCGGGCTGGCAGCGAAGGACAGCATGAAACCGAGGCCCATCAGAAGGATGAAGGCCGCGAGGAAGAACCGGTCTATCGTCCAGAACCAGTCCGCCAATGCACCACGTTCGGCACGACTAACCATGTCTCTTTCCCCTGTTTCAGATCAATTCCGTCTGCAGCCGCCGCACGCGTCCGCCGGAATTGCATGCGTTCAAACCGCGACCAGCATCGACACGCCGGGCAATGCCGCGACGTGTTTCACGAAGGCATCGCCACGGACTTCAAAGTTCTTGTACTGGTCGAAGCTTGCGCAAGCCGGGGAGAGCAGAACCGCAACGGAACCGCCGTCCCGCTCCGCATCCGCCGCCGCATCCTGCACCGCCCGTTCCAGCGTGCCGGACATGTCGTGCGGCACCGCGCCGCCGAGCGTCTCGGCAAAGGCCGCCGCCGCCTCGCCGATGAGATAGGCTTTGGCGATCTTCGGGAAGAAGCTGCCGAGGGAGGCGATGCCTCCCTCTTTCGGCACGCCGCCGGCAATCCAGTAGATGCGCTCGAAGCTCGACAGGGCGGGCGCTGCCGCATCGGCATTCGTCGCCTTGGAATCGTTGACGAAGAGCGTTTCGCCCTTGCGCCCGACCGGCTGCATGCGGTGCTTGAGACCGGGGAAGGAGGCAAGCCCGGCGCGGATCTCGTCCTCGCCGACGCCCACCGCCAGGCAGGCGGCGACGGCGGCCGCGGCGTTCTGGGCATTGTGGCTGCCGCGCAGTGTCTGGATCGGCGCAAGATCGGCGATCTGCCGCGTGGCCCCGCTTTGCGCCAGGATCAGGCGCGCGCCCTCGGCATAGATGCCATCGGCCAGAACGTTGCGCTTGGAAATGCGCACGACCTTCGTGCCGGCCCGCTCCAAGCGGTCGGCGATGATTTCGCAGAACGTGTCGTCGACGCCGACGATCGCGGTCTTGCTGCCGGCGACCAGCCGTTCCTTGACGTCGGCATAGTGCTGCATCGAGCCGTGACGGTCGAGATGGTCGGGCGTCAGATTGAGCAGGATGCCGGCGGAGGGGTTCAGCGAAGGCGCGAGGTCGATCTGGTAGGACGAGCACTCGACGACGTAGAACCGGCCGGCCTTGGGCGGGTCCAGCGTCAGCACGGCCGTGCCGATATTGCCGCCGAGCTGCGTGTCGCGGCCGCTCGCTTTCAGGATATGGGCGATGAGCGCCGTGGTGGTGGATTTGCCGTTCGTGCCGGTGATGGCGACGAAGGGGCAATCGGGCGCATGTGTCCGGCGCTCGCGCACGAACAGCTCGACGTCGCCTACGATCTCTACACCTGCGGCGCGCGCAAGCTCGGCGCTCCAGTGCGGCTTGGGATGGGTCAGCGGCACGCCCGGCGACAGCACCAGCGCATCGATGGTCTTCCAGTCGAGATTGCGCAGGTCCCCGGTCCGGATGCCGGCCGTAGACGCGTTCTCGACGCTTGCCGGGCTGTCATCCCAGGCGGTGACGTCGGCGCCGCCCGCGGCAAGCGCCAGCGCCGTCGCAAGGCCGGAGCCGCCGAGCCCGAAGAGCGCGACGGCCTTGCCTTTGAAGGTGGTGACCGGGATCATCGGAGCCTTACCGCAGCTTGAGAGTGGAAAGGCCGACCAGCGCCAGAACGACGGCGATGATCCAGAAGCGGATGACGACCTGGCTTTCCGTCCAGCCCTTCTTTTCGAAGTGGTGGTGGATCGGTGCCATCAGGAAGACGCGCTTGCCGGTGAGCTTGAACGAGGCGACCTGAATGATGACCGACAGGGTCTCCATGACGAAGAGACCGCCGATGATCGCCATGACGATCTCGTGCTTGGTGGCGACCGCGACCGTGCCGATCAGGCCGCCGAGGGCCAGCGAACCGGTGTCGCCCATGAAGATGGCGGCCGGCGGCGCGTTGAACCACAGGAAGCCGAGGCCCGCGCCGATGACGGCGCCGAGCACGACGGCAAGCTCGCCGGTGCCGGGCACGAAATGGATCTGCAGATAGTTGGAAAACACCGCGTTACCGGCGAGATAGGCGATGACGCCGAAGGAGGCGGCCGAGATCATGACGGGAACGGTGGCGAGGCCGTCGAGACCGTCGGTCAGGTTCACCGCATTGCCGGCCGCGACGATGACGAAGCCGCCGAAGAGCACGAAGAAGATGCCGAGGTTGATCAGCAGGTCCTTGGCAAAGGGGAAGGCGATGGAGGAGCCGAAGGTGGAGCCCGCGGCGCCGGCCGAAAGCGAGGCCCGCATCATGAAATAGGTCGCAGCGCCCGCGATGATGAATTCGAGGCCGAGGCGCGCCTTGCCGGAAAAGCCCTTGTCGGTCTGCTTGGTGACCTTCAGGTAGTCGTCATAGAAGCCGATGGCGCCGAAGCCGAGCGTGACGAGCAGCGTCGCGACCACATAGACGTTGGAAAGGTCGGCCCACAGGAGCGCGCTGCCGACGATGCCGGCGAGGATCATCAGGCCGCCCATGGTCGGGGTGCCGGCCTTCTTGAAATGGGTCTGCGGCCCGTCGGCGCGGATCGGCTGGCCCTTGCCCTGGCGAATGCGCAGCGAGGAGATGATCATCGGCCCGAACAGGAAGACGATCGTTGCCGAGGTGAACAGCGCAGCGCCGGTCCGGAAGGTAATGTAGCGGAACAGGTTGAACACCTGAACGGTGTCAGCCAGCTCGACGAGCCAAAGCAGCATTGTCACCCTTTCCCCAAAGGTTCCCCGAAGCGTCCCCGGTGTGACCGACCGGAGATGGGAAGCAAATCACATAAAAGATAAGGTCCGGCGGACGTCTGCCCGGCCGAACCTCCCTCAATTCTCGCGTTCCCTCTCGGGGAGCGCCGGATATTTGTCAAGCAGGGCCGCCACGATGCGGCTGAATCCCGTGCCCTTCGACGATTTGACGACCAGGACGTCGCCCGGCCGCACCGCGGCAAGCGCATGGGCGGCAAGCTGGTCGGCCGTCTCGCGATATTCCGTCTCGATGCCCTCGGGCAGCGCGTCGCGCAGCGCCGCCATGTCGGGGCCGCCGAGCCAGACCGTGCCGATACCGGCATTGACGAGCGGTTCGGCAAGCCCGGCATGCACGGCCGGCGAATGTTCGCCCATTTCCAGCATGTCGCCAAGCACGGCGATGCGCCGGCCATCGTCCTGCGGCGCGGCATCGCGCAACAGCGCGATCGCGGCCCGCATCGAGGCGGGATTGGCGTTGTAGCTCTCGTCGATCAGCGTGAACCAGCCACCGTCCTTGGCAAGGCGGTAACGCCGGCCGCGACCCTTCTCGGCCTGCATGGTGGCAAGGCCGGCCATGGCCTTCTCGATGTCGCCGCCGGCAAGATGCACGGCGCCGAGCACCGCCACGGCATTTTCGGCTATGTGCCGGCCGGGCGCGCCCATCGGCACTTCCAGCGTCTGCCCGCCGACCGAGGCGCGCAACAGGCTGCCCTCGCCGCCGCTGACGAAATCGAGCAGGCGGAATTCGGATTTCGAATCGGCGCCGAAGCTGTGGATATGGGTGACGCCGGCGGCCTTGGCCGCCTTTTCGAGAAAGGCGAACTGCTCGTTGTCGCGGTTGAGCACCGCGTGGCCGCCCGGCACGACGCCGTCGAAGATTTCCGCCTTCGCGGCAGCGATCTCCTCGAGGTCACGGAAATTGCCGAGATGGGCCGGGGCGATCGTGGTGATCATGGCGACATGCGGGCGCACCATGCCGACCAGCGGGCGGATCTCGTTGGCATGGTTCATGCCGATCTCGAAGATGCCGTAGTCGGTGGTCTCCGGCATGCGCGCCAGCGTCAGCGGCACGCCCCAATGGTTGTTGAAGGAGGCGACCGAGGCATGCACGCTGCCGGAGGGCGACAGCGCCTGGCGCAGCATCTCCTTGGTCGTCGTCTTGCCGACAGAACCGGTGACGGCGATGATGCGGGCGGCCGTGCGGTCGCGCGCCGCGCAGCCGAGATCGACCAGCGCCTGCAGCACGTCCGGCACGACGATCATCGGCGTGACGAGCCGTCCGAGCGCCGGCAGCTTGCCTTCGCTGACGACGAGCAGTCCTGCGCCGTTGGCGACGGCGAAGCTTGCGAAATCATGGCCATCGACGCGGTCGCCCTTGATGGCGAAGAAGGCTTCGCCGGGCGTGATGGCCCGGCTGTCGATGGAAATGCCGGTCACACCCTCGGGCAGGTTGCCGATGGGGCGGCCATGCATGGCCGCGATGAGATCAGCGCTGTTCCAGAGCCATTTCACCGGTCGAGTTCCTCCAGGGCCTTGCGCAGTTCGGCATGGTCGGAGAAGGGCAGCGTGGCCGCACCGACGGTCTGGCCTTCCTCATGCCCCTTGCCGGCGACGATCAGCGTGTCGCCCGACTGCAGCATCTCCACGGCGCTGCGGATCGCCGCCGCGCGGTCGCCGATCTCGGTCGCGCCCTTGGCGGCGGCCATGATCTCGGAACGGATGACGGCAGGAACTTCGGAGCGCGGATTGTCGTCGGTCACGATCACCACGTCCGCAAGACGGGTGGCGATCTCGCCCATGATCGGCCGCTTGCCCTTGTCGCGGTCGCCGCCGCAGCCGAAGACCACGATGACGCGGCCCGTCGTGAAGGGGCGCACCGAGGTCAGCACGTTTTCCAGCGCGTCGGGCTTGTGCGCATAGTCGACATAGGCGAGCGCGCCGTTCCTGGCATGGCCGACCAGTTCGAGACGGCCAGCGGCGCCGATGAGCTTTTCCAGCGCCGCCATGGCGACGGCGGCGGGAACGCCCGTCGAGATGGCAAGGCCGGCCGCGACCAGCGCATTGGCCACCTGGAAATCGCCGGCGAGCGGAATGTGCACCTCGAAGATCTCGTCGCCGATATGGATTTCGGCGGTCTGTTTGTGGCGGAAGTGCTCGACGCGCTTCAGCGCCAGGAAGTCGCCCTTGCGACCGACCGTGCGCACGTCGAGCCCGGCTTTGCGCGCCGCGTCGATGGCGACGCCCGACCATTCGTCATCGGCATAGATGACGGCCGGCGCGCCCTTTGCGAGCAGCGTATCGAAGAGCCGCATCTTGGAGGCCATGTAGTGCTCCACCGTCGGGTGGTAGTCCATATGGTCGCGGCCGAGATTGGTGAAGGCGGCGGCGGCGAGCCTGACGCCGTCGAGGCGCGACTGGTCGAGGCCGTGGCTGGAAGCTTCCATCGCCGCATGGGTGACGCCGGCATCGGCAAGCTCGGCGAGCAGCGCGTGCAGGGAAACCGGATCGGGTGTCGTCAGCGAGCCGTAGTCGTTGCGGCCGGGGGCGACGACGCCGGTCGTGCCGATCATCGCGGCCGCATGGCCGGCATGCGCCCAGATCTGGCGCGTGAAGGAGGCGACGGAGGTCTTGCCGGCGGTGCCCGTGACAGCGACCATGGTTTCCGGCTGGCGGCCGTGGAAGCGCGCGGCGGCAAGCGCCAGGAAACGGCGCGGTTCGGCGACGGCGACGACCGGAGCCGACGCTTCGACAGGCGTGCCTGCGGCAACGACGACGGCGGCGGCGCCGCGGGAAAGCGCATCGGCGATGAAGGCGCTGCCATTGGCCTTGGTGCCCGAGACGGCGACGAAGAGATCGCCCGGCTTGACCGTCCGGCTGTCGCTCGTGATGCCGCTGACGTCGAGGGAGGCTACGGCGCTCGAGAGTTCGATTTCGGGTCCGGCAAGGTCACTGATCTTCATTGTCCGCTCTATGTGCTTTCTGTGGGCGCCGTTTCGCTTCCGAATCGGCGTCCCGTCTTCTCCGTTCAATAAGACACAAGCATGGCAGACCCGTCCTCACCGAATTTCGGCTTTACACCGAGAAGCGCGGCGGAGCGGCGGATGATCTCGCCCACCATCGGCGCGGCGTTGAGGCCGGCGGTGCGTCCACCGCCCTCGCCCGTCTGCGGCGCGTCGATGAAGGTCAGCACGACATATTTCGGATCGTCGATCGGGAAGCCGGACAGGAAGGCGTTGAAGTTCTGCGTGTTGGAGTAACGCCCGCCGACCACCTTGTTGGCGGTGCCCGTCTTGCCGCCGACATTGAAGCCGGGCACGAGCGAACGCCGGCCGGAGCCGTCGTTTGCGTTGAGCTTGAAGAGGTAGCGCATGCTGTCGACCGTCGAGGGGCCGATGACGACCTTGGCGATCTCGTCGGCCTCTTCCTTCGTGCGCGGCAGGAAGGTGGGATTGATGAGCTTGCCGCCGTTGATGAGCGCCGCGCCCGCCACCGCCGTCTGCAGCGGGGTGGTGGAAACGCCGTGGCCGAAGGAGATGGTGATCGAGTTGATCTTCTTCCATTCGCGCGGCTGGCTCGGGGTCTTCACCTCGGGCAGTTCGGTGTCCATGCGGGTGAGCAGGCCGAGACGCGTCAGGAACTCCTTGTGCCCCTCGATGCCGACGACGTCGGCCATCTTGGCCGTACCGATGTTCGAGGAATACTGGAAGATTTCCGGCACGGTCAGCACGCGATGCTTGCCGTGGAAGTCCTTGATGGTGAAGCCGCCGATGCGGATGGGCGCGCGGGCGTCGAAGCTGTCGGTCAGCTTCACCTTGCCCGAATCGAGCGCCATCGCCGTCGTGAAGCTCTTGAAGGTCGAGCCCATCTCGAACGTGCCGTTCGACATGCGGTTCATCCAGCCTTCCTTGGCCCCTTCCGCCGGCTTGTTCGGGTCGTAGTCGGGATAGGAGGCCATGGCGAGGACTTCGCCGGTATGCACGTCGAGCACGACGGCGCCGGCGGCGATCGCCTTGTATTTCTCCATGCCTTCCTTGACGACTTCGCGCACGATGGCCTGGACGCGCAGGTCGATGGACAGGCGCACCGGCTCCAGCTTGGCGTCGCTCGTCATGCCGATGGCGGCAAGGTCGGCAAGGCCCTGGCTGTCGATGTAGCGCTCCATGCCGGCAATGCCGCGGTTGTCGATATTGACGTGGCCGACGATGTGCGAGGCGGTGGCGCCGCCCGGATAGAAGCGGCGCTTTTCCGGCCGGAAGCCGACGCCGGGAATGCCGAGCGCCAGGATGCGGCTCTGCTGCTTCGGGGTAAGCTGGCGCTTGAGCCACTGGAAGCGGGATTTGGAGGTGAGCTTGCGATAGGTGCCGCGACGGTCGAGGTCGGGCATCACGGTCGCCAGCATTTCCACGGCCTCGTCCGCGTCGACGATCTTGTGCGGCTCGGCATAGAGCGAGACGGTTCGGATGTCTGTGGCGAGGATTTCGCCGTTGCGGTCGACGATGTCGGGGCGCGAGGCCATCAGGTGGTCGGCCGGGCCGATGGAGGAGACGGTTTCCGGCGAAGCCATGCCGTATTGCACGAGGCGGCCGCCGATGACGGCATAGACCATGCCGAAGCAGCAGATGATGACGGCGACGCGGCTGCGGGCCTGCGAACCGGTGCGCTTGCGCGTGCCTTCGAAGGACTGCCCGCCATTGCCGCCGGTCCGGGTGTTGTTGTTGCCGCCGGCGCTGAAATGCGCCTTGCTCTTCAGGTCCATGATGCGGGAGAGGAACGACATCAGTTGGCCACCGATCCGGTTTGGATTGCGTCCGTGCCCGAGGCCTTCTTCTTGTTCTTCTTGGCGCCGTCGGCCACCTTCTCGTCCTTGGCCGGCTCCAGCGCCGGCAGTTCGTCTGTGCGCATCGGCAGTTCGTTCGGCTGCGCGAGCTGGGTCGATTCGGTCGGCACGAGCTTCAGGTCGGCCTCGAAGGTCTTCACGAGACGGTTCAGACGGTTCGGCTGGGTCAGCAGCGCCCAGTCGGCCTTGAGAAGGTCGATCGTGTCTTCCTCCAGCTTGATCTCGGCATCGAGCTTGCGAACCTCTTCGAGCTTGTTCTCGGCCTGGTGCTTGATCGAATAGGTGACGGTGGCTGCTGCGGTCATGACGGCGATCATCACGACATCAAGGGTACGGAACATCACTCAGCTTCCCATCTTCTCGATGCTGGCAAGGTTTGGCAGGTTGAAAATGGACAGATCATCCGTCCCGGCAGGGGCGCTGGTGCGCTCGCCTGCCCTCAGCTTCGCGGATCGGGCGCGCGGATTGACCGCGCTCTCCTCGTCGCTGGCAGCCACCATAGGGCGCCCGACTGGTGCGAAGGTTGCGGCTTTGTCGTGAACTTCCGGCAGATGGCGCGATCCGGCGGCCTTGCCGGAACGATCCTGGAAGAATTTCTTGACGATGCGGTCTTCCAGCGAATGGAAGGAAACGATGACGAGGCGGCCGCCGGGTTTCAGCGCGCGCTCGGCGGCGATCAGCGCTTCGGCCAGTTCCCCGAGTTCGTCGTTGACGAAAACGCGCAGCGCCTGGAAGACGCGCGTCGCCGGATGGATCTTGTCCTTGGCCTTGCGCGGCGTCGTCAGCTCGATGAGGTTGGCGAGCTGGCGGGTCGTCGTGAAGGGCTCCTTCTCGCGGGCCTTCTCGATGGCGCGCGCGATGCGGCCGGCCTGCTTCTCCTCGCCGAGGAAGCCGAAGATGCGGATGAGGTCGGAAACCTTGGCGCGATTGACGACATCGGCCGCCGAGACGCCGGAGGCCGACATGCGCATGTCGAGCGGGCCGTTCTTCTGGAAGGAAAAACCGCGATCGGCTTCATCGATCTGCATGGAGGAGACGCCGATATCGAGCACGACGCCGTCGAGCCCGCCTGCGGGCGCATGCGCGGCGAGATCGGAGAAGCGGGAATGGATGAGGGAAAGCCGGCCGCCGGAGGCCTTGACCAGTTCCTGCCCGCCGGCAATGGCCGTCGGGTCGCGGTCGAGACCGATCACGTCGGCACCGGCCGCAAGGATGGCCGACGTATAGCCGCCTGCGCCGAACGTGCCGTCGAGGATGACCTGGCCGGGCTTCGGCGCGAGCGCTTCGAGGACTTCGGAGAGAAGAACCGGAATGTGACGGACCGGTCCGCCATCGGCATCAGAAAAACCTCCGCCAAGATCCGCCGCCATTCCGATTCTCCGTCTTACTCCGAGCCCAGACCTCGCGTTCTGAACTCTTCCCGGGCAGCCGCCTGCGTGGCTAGAAATGTCTGCGGCGCCCAGAGCTGAAAATGATCCGCCCGACCGACAAAGGTCACGTCCGTCGTGATGCCCGTGAAGTCCCGGATGAAATCCGTGACCGGCAGGCGCCCCTCCGAATCGAGCTTCATGAAGACGCCGCCCCCGTGAATGAGGAGCGACATCCGGTTGGCTTTCGGCGAAAACACGTCCTCGCTGGCGATCTGGCGCTCGAAACGATCGAGCAGATCCAGCCCGCCGACGCTGATCGCCGGAAACAGGAAATCCTGGAAGCAATATAGTTCCCGGATGTCGCGCTGCGCGAGCACGGAACGGAACGCCGAAGGAACGGAAACCCTCCCCTTGGCATCGACCCTGTTCGTCGCATTCGACAGGAACCGGTTCATGACGCGATACAGCCGCTTCCAAACCCGGAGCGCTGTGCATCCACCCCGGCATGACCAACATTACGACACGCACACGAACCTGCCCCGATGCTACGCGGATGCGTCGCACCGTCCCCGGACGGTTTGCCTCAAAGCTTTGCGATGAACGGACGCTCATGCGTCCTTGTGCAGTGTGATTTTGGGATACCATGGGACCATATGGGCGTCAATGGGAAGAGACCTCGTTCCCCGTACTTAGACCGTCAAACGTTTATAAGGCGTTAAGTTTAACAAAAGGTTAGGAAGCCCCTGCCAACGCCTTGTATTTGCAGGCGGCAAAACACGGCGCGCGCGTTTGCCAACCCATGACAAGGCATGCGCGAACTCCAAGGAATTCAGCGCATTAGCAGATCGTAAAAAAATCGTCTCGGAAGGGAGATTTTTGCCAGTTGGCCTGTAAGCCGGGTTCTGTATGGCTCCGGCCGAAACCGGAACGTGGCAGCCATTCATCTGGGACCGGACTTGCGCCCGGCCTCTTGCAACCCACCCGGATGACCGGCCCGGAAACGGGCTGGACCGCTTGCGCGGCCCGCGTCATCCCTATTCGGTTTTGCTCCCGGTGGGGTTTACCTTGCCGTCCATGTCGCCATGGCCGCGGTGGGCTCTTACCCCACCCTTTCACCCTTACCTTCCGAGGAAGGCGGTTTGCTTTCTGTGGCACTTTCCCTGGGGTCGCCCCCGCCGGACGTTATCCGGCACCGTGTTTCCGTGGAGCCCGGACTTTCCTCACCCTGCGGCCTTTCGACCCTTGCAAGGCGCGGCTGCCCGGCCAACTGGCAGGGGCTGACTAGCCCATGCCGAACAGAAAGGCCAGAGCCTCAGCGGAAATGAACGGCGAAATCCGTCGTGTAATCCGGTTCGTCCATTCGCCCGCGAATCACGAGGTCGGCGCCGATGCGGCCGATCTCGTCCGAACTCTTCGCCGCCGCCCCGTTGCCGCCGGTCAGGAGCGCGATGCGCTCGCCAGCTACGAAACCGGCATAGGGATAGCCGTGGGTGGTATAGGTCGTGACGCAGGGCGCGGAGAGGAGGCGCACCGGCGCGAGGTCCGGGATAGACCGGGCCAGCAGGCGCCTGAGATGGGTGATTGCCTCCGGCCGCCCTTCCCCGCGGAACCAGTCGCCGATCGCCCGCTCGTCCTCGATCATCACATCTATCGGGTCGCCGCCGATCTTGAGATAGGTCTTGCCGTCGGGATAGAGGATGGGCGGCAGGAAATAGAAATGATCGGCCGGCCCCGCGCTTTCGTCGATCCAGGACGGCATGCCGCGATAGGCCTCCGCCTGCCCCGGCGACAGCTCAGCCAGCACCACCGTGCGCGCCTTGACGACCAACGCAGGCATGCGCGGCAGCAGCCCCGGCGCCCGAGAAAAACCGCCCGTCGCCACCAGCACGCGGCCGCCCGTGAGCGAACCGCCGCCCTTCAGCGCCACCGAAGCCCGGTCGCCGGCCTCCGTCACGGAAACCACGTCGTCGAGCAGGCAGATGCCGCCCGCCTTTTCGAAGCAGGCGACCTGCGCCGCCACGAGCCTGCGCGGATCGACATAGCCTGCACCCGTCTGCTCGAAGACACCGGAGGAGGCCTCCGGCAGATCGAACCAAGGGAAGCGCACCCGTAACGCGGACCGGTCGAGCAAGGGTGCCTCCAGCCCATAACGCTCGGCGACGGCCACCACCGCATTGACGAAATCGCCGCCGGCGGGGCCGCTGATCAGGCAGCCGACCTCGCCATAGAAACCGATGCCGCTCTCCGCCTCGATCTCCCGGTAGCGGGCGATGGAGCGCCGGGCGAGCAATGCCCAGTCGGGGTCCTGATCGATGGTGCGGGTAATGCGGCCGCTGTCGTAGTGGCTGGAGAACACGCCGTCATGCGTCTGCCAGTCTGCCGGTTCGCCCCGGCCGACGAGCGCCACGGTGGCGCCCGTTCTGGCAAGATGCCGCGCGGCGGCCGCGCCCATCATGCCCCTGCCCACCACGACGAAATCGAAATGCCGAACCATGCTGCGCCCTCACCTTCCGGCATGGCATAGCATGGCCGCGGGCCGATTCCAGCCCGCGAAGGAGGTGCGGCGGCTCAGTCGATGTAGCTCTGCACCTTGCCGCAATAGCGCTTGGAGACCGGGTTCATACGCTTGGCGCCATGGCCGGCATTGTACTTCAGGATGGTGCCGCAGGTCGTGCCGCCGCCAAGCTCATGGGCCATGGCGAGATACTTCATGCCGAACTTGATGTTCGTCTCGGGGTCGTAGAGCCCCTTGCTGCTGCCGCGGTAGCCCATCATGCGCGCCGTCGCCGGCTTGATCTGCATGAGGCCGATTTCGCCGGCGCTGCCGCGGGCCCGCGGGTTGAAATTGCTCTCGACGCGCACGACGGCATGGGCGAGATCGACCGGAACGCCATAGGCCTTCGCATAGGTCTGGATCATGCCGGAATAGCTCGCGGTCTTCAGTTCCGCGGTCAGCGGGTTGTCGGCCTTCGGATAGCCGGTCGTGCTCTTGAAGGTCTTCAGCTTGCCGACGACAACGCCGTTCTTGCTGGAAACGGTCTTGCGCTTACCCCGCTTGCCCGAGGTCTTGCGGGTCTTTTCCTTGCCTTCGACCTTTTCTTTCTGGGCATTCTGGGCGTTCGGAAACAGCGTCCGGGCGCTCCAGGTCCGGTCATCGCCGGGGCTTGCATGCGCCATGCCGGCTGAAAAAACAGACACGGAAAGGCAGGCCGCGCTGATGGCAGCAAGAAGTCTTCTCATCTAGTTGTCGTCTCCAAAAGGCGCAAAGGCAGAGCCTCGGCCCGCGGCAGTCCAAGCCGCGCACCCTGCGCTAACGTCTCGATCCTGTTGATTGCGATCAGGCCCTGATCGCATGTTGCGCTGCAACGAACGCAGCCTGAAAGAACATGTCCAATCGGGTCAGGATGTGGCGAACCGGTAAACTTCTGTTACAGGCTGTAATATTCTAATGAACGCATAGGCTGTCAGGCCGCCAGGCGCGGCAGCGCGGTGAGCAGGCGATGGAGCGTATCGATAGTCGAAAAATCGGCGATGCCATCCACCCGTTCCGGTCGAAAATGCCGCTGGAAAGCGTCGACCGCACCGTGTGTTTTTCCCGAATAAACCCCATCGATATCAACATCATAGCCGTAGAGCGACAGCATGGTCTGCAGCGCCTCCACCGGCTGGCCGGCATCCCCCTGCTGGAAGAAGCGCCCGCCAGCGATCGGCGACGGCTCGACCCAGTGCCCGACACCGGCCGCATGCAGGCGTCCCCAGGGGAATTTTTCACCCGGATCGACCTTGCGCACGGGGGCCACATCGCTGTGTGCCAGCACCCTCTCGGGGGCAATTCCCCACCTTCCGCCACAATCGAGACACAGTTCGATGACCGCCGCGATCTGCGCATCGGGAAAATCCGGCAGGCCGCCGGGATGGCCAGGATTGGCGATTTCGACGCCGATGGAGGCCGAATTGATGTCGACCTCGCCCTTCCAGAAGCTCTTTCCGGCATGCCAGGCACGGTTCGCCTCGCTGACGAGCTGCTCGACGCGGCCGTCCTCGTGCACGAAGTAATGACAGGAGACCTGGCTTTCGGGCGCGCGAAGCCACTTCAGCGCGCCGTCCGCCGTTGCCATGCCGGTATAATGCAGGAGGATGATATCGGGCCTGCGTCCACCCGCCCGCTCGCCGAAGTTCGGCGACGGCGCGGCGGTCGCGCCGGCATAGTCACATGTGAATGCGCTCATGCAGCGCAGCGTTCCTTCTCGATCGCCTCATAGGCAGCGTTGAGCGCGGCCATGCGGTCGTTCGCAATCTGATGGAACTCGGCCGGCACGCCACGCGCCACCAACCTATCAGGATGGTTCTCCGAGGCAAGCACCCGATAGCGCTTGCGGATCTCGGCGAAGTCGTCGCTGGGCTTCACGCCGAGCACTTTGTAGGGATCGCGGCCGCTGATATGGACATGGCGCGCGGTGATCTGCTCGAAGCGCTCGTCCGCCATGCCGAAGATTTCCGCGACGCGGCCGAGGAAGGCCATTTCCTTCTCGTGGATCAGGCCATCGGCCTTGGCGATGTGGAACAGGCCGTCGACGATGTCCTCGAGGATCGGGCAATTCTTCTCGCAGGAGACGCAAAGCGCCTTCATCTTCTCCGCATAGGCCTCGTAACCCGAGACGTCCTGGCGCGCGAGGTTATAGAGCCGGGCGACATTGGCCGCCTGGTTGTCGGGATATTTGAAGATGTCCTTGAAGGCATCGACCTCGGCGGTCGTGACGATGCCGTCCGCCTTCGCCATCTTGGCGGAAAGCGCGATCATCGCGACGGAGAAGGCGACTTGCCGGCGGGTTTCCGGGTCGCCTTCGAAGAGCGTCCGCACGGCCTCGACCACGCCGGACAGCACGTTGCTGGCGGCATCCGAGACCATGCCGACGAGGCGATCCCACACGGCACTGATGAAGCAACTGGGCGAATTCTGGAACATAAGGTGATCTTGATCAGACAATTGCAGGGAAAGCAAGGCGGGAAACGTCAGGATGACAAAATTTTGATGTCCCTCAATAAGTGGATGCATCCGATTTTCTGGCGGCGGGATTTTTGCCTGTGGAGCATAAAAGACAATCCGTCACAGAGCGCGGATAAGTTCGCCGCGCCGTTTCCCTTCTGGGGATTCTGCGCTAGAGAACGCCCACCCATCGAGACGTGCTGAAGCCGAGGAGGAATTATGGCCAAGCAGAAAGTCGCAATGCTGACCGCCGGCGGGCTCGCGCCCTGTCTGTCGTCCGCCGTCGGAGGCCTCATCGAACGCTACAGCGACGTCGCGCCCGAGATCGAGCTCGTCGCCTATCGCTCGGGCTATCAGGGCCTCCTGCTTGCCGACCGGATCGAAATCACCAAGGACATGCGCGAGAAGGCGCCCCTCCTCCATCGCTATGGCGGCTCGCCCATCGGCAACAGCCGCGTGAAGCTGACCAATGCCGCCGACTGCGTGAAGCGCGGCCTCGTCAAGGAAGGCGAGAACCCGCTGCGCGTGGCGGCCGAGCGCCTCGCCAAGGACGGCATCACCATCCTGCACACCATCGGCGGCGACGACACCAACACGACGGCGGCCGACCTTGCCGCCTATCTCGGCGCCAATGGCTACAACCTCACCGTCGTCGGCCTGCCGAAGACCGTCGACAACGACGTCGTGCCGATCCGCCAGTCGCTCGGCGCCTGGACGGCCGCCGAAGTCGGCGCCGGCTTCTTCGACCATGTCAGCAACGAGCAGAGCGCCGCGCCGCGCACCCTCGTCGTGCATGAGGTGATGGGCCGTCATTGCGGCTGGCTCACCGCCGCGACGGCCCGCGCCTATATCCAGAAGACCAGCGGCAACGACTATGTCGACGGCTTCATGATGAACAAGCAGTTGAAGAACATCGACGGTCTCTACCTGCCGGAGCTGGACTTCAATCTGGAAGCGGAAGCCGAGCGCCTGCGCGCCGTCATGGATCGGGCCGGCTTCGTCACGCTGTTCGTCTCGGAAGGCGCCTGCCTCGACGCCATCGTCGCTGAACGCGAAGCCTCCGGCGAAACCGTCAAGCGCGATGCCTTCGGCCATGTGAAGATCGACACGATCAATGTCGGCAACTGGTTCTCCAAGCAGTTCGCCGCCCTCCTCGGTGCCGAGCGCGCCATGGTGCAGAAATCCGGTTATTACGCCCGCTCCGCGCCGGCCAACCGCGACGACCTGCGCCTCATCCAGAGCATGACCGACCTTGCCGTCGAAAGCGCGCTGAACAAGGTTTCGGGCGTGACCGGCCATGACGAAGGCCAGGGCGGCAAGCTGCGCACCATCGAATTCCCGCGCATCAAGGGCGGCAAGCACTTCGACACGTCGGCCAAGTGGTTCGGCGAGGTGATGGACACGATCGGCCAGAAGTGGAAGCCGGTGGCATAAACCCGCTTGACGGTAAAGATAAGCAATGGCTTGCTCCCCGGATCGCACTCGATCCGGGGAGTTTTTTATGTCCTTCGACCATTGGCTCGCCTTCGCCGCCGCCTCCGCCATCATGCTCGCCATCCCCGGCCCGACGATCCTTCTCGTCATCTCCTATGCGCTCGGCCACGGAAGGCGCACGGCGGGCGCCACGGTCGCCGGCGTGGCGCTCGGCGATTTCACCGCCATGACCGCCTCCATGCTCGGCCTCGGCGCGCTGCTCGCGACCTCGGCCGCCATCTTCACCGTGCTGAAATGGGTGGGCGCGGCCTATCTCGTCTGGCTCGGCATCAAGCTCTGGCGCGCGCCCGTCACGGTGGGCACGGAGGGCGCGGCTCCGGCGGAGGAAAAACCCTTCCGCATCTTCGCCCACGCCTATGTCGTGACGGCGCTCAACCCCAAGAGCATCGTCTTCTTCGTGGCCTTCCTGCCGCAGTTCCTCGACCTCTCGCAGCCCATGCTGCCGCAGATGGCGATCTTCGAGATCACCTTCCTGACGCTCGCCACCCTCAATGCCTTTTCCTACGCCCTCCTCGCCTCCGCCGCGCGCAAGACCATCCGCAAGCCCTCGGTACAGAAGGTCGTCAACCGCACCGGTGGCACGCTGCTGATCGGCGCCGGATTGCTGACGGCGGGCCTCAAACGGGCGGCGGCATGAGACATGGCGAAGCCTGCGGGTTGCCGCTTTGCCCCTGATCGGCTATGAGCGGGGCACGGCCACGGCCGGTTGATTTGCAAAAGCGGGGGCGTTTCGGCGCCTCTGAACCCCGGCAAACCGAGAGCGACGACCATGGCTGATACATCCGTTCCCCGTCCGGCACGCATTGCCGCGCTTGCCTGTGCAGGCCTTCTTGCAACGCTTGCCGGCTGCGCCAGCGTGGCAGAAGACGCAACGACGGCCAGGACGGTGACGCCAGCGACCACGCCCATGACGGCAACGACGGACATCGCCGCCGCCGATGGCGCGACGACCGAAGTCGCCTATGCGGCCCTGCCGGTCGCCAAGCCCGGCACGGAGAACACCGCGCTCGCACTGCCGACGCCGATTGCCGTCGCGAGCGACGCCGGCGCCGCCGTTCCGGTCTCCGCTCTTGCGGAAGCCAAGGCCGTGACGGGTGCTGCCGCCGCCACCGCCGCGCTTGCCGGCAATACGGGCGCCGCGGTGAACCCGGTCGCCGAAATGCCGCAGACCTACGACACCGTCATCGGCGTCTCCGTCATGGAGCCGGGCTTCGACACCGGCGAGCCGGAAGGCCTCGAACAGCTCGTCGCCACCCACAAGATCGTGCCGATGGCAAAGCCCGCCATGATCAGCAACGCCGTCCTGACCACCGAGACACGTCTTGTCGTGCCGCAGGCCGACCAGCCGTTTAAGAAATCCGGCACGCCGATCGATGCACTGATCACCAAATATGCCGCCCTCTACGGCATTCCGGAATCGCTGCTGCATCGCGTCGTGAAGCGGGAAAGCACCTACAATCCGCGGGCCTTCAACCGCGGCCACTACGGTCTCATGCAGATCAAGTATTCAACGGCCAAGAGCATGGGCTACGAAGGCCCGGCCGAAGGCCTGTTCGACGCCGAGACGAACATCAAATATGCCGGCAAGTATCTGCGCGGCGCATGGATGGTCGCCGACGACAAGAACGACGGCGCGGTGCGCCTCTATGCGGCCGGCTATTACTACCACGCCAAGCGCAAGGGCCTGCTGGACGAGACCGGGCTGCGCTAGCAGCATGTCAGGTTCAGATTGAACCAGACAAGCTCTAAATTCTTTTGTTTTCGTTTGTCTTTTCGGGAAAACCGGTTCCCACATTTCCCTGACAAACTCTAGCATTTCCAGCCGAAGCGGGATCGCTTCGGCGTCGGACAATGCGGTAAAACAAAAAGCGAGAGCATTTTCAGTGAACCGGCGCGCTGGATGCCGTTGCCGGTCAGCGCCCTCGGAATCTCGCAGGGCACGACAGCCACCACTGCCTGCATAACCTCTGACGCCGGGCCGAAGCGGGATTACCGCCGGCCTTCGCTGCGCATTTCGGCCAGCGCACGGATCGCATCCCTTTGCCCGGTCTCGCCGAGCGCCTCGAACAGCCGCAGCGCATCGCCGCGCATGCCGAGATTCTTGTAGGCATAGGCGCGCAACACCATCAGGTCGGTCGGTTCGGCGTGCAGCTGGCTGCGCTGATCGAGAAAGGCGATCGTCTCACGATAGCGCTTGGCGCGGAAACTGCTGACGGCGCGATCGCCGAGAATGGCGACCTGCAGTTCGGCGCCGCGGCGCTGATCGAGCGTCGCCCTGGTCGCGGCGACCGCGGCATCGCTGGTCAGCCCGACACGCAGATAGGCAAGGCTCTGGCCGTAGGCCGCATCGCTCTTCGTGCGTCCCTCGCCCGCAAGCGCCACCTCGAAGGCCTGCGCGGCCTCCATTGGCCGATTGCGCTCCATCAGGCACCAGCCGAGCGCAAGCGCGGTGGCCGGGGCAAGGCCGGCCGGATTGCGGGTGCTGCGGCAATCGGCCGTAACGGCCGGCGCCGTGTTCGCGCGCCGTACCGTGCGCACCTCGCGCTGCCGGCGCACGGCAACCTCTTCGACGAGCGGACGGGTCGTCACGCGCTCGCTGGTCCGGGCAAGACGGGGCTGCTTGCCGACGACGGTGCGCACTGTTCCGCCGTCCATCGCCTCGCCTTCACCGAGCCGCGCGATGCGTTCGGACCGCCCGGCCCAGGCCTGCTTCAGCGCCGCAAGGCCGGTCTCGTCCTCAAGCCGCAGACGCGCCACGCCGAGACCATAGGCGGCAGGCTCGTCATCCTTCTTCCATTCCAGCACCTGGGAGAACCACTCCGCCGCGGTCGTCGGCTGGTCCATCACCAGCGCATACCAGCCGAACTGCTCGCCTGTCTCGGGGTGTTTCTCTTCCAGCGTCACCTGCGCGATGCGGCCAAGCACCTTGGCGTCGAGCTTCGGTGGCGGATCGAGCGCAAGCAGATTGGCGGTGGCGGCAAGATAGGTTTGCCTCGCCTGATCGGAACTGGTGCGCCAGGCATACATCACGTCTTCGGCTTCTCCCGGCATCTTGCGGGCGAGCAGGATGAGCGCGAGGCCCTGCGCGGCGGAGGCAGAATCCTCGACGGCGCGCGCCTTGCGGAAGAACGGCTCGGCAATCGCATTCTCGTCGCGGCGCAGGTGATACCACCCCAGCAGCAGCGCATCGGAGGCGAGCCCCTCGTCGGCGACCAGCTTCTCGACGAGCTTCAGATAGGCCGGCGCGACGGTGATCGTCGCATCCTCGTCACCTTCCCCCACGAAGCGGCGCGCAAGATCGCTGCGGACCGCGTCGAATTCCTTGATTCCGTCAGCCCCGACGCGCTCGCGCGACAGCAGGTCCTGCATGTCCTGGTAGGCCAGCAGCGTGGAGGCCTTCTGCATCGTCGCCACCCGCACCGGCGCATCGGTGCAATTGTCGAGCATGTAGCCATAGGCATCCTTGGCGCGCTGCTTGCGATCGGTCCTGGCGAAGGCTTCCGCGACGCGCCACAGCACGTCGGCGTCCGAGCAGGTGAGCAGGCTGGGCGTCTCGGCGCCGAGGCGCACGACATCTTCGCTCTTGCCGGCATTGGAGGCGGCGATCAATTCGGCGCGCTTTTCCGCCACATCGAGCCGCTCGACGAGATCGGACGGCGGCATCCATTGCGGATCCTCCTGCTGGCGCTTGGTGATCGCAGCCCGGACATCGGCATAGCGCGATTGGCTGTAGAGCGCCCACATCGCCTCCAGTTGCTTGTCCTCGTTGACGGGAACGGCAAGGGGATTTTCCGGCGGGGTCCAGGTGGGATAGAGCGAGCGCAGGCGGGCGATCTCGGCATTCAGCCGGGCAATATCGCCGCGTGCAGCGAAGTAGCGGAGCGCGCTCTCGTCGACGACGGTGCTGCGCTCCGTCGTATCGACGGCGGACGTCCCGTTCGTCTGCGCCGTATCGGTCTGGGCAATCTCGAACCCTGTCTGGCGGGCACCTGCGCCAGGCGCATCGTCGGTGCTGCCGGTCGTCACGCCGCCCGCGCCCGCGCCAAGGCGCGGCAGGCCCTTAATAAGGCCATCGGGCAGGCCGAAAGACAGGCCGGCGACACCGGCCGCGCCGGCAGAGGCGAGGACGAGCGCCATGAGGACCGACTTCATGCCGAACTTCCTTCGGTTTACATCAACCATGCGGCCCTCCCCGGCACGACGCGCTATGGAAACGCCGTGCAACGGCCGGGAGAAGCCAACCCGCTGCGATAAGACCGCGATAGGGTTAACCATTGGTAAATGGCCGCTGCCAGTGTTCGGGGGGGCCATGCTCAGCTCGAACGGCCGAAGCGGCGCAAAAGCCCGGATGTCGCAATGCCGAGCAGGATCGACAGGACGCAGAAAACGACCGCATAGGCAAGGATGTTGGACGACAGCCAGTTGGCCGCGATCAGCCGGAGATTGGCAAAGCTCCAGGGCTGGGTCACGACGAAACGCGTGCTGCTGACCGCCCGTGTATCGAGCGTTTCCGTGTCCTTGCTTTCGAGCGTTGCATAACCGTCGAGCTGCTGCCAGCCGGCCTCCTGCGCCAGAGCATCCATGCCGGCGCGCAGGTCCGCGCCCGTGGGCGCCGACACGACCGTCCAGACGGCGGTGCGCTCCGGGCTGTCGCCCTGCGCCACGAGCAGGCGCGCCGTGTCGTCGGGCGACACCGGCGCCTCCTCGCCCGGCAGCAGCCGGAGCGAGGAGAGCGAGATATCGAATGTATCCTGGAGCCAGGTCTCGAAGGCCGAAATCTGGCCACGCCAGGAACCGCCGCGCACCCGCAGCTGCCATTCATCGAGCGCGTCCTGCGTTGCGCCCTGCCCGGCCGCACCGTCGGCAGCGCTGCCCCAGCTCGATGCGCTTTCACCCGCGATATGCGTCTGGCCGAGCACCAGGGGCGGCAGCTGCGAGATCGTGCCGACGAGGATGGCGTCCCGCTCGCCGATGGCGAGTGCGGACGCTTCCGGGCGCACCTGCAGGGCCCGCCCGCTCGCGACTGCCATCTTGCCGAGGAAGGTCGCGCTGGTCGACAGCGTGTCCTTGTCGAGCCGGTCGAGATAGAGCGCGATGGGGTTGACCGCCCGCGAATAGGGAAAGCCCGTGCCCGACAGCGCGGCAAGATTGGGCAATTGCGCAACGCGCGCGAAACGCGGCATGCGGAATTCGGATGTGTCGAAGAGCGCGAAACGCGGCTCCTGAAGGGCGCTGGCGCCAGGCGCGCAGACCTTGTCGGCCGCCGTCATCACGACGGTCTCGATATCGATCCGGTTCGGCCCCGGCCGGAAATGCCGCATGGTCACGCGGATCGGCAGATGACGGAAAATGCCGCCGTTGCGACTGGTGATCGGCACCGTCGAGGCGATGTTGCCGTTGACATAGATGTCGATATGGCTGCCCGGCTGCACCTCGGCCGAATAGGCCGCATCGAGCAACAGCGTCGCTTCGCCATAGGCCCCGGCATAGAAATCCGAGGGCACACCGATGTCGAAGCCGGTGCGGAAGCGGCGGCCGCTGAATTCGGCGGTGCGCACGCCGAGCGAGGCGAGCTTCAGCGCCGTCTCGCCGGCCAGCAACGGCATCTCGGCGGCATTGCGCTGGCGCACGCTGAGCGCTTCGCGTGTCACGCCGAGCGGCCGGTCGATGGGCGCGACCATGCCTTCGACCGCGGCCTCGATGGACGGCCAGTCCGGCCCGCTGACGACGAAGATCTTGTGATCGCCCGAGGGCGCATCGACGAAGGTCGCGACCGCCGAACCGCGCGCGGCGGCCGGGAGGTTCGACAGGAGCGGCGCCAGATCGCCGGCTGTGCCCAGCATCACCTGCAATTCGCCAGCCGCGCCCTTTGCGGGCAGCGCCTCGACCACATCGAAGACCTGGTTCGGCATCTTCGCCATCAGGGCAAGCCCCTGGCTCAGCCGCATCAGCGCATTGGTGGCGGCCGGCTGACCCATTTCGGGCACAACCATGGTGAATTTCGTCCGGCCGGTCGGGCCGAGACCGATGGCGGCGATATCGTCGGTCGTCAACAGACGCCCGCTGTCGTCGCGCGGCACGCTCAGATAGGTGCGTGTGGAATCGAGCGCGGTCCACAGGTCATAGGTCGAGCGGATCGTGCAGTCCGTTCGGTGGCGCTGCACGACATTGAACGTGACCCGGTTGACGCCCGGACGGAGCAGCTTCGCCGGCAGATCGAAATGCACGTCCTTCGTCCCTTCGGGCGACTGGACGGGCATTTCTCCGACCGTGACGTCATTGACCACGACGGTGAGGCTCGAGACCTCGGGCGCGACGACCACGGCATTGGAATAGCCGAGGTGAAGCGTGGTCCCGGCCGCCGCCTGCTGCGGCGTGAGATAGACCGGAAAGGAACGGCTCGCGGCCTCCCCTTCGAGCATCAGCGACGATGCCGGAATGATGTAGCGCCGCATGGCGGCGTCGGCGACGGCCGCCGCCTTCTCCGGCACCCTGGTCTCCACGGCGGGCGTGTCGCCGCCGGCTGCCGGCTTCGTCTCCGTCGACGGTCCGCGCTCGCCCGACATGTCGAAGGGCGTCGCCTGCTGCGCAAGGGCTGTGGATGCGGTAAACGCGAAAACGAGGCCGACGAGCGCGGCCATGGCGGCAGGGCCTTTCACGATGCCGCCTCCCCCTTGCGCCCGCCGCCGAAGCTGCGCAGGAAGTAGATGAGGCCACGGCTGGTCTGGTAGACGGCGATGCCGAGGAACCACAGCGTGCCCCGGAGGAGACCGGGATTGCGGCGTCGCGACACCTGGAAATCGCTCCACTGGCTGGAATTGGCGAAGATCAGGTCGGCGACGAGGGAATGGTGACGCGCCACCTCCGGCACGAAGCGGCAGCCGACAGCAACCACATTGTCGAGATTCTCGATGTTGCGCACGTCGACGGGCAAGGATTCCTCCCCCGCCGCGCCTGACAGCGCGAAGCGCAGATAGGCCCGCGTGCCGGTCGCGACCTCCGCCTCCAGACCGTAGACCTGCACGCGCGCGCCGTTGGCCGAGACGTTCTCCAGCGTCGAGGGATAGTCACGCCCCTCGATGACGAAGGTGCAGCGCCGCTTGACCGTGACGCGCCGGCTTGCCGCCCGCTCGCTGCGCTCGGAGACGACGCCGAGCGCGCAGCCGGCGATGACGAGGTTGAGCAGGTTCCACGCACCGACCACGAAGGTGACATCCGCCTTGTAGGGCTCGGAATAGAACCGGTAGATGCTCATCAGGAAGGCGACGAAGAGGACGCCGAAGATGACGAAGAACGGCCGGCTGATCTCGGAAAGCCGCGCCACCTTGATCGATTCGTCCTTCGCGGTAACCTTGAAGGTCGGCTTGGTGGGATTGAGCATGACCGAAACGACGGCGGGCAGCAGATGCACGCTCTGCACATATTCGTAGAGTTCGGAAATCCACGGCCAGCGGAACGAGCCGTAGAGATAGTTCTGCATCATCAGGTTCACGAGCATGTAGGCGAGCGTATAGGCCAGGAACTCGCCGCCGGAGGCCGTGAAGATCTCGAGATCGAAGAAGAGGTAGAAGAGCGGCGCAACGAGGAAGATCGTGCGCGGAAACGGGAACAGCCAAAACAGCATGGACGACATGTAGCAGAGCCGCTGCGGCAGCGAGAGCCCGCGCTTGAACAGCGGAAAGCGGAAGCGCAGGATCTGCATCATGCCCTGCGCCCAGCGGCTGCGCTGGCCGATGAAGCTGGCGAACGTGGCCGGTTGCAGGCCGGCGATCAAGGGCTTGTCGACATAGACGCTGTTCCAGCCACGCGAATGCAGCGCCAGCGCCGTCTCGCAGTCCTCGGTGATCGAAAGACCGGAAAAGCCGCCCGCCTCGTTGAGCGCCGTGCGCCTGAGCACCGCCGCCGAACCGCAGAAGAAGGCCGCGTTCCATTTGTCGAGGCCGCGCTGGATGATGCCGTAGAACATCTCGTTCTCGCTCGGCATGGTCTCGAAGGTGCGCAGGTTGCGTTCCAGCGGATCGGGGTTGAGGAAGAAATGCGGCGTCTGGACGAGGAAAAGCTTGGGATCGTCGGAGAAGTAACCGACCGTCTCGCGCAGGAAATCGCGCGCCGGGGCATGGTCGGCATCGAAGACGGCGATCAGGTCGCCGGTGGAATGCTGCATGCCGTTGTTCATGTTGCCGGCCTTGGCGTGCTCGTTGCGCGCCCGCGTCAGGTAGCGCGCGCCGAGATCCTCGCAGAGCGCCTGAAGGTCGCGGTAGCGCGCCTCCGCCGTCTGCGCCTCGATGACGGCGGCGGCGTTGCGCTTCTGCTCGGTGCCGCCGTCGTCGAGCAGCCAGACGGTCACCTTGTCGGCGGGATAGTCCATGGCCCTGGCGGCGGCGAGCGTGTTGGCGAGGAGCCCGATATCCTCGTTGTAACTCGGCACGAAGACATCGACCGACGGGAGCTTACCGTCGGCGGCCGTACGGGTCTTGCGCGGCGGCAGCGGCATGGCCACGACGAAGAGGCTGAGCGCCAGCATCATCACGCTGTACATCTCGGCGAGGTAGAGCAGGAAACCGGGAATGAAGTTTTCCAGCTGGTTGAGCGGCGGCAGCGTGCTGGTCGTGCGCCAGTAGACGTAGCGCAGCACGACGGCGGTGCCGAAGGCCAGCGCGATCAGACGCCAGATGCCGTCCGCGCGCAACACCTTGATGATCGCCATGAAGGTGACCACTGCCATGCTGGCGATCAGCTGGGTCTGCAGGTTGATCGGCAGTGTAATGACGAGGATCACGAGGGCAGAAACGAGCGCCCACAGGATGATCGTGCCGGTATGCCTCATGCGCCGTCCTTCGCCATCATAGCGTTGTAGCCCGGACCTTACCCACCATTATGTTAAGAAAAAATTAGGATGTCCGGGCGTTTTCTCAATTACAGGTTGCCGAGCCGGCAGTCCCAGTAACGCAGACGGGTGACGGCACAACGATCGTGTCCTCCCCGGAGGTCGTCGCCGTTGCACCGCCCGAGGGCGAAGGCACGACGACCACATCCTTGGCCGCGACCTGTTCCTTGCGCTGCACCGCCGGTCGTCCTTCCGTCACCCGCCGGGTGACGGGCGCCTTGCTGACCGTGTCGACAGTGACGGCCGTATGCCGCGGTTCTTCGATCGCGACGCGCAGCGGTTTGCCGCCGCCGATCTCGGCATCGACAGACGCCGGCCGGCCATAGGGGTTCCACGTCGTGCCGGCAAATCCGCCGGTGACCGTATAACCGTACATCAGCTCGACCAGCTCCTTCTCGCCGGCGCCCGCCTTGCAGACGCGCAGGCGGATCTGCAGCATTCCAGAGCTGTTCATATGGTTGCGCTCGGCCTCGTCCGAGCGGATCTGCTGCCAGCCGTAAAGGCAGCCGTCATTGCCCGCGCCCGGCCCATAGGCATAGCCGAAGGGACCGTAGGTGTTGCGCACGAAATTGCTGGAGATCGTCAGCCGCCGGCCGGGGAAATAGCGGCTGATTTCCGCCTGGATCGCCGCATGGCGCACCGGCTTGAAGGCAAGCGCGCCGGCCGGCAGGGCAACCGTTTCGGCCGGACCGAAGGCCTGGATGCTGATGAAATTCTGCCCCGAGGTCGAGGCCGAGGTGGACAGCGCCACCTGCTGTTCGATCGCATTGGTATATTGCCGCTGGATCACACTGACGATGGAGAGCGTGCCCGGTGCCGGCACCACGAGCGCGCTGGCCGCCGAGACGGTCGACGAAAGCGTCGCGACGCCCGCGCCCGGTCGTGCCGTGCAACCGCTTGCGGCCGCTGCCAACGCCACGAGCAGAAAGCCCACCCCGGACACGCCGCCGCCACGGCCTGAAAAACGAATCGCTGCCGAATCATCCATGCCCAAGTCATATTTCGACCGGCGCCGGATGGAAATTACAAGAACCCACCACACGGCCGCCGCCCTTCGGCCTTGCCCGGCGGCCCCCATCCGGCTCCATCCCGCAAGCGGCGCGGCGCGTTGCCGATCCGACTGTCGAAACCGTCCAGGTGCCGAGAGCGGCCTTACCGTGCCGCTTTCAGCCAGAACGACATGGGCTTCTCCGTCTCCCGTTCTTCATCGATATCCTGCCAGGCCAGCAGGAGGCGCAGGTCCGCCCGATGCGCATAACCGCGCCTGCCCCAGAAGTCGTCGAGCGGCATGTAGTCGGCCGGGCGCATCGGATGATCCTTCGGCCGTTCCACGGCGCAGAAGGCGCACCAGTCGAAGCGCCCCAGGCGGCGCGCATAGGCTTCGCGCTCCTCGAAGAAGCGCACGCCGAGCCCCCTGCCCCGGTAGGAAGAAAGCAGCACGGACTCTCCGAAATAGAAAACCGTCTCCGGCGCGATGCCGCCGGCGGCGAAAGGCGCCCTGAAGACCGCGGAGGCATCCGTCATCGGCACGCCCGTCGACGCGCCGACAATCCGCCCCTCCTCGATGGCGAGCACGAAGAGGCTTTCCGGCGATTGCGCATAGGTCGCCAGATACGACGCCTCATAGGCCTCGCTGCCCTCGTAGAGATAGGGAAAGGCGCGAAAGACTTCGGTGCGAAGGCGCGCGAGATCCGCGATATGCGGGGTAACGGCCTCTCCCTGGACGATCTCTATCTGCATGATCCGTGAATGTTCCCAAAGGCTTGAACAATGTTATAAGGGCAGCGCCCAGAAGCAACGATATGAGGGATGACATGCCGGCAAAAGAGACGATCCGCGCCTATTATGATGCTTTCAACAGGCAGGACATGGAGGCCTTCTTCGATCTCTTGCATGACGATGTCGTCCACGACATCAACCAGGGCGGCCGGCAGGTCGGCAAGGACGCCTTCCGCGATTTCATGGCGCACATGAATCGCTCCTACCGCGAGACCCTGACGGACATCGTCGTCCTGTCGAACGACGACGGTACGCGCGGCGCGGCCGAATTCGTCGTCAATGGCCAGTACCTCGCCACCGACGAAGGCCTGCCGGAAGCCAATGGCCAGACCTATGTGCTGCCCGCCGGCGCCTTCTTCGAGATCCGTGACGGCAAGGTCGCGCGCATCTCCAACACCTACAATCTCAACGACTGGATCGCTCAGGTCGGCGCCTGACCGGCCGACAGCTTCGACGCATCCAGCACATCGAGGATGCGCTTGACCATCGGCTGGGGCCGGTAGCCGAGCTTCGACGGCGTCAGTCCCAGCCGGATCACCGCAAGCCCGCGGGAGGGGAGAATGGCGACCGTCTGGCCGTCATGCCCCTGCATCCAGAACGCCTCCTCCGGCAGACCGTAATCCGCGTCTTTCTTGTCCCCGGGACCGTTCGTCCAGGTCTGCATCTGACCATAGGCCCCGCCGGATGCCGTCGTCGGCGTCGCCATGGCGGTCACGAAGCCCGCGGGCAGCAGCCGGTTCCCCTTCCAGATACCGTCGTTCAACAACAAGAGCGAGAAGCGTGCCCAGTCGCGCGCCGTCGCATACATGTAGGACGAGCCGACGAAGATGCCGGTTTCGTCCGGCTCCATCACCGCGCTCGCCATGCCGAGCGGCGAAAACAGCGCCCGCGACGGGAAGGACAGCGCCTGCGCCCGCCCGCCGAGCGCGCCCATCCAGATGCGGGAGAGCAGCACACCGGTGCCGCTGGAATAGTTGAATTTCTCGCCGGGATTGGCTTCCAGCGGCAGCGACAGGACGAAGCGCGTCATGTCGGGCTCGAGAAAGAGCATGCGCGTCACATCGGCGACGCTGCCGTAACTCTCGTTGAAGGCAAGTCCGCTTTCCATGGCGAGGAGCTGCGCCAGCGTGATGGACGCGCGCGCATCGCCGCGCCATTCGGGAAACAGGTTGTTCATGGCGGGCGAGAGCGCCCCCACCTGCATCAGCCGTCCGACCAGTGCGGCATTGACCGATTTGGTCATCGACCAGCCGAGCAGCGGCGTGGCGGCGGAAAAACCGGCACCATAGGTTTCGGCGACGATGCGGCCGTCCTTCACCACGACGACGGCGCGCATGCCCGGCCCGGTCAGCGTGGGGTCGGCCAAGAGCGCGGCGACCGCCGCATCCGGCGTCACCGCCTCGCCATCCGGCCAGGCCAGGCTCGCATCGCCCGCCGGGATTTCCGGCAGCGGCACGTCCGAAACCGCCTGCTGCGCCGCGCGGAAGTCGCCGTCCGGCACGCTGGAGCAGCCGAACCCGTCGTGCCATGCGGCATGCCCCGGCGCGAAGAGGCCGAGAAGGCGCGTCGTCACCGTCTTCTCGGTCATGTCGACGTCCTGACGCATGAGCTTCAGCAGCGGATGGCCGAGCGCCTGAACGTCCTCGGCAAGCACGGCATCGGCATTGCGACCGGCGATGAACACATTGGAGCAGACGATCTTGGCGGCATAGCCGGAGCCGACGCTGAGCAGGGCCGGCGGCGATACGATGATCCAGCTTGCCCCCACCACCACGATGAGGACAAGGAGGGAAAGCACCCAAGCGGCCAGCCTGTAGAATCGTCTCATCGCGGCCTCTCCTTCCAGTCTCCGAGACAATCAGGATTTGGTTGTCATGGAAAGGCTTTTCGCGCGCTCAGGCCGAAAGCCTGTCGGCGGGCCGCACGAGGAAAGCCGGCACGTCGGGCGCGGCCACGGGGCCGGAGATGAGGTAGCCCTGGGCCTCGGAGGCGCCGCGCTGGCGGATGAAGTCGAGCTGGCTTTCCGATTCTATGCCCTCCACCGTCGTCGTCACCTGGAAAGTCTGACCGAGCTTGAGGATGATATCGACGAGGTCGGCGTCGCGCTTGCTCTCCATCATCGCCCGGGCGAAGGACCGGTCGATCTTCAACTGGTCGATGGGAAAGGCCCGCAGGTTGTTGATCGAGGAAAAGCCGATGCCGAAATCGTCGAGCGCGACGCGCACGCCATGCTCGCGCAGCTCCCCGAGGCTTTCGCGGATCACCTTCTCGTCGACGGAAAACACCGATTCCGTCACCTCGACGGTGAGGCGTCCGGGCGCAAGGCCGGCCTCGGCGAGGCAGGTCTTCACATAATCCACGAAGGCGCGGTCCTTGAACTGGTCGCCGACGACATTGACCGCGACGCCCGCCGGCGCCGGCCAGGTCGCCGCCTCGCGGCAGGCTTCCCGCACCACCCAGTTGCCGAGCGGCAGGATGAGCCCGGTCTTTTCGGCGGCGGGGATGAAGACGTCGGGCATGATCCGCCCCTTCTCCGGATGCCGCCAGCGCAGAAGCGCCTCGAAGCCGCGCACCGCACGGCTCTCGACACCGACGATGGGCTGGTATTCCAGGAAGAATTCGTTCGCCGCGAGCGCCCGCGCAAGATCGTGCTCGATGGCCGCGCGCGCCTGCACGCGCGCCGCCAGCGCCGCATCGAAGAAACGGAAGCCGCTGCCATGGGTTTCCTTGGCTTCGTAAAGCGCAAGGTCCGCGCGCTTCAAAAGCTCGGACATGGTCGTGTCGCCCGGCTCCATGAAGGTGACGCCGATGCTGCAGCCACTCGCCACGCGGCCATGCCGAAGTTCGAACGGCGCCTCGAAAAGCTCGCAGACCGTGCGGCAGGCATTCTCGACCTTGCCCTGCGAGGGGCGCCCCGGGATCGTCACGACGAATTCGTCGCCACCGAGACGGTAGACCCGCGCCGTCGCCGAAAGGGCGCTGCGCAGCCGCTCGCCGATGGCCGACAGCAACTGGTCGCCGGCATCGTGGCCAAGGCTGTCATTGACGAACTTGAAGCGGTCGAGGTCGATGAGCAACAAAGCGAGCCGGCTGCTGGCCTCCGCCTCCACGACGGCCTGGATATCGCGCTCGAGGCAGAAGCGATTGGCCAGTCCCGTCAGCCGGTCATGATGGGCCTCGTGCGTCAGCAACTGCTCGGTCTGGCGGCGCTGGGTGAGTTCGTCGACGAGCTGCGCCTTGGACCGGCCGATCTGGTAGAAGCCGACGCCAAAGAAGATCGGCATCAGGGCGAGCGCGGTGGCGGTGGGCGCTGAAAAACCGAAAAGACTTGCCTGCGCGCTATCGCGCAGCAGTTGGTCGGCGCCAAGACAAATGGTGGGAAGGAAAGCTCCGAAGATCGATCCCGCCAGCGCATAGCGCTGCTCGATCCTCGGCAACAAGGTTTTCAACATCATGTAACCCTAAACCGTTGTTATCATGACAACAGGGTGGTCCCGGCCGCAACCGGCCCGAGGGATGTTCTAGCCGACAAAGAATGACAGAGTGTTAAGCGAGTGTTGGCGTTCGCTCCCAAGATTCAGGGGGGCGTTTTCTTGGGAACCCTGGCTCCGTCCGCGCGTTAGGTCGCTTGTTGTCATTCGCGTGCGGGGCTTCGCGCGAGTATCGAGTGGGAAGGACCATCACATGAAATCCACGATCTTCGGTGCCACCGCCATCCTCGTCGCCGCGGGCACCCTGCCAACCCTTGCAGCCGACATGGCCATCGCCGAGCCGCCCGTCGAAACCCCGATCACCGAGGTGGCCGGCGTCTACGACTGGGGCGGTTTCTATGTCGGTGTGAACACCGGCTACGCCTGGACGGGCGTCGATTATTCCGACGGCGTCACCGCCCTCAACCGCGACCTCGGCGGCTTCGCGCTCGGCGCCTTTGCCGGCTATAATTTCTTCAACGATGGCTGGGTGTACGGCGTTGAAGCCGACATCAAGCGCGACTTCAACGACGAACGCTTTCCGGCCGGCGGCACGACGCTGGAAACGGAAACGACCTGGGGCGGCTCCGTCCGCGCGCGTCTCGGTTATGCCATCGACCGCACGCTGATCTACGGCACCGGCGGCTACGCCTTCACGCATGCGCGCCTGGAGGACGTGAACACCGGCGCCAATGAAAGTGACACGCTGCATGGGTGGACGATCGGTGCCGGTGTCGAGCACGCCTTCACCGACAACATGGCGGGGCGAGTCGAATATCGCTACAGCGACTACAGCAAGTCCGACGTGTTCAACGCGGCCGGCGTCGACGGCGATATCGATTCGCATTCGATCATGGTCGGTGTGAGCATGAAGTTCTGACGGCAGGCCGGAGCGCACCCTCGCTCCGGCTTAACCGCGCGCTAACCGTAATTTTACGAAAATACGCGATAGGTCGAGGACCCGTCTCGCGCGCTCCCCTTTACGGCCCGGTCCATTCGAGGCAGGATTGGTAAACGCGCAACAACGGGACCTCCATGCGTCGGCTCCTTCTGGCACTTCTGCCCCTCGCCCTTCTCGCCACGTCCTGTTCCACCACCGATTACGACCTCGTGTCCACGGCTTCCGTTCCGCGCTTCGAGGACAAGGACCCGCAGGATTTCGGCGCGCGCAGCCCGCATCGCCATCAGGTGCACGGCATCGACGTGTCCAAATGGAACGGCGATATCGACTGGGCGACGGTGAAGAAGAGTGGCGTCTCCTTCGCCTTCCTGAAGGCGACCGAGGGAACGGACCGGATCGACAGCCGCTTTGCCGACTACTGGCGTGGCGCGCGCGCCGCCGGTCTCGCCCATGCGCCCTATCACTTCTACTATTTCTGCTCGACCGCGGATGCGCAGGCCGACTGGTTCATTGCCAACGTGCCGAAGGAGGCCGTGCAGCTTCCGCCGGTGCTGGATGCGGAATGGAACCCCGCCTCGCCGACCTGCAAGCTGCGCCCGCCGCCGGACGAGGTGCGCACCGCCCTGCAGCGTTTCATGGACCGCCTCGAAGCGCATTACGGCAAGCGACCGATCATCTACACGACCGTCGATTTCCATCGCGACAACCTCGTCGGCCATTTCGACAAATACCATTTCTGGCTGCGAGCGGTCGCCGAGCATCCGGAAAACATCTACGCGACGCGCAAGTGGGCCTTCTGGCAATACACGTCGACGGGCGTCATTCCGGGCATTTCCGGCGACACGGATATCAACGTCTTCGCGGGCTCCGCGAAGAACTGGAACACGTGGGTCGCCTCGGTTTCCCGCTGATTGCGACAACAGTCTGTGAGAAAGGGTGACAGCACGCCGCGGTTGCCTTTTTCTTCTTGCTTCCGTCACATTCATCTGAGACAGCCGGGGCAACCGAGACAGCGGGCAACGGGCCCAAGGAGCAGTAAGATGCGGCAAACCCTGAAGACGACACTTGTGGCGAGCTTCGCGGCCTTCCTCTTCGCCGGCGGCGCACACGCCCAGACGGCAGCAGCCTGCGGCGGCGACTTCGACGCCTTCCTTCAGGGTGTGAAGGCCGAGGCGCTGACGCGCGGCGTTTCCGCCGATGTCGCCGACAAGGCCCTTGCCGGTGCCGCAATCGACCAGAAGGTCCTGTCGCGTGACCGCGCCCAGGGCGTCTTCCGCCAGACCTTCCTCGAATTCTCCAAGCGCACGGTCAGCCAGTCGCGCCTCGATATCGGCCGCAAGAAGCTGACGGACCTCGCCCCGGTCTTCGCCCGCGCCGAGCAGGAGTTCGGCGTGCCCGGTCCGATCATCGCCGCCTTCTGGGCGATGGAAACCGACTTCGGCGCCGTGCAGGGCGATTTCAACACCCGCAACGCGCTGGTCACGCTCTCGCATGACTGCCGCCGCCCGGAACTCTTCCGCAAGCAGCTTCTCGCCGCCGTCGAGATGGTCGGCCATGGCGACCTCGACCCGAACGGCACGACGGGCGCCTGGGCCGGCGAGATCGGTCAGGTGCAGATGCTGCCGAAGGACATCATCGAATTCGGCGTGGACGGCGATGGCGACGGCCATATCAACGTCAAGCAGAGTTCGCCGGACGCGATCCTGACCGCCGCGAAGTTCATCCAGCATCTCGGCTTCACCAAGGGCCAGCCCTGGATCCAGGAAGTCTCCGTGCCGGACGTCCTGCCCTTCGAGAAGACCGGCCTGCAGCCGGGCATGAAGGCGGGCGACTGGTTCGCGCTCGGCGTCAAGCCGCGCGACGGCGACACGTCCTTCGGCAATCTCGAAGCCTCGCTCGTGCTGCCGCAGGGCCGCAAGGGCCCGGCCTTCATGACCTACCCGAACTTCAACATCTATCTCGAGTGGAACCAGTCCTTCATCTACACGACGTCGGCCGCCTATTTCGCGACGCGCCTTGCCGGCGCTCCGCCCTATGAGCGCGGCGCGCCGGAGGAAGGTCTTTCCGAAGACGGCATGAAGCAGCTCCAGACCAAGCTGCAGGGCCTTGGCCATGATGTCGGCAAGATCGACGGCATCCTCGGCTCCGGTACGCGCGCGGCAATCCAGAAGGAACAGCTGCGCCTCGGCCTTCCGGCCGACGGCTGGGCGACGCAGGCCCTGCTCTCCGCCCTCTGACGGAAATCGGGTGGCCCCCGGCCACCCCGGTGCTATAGGTCCTTGAAGACCTGAAGCGGCGCATGCCCGGTCGAACCGGACATGCGCCGTTTGCTTTTGCGCGGCGGCAAGGAAAGAGCGATGCAGCAGACGGCGACCACCACACGCATGAGCGCACAGACCTGGGGCCTGCTGGCGCTCCTCGGCATGATCTGGGGCGGCTCCTTCTTCTTCGCCCGCGTCGCCGTTGCCCATGTACCGCCGGCAACTCTCGTGCTGCTGCGCGTCGGCATCGCCGCCCTCGCCCTGCACATCTATATTGCCGGACGCTTCGGCATCTATCCGACGCTGCGCGCCCGCTGGCGGGAGTTCCTGCTGCTCGGCCTCATCAACAATGCCGTCCCGCACATGCTGATCTTCCTCGGCCAGACGCAGATCGGCGCGGGTCTCGCCTCCATCCTCAACGCGACGACGCCGATCTTCACCGTGCTCATCGCCAACCGCATGACAGCGGACGAAAAACTCTCCCCGGAAAAGGTCGCCGGCTGCCTCATCGGCCTGGCCGGCACGGCGGTCCTCATCGGCCCGCGTGCCCTCGCGCCCTTCACCGGCGACGGCGGCCCGCCGCTCTGGGCCGTCCTGTTGCCGGTTCTGGCCGCCGTTTCCTATGGCCTCGCCGCGACCTACGGCAAGCGCTTCCGCGGCGTCGCGCCGCCCGTCACCGCCGCCGGCCAGTTGACGGCCTCGACGCTGCTGATGCTGCCTGTTTCCTTCAGCCTCGATACGCCCTGGCAGCTTGCCCTGCCGCCGCTGCCGGCGATCCTCGCCGTGCTGGCGCTGGCGCTGCTGTCCACGGCCTACGGCTATATCCTGTTCTTCCGGATCATGGCGGCGGCCGGCGCCACCAACACCTCGCTCGTCACCCTGCTGGTGCCGCCAAGCGCGATTCTCGCCGGCATGCTCTTCCTCGGCGAACGGCTGACGCCGCTCGGCCTTGCCGGCATGGCGCTGGTGCTTCTGGGGCTCGTGGTGCTCGACGGGCGTGTTTTCGCCCGCTTCCGCAGCGCCTGAAGAGGCTGGAACAAAGCCGCAGCCTGCCCGTTTCTCAAGGCGTCCGCCTCAATGCGGGCCCGACTTATGCCACAATGGTAAATGCACAATGCCGGCATTCGTCATTTGGTAGGGATTGTGAATTTTTTGTGGCATGCGCAATAAGGGAGAAAATACAGGAAGTTAGCACTGTGAATAACCATCCGGCGAAGCCGTGATGTTGCAACGCAGCAACAAAACACCTTTCCAACCCGCTTTTTTCGGTCGTAATATTGGATCGTAAACGCAAGGAGGTCAGCCATGGGACTCACACATTCCTTGAATGTTCTGGTGATCAGTGCCGCGTTCCTCTTCGTCGCAACGATGATCTTCATCTGAGGGCGACACAGCGCAAAGGAAGGGCAAGGGACAAAAGCAAGAAACCCTGCCCACACGAATTCGAAAAACGCATGGCCCCGGAGACGGCGCCATGCGTTTTCATTTTCAGGTTCTGCCGGTGAAGCCTCAGGCCGCCGCGCCTGCCGCCTGGCTCCGGCCGATCCGCGCGAAGCCCACGCCGTCGCACACCGCCGAAACCAGCGTGGCGCGGTTCATCGTGTAGAAATGGAATTCGTTGATGCCGCGGGCGATCAGGTCCTCCACCTGGCGGATCGCCAGTTCGACGGCGACGGCGGCACGCTCCTGCGGCCGGTCGTCGAAGGGCGAGAGGCGGTCGGCGAGCCAGCCGGGCACCGTGGCGCCGCAGAGACCGGCGAATTTCTGGACCTGTCCGAGATTGTGCACCGGCAGGATGCCCGGCACGACGGGAATGTCGATGCCCGCCTTGCGCACACGCTCCAGGTAGCGCTCGAAATCGTCGTTCTCGAAGAAGAACTGCGTCAGCGCGCGCGTCGCGCCGGCGTCCACCTTGCGCTTCAGCATGTCGATGTCTGCGGCCACGTCCGGGCTCTGGGGATGCTTTTCCGGATAGGCGGAGACGGAAACCTCAAAATCGCCGAGACCGCGCAGGCCAGCGGCCAGTTCCGCCGCATTGGCATAGCCGCCGGGATGCGGCTGGTAGGCCGTGCCGACGCCGCCCGGCGGGTCGCCGCGCAACGCCACGAAATGCTTGACCCCGACCGCCTGGAATTCGGCGACGACGGCGTGGACCTCCTCCTTGGTCGCGCCGACGCAGGTGAGGTGCGACGCCGTCGGCAGGCCCATGGAAAGAAGGTGGCGGACCGTCGCCAGCGTCGGCGCCTTGGTCGACCCGCCCGCGCCATAGGTGACCGACATGAAGCCCGGATCATAGGCCGAAAGCTCGGCGGCCGTTTCCCAGAGCTGGCTTTCGGCCTCCGCGGATTTCGGCGGGAAGAACTCGAAAGACAGACGGATGTCCTTGTGGGCTCGGATGGCGGTCGCCGGCTTCATGTCAACTCCTCCTGCGGATCGCGATAGGGTCGGCCGCCCGCTCGCGCTGGTCGCGGGCAAGCCAGATGGTCACGGTGAGCGCATCGGCGGCCGAATGCGCGGGCTTGAGATCGACGACCTCTTCGACGGAAAGCCCCGCCTTCTCCAGCCATTCGCAAAGCGTCTGGTGCGAGAAGCCGAGGCGGATATGGGCGTGCTCGTCGCGCAGGTGCTCCAGCGCGTGCGGGGCAAGATCGATGATGGCAAGCCGGCCGCCGGGGGCCAGCATGCGCGCCGCCTCCGCGACCGCCGCTTCCGGCTCGTCGAGGAAGTGTAGAACCTGGTGGATCGTCACGACATCGAACTCGTCGCGTTCCAGCGGCAGGTTGAAAATGTCGCCATGGCGGATCGAGGCCTTGGTGATGCCCGCGCGGTCGAGATTGGCGCGCGCCACCGCCAGCATGTCACGGCTGGCGTCGACGCCGACGCCGCGTCGGTAAAGGCCCTCGAAGAGCTGGAGGATGCGGCCGGTGCCGGTGCCGAGGTCCAGGAAGCCGTCGACCGGCTCGGTGCCGATCATCGCGGCAAGCCGCGCCTCGACCTCCGCCTCGCTGACATGCAGGCGCCGCACGGCATCCCACTCCGCCGCGTTGCGGCTGAAATAAGCCTGCGCCTTCTCGGCGCGGATCTTCTTGAGCACGCGCAGCCGTTCGTCGTCGCGGGCGAAGACCGCATCGGTCGGCTCGGCCGCATCGAGTAGCTGCCGGGCAAGCGCGACGGCGGGGCCGCCCTGGCTCAGCCGGAAGAAGGCCCAGGCGCCTTCTTGGTAGCGATCGACCAGCGCGGCTTCGGCAAGCAGCTTCAGGTGACGCGAGATGCGCGGCTGAGACTGGCCGAGAATGTCCGTGAGGTCTGTCACCGTCAGGTCGCCATGCGACAGGAGCGCGAGCAGGCGAAGGCGCGTCGGTTCGCCCGCCGCCTTCAGGATCTCCACGATGTCGTCCAGTCCGAGTTTTTGCGTGTCGCCCATGATCTTTCCAATCAAGACATAAAGATATGTTTATGTGATTAACTTGCGTCGCGCAAGAGCCAATCCGTGTCGCGATCTTCCCATCAACAGCGGCAAAGAAAAACCCCGGCGAACCGGGGTTTTGATAGGCGTCGCGGGGCGGCATGCGGCGGATGCCCGCCACTGGCCCGCTTCGGGGCGTTGCATCGCTCAGCGCGTCAGGCGCTTGTAAGTCACGCGCTTCGGGTTGACGGCGTCCGCGCCGAGGCGACGGATCTTGTCCTTCTCGTAATCCTCGAAGTTGCCCTCGAACCACTCGACATGGCTGTCGCCCTCGAAGGCGAGGATGTGGGTGGCGAGGCGGTCGAGGAACATGCGGTCGTGCGAGATGATGACGGCGCAGCCGGCAAAGTTTTCCAGCGCGTCTTCAAGCGCCGCCAGCGTTTCCGTATCGAGGTCGTTGGTCGGTTCGTCGAGCAGGATGACGTTGTAGCCGCCCTTCAGCATCTTGGCGAGGTGCACGCGGTTGCGCTGGCCGCCCGAGAGCGTGCCGACCTTCTGCTGCTGATCGCCGCCCTTGAAGTTGAAGGCGCCGCAATAGGCGCGGCTGTTGACTTCATGCTTGCCGAGCTTGAGCACGTCGTTGCCGCCGGAGATTTCCTCCCACACGGTCTTGTCGCCGCCGAGCGCATCGCGGCTCTGGTCGACATAACCGAGATCGACCGTCTCGCCGACGGTGATCGAGCCCGAATCCGGCGTTTCCTGGCCGGTGATCATGCGGAACAGCGTGGTCTTGCCGGCGCCGTTCGGACCGATGACGCCGACGATGCCGCCGGGCGGCAGCTTGAAGGTGAGGTTCTCGATGAGAACGCGGTCGCCATAGGCCTTGGTGAGGTTTTCCGCCTCGATGACCGTGTTGCCGAGGCGTTCGCCGACCGGAATAACGATCTGCGCATCGCCGGGACGGCGGTCCGCCGCGGCCTTGACCAGCTCGTCATAGGCCCGGATACGCGCCTTGGACTTGGCCTGGCGCGCCTTGGGCGAAGAGGCGATCCATTCCTGCTCGCGCGACAGCGCCTTCTGGCGGGCGCCCTCTTCGCGCTCTTCCTGCGCCATGCGCTTGGACTTCGACTGCAGATAGGCCGAATAGTTGCCCTCGTAGGGAATGCCTCGGCCGCGGTCGAGTTCGAGGATCCAGCCGGTGACATTGTCGAGGAAGTAGCGGTCGTGGGTGATCATCAGCACGGAGCCGGGATATTCGCGCAGGTGCTTTTCCAGCCAGGCGATCGTCTCGGCGTCGAGATGGTTGGTCGGTTCGTCGAGCAGCAGGAGATCGGGCTGGGCGAGCAGCAGCTTGCAGAGCGCGACGCGGCGCTTTTCACCGCCCGACAGGCTTTCGACACCGGCATCGCCCGGCGGGCAGCGCAGCGCGTCCATCGCCATCTCGACCTGGCTTTCGAGGTCCCAGAGGTTCTGGCTGTCGATGATGTCCTGGAGCTTCGCGCCCTCTTCCGCCGTCTCGTCGGAATAGTTCATCATCAGTTCGTTGTAGCGGTCGAGGATCGCCTTCTTCGGCGCGACACCTTCCATGACGTTCTCGAGCACGGTCTTCGAGGCGTCGAGCTGCGGCTCCTGCGGCAGGTAGCCGAGGGTCGCGCCTTCGGCAAGCCAGGCTTCGCCCGTGAATTCCTTGTCGAGGCCGGCCATGATGCGCAGCACGGTCGACTTACCCGCGCCGTTCGGGCCGAGGATACCGATCTTGGCATCCGGGTAGAAGGACAGGTGGATATTCTCGAGGATCTTCTTGTTGCCGTAGGCCTTGTTGAGCCCCGACATGTGATAGATGAACTGACGTGCCATGAAAACGCGCTCCGGATCGGACAAATTTGCCCGCTATGTAGGCGAATTCTACGCCCGCGGCAATCTGCGAAAGCCGCGGGCGAAGGCGTTTGTCAGCCGGCTTGCGCCGTCCCCGTCAAACCTTCCGTGCAGCGCGATTTCGTCGGCGACGATGCATCGATCAGGGTGGCAAGCGTGCCCTCGCCGCTCGCCACGCCAATGGTGAGCCCGATCACGATGGCCTTGTCGTCCACCTTGCGGCAGGTGAGCCGCACGCGCTCCCCGGCACCGGCACCGAAGGCCGTATCGAAGGCGGCGCGCACTTCGGCGAGCGTCACCGTGCCGCCCGCCTTGTCGGCAAAGAGTGCCAATACCGGCGAGGCGTTCAACTGATCGAGCAGGTCGAGCGAGCGGCTGTAATAGGCCTCCGGCGAGGCCGCGACGCAACTGCCGCTGCGCAGCCATTGCTGCCGGTCGAGGCCGAGCCGCGCAGCCGGCATCGCCGCCAGCAGGCGCTCCTGCGTGGCCGAGGCGAGCGTGATGGCCGGCAGGTCCGTCCACTTGCCCTTGCGCGCCCGCTGCTGGAGATCGGCCTCGATGCCGCAATAGCTCTTGCGCGCCAGGAAGCGGCTGTGCAGCGAAAACCGGCTTGCGGCCGGCGACGCGGCGGAGAAGTCCGCGCAGCCGCCGCTTTTCGGCCGCGCGGCGCAATAGCCGGACTGCCAGCTGATGGAGAGGATCTCGCGGGCCGGACCGTCCACGGGCGCGGATTGGGCCAGGGCAAGCCCGGGCGCGAGAAGGAAGGAGATACAGGCGGCCAGAAAGGCCAAGGCAGCTTTCATGTTCATGGCGACCTCCGAATGGAACAAAGCAAGATCATTTACGGACTAAAACGGGAAAATTGCAACCCTGAATCTGAAAAATCGCGACATACGGGAGTAAATTTCAAAATACACGCCGCATCCCATTGTCTTTGCACGCCAAATCGCGTTGACCTCTGACAAACGGGAGGAATGGCCGTGTTTTCAGAGACAGAAACCCTGAAGAGCCCGAGCGGGGCGGCGCTGGCGCTACGGCACGAACCGGCGCGCGGCGAAGCACGGGGCATCCTCCTCGTCAGCCATGGACTTGCAGAGCACAGCGCGCGCTATGCCGCCTTTGCCGCGCGCATGGCCGCGGAAGGATTTCATGTCTATGCGCACGACCATCGCGGCCACGGCTTCACCACCGCGCCGGACGCCCCGCGCGGCCAGTTTGCGCCGCGAGACGGGATCGAGCGGGTGATCGCCGACATGCGCGCCGTACGCGACCACGCCGTCAGCCGCCACAAGGGCCTGCCGGTCGTGCTCTTCGGTCATTCCATGGGCGGGCTTTTGGCGCTCGCCTTCGCCGAGGCGCATCCGTCGGATATCGACGCGCTCGCCGTGTGGAACTCCAACCTAGAGCCGGGTCTCACCGGACGCCTCGCGCAGGTCGTGCTGGCGGGAGAACGCATGCTGAAGGGATCGGACGTGCCGAGCGGCATCCTGCCGAAGCTCACCTTCGCCGCCTGGGGCAAGTCCATTCCCGGCCACCGCACGGCCTTCGACTGGCTGTCGCACGAAGCCAGCGAGGTCGATGCCTATATCGCCGATCCGCTCTGCGGCTTCGACGTCAACGTCTCCATGTGGATCGACATCTTCGCCGTGACCTTCGCCGATGCCTCCATCGAAGGGCTGGCGCGGCTGCCGAAGACGCTGCCGGTCCATCTCGTCGGCGGCGACGAGGATCCGGCGACGGATCGCGGCCGGGCGACGCTGGCCTTTGCCGAACGACTGAAAAAATCGCGGCTTGAGGACGTGACCACGATCGTCTATCGCGGCATGCGACACGAAACGCTGAACGAAAGCCCGGCGCTGCGCGACCCCGCCATCGATGCCTTTGCCGGCTGGTGCAGGCGGGTCGTCGCCACGCGGCGCCCGGTCCCGGAACCCTCATGAACACGCAAGCCGCAACGCCCCTTCGCCAGGATGTCAGCCTCGGGCTTCTTCTCATGGTGCTTTCGGTGCTCGTCTCACCGATCATCGACATCTTCGCCAAGCTTGCCGTCACCACCGTGCCGGCGACCGAGATCGCCTGCGTGCGCCTCGTCTTCCAGATGCTGGTGCTGGGGCCGATCTGCCTTGTGCGCGGCACGCTGTTCAACGTGACCTGGAAGAAGATGGGCCTGCATGCCGCCCGTGGCCTGCTGATGGCCATCACCATGATCGCCTTCTTCACGCCGCTCGCGGTAATGGAGGTGGCGGACGCCATCGCCATCTTCTTCGTCGAGCCGATCATCCTCACCATTCTCGGCTCGATCGTCCTCAAGGAAACCATCGGCTGGCGGCGTTACACGGCCTGCGGCGTCGGCTTCTTCGGCTCCATGCTGGTCATCCAGCCGAGCCTGCAGGAGGTCGGCCCCATCGCACTCCTGCCCGTGGTCGCCGCCATTTCCATGGCGCTCTTCTACCTTCTGACGCGGCTTGTGGCGCAGAAGGAGGACCCCTGGTCCATGCAGCTTTATGCCGGCGCCTGGGGCGCGGTGTTCTCCGGCCTGCTGCTGGCCTTCGGCGGCAAGGCGGGCATCGCGATGCTGACGCCGGTCATGCCCGACATGGCGAACACGCTCTATATCGCCGGTGCGGCCGTCGCGGCCACCATTGCCGGCGTGCTCGGCGTCTATGCCTATCGCTCGGCTCCCGCCTCCACGCTCGCCCCGCTGCAATATCTGGAGATCGTTTCGGCCACGGTGCTCAGCTGGTGGGTGTTCGGCGACCTGCCGGACGCGCTGAAATGGCTCGGCATCGCCATCATCATCAGCTCGGGCCTCTACATCATCTGGCGCGAGCGGCAGATCGGCAAGACAGCCACCATCCCGCCGGTTTCGACGCCGGTCTGACAGGAGCGTAACCGGCCGGGCATCAAGTCAGTCTGAGGCGTCATGATGTCCCCGGCGCCTTGCGCTATCCTGCCCGGCGGCTTTTTGTTATCCAAGGCGAAACGGGCGAAAAGCCCAGCGGTCGCGGTCGTGCGCCCGTCGAGGAGGAGGACACGATGGAGACGTCGAACCTGCCGCTTGCCGGCATAAGGGTCATCGAACTGGCGCGGGTTCTCGCCGGGCCCTGGGCCGGCCAGATGCTGGCCGACATGGGCGCCGACGTCATCAAGATCGAAAATCCCGACGGCGGCGACGATACGCGCGCCTGGGGCCCGCCCTTCGTGACGGGCAAGGACGGCGAAAACCTTTCGGCCGCCTATTACCATTCGACCAATCGCGGCAAGCGCTCCATCGCCGTCGACCTCAAGACGGAGGAAGGCCGCCAGATCGTCCATCGCCTCATCACCACCGCCGACGTGGTGATCGAGAACTTCAAGGTGGGGGGCCTGACGAAATACGGGCTCGACTACCAGAGCCTTGCGAAGACGCACCCCAAGCTCGTCTATTGCTCCGTCACCGGCTTCGGCCAGGACGGGCCCTATGCCGCCCGTGCCGGCTACGACTACATCGTGCAGGGCATGTCCGGCTTCATGTCCGTGACCGGCGCACCGGATGGCGAGCCGATGAAGGCGGGCGTCGCCATCGCCGATATCTTCACCGGCATCTATGCCGTCACCGCCATCCAGGCCGCGCTCATCCATGTCATGAAGACCGGCAAGGGCCAGCATGTCGACATGGCGCTGCTCGACGTGCAGTCCGCCGTCATGGCGAACCAGAACATGAATTTCCTCGCCTCGGGCGTCGCCCCGAAGCGGCTCGGCAATGCCCATCCCAACATCTCACCGTATGAGGTCGTACCCACATCGGATGGGCACATCATCCTCGCCGTCGGCAATGACGGGCAGTTCCGCAAGCTCTGCGGCATCCTGAAGCTCGACGGCGTCGCGGAGGACGAGCGCTTTTCCACCAACCGCGCCCGCGTCGCCAATCGCGACGAGGTGCGCCGGCTTGTGACAGGCGCGACGGCCGGCATCAGCAAGGCCGATCTTCTGGCCGCCTGCGAGCGCGAGGGCGTGCCGGCGGGTCCGATCAACTCCATCGCCGAAACCTTCGACGACCCGCAGGTGAAGGCCCGGGGCCTGCGCATCGATCTGCCCGATACCGATGGCAATCTCATCCCCGGCGTGCGCACGCCCATCGTCTTTTCCGGCACGCCGCTCACCTACCACCGCCCGAGCCCGCGGCTCGGCGAACATACCGACGCCGTGATGGCGGAACTCGAAACGCTCGAAGCAGGAAAGAAAAGCGCATGAAGACCGGTGGCCAGTTGATCGTCGACGCCCTCGTTGCCAACGGCGTCAAGCGCGTCGCCTGCGTGCCGGGTGAAAGCTACCTCGCGGTGCTCGATGCGCTGCACGACACCAATGTCGACGTCGTCGTCTGCCGTCAGGAAGGCGGCGCGGCGATGATGGCCGATTGCTGGGGACGCCTGACGGGCGAGCCGGGCATCTGCATGGTCACGCGCGGCCCCGGCGCCACCAATGCATCGGCAGGCCTGCATATCGCACGGCAGGATTCGATCCCGATGATCCTCTTCATCGGCCAGGTGCAGCGCGATGCGCGCGAGCGCGAGGCCTTCCAGGAGGTGGAATACCGCCGCGCCTTCACCGAGGTCGCCAAATGGGTGGCCGAGATCGACGACGCCCGTCGCATCCCCGAATTCATCACCCGCGCCTTCGCCGTCGCCACCTCCGGCCGCCCCGGCCCGGTCGTGCTGGCCCTGCCCGAGGACATGCTGACGGACGAGGTCGAGGCGGTTGCGCCGCAGGCCTATATGCCGGTGGAGGCCCATCCCGGCCGCAAGCAGGTGGACGAACTCGCCGGCCTTCTCGAAACGGCCGAACGTCCCCTCGTCATCCTCGGCGGCACGCGCTGGTCGGACGAAAGCGTCGCCGGAATCACGGCCTTTGCCGAACGCTGGTCGTTGCCCGTTGCCTGCTCCTTCCGCCGCCAGATGCTGTTCGATCACCAGCACCCGAACTATGCCGGCGATTCCGGCATCGGCATCAATCCGACGCTCGGCAAGGAAATCCGCGAGGCCGACCTTATCGTGCTGCTCGGCGGCCGCTACTCGGAAATGCCGTCATCCACCTACAGCCTGATCAAGAGCCCCTACCCGCAGCAGAAGCTGGTGCATGTCTACCCCGACCCGTCGGAACTCGGCCGCGTCTACCGCCCGGATCTTGCGATCTGCGCCGCGCCGGACGATTTCGTCGCCGCGCTGGAAGGCCTCGCACCGAAATCCGCGCCGCGCTGGGCCGCCCGCACGGCCGCGATGCACGATGCCTATCTGGCATGGTCGACGCCGCCGATGACAGGCCCCGGCAATGTGCAGATGGGGCCGATCATGGCCTGGCTGGAAGAGAACACGGCCGAAGACACCATCTTCACCAACGGCGCCGGCAACTACGCCACCTGGGTGCACCGCTTCCATCGTTTCCGCCGTTTCGGCACGCAGGCCGCGCCGACCTCCGGCTCTATGGGCTATGGTCTGCCGGCCGCGGTCGCTGCCAAGCAGCTCCACCCGGAGCGTGAGGTCATCTGCTTTGCCGGCGACGGCTGCTTCATGATGCATGGGCAGGAATTCGCCACCGCCGTGCGCTACCAGCTTCCGCTCATCACCGTCGCCGTCAACAACGGCATCTACGGCACGATCCGCATGCACCAGGAGCGGGAATATCCGGGCCGCGTCAGCGCGACGGACCTCACCAACCCGGACTTCGCCGCCCTTGCCGTCGCCTATGGCGGTTACGGCGAGACGGTGGAAAAGACGGAAGACTTCGCCCCCGCCTTCCTGCGTGCCCGCGCCAGCGGCAAGCCGGCGATCATCGAAGTGAAACTCGATCCGGAAGCCATCACGCCGACGCGCACGCTCTCGGATATCCGCAGCGGCAAATAAGGCTTGGGGCGCAAGCGCCCTGATCCTGCAACTAGAACCTTCTCCCGCGCAAACGGGAGAAGGACGCCGAAGCGATGCCTCGGCTTGCTGCAAGGAACGCGATTTTCAGGAACCAGCGCAACGGGCCCTTCGCCCCGCCTGCGGGAAGAAGGGCTGGAGACGGTTGAGGGGCAGGCCCTCCCGTCTTATCCGCGCATATGCAGCGTCTGCTCGTAGGTCTTCGTCGAGCGCATGCCGGAGCGGCAATAGCCGAGCATCGGGCGCGGCAGCTCGTCGAGCGCGTCCACCATGCCGTTGACCGCTTCGGCCGTAACACCCATGGGGCCGACCGGCACATGGGCCGTCTCGATGCCGAGTTCCTGGGCACGGGCGGCGATGGTGGCAAATTCCGGCTGGCCGGCTTCCTCATGGTCCGGACGATGGCAGACGATGGACTTGAAGCCCATGGCGGCGATGGCATCGAGGTCGGCGACGGTGATCTGGCCGGAGACGGAATATTCGTCGTTGATCTCGCGGATATCCATGGGAGGTCCTTTCCGAAACAAGTGCGCTATCGTTTAAGCCCGTGCCGCCAAGGCGTCAATCGCGTGCGGCTAGCGGACCTCGAAGGCAAGGCCATAGCCCGCGCTTTCGCCGGGCGCGAAGTCCGGTGCATCGCCGGCCGCGATGAGGTCGGCGCGCGCGGCGAACCGGTGCGAGACCGGCTCGATGCCGAGCACCGCGCAACCGGGCGACTGGTTTCGCCAGACCTGCAGATAGGGCAAGGTATCGGTCCGGAAGCGGACATGCACGCTGCGCCCGCCGAGGCTGGCGATCGGCCCGACCGCGATCTCCGCCCAGCCATGCTGCGCCGTTTCCGCCGCCGGCACGCAGAAGATCTTCATGTCGCCCTCGTCGAAGCGCCAGGGAAGGCTGCCGCCCGGCAGCATCGCACCGGTCAGCCGGGTGTTTTCATCGAAAAGGCCCGTGCCGAAATTGATGTGATACATGCCGAAGCGCGGCCATGCCGTTTCGCCCGTATTGGTGATCGTGTCGTCGAGCGTGATATGTCCCGTCCGCCGGTCGGCACGCCAGCGGCGCGTAAGTTCCGCCCTGCCGCCATGGGCGAGCGCAACGGGAATGCGCCCCTCGCAGGCGATCTCCCCCTCGTCTTCCTCGATCAGGATATCCTGCGCCGGATGCGAGGAGAGCGAGCCGTGCAGCGGGTAGCGCCGCCCGTCGCTCGCCCCCTCGATCGGCACCGGATGGCGGATATGGTCCGGCCCGCAGGTGAACAGGAACCCCGGCAGCGCCTTGTCGATGCGCGGATCGCCATCGGAGGGAACCGCCGACCCCGGTGCGACATTGACCCCATGAAACACCGCACTGCCGACATCCAGCACCGATTGCGGCGTCAGGTCGATGCGGAAGGAATGGGCAGGCGTATCGGCAGTGAGGACGAAGGTCATCCGAGGCTCCGGCAAAGGGCAGACGGCGGCATGCTAGAAGCAAAATCCCGGCAACACCACGGGTCGCACGTCCTCCATCCCTATCTTTTCACGGAACCCTCGCGACCGATCACAAGTTTTTGCCCTCATTGTTGACGTTACGTTCACCATCGATTCAGTTTTTTCATATTAAGGTCCGAATTGAAGTGTTCCGTCCGCGCGATATATGCAATCTGGCAGGTCAAAATCGTGAATTCGATATTCAAAACAAGCATTTCGCTTCTTGCAGCGGCTTCCGTGCTCGGATTCGCGCTCACGCCTGCCGCAGCTCAGAGCCGCAATTCCCGCGACATGATCCTCGTTTCGCCGGAAGGTGACATCCTCGATTACGTGCCGGACGACGGCAGCGTGCGCTGGGCGCGCGACAATCGCGGCCGCAGCGTCCTCGTCGACAACTGGGGCAACATCGTCGCCACCGCCATGCCGGCGAACCGCGACTATGCCCGCGGCGACGACTATCGCCCGCGGCGCGATCGCTACCGCGCGGTGCCCGGTTATCCCGAAACGAACCCGGATTATTTCCCGCCGGCGCCCGAATCCGATTTCGGCGACGATCTGACGACGAGTTCCGTGCCGGAAATGCGCGAAGGCCTGCCGGGCAACATCGAACGCCAGCCCTTGCCGGACGGCGATTTCGGCGGCTCGCAGCCCCTGCCCGATTTCAACGGCGATGACAGCGCCGCGCTGCCCGAAAATGGCGTCGATCCGAATGCCGAATTCGTGCCCGGCCCGAAATTCGAGCCGGCCCAGGCGCTCGGCAAGATGTCCTCCGCCGAGATCACCGCGCTTCAGGTGTTCCTCGACCGGGAAGGCTTTTCGCCGGGCGTGATCGACGGCAAGAAGGGCTCCAACGTCACCAAGGCCATCGAGGCCTGGCAGACCGCGACGGGCGAAACGCTCGACCCGAACAATGCCGACGACATTCTGGAGCGCCTGCGCCTTTCCGGCGGTCTCGCCTTCACCACCTACGAGATCAGCGCCGCGGATGCGGCCGGTCCCTATGTGGCGGCAATCCCCGACGACTATGCCCAGAAGGCCGCTCTGCCGCATCTCTCCTTCACCTCGACGACGGAGATGCTCGCGGAAAAGTTCCACATGGACGAAGCCTATCTGAAGGAGATCAACCCCGGCGTCGACTTCACCATTCCCGGCACGATCATCAAGGTGGTCGCGACGGGCGAGAAGAAGACGGGCAAGGTCGCCAAGATCCTCGCCGACAAGGGCCGCAAGCAGGTGCTCGCCTATGATGCGAACGGCATGCTGATCGCCGCCTACCCGGCCAGCATCGGTTCGGCCGACACGCCGTCGCCGTCGGGCACGGTCACGGTGGAGCGCATCGCGCTCAATCCCGGCTATACCTACAATCCGAAGATCAATTTCCAGCAGGGCGCCAACAACAAGGTCCTGACCCTGCAGCCCGGTCCGAACGGCCCGGTCGGCACCGTCTGGATCGCGCTGTCCAAGCCCACCTATGGCATCCACGGCACGCCGGAACCCTCGAAGATCGGCAAGACGCAGAGCCACGGCTGTATCCGCCTGACCAACTGGGACGCCACGGAACTTGCCAAGATGACGAGCGCCGGCGTCACGGTCGAATTCGTCGACTGATACGCCCGCAGGCAAACGCGACAGGCAAAGATGAAAGCCGGTCCTCAGGGCCGGCTTTTTCCTTGGATGGCGCGATTTCGCCCCGAAGCGAACCGTAAATTGCCGCTTTTCCTGCCGAAGGAGCCGCATCGACATCAAGAACCGGTTTTCCATGCTGAAAAAACTTCGCCCCGCCCTCCTCAGCCTCGCGCTTGCCGGCGCCCTGCCGCAGGCCGCGTCCACCGCCGATCTCATGACCTTCTGGGACGCACCGCAAAAGGGCGGCAACAGCTTCAACGCCACTGCGCCCGACAAGGCCTATTTCGAGGCGCTGGCGGCAACCGGGGCCACCTGGGTGCGCCTCACCTTCAGCAAGTGGAAGGGCGAAGGCCGGGATTTCCTGATCGGTAACGCCGACGGCTACAAGGGCCTGCCGGCAAAGGATATCGCGACGCTGCGCAAGACGCTCGACGCCGCCCATGCCGCCGGCCTCAAGGTCGTGGTGACGCCGCTCAGCCTGCCCGGCGCCCGCTGGAAGCAGCAGAATGACGGCAAATTCGATGACCGGCTCTGGTCCGACCCTGCCTTCGCCGAACAGGCGGCGGCCTTCTGGCACGATCTTGCGGACGCCCTGAAGGACCATCCCGCCGTTGCCGCCTACAATCTCCTCAACGAGCCGGCGCCGGAAAAGACGACGGGCCTTGCCGAGAACGGCTCCATGGAAGACATCATCGCCTGGCAGGCGAAGAACGCGGACACCCCGCGTGATCTGCCGAAGCTCTATGCCCGCGTCATCGAGGCGATCCGCACCGTCGATCCCGTTACGCCTGTCATGGTCGATGGCGGCTACTATGCCAATCCGCGCGCCCTGGCGTCCTGGCCGAAGCGCCTTGCCGACGACAGGGTGCTCTATGCCTTCCACATGTACGAACCCTACGACGCGACGAGCGCGCCGAACATGAAGCGCAAGGCGCCGTTCCGCTATCCGGGCGTCGAGACGGACTATGCCGGCGGCAAGCTGACATGGGACGGCAAGGCCGTCGCCGACCATATCGGCACCGCCTTCGACTGGGCGAAGACCCAGGGTCTGCCGCCGACCCGCGTCGTCGCGGCCGAATTCGGCTGCATGCGCCTGTGGGCCGACTGCGGCGCCTACCTCACCGACGTCATGGACACGGTGGAGGCAAAGGGCGGCCATTGGGCCTTCTACTCCTTCCGCGAGGACGAATGGGAAGGCATGGACTATGAATTGCCGGCCAAGGTGAAGCCCGGCCAGTTCTACTGGCTTTCCGAACAGGGCAAGGCGGACACGCTGCCCCGCAACGGCAAGCTGATGGACCTTCTGAAGGCCCACATGCAGAAATGACAAAAGGCCGGGCAGCGCGAACTGCCCGGCCTTTTCGATAGGAGGGCCACTCAGGCCGCGCGTGTATAGCCCGAACCGACGGCCGGCTGCGCCGTACCGCCGGTGCGGAAGGCGCTGAGCTGGGCGGCGATGGAGGCGGCTTCCTGCGTCAGCGCCTGGCTGGCGGCATTGGCCTCTTCCACCATCGCGGCATTCTGCTGGGTGATCTGGTCCATGGCGTTGACCGCCTGGTTGACCGCCTGCAGGCCGGTCGCCTGCTCGGCCGTGCTGGCGCGGATGGCGTTGAACACGGCGCTGACCTCGACGACCTGCGACACGATCTGGCGCAGCGACTGCGCCACCTCGCCCACCGAGCGCACCCCGTCCTCGACCTGGCCGTGGGACTTGGCGATGAGGTTCTGGATGTCCTTGGCGGCATCGGCGCAGCGCTGGGCGAGCGCCCGCACTTCCGAGGCGACGACGGCGAAACCGCGGCCCGCCTCGCCCGCCCGCGCGGCCTCGATGCCGGCATTGAGCGCCAGGAGGTTCGTCTGGAACGCGATCTCGTCGATCACTTCGATGATATTGGCAATGGCGGCGGACGAAGCCTGGATCTCGCCCATGGCGGTGATCGCCTCCTCCACCACTTCGCCGCTACGCTGGGCATTGTCGCGTGCCGCCATGACGAGCGCGTTCGCCTCGTTGGCGCTCTGCGCCGTCTGGCGCACGGTGGTCGTCACCTGTTCGACGGCCGCCGCCGTTTCCTCGAGGTTTGCCGCCTGCCGCTCGGTGCGCTTGGCAAGGTCGTCGGAAGCAGCGGCGATCTCCCGGGCGCTGAGATGAATGGAACCGGCGCCGACGCCGATATTGCCGATGGCCTGCGACAGGGTGGAAATGGCGTGGTTGAAGTCCTCGCGCAGCGATTCATAGGCCTCCGGCAAGGCCCCGGTGATGCGCGTCGTCAGGTCGCCGTCGGAAATGCGCTTGAGCGCCGCACCGAAGGAATCGCTGACGAGCTGGCGCTCCTCGGCGAGAACCTGCGCCTGCACCGCCTGCTGCTTGGTCACGTCGGACGTGTCCTGATAGACGGAGATCGACAGGTCCATGTCGAGGAACATCGCCTTGAGCAGCGTGGAAAAGCGCGCGGCGAATTCTTCCGGGCCGATCTCCTGACGGGAGAAGAGCCCGCCCTTCGGCCACAGCGACTTCACGGCCTCCGTCAGCAGGTGCTCGACAATCAGCGCATAGCCGCCGATATACCAGCGCGGCGCAAGACCGATGCGGGCGTGCACATGGCCGATGGTCTGCACTTTGGAGGCATAGTCGCCTGTGAAATCGCCGGCCGCGATATTCGCCCAATGGCCGAGCTGGGCCGTCTTGGCGCGGTTCATATGCGCGTCGTTGGAAAAGAGGTGGCTTACCTCCGGGCTCTTGCGAACGATGGCATAGAACTTGTCGAGCGCCGGCCCCATTTCCTTTTCGATGAAGGGCTTCAGCGTGCGCAGGCGCTTCAGCGCCGCCTCGTCAAGGCCGAGATAGTCCAGGCGGCGCGCGATGTCGTGGCTCTGGCTGGCGGTCTGATGGGCTGGCTTCATTCTGGATGTATCCTGCAACGCGAAAAAACGGGAGGAAAGCAGCAAGGCTCCATCGGGACGGCCGCGCCGGGGCGGCGCATGCGAACCCGCAACCCATCATGGGTGCTGCCGAAGGCGCCGGGGCCTTCGCGGAACGGCTTTCTGACGAGATATCACTAGGTTAGTCATGGTAAATTGTTCATTACCAAGTCCCCGATCACGGATGTGAAAACGGCTGCGCACTTCGTCGCAGCCGTTCTTGTCGTTCGTCAAATTCTTGGACCTTACGCGGCGCGCTGTAGCGTGCGGAAGAAGCCGCGTTGCGTGGCGGTGCGCTTGCGCGTCGGCAGCAGGCGCAGCACCTCTTCGGCAAAGAGACGGGCATTCTCGCGCGCCTTGTCGAGATTGCTGACCTTCAGCGGATCCATCGAATAGAGCGTGCCGCCGCAGTCGAAGATGTCGCGGAAGGCGGTGCGCTCGCCGATGGGCGTGTCGAGCACGGTGACGCCGCGGGCCGAAAGCAACGTCTTGATCGCCGTCATCGCGCGGGTCGTGACCATCGAGTTCATCCGCGTCAGCACGACCGAATGGTTGATGCGGATGCCCGCCTTCTCGTCGAGTTGTTTCAGGAGCTCGAGGATCTGCGCCGCGCCGCGCGCATCCATCGCACAGCCCTGCACGGGGATCATCACATGGTCGGAAAGGCCGATGGCCGTTGCGACCAGCGCATCGCGCGCACCGGCGAGGTCGACGATGAAATAGTCCGTCGCCGCGCTGTTCTCGCGGATGTGCCCCTGGATGGAGGCCATGGAGACTTCCGAAATGACGGCGATGTTGCGCTGGCGGCCGGAAATCTCGTGCCAGTGGCTGATCCAGCGCTGCGGATCCGCGTCGAGAATGGTGACGCGGTGCCCCTGACTGGCAAGCTCGGTGGCCAGGATCAGCGCCGCGGTGGTCTTGCCCGCGCCGCCCTTGGCATTGGCAAATGTGATTACTGGCATGTCTTTCCTCATGAAGGCTGCGAGCTTCGTCATCGCTCTCGTCAGACGACCCCGTGGAAATGGCGCCTGCTTAATCAAACCTTTCAAAATAGGGTTAACAAAAAGGAAATTTCCATATCGCGAAGATTAATGAGACGGCCGGAAGATACCGTATCACGCGATAAAAAAGCCGGAGAAATCAACGGCCTCCGGGTCGATGTCATTTGTTAACGGTAAGAAATCAGGGGCCTGCCGGCGCACCGGCAAAGGCGGCGGCGGCCGAACCGGCGCGCATCGTGCCGGCCGGCTCCGACCGCTGGAGCCTGCGGCTCTCGCCGGCACCGACGAGCCGCAGCACGTCGTCGGCGAAGGCCCGCGCGTTCAGCACGTGTAGCGCGCAAATTCAAATGGCGCGGCGCGCAAATTCAAATGGCAGTAGATTTCCGATCTTGACGACATCCAGCAGGCCGCCCTATCTCCTCTCTGCGGCGAACATCTAGAAACTCTCGGGGGCGAGAACAGGATGTTGCAAGGCTATGGAATACGTCCCCAACCCTCTACCGCCCAGCAAGGGTCTAGAGGGCGAAGATAATTATCAAATCCTAGTTTATGATCGAGAGGGCGGCGACCTGCTTGGGGTTGCCCTGCGCACTGCGATCAATGGCGTCGTGCACGGGTCGCTACAAGCCGCCGTCGAAAAATATCCTGGCTGTTACCTGGTCGAAACCAACGGGCAATTTGTCACTGGCTCGATGACCGCGCCCACCGGCAAGCCTAATCCACTGGGCCTGATCGATCCGGGTGCAGGCATGACGCTCGAACATCTGCCGCAATGGTATGGCCTCGTGGCGCTTTGCCAGTGCGGCTACTACAATCACGTAGACCGCTATGCCCCGCACGTTGCGAGGTGGAAGGGGCACCTTTTCTCGACCATCGAAGCGAAACTCTCGTGCGATGATTGCAAGGTAAAGAAGCGGCCGAGGGGGAAGGTACAAATCAAGCTGTGCAAGCTGCCGCGATGACAAACCGTCCGAACCCAATCTGTGGAGCCAGCATGAACCTCGAAGACCGACCGACCACGCAAACGTCAGCGCATCTAGAAGAGGAGCGCTGCGAGCATCCGGGCTGCAACAAGCCGGGAGGTCTCGGATATCAGGCCGGGAAGCGCGATCAGCGGCGTACCTGGTGCCGCGAACATTACCCGTATTGGACGGCCGAAGAGCGGGCTCGCGGCCCACTCTACACACCGCCGGCAGCGTGAGGAGGCAAGGATCGATGTGCAATCTCTACCGCGCGCGAACGACGCAAGAGGAGCTCAGGACCTCAACCCGGGCAATGGTCGATGGCCTCGGCAACCTGGAGCCCGTGATCGATGTGTATCCTGACCGACTTGGCCCCATCGTTAGAAACAACGGCGGGCAGCGGGAAATGGTGCATGTGCGGTGGGGATTGCCCACGTCGCGGCAAGCGCTGTTCGAGGCGGCGACGAAGCGCGCCGACAAGCTGAGGGCCAAAGGCAAGGACGTCGATTTCGACGCCCTGTTACGAATGGAGCCGGATCGCGGCACGACCAACGTGCGCCGCACCGATTCCAAACATTGGACCCGCTGGCTGGGGGTGGAGCACAGATGCGTGGTGCCGTTCACGCGCTTCGCCGAGCCGGACCCGAATTGGGGCGAAGGAACGCCCAACGCGTGGTTCGCTTTGGACGAGACGGAGCCCCTAGCCTTTTTTGCCGGGATTTGGGTTCCTCAGTGGGAAAGTGTCCGAAAGATAAAGGATGGCCTTCAAACAATCGACCTCTACGGCTTCTTGACCACCGACCCCAACAACATTGTGAAGCCCATCCACTGGAAGGCGATGCCGGTCATCTTGCGCAAGGGCGAAGAGGTGGAGACGTGGCTCACGGCCGACTGGCCGGAGGCACGGGCGCTGCAGCGCCCACTGCCAGATGACGAGCTCGTCATAGTTCAACGCGGGCCGGTTACCCCATCAGGTGGGCTGCTTTGAGAGTTCGCCACGCATAAGCCGCAGCCAGGCTGACCACCCCGTTACCGGCCGCATCGGATCGGTCCATCCGATCGGCCACCCCATCAGCCAGTCCGAAAAACGCGGGTTGGACGTCAGGTCGCCGGCCGAGGATCTCGGCCCAGCCTGCAAAGTCAGATGGAGGGAGCGCGAAGACGGGAAGCTGAACGGCTTCGTCGGTCGCGCCCCGCAAGCCGCCATCAGCATCCAGATATGCATCCAGAGCCGCGTCGCCATCCGTATCGACAACTGACTGCCCGTCTGGGTCGGATCGTCCCGCATCCTGAACGTTCCGTTCACGAGCTCCAGATTGATCCTGTTGTTCGACAGAGACTTTGTCGGCGTGGGCCATAATGAAGAGCCGCCGACGCTGGTGGGATGCGCCAACTTCTGCCGCGCTGAACAAGCCCGCTTTGACGCGATAGCCCAGCTCGGAAAGCTCTCGGAAGACGGTGGCGGCTCCCAGGGACAAATGCCCTTCGACGTTTTCGAAGAAGCACCATTCGGGTGCCATCTCTTCGATGATGCGCCGGACGTGCGGCCAGAGGTGCCGGGGATCGTCCTCGCCGCGCCGGAGGCCGGCGAAGCTGAAGGGCTGGCAAGGATAACCGGCAGTGAGGAGATGAACGCGGCCGCGCCAAGGGCGGCCGTCGAAGGTGGTAACGTCAGACCAGACAGGAGCCTGATCCAGGGTCTCGTCTGCCATCCTCGCCACGAGAGTGGCCGCAACGAAGGCTTCCCGCTCGACGTAACAAACAGTTCGGTAGGAGGGCTCGGCGATGTGCACGCCGAGTTCGAGGCCACCGACGCCTGCGCAGAGCGCGACGCCGGTGAAGGTAGAAAGCTCAGGGGAATGAAGAGCCACACGCGTTGGTCCTTTTCGGTCGCTCCGGGCGATCGCTAAAGGGCTCGTATGGCCTCAGGTGATTGAGAGTGCCGCACCGGCGGCACTTGATTTCGATATCTCCGGCGATGGCGTTTTGTCTAGCCCGAAAGAGCAGAGCACGGCAGGAGCCGCAGCGAACGTTCCTCATGCCTTGCCTCCGGTGATGATCACCTCACGCACCGCCTTGTTCCGGCCCTTGCCGGAAACGGAATAGCTGCAGTCGACCTCCTCGATCTCGAAGCCCTCGAAGGTTTCGTAGACGCCGGGATGGGCGTTCAAGGACACGATGAAGCGGCTTTGAAGCCCCTTCAAAGTTTCGGCCATCTCCGCGAACTCGGCGCGGCTGAACACGTCCTTGCCGTAGTCGCCCTCCGATCCCCAATAGGGTGGATCGAGGTAGAAGAGCATGCCCGGCCGATCGTAGCGCTTCATGAAGGTGCGCCAGGGCAGGCATTCGATGACGACACCCGCGAGGCGTTCGTGGATGTCCTCCAGGAGCGGCACCACCTTCAAGAGATTGAAGCGCGCGCCGCCAGTTCTCGTGATGCCGAAGCTCCGGCCGACTGTCTTCCCGCCGAACGCCAACCGCTGCAGGTAAAGAAACCGAGCTGCCCGCTCCAAATCGGTCAACGTTGTCGGGTCCGTCTTCAGGAGACGTTCGTATTCTCGCCGGCCCGTGACTTGGAACCGCAGCACCTCCATGAACTGCGGATAGTGCCGCTGCAGGATGCGAAAGAGGTTCGCGACGTCCCCGCTGATATCGTTGATCGCCTCCATGCGGGGCGCCAGCGATCGGCGGAGGAAAATGCCGCCCATTCCGACGAAGGGCTCGGCATAACCGTCATGAGGTGTTGCGTTGATCTTGCGGATGATCGTCTTGGAAAGCACGCGCTTGCCGCCGATGTAGGGGGCGGCGGGGGAAACCGGGGTGACCGGTTGCATATTCATCATTTCAAAAACCACACGACTCAGTCACACGTGATCCGCCCTGCAGGGTACGGGTGCGACGGTTGTGTTTTGCTGCTGTCGGACGGGTCAGGTCGCCAAACTTAGGCCCGTCGCTTGAGGCGTTTGCGCGCCTCGGCCGCCCGGTCATTTCGGGCGGCGAGCTTTCAGAACGTGGCGGCCCAGATCCAGAGATCGTCGAACTGCTCGGCCGGGATCGCCAGGAGGCCCGCCAGATCGTCCATGGCGGGGTGGCCGCGCTCGAAGGTCGTTGCCTCGGTGATCTCGATGCGAAGGTCGGATGCCGCCTCCTGATCCTCCATCACGTCGACGAGGGCGAGCACCTGGACCTTGGTGATGCCGATCCGCGAGGCGACCAGCCAAAGCTGACGAGGCGAAAGCGGCACGAGCCGGGCGGCGCGAGCCTCCGCCGCCTTTTGCTCGGCCGTGATGATCTGAGACGGATCAGGCTTCCACATCGGGTATCTCCATCCATAGTTCCACGTCCTCAATTTCGCCCGTGTACCGCCAGTCATCCAAATGGTTGAGCCGCAGTTCCGGGTGATCGTCCGTCCACATCACCCGCCCGTCAGGATCAAACGTTGCGACGTAGTGCTCACCGCCAGCGAGGACCACGAAGCGACGTGCGCCCCATGCGCGGCCGTCGTTTTGAGGGAGGGCCTTACTTGCGTCATTCCACATCGGTGGTCTCCTCTTCAGACAATTCCGCCGGCGGCTCAAAGTGCACAGGCGGCGGCGGATCGGCGGGCAACTCCAGTGGGCCGTCCGGCGGGTCGATGAGCGGTTCGGGAAATGCGACGGCCTGCGATGGCGATGGGCCACATGGCAGACCGAGCGGAATATGGAGAACGCCGTCGATCCGCTCTACCGGGCCGGCGAACCAATTACACGGCACAATACCGACCGGAATGGTTGCGCCATCCGGCAGGCTGGAGAAGTCAAAGGCCTCACCATTGATGATCAGCACATCGCCATACTTCACAACCTGAAGAGTGTCGTCACGCATCTGCGGAGATAGCGAAATTCGCATCAGAACCACCTTCCTAGTGCGATTGCATGCATTCTGAATTTGTCATTGGCCTGAATGACCCCGGTCGGACTGTTGGCCCATATATTTGACCCGGTATTGCTATCATCGCTGGTCTTGGTGGCCATGCTTTCAGCCCTAGCTGTCCCGCCCGCCCAGTCCCTCGTTGCCGTAACGCTAAGCGTGGGAGTTGCGGCAAACGCCGCCGGGAAGAACCAGAAATTCGCAATGGTAGTCGTGCTCGTAATGACGGTCGCCTCACGATAGGACCACAGAATTTGAGTGCCATCGGCAAGCCGGATGCCTTCGCCGTTAGCATTGCTCACCCGCTGCATGCTAGCGCCGGTCGGCACGCCGCCGGTTTGCGACACGGTGCCAACTACCGTTGATCCGGCTGCCGCCCATGCGGTCCAGGAGCCATCGTTGTTTCGATAGCGCTTCATGGACAGCTGCTGCGTCGTGAATGCTCCCCATGCTATCTGGACGGCGTGAGAGCCGTTCGGCCAATACAGTGTAAAGACAAACCAGTACGACGCACCCGGCGGCCTATTTGATGTCGTGTCAGATGCGACCGTCCAGCCGCTATCCATCACCGAATTGCAGTCAGCGACGACCGGCGCGAGGCGGGCCACCCCGGCCGAGATGCCGAGCGTCAGCAGCATCGAGGCGACGGTCGGATCGTCAAGCAACGCTCTGGCCTGTGCCGTCACAGTTGCTAGGGCGGCAGTCCCAGGACCAGTGAAGAACGGGAATGTATCCGCGATCGGGTTGAGACCCGCCAGCGCATCAACGTTGCCGCTGGCCAGTTTCGTGAGCAGTTCTTTCGTCTTCTGCTGGTAACCGACCGCATCGAGCACCGCCCACGCTTCGTAATACGCTCCGGCGGCGGTGGCGCCGGGCCAGTTGCGCGCCAGGGTAAGGGTGGTGTTGCTACCGATGGATTGAATACGGCAACTCACGCCGTTGACCCAGAGGATGTCGCCGGGCTCGACATTGCCGACCCAAAACGTCCCGACCCCAACCACGTTGGCGGAGCCGGCCGTCACCGTCACCGTGCCGACATTATAGTGCGTCGCGAAGGTCATTCGGCCGGCTCCTCGATGACAGTTTCGGCGGACCGGACAGGCGGCATCATAGCGATGATCGCATCCAGTTGCGCCTGCAGGGCGGTGAGCTGCTCGGCCGCCTCCTTCTTCACGTCGTCCAGTTCGGCGGTCTTGGCGAGCAGGTCCGCCTTCAGGTGCTCAATGCACTGCGCCTGGAGAAGGCCACGGTTGCGGAAGTAGCCCTCAAGCGCCGCCGCTTCTTGCGCCTGGACTTCCGGGGTGATGACGAGCTGTTGCTGTTCCATGGTGCCTCCTATGCCGGGATGCCGAGGATGAAATACCGGATGCCGTAGAGCGGCGACGGGTCGTACCGGTAGGTGATGATGTCGTTCGTGAAATCGGACGGCCCGGCGTAAAAGCGCCGGATCGGATTGCCGACGAAGGTGCGAAAACGGGCCTGGTTGGCGGACAGCTCGCAATAGGTGCTGTCGCCGCCCTGCTGGTAGGTCCACCCGACCTTGTAGCTCCCGATGACGTTGGTGAACGGCTGGCGGACAAGCTTGCTGTAGGAAAGGACGTAGGGCGACGGCGTCGTCGCTCCGCTGGCTCCATGGACAGTCATATACTTGACCATCGGAAAACAGCCGTTGCCGTTAAAATCGACGACGTGCGTCAGGTCGCCCGCGCCCACGCCGATGAAGCCCTGCGCGAGGATCTGGATGCACGGCCAGCGGCTGTCGATGACGATATCGGCCCAGTTCGGGTTTGCGGCCGCACCCGGCCGGAGGATTTGGAAGACTTCCTGCGAACCATCGTTGAACTGGCGCAGCACATCGTTTGCTCCGCTGGTCGGCGCGTCGGTGCCGATCGCGTAGACAATGAAACGGGCCCGGCAGGCCGCGAACGTGTTGTTAAAATAGATGCGCGACCCGTCGAACCAGTACTCAGCCCCAAAGGGCGTGGCCACTGGATTGGCGGGATACAAGATCACGCTGCCCTGGTAGAAATGCACGTCCGCGACGGCGCCGGCCGGAATGGTGACGCCGATGTCATAATAGGAGACGCCCGCCGGGCAAGCGACGTCGGCCGCGCCGATGACCTTGGTCGGGTGCCTCGCCGTATCGAGCGCCATCTGTGTCGGCGTCGCGGTCCGGGCATCGAAACCGGGCTTAGCAATGCGTACGCCGGCGCTGTCGATCTCGATGGCATGCTGTCCGGACACAGGGGCGACCGGTGCGCCATCGAGCACGGCCGTCTCATCGCCGGGCAAGCGCCATACGACCAGGTTGTTGTAAAACACCTCGTTGGTCACGCCGGCGGGCTGACTAAAATAGTTGGTGACGACCGAGCCGGAGGAGATCGAGCCGGTGGTGCTGTTGTAGGCCACCGTCATGCCCTTGCCCCAGCCCGCCCATTCCCGGCCGGCCGTGCGCCAGTTGCCGCCACGGTTTTCGTATCCGGCGAGCACTTCGCTGACCAAAGAACCGATAAACCGGCCGTTCGAAATCCGCCGCGACTTCACCTCGCAGAGCGGCAAGTCGTATTCAAACGGCAGCGTTGGGAAGTGCGCCTTGCGGAAATAGCTCGTCTGGCCGGCCGGATAAGTCAGCTCCGAATACTTGGTGTAGTTCGTCAGGCCGGTGCCGGCCGGCCAGAACGTCGAAGCGCCGACCTGGTCCATCATGTCGATGCCGGAAAGTTTGTAGTCGGCCGCCCATTTGCTGTTGAAGAGGAACGAGCCGACATTGCTGTCAGGCTCCGTCACAGGGTCGATCGTGCCCTTGGTGATCTTGAGCGACTGCACGCCGGCATAGTCAAATCCGAAAAGAACTGCCGTCATGATTTGAAGATCAACCTCCCGTTATCGAGGTCGAAATCGACCTTCGAATTGAGGGACAGCAGACGGCCGCTGCGGATAGTGCCGATGTAGGCAAGGATCATGCGCACGATGCCGCCGGAGACCGCGAAGACCGGCTCGCGGCCGGTGCCGTTGCGAACATAGAAGGCGTCCGCCTCGACCACCGCGATGCTCTTTCCACCGGCAATCGCCTCCAAGAAAAGAGCCGCTGCCGAACTGCCCTCGACACCATCCGCTGCGGCCGAGAGGCCGATGCGCGAGCGCGAGCCGGCCGGCGTCGCCTCGACCGAGATCCTGAACATGCCGTTGGCGGAAAACTTGCCGACCGTCGTGGTGAGTGACGTCAACGAATTGGCCGTCGCCGTCAGGGTGTTGCCCTGTTGCGTGACCTGCGTCTGCAACAGGTCGAGAGCAGCGGCCGAGGCCTTGCTGCCGACCGTGGTGGTAAGATCCACGAGGTTTTGGGACAGCGTGCTGATCTGGCCCTCGGCCGTTGTGACGCGCGTCGTCGTCGCGACAAGCGCGGCTGCGGTCGCCTTGAGGCCGCTTGTCTGGTCGAACACCGCCGCATTGAGGGCGGTCAGGCTCTGCGCGATCGCGGACCCGGCGCCGGTGGCCGCGAGCAGCTCGGCCGTCGCCTTGGCACTGACGCCCTGCGCCGTGGCCGTGACCTCCTGGCGGACCATCTGGACCTGCGCATAGCGGCCGACATCGGCGTCGATGTCGAGAAGGACATTCTTCCGCGAGCTTTCGATGAGGTCGCGCGTGCCGGTGCCGAGCCATTCGTGAAGGCCCTTCAAACGCTCCTGCACCTCTTCGATTACGCCGGGCAGGAACACGTCCTGGTCGCCAAGCCGGATGTCATCGACGATGACTTCTATGTCGGCGCACCATTCGGTCGGACGGTTGCTGCCCGGCACGAGGCGGCCACGGACGAGATAGCCGCCCGCCGGCACGCACCAGGCGCCCGACAACAGCCATGTGTATGCGCCGCCCGAACCGGGTTTCGGATAGGGCGCGCTGGCGGCATTGTCGAAGACCAGGGCGAGCGTCGTCTTGACGCGGATCTGGATGTGGATCGCGGTGACGTCGTCGAGGTCCGGCGGGCAGCCGACCAGGATGGCCGGACGGCGGGCATTGCCGGCGCTGTCGTTGATAGACGACTTGACGGCCGTGAAACCTGCCAGCACCTGGACCGGCGTCGGGATCGGTCCGGTGGGACCGGTGACCGGCGGAAGATAGCCGGGCTTAGGGTCATAGTCGGACGGGTCCAACTCCTGGTACGTCACTTCCCAGAGGCAACCGGTCAGGCGCCGGATTTGGGAAATGATGAACTTCTTATTCCCGTAGCTGTTGCGGTCGCTGGTGTAGGCGATGACGTCGTTCGGCTCCAGCGGCCGAGCGCTCGGCGGCAGGACCTGCCGGTGGGTGCGCCAGCGCTGGGCCTCATCGATCATCGTGGCGCTGATGGCGTCGACCTGGGCGGCATCGCTGACGACTTCCAGATTGACGTCGATCGCCAGCTCCTCGCCGCCGTCGCGCTCCACGAGCGCGGCCGCGCTGCGCGCCTTGCCTTCCTTGGGGCGCCAGCCGGTCGCGGGCTCGGGATAGGTCGGACGGATCGTGTTGACGCGGCGCTTCGTGCTCGGGAACGGCTCGAAATCCTGATCGCGCGTCACAACGACGGTTTCGTCGGTCATCGTCCAGACGGCGGCGGCCGGAGCGCCGACCAGCATCTTGAGCGAGCCACCGACTTCGGCATAACGGCCAGCGCATCCGGCGCGGAACTTTTCGAGGATCGAGAGGCCGCTTTCCTCAACGCGGACCTCAAGCCCACCTCGGAACTGGCGGCGGCCGCCGCCCATGTCGCGCTCGGCTTCCGTTATCGCGGCCATCCAGGACGATGCCGGCAGACGATGGTGCGCAAAGTTGCGACCGCCGTGCACCCATCGGCCGTTGTAGTAGAGGCCGCGCGCCACGTTGTAGGCCATGACGGGAAGGATGTCGGACGGCTCCCAGGTCGATGGGTCCTCCCATCGATGGGTGCCGCTGCCGCCTTTGCTGCTGTCCTTGCAGAGGTTGTAAAGCCGCATGGGTGCGGGCCGGAAGAGCATTTCCGGCAGGCCGGACCTGAAGACCTCGTCGTTGCGGCGCAGGGTGACAATGACGGCCTGGCAGCCGCGGCCGATCATGGTGGGCTTCCACGGGCGTTCGGCGGCGGCGAACTTGGCAAGCAGGTACGGGTGCGCAGCCGTCTGCGTGCCATCGAGATAGTGGACCCAGAAATTGTCGCGGCCGTTCACGCGATATTCCAGCACCGGGTAACCGCGGCCTTCCGGGTCCGGTTCCGCCCAGAGGATGGTCACATAACGATCGGCGATCCGCAGCTCCTGCAGGCCGGTCGGCCCTGCATGTGACGGCAGGAACGAGATCTCGCGCACGTCGACCAGGAAGGCGTTGGGGGTCTTTCCGTCTTCCCCCCACGATCCGGCGTAGTTTCGCCGGCCGGCCGTGGGATGCGTCCCGATGAGGTAGGAGCGAGACAGCGTATCGCCCATCTGCATCTGCAGCGTGACGCCGCGGCTCTGCTCATTGGCTTTCCGGGCCGCTTTCTTCGCGCGGTACTGTTCCAGGAGCCCGCTGCCGACGTTGATCGCCAGCATGACGCCGAACTTCAGGAACACGCTTGCACCGGCCCACCAGGAGGAGACGGCGGCGATCGCCGCGCCGATGGGCGCGGCCTCGGCCGACGACGAAAGGGTCAGGAACAGGAAGAGGAAAAGCAGAACCCTGATCACGTCAGCCCACCTTGAAGCAGACTTCGGCATCGAGGAGATCGACGGTGCCATAGCCGATATCCATGAGCACCAGGATGCGCTCCCCGTTGACGACGCCGAGGGCGTGACCGATGGGGCCGTCCATGCGGATCGCGGCGATATCGCCAAGCTGCGCCTGGCTCGGATGCACCGCCGGCAGAAGGCTGGCCACAAGGTCGCCGAGTGAGGCAAAGCCGTGGCTTCGGATCAGACGGGCAGCGGACGCCGCATCGTGGTACTCGCCGTCATACTGCGCGCCGATATCGACCCCGGTGACGGCCATGACCACTCGGGCGGCGAGGCCGCGGCCACAGTCGTGAGTGTGCCATTCGAACGGGCGCAGGCGGATATCGTCCATCACGGCTTCAAGCCGCGAGCGCCAGTTCGGCAGACGGGTGAGCGCGGCCGGGGTCATGCCTGACCCCACTTGACGTCCCACGTCTCGACCGCGCCGGCATAGAGGTTCCATTCGTCGCCGTCGCGCTCGAGCTGCGCTTCGTACGAGGACTTTTCCGGGTTGCCGCGATCCAGCAGCGCCATCATTTCCGAGACGCACTTCAGCGCGACGCTGCCCTGGCCGCCGATACGCGGTATTTTGATCGGGGCGCCGTCGACGATCCCCTGAAACACCGGCAGATCGGGATCGAGAGGACGGCCGGTCTCCGGCGACATCAGGATCTCGTGAACTTCGATCGGTGCGTCCGCCACGTCATGGGTGCGCACGGCGACGCGCACGGCGTCGGCAAGCTCGGACACGTCGATGGACAAAGTCTCGACCGTGAGGCCCGAGGTGCGGACGATATCGCCGAGCTTGATCGGCGCGCCGCCATAGTACGGCCGGGTGACGGTCAAGCCGTCGCGGCCCCGGATGACAGAGAGGTTCGCGTCCTCTTCTCCATCCCACCAGCCGATGGTCTCGACGGCGCCGGTCGCACGGTTGCGGGCCTCGACCCAAATGGCGATGCGGACGACAAGACCATCGGCGGGAGCGGCTGCGAGCGCGGTCGTGTAGGAAAGCGGCTGGCTGCGCATGTTACGTTCTCCGCTTCTGAAGGGCGCGGAAGGCCGCGCCATCGGTCAGGTCGCGGCGGGCTGTGCCGGGCTCGTGGCTTCCGGGCTGGATGATCACAGGGCAAGCCGGGCGGATGAGTGTCACGGTGGCGCCGGCGCCGAGCGACAGGGAGAGGCGTGGAAATACCCTGACATCCATCTGCCCGGCCGGGTTCGCAGCCATGGTCGCCGAGATCTCGTGAAACCGGATCAAGTTGCCCTGGGTAATCTGCATCTTATCTCCGCGGGTGAGCGGGTAACCGGCAGGCAGGCCGCCCAGCATGGCGATGCGGCGGTTCGCGTGGACCGCGCGGATGACGACGGCCGACGCGCCGAGGATGGTGCCGGCCGGGTCGGCCTGCGGATATTCGGAGGTCGGATCGCACAAAAGGAACGATTGCTTCGCCCCTTCGAGATCCCGGATCGCCGCCGCGACCTGCTTCATTTCGCCGTGCTCGCCTTTGTCGAGCGTGACGTCGCCGGTCCAGAACGGATCCGCCAGCTCGGCCTGCCAGAGATTGCCGTCGCCATCGCCGTCGATCTGGTCGTTGCGCTGGATCGACCATTTGACCGCCGAAATCGGCAGCAGGTCGTAGATCTCCGAAAGGGTGAGAGGTGCAGCCATCAGCGCGTCCGCCAGTTCGGGTTTTCGTTGTAGGCGGCGATCTTCTCCGGCAGGTACACCTCGTTCTGCTCGACGACTTCCAGCGCGATGCCAGGCGCGCGCTCCTCGATCGCCGCCATGACCTCCGGCCGCAGATTGAGGGCACCGTCGCTGGAGATGCCGAGCAAGATCTTGAGCTGGCCGATCGCCATGGTGCTCGCCTGGGCGATCTGGTCGGCCGACCGGCCGATCGGCAGCATCGGCTGCACGTCGACAGCGCCGCCGCCGGCGTACCCTGCCAGACCAAGGCGCATCGCCTCGACGACACCGACGCCGCCAGCGCGCGCAACGTCGCGCTGCGACCAGACGACTTCCCCGGCGTGGACGATGCCGCGCGGCTCATGGAGGCCGCCATCGCCGGTGTATCCGCCGCCATAGAAGAGGCCGGGCTTGAGCAAGCCGGCCGATGCGGCGCCCCATTGAGAGAAGAGGCCACCAAAGATAGAGCCGAGGAAGCTCCCGCCACCGGAGCCGCCGGCGCCCGGTGCCTTGAAGAGGTTGTTCAAGAAGTCGTCGAGCAACGAGCGCCCGAGGCGCTTGAAGGCCGATATCCCAGCGTCGGCGAAGCTATCGAACAGGCCTTTGCCCTGGTCGAGACCGTCAAAAAGCGTGTGCGCGAAATCGCCCGCATAGTCCCGCGCCGACTGCAGCGACAGGTTCATGCGGATCATGTCGGCTTCGACGCTGTCGAAATCGACCGCCTTGCCGCTGGCGCGCAGCCGCCCGGCGATCTGCTGATCCATCCAAGTGCGGCCGGCCTGCTCGCTCTCCCACAGGAGATCGGCCTTTAGCTTGGCCGTGGATGCAGCCTCTGCATATTCCTTGAAGGCGTCGACGCGCTTGGCGATCGCGGCCCGCTGCGCCTCGGTGATGGAGCGGCCTTTGTCCTCGGATTGCTGCAGAAGGTCCAACCTGAAGCGCAGTGCGTCCGCCTCGATGCCGACCATGCCGGCAAGCTCGGCTTCGAGCTTCATTTGCGCGACACGATCGTCGGCCGACTTGATGAGGTCGCGGTAGGCGTTGCGGGCGGACGCTGCGCCACGCGCGATCTTGTCGGCGCCCGGTAGCCCGTCCAGTTCGATCAGCGGGCGATTTGTTGGAACAGGTATGACGCCTTTCGGTTGGCGACTGTCCGTCTGTACGATCTCTCCGTCCTTGTCGCGGAACGTCGCGCCGGAAACGATGTCCTGCACGTTGGTCCCACCTGCAACGGCGGCGATCCACTGAGCCCGCGCTCCCTGGGCGGCCGAAAGGCTCCGGTAGAAAGCTGCGGTAACCTCGTCGACGCTCTTGCTGAAATCCAGCATGGCCGGCGACGCCTGTGTGCGCACAGCGTCGGCCAACACGGCCTTTGCATTGTTGAAGTCGGCAACAGTTGCTGTTCCCGCCGCGACTTTCTCGCGCAGTTCATCCCAGGCATAGGCAAGCGCCCGAGTGGTATCGTCAGCCCCGGGCGTTGCGCGCAGGACAGAGAAAGCCAGGACTGCCTTGTCGCGCAAGGCGTCGAGTTTCGCTCCCATCCCTTCCAGCTCGCGGCCTGCAAGGATGCCGCCCGCCTCTTGGGCGTCACTCGCTTGCTGCGCCCTTTCAAGTTCGTCGACGTAGCGCTTTAACGCAGGCGTCGCTTCTCCCCAGAATGCAGCGGCCCGGCGAATGATGCCGTTCTGTTCCTCAAGCAGTTCCGAGACGTTCTCCGCGCCTGCCTCAGCCGTCATGAAATACTGGATAGCCGCAGCGACGCCGGCTGTGAGGCCAACCGAAAACAGAGAGGAGAGGCTGACAAGGGAGCGGAAACCGGCAACGAGGCCAGCGACCGGGCGTTCCATAGAACTGATGACCGACGCGATCTGCGTCCCCTGCTGGAGGCCGATCATAAGTGGGCTCATGCCCATTGCAGCGGTTACGGCAATGTCCTGCGCCTGGAACGCTAGATTTGCTGACTGAAACCCGTGCAAGCCCGCACCGCCTGCAGCAACGGACGGAGTATCAGCCAGGGCCCGATTGCGGCCTTTGATCGCGTCGATCGACGACAGCGTCATCTGACGCTGACGCGAAAGCGCGGCCGTCATCTCGTCCGAGGATATGGCACCGACGGCGTGGGCCTGCCGGATTTCCAGCTGCGCCTGCTTGTACTGCGTGATGGCCGCGTAGACGGGATTGAACTTCGCGCGGATCTGGTCGAGGGATCGCGCGTAAGCGTCGATATCGGACGCCCGATCCGGCGTAATGCTACGCTGATCCACCAGGGACTGGGCAGCGGCCTTCCGAGCGGTGGAAAGCCTCTCCAACTGGCTGATTTCGGCATTGTAAGCCGCTGTCGCGCGCAGGCGCACGTCGATGGCCTGCGAAGCGGAGAGCGCGCCTAGCCGCTCGGCTTCCGCGATGTCCAGGAGCGTCTGACGGTACCGTTGCCCCGCTGCGGCCAAAGGGTCGAAGCGGGCGCGGAGCTGCTCGGTTCGGGCCGCGAGCGCAACGGCAGCCGCAGCTTCTTGCGCCATTGCAGCGGAGCGACCCTTGATGACGTCCATCGACGCCAGCGCGACCTGCCGCTGGCGCGACAGTGCGGCCGTCATCTCTTCAGTCGAAATCGCGCCCATGGCATGGGCCGTGCGGATCTCAACCTGCGCCTGCTTGTACTGGGTGACGACGGCAAAGAGCGGATTGTACTTTGCCCGCAACCGGTCGAGGGACAGCGCCTCATCGGCCAGCACGCCCGACCAGCGACGTGCATTGTCGTTGACAGCGCCGGAATGCAGGCCGGCCGACGCATTGATGAGCTGCTGGAGCTTCGTCGTGCTGGTCGCCGCCTCGGTACCAATACCCGAGATCGCCTTGCCGACTGCGCCGACATTGGCGACGGCGGTGGCCGTGCCGTCCAGCTCGATGCGGGCGGCGATCTTCAAGGGAGCGGTGGCCATCAGCGTGCCTCGTTCAGGATCGGCAGCGCGCCTGCCTCAAGGGCTCTGAGGTCGGCCATACGGGAAAGTGGCAGGCCCAACTCTTCCAGGGCGGCCCGCGCGGCCGCGTAATCGAGGCCGAGCCAGATCAGACCGCCCATGGTCGCAACCACCCGCCACTGCGTCTGGCAGGCGAGAAAGGCGAGCAAGGAGGACCAATTCTGCGGCATGATTTCCTGTTCGTTTTTCGGCTTGGCGGCCGGCAGGCGCGTGACGCGGAGTTTTGCAAACTGCGCGCGGACCTTGTCGTTCAGACCCGCGGGCTGTGTTCGGTCGGCGCGGCCGAGATAGGCTCTGGCCCACGCCGCGCCGGCCGCTCTCAGTTTCCCAGGCGTCCGCCGTCGTCCGAAATGGCCTCGCCGTAGGCGCGCACGAGGGCGTGGCGGATGTGCGGAAAGCGAAAGATGAGCGCGAAGGTCTCGTCATTGAAGGGAATGGGCTTGCCGTCTGCATCCTGCAGATCCTCGTCCCACCCTCTCAGCACGCGCCGCAGGGCGACACGGTCGTGCAGGTCGAGCTGCTCCTGCATCGCGCGGGCCTCCTTTGCCTTCATGTCGGGCTTCATCGGGCGGAGGATCGCGGCGCGCTCGGCATCCGCCGCCTTCGCTTCATCCGGGTCCATGGTCGCGAACCGCGCGGTGAACACGTGCTCGAGCTTCTTGCCGGCGTTGTTGGGGTCCGGTTCGATGACCTTGACCGGCCAGGAGAACGTCAATTCGGGGGTGAACTTGAAGGTCATTTGAAGGGCCTTTGAAACAGGAGTTCAGGCCATCACTTGAAGGTGATGACCAGCTCGTCATTGCCGGCGTTGGGACGGATGATGAGCGGAAGGGTGTTGTTGCGGATGCGTTGGGTCTCGCCATAGGTCGGCCGGCCGATCTGGACTTTCGGCATATCGAACTTGACGATGTTGCCGGCGACGGTTCCGTGCTGAGCGGCAAGCGCGCCGAGCGTGCGGGCGCGCGCGATCTGGATCCAGTTCTTCTCGGCGAGGCTGGTGGCCTCGAAAATGGCAGAGCCGGTCGCCTTGCGCCCCGTCTGGCGAATGCTCTCCTGGTTGATAAGGAGGCGAGGCTCGACGGTGTTGCCGAGGTCCCAGGTCAGGCCCTCACAGGCGCCGGCATGGCCGTGCAGTGAGACCGTGGTGTTGGCCTTGTTGACCGGGACAGGCTCAATCCAGGCGCTGTCGTTGACCGGCGGCAGCGCAGTGTCCGAGAACGTTCCGAGGAGGCCGATCATTTCCACTGTGAAGCTCGGAATGCCCCCCGGCGACAGCGAGGCGGTCAACTTGCCGCGCACGCCCAACATGACGTGGTTGACGCCGTCATCGTTGTAGAAAATCGTCGAACTCTCGAAGAGCTTGCTGACCGGCGAGTATTGCACGTCGACGACGGCGTCGATGACTTCCTGCAGGCCGCACGAGCGCAGGAGCGGGCTGCAGGCCGGCGCGGTCCCGGCGACACCCGAACCGGCAATGTCGAACTCACCGCGCAGACGGCAGTAGTCTCCGGTCAGGAAGATGCCCTGGTGGCCCATGTACGGCTTGTAGCGGTCAAGCTCGATGTCCTGGCCGGCCAGGGGCTCATAGGTCACGTTGCGCAGGACCATGGCATTGGCCGCACCGGTGGGCGCGGCGCTGACGCCATAGTTCGCCTCGATCTTGCAGAGGATGGCGAGATTGTCGACGTAACGTTCAGCCATCGGCCTGGTCCTTCTTGCCGGCCGATCCCTTCGGCGCCACGTTTCCTTCCGCTCCGGCTTCAGCCGGCTTGGCGGGCTTCGGCGGCTCGGTGCGCTCGATGAGCTTCAGCTTGCCGTTCTCGCGGATGTAAGAGCCGCCCTTGCTTGCGTTGTCGTCCATGTCAGTCCTCGTTGAGCCAGGTGGTGGTGACGAACACGTCCTCGAACCAGACCGTGCCGGCGATGGCCTGTTGCATCTCGCCCTCGACATGCTGCAGCGGGTCCAGCGCGCCGTCCGGCACGAAGCCGAGTAGCCGGCCGCGGACGAATTTCTTCAGGGTTTCGACATCGTCGGCCGCGGCGGCGTTGTGCTGGGCCGATAGGTTCGTCGTGACGATCACGACGGAGATATCGACCGTGCAGCGCTGGCGAACCTTCGACCTGGTCGTGCCGTCCTTCTCCGATCGGTCGGTACCGCAGAACACGTAGACGGCCGGCGACTGCGGCGGCGCGTCCTTGACGGTGGCCAGGTCGGTCGCGCCGCCCGCGATGCGGAACGGTGTGCCGGGTGCCAGGAGGCGGGTTTTCAGGGAGGTGATCAAAGGTTGGTCCCCCTCTTGAGCCACTCCTGGCCGATGGCGATGAAGTTCTCCCGGTCGGGCGCGGAAAAGCCGAGATACGGCCGCGCCGGCACGGAGACGGTGTGTTCGCCGATGGTGATGTTGCGCTCCGCCGAGCCCTTGGTGCCTGGGCGGACGATGCGGTGCTGGCCGCGGATCCGTTTGAAGGACGCCCGCTGGCTGCGCGCATAGTGCGTGGTTTCGCTGCCGAGCTGGTGTGGCCGGGCGTGAACCAGGTTGCTGCCCACCTCGGCCGAGTGATCGTCGGATGCGGCGACCAGGCTGGAATAGAGCTGGGTCGTGACGCGCAGGATGTTCGCGGTGCCCCGGCGTCGGCCGCGCACACGCTTCATGGCGGTGCGGCGAGCAAGGGGCTTCCACTTCACGCCGTCCGGTCCGGTCTCGCGGTGGAAACGTTGCTGCGTCGACGTGAGCATGGCCGCGGCGAATTCGGCCATCAGGGCGCCGGGATGCGTGACGGTCACGCCGATGGCGCTGAGGACCGGCGACAGTTCGTCATCGAGGAGGATCGCGACGCCGGGCATCAGAGGTGCCTCAGCGTGTCGCGCGTGAAGACACGGTTCGGTGCGACGGCCTTGACGGAACCGCCGCCGGCCGGCGCCGGCGTCTCGCCAGCCACGGACAGTTCCACGAGCCCGCGCGAGACGTCGCGCAGCCACACCAGGGCGTCATTGTACGCGGCCGTGACCGGGCTGTCCTTGTCGGCCGCTTTGCCGTGCAGATAGTACCGGGCGATATCGGCCGCGGTCTTCACCAGGACGTCCGGCACGGTCGGCAGCGGCAGCTTGACCGCCTTCGTCAAATACGTGTCGATCTTCGCCGAGGCGTCGCCCAGGGCGCGCGCCACAACGACGGCGTCGATCGTGGAGACCGGGACGTTGACGCGGTCGGTGAGCTGGACGAGTTCCAGCTCACCGAAGCGGTCGACCATGTCCTGCTGGGTGGCATAGCTCATCAGACGATCTCGACGGTGAGTTCCGGTTCACCGAGCCATGCCTCCAGCTGCTCGGGCGTATAGTCGCCCGGCGCGAAGGTGGTGCCGGACGGCGAGTGCACGACACCGCCGCGGCGGAAGCCGTTGGTCTTCGAGGTCACGAAGAGCGAGGTCGGCACGATCTCCGGCTCCTCCTCGATGAGGCGCGAGAAGAAGCGGTAGGTGTGGGGATGGCTGTCCGAAAGCGCGGCAAAGCGGTCACCCCAAGAGATGACGCCGACGTCCTGGGCAGTGGCGAGATCCACGCCGGTGGTGAATGCGGGCGCGTTGGAGCCGAACTCGACAAATCCGCCCGTGCGGAAGGTCAGTGTGCTGAGACCTTGCTCGGCGGGGCGGTCAGCGGGACCGGCCGGATTGCCGGCCCCGCTCGCCGCATCGCCCTGGGAGGGTTCGGGTTGTTCCACGAGACCCCCGGAAGCCGCTGCTTCCGCTTCCGGGGCTGACTGGCCGTTCGCCGCTTCCGGCGCCATGCCGGGTGTCGACGTGCCATCTTCGTCATGCGGTTTCACCGGATTGGTCGGAGCCTCGCCGGCAGCAACGCCGCTGCTCGCTGGGGTATTGGTCCCGCCGGGATCGCTCAAACCCGGCGGGGTCGCTGCGGCGTCCAGGACGACGCCGGCAGCGTTGGTCTCCGATGCGATCGCGGCGGTGGTCGCCACGGCGCTGGTCGGAGCTTTGAAAGGCTTCTTCGAGTTCTTGCTCATGAGCGTTTTCCTTTCGGGATTTGCGAGGAGGATCGCAGCCGATCCGCCTCGGAAAGCCCGGCCGGCCGGAGCCGGCGCGGGACAATGGGTCAGGTCGCCCGCAGGCTCTGTCCGTCCGTCAGCCAGCTATCGCGATACTCGGCCGACAGCACGCCAAGCACGCGGAAGGCGGCCGGCTTGATCCAGGTGACGAAGAGATGGACCGCAACGGCCGGGGCATCACGGATGAGGTACATGAGCGGGGCGACGATGAGCGGGCCGACGAACGCGGCGACGTGGCCGATGCAGACGATGCAGGCGTTCAGGAGAAAGGCGAGCATTCGGGAGTAGCGCATTGCACATCCTTGTCGAGTTTGCGGGTTTGCCAACCGCCCGGAATTGAAGCGCCGGGCGGAAGAAGGGCAGCCGTCAGGCCAGCCAGGGAACGACCAGGACTTCGGCGGTGTTGGCCCACTTGTTGGTTTCGCCGCCGTTGACCAGGACGCTCTTGACGACATCCTTCGCCGCGCCCTCCAACGAGGGCGGCACGACCAGGAGCGTGGGGTTGATCGCAAGGGGATTGCCGTAGTCGGCCTTCATGCTCGTCAGCGCGACGCGGGCCGTCTCGTAGTGCGCGGCGTCGAGCGCCTGCTTGGAGCCCCAGGCCATCTGCCAGAAACCGAAACCGACTTCGCAGCGGCCGTCCGAGCCGAAGACCAGCTCGTTGCCGAAGAACACGTTGTCGTCGTCCTCCTTGTCCTTGCGGACGAGCTTGTCGAACTTCTTGCGGCTCTGGAAGATGAGCGGCTTGAGGGCCCGCGAGACGTCCATGAGGAACCACGGCGCGCCGGCGCCGCCGTCCGTGTTGGCGACGCTCACGGGCTTGCCATCCTTGTCCAGGACAGGATGATCCGTGTCGAAGAAATACTGGCCGTCGTAGCACTTCGTGCTGAAGCCGAGCATCAGGAGCGCGAAGACCAGCTCGTTCGGGAACATCCGGGCTTGCAGGCCCAGCTCCTCGAAGAGGGGCTTGTAAATCCCGAGATTGTCATCCTCGAAATCGTCGCGGTTGACGCTGATGGTGCTCTCGAAGGACCGGTTCTTCAGCGTGTAGCCGTGCTTCTGGAGCGCGTTGATGACACGGGGGCCGATCCACTCGCGGAATTTCGGGAACTTGCCGAGCCAGCCATACTCGTTTGACGCCGTCGTGGAGTTGATCGTTGTCGTGATCCGCTCATAGACCGGCTGCGCCATTGCAAGTCCGCGTGCGAAGGCGGCATCGAAGCCGACGCCTGCCGCGCGAAGTGTCGTACTGTTCAGTTCCATTGGAGCGCCTTCTTAGTTGTGGGTGACCCAGACGCCGCGGTCATCGACGTCGGCAATCTTGCCGACCACGGACCGGGTGCCGCCGCCGTTGGTTTTCGCGACGGTTTGGTCATCGACGCCGTAAGCGTCGCTGCCGATGTCGGCGCGGGTGATGAGGTCGGCCGCCGAGGAGTTCTCCCAGCGGAACGTGCCGAGTTCCTGGTCCGCCGAGACGGCGCCGTTGCCGCCCGACGTGTTGTCGGTGAACTTGGCGCAGCGGCCGGCCGCCTTCAGGGTGGTGGCCGCCGTCACGGGGGTGAGGAAGCCGCCGGCATTGATGGCAACAAGCCCGCCGGCAAAGAGCTTGACGCCCGCGGCGACAGGAACCCGCCGCTTGTCGGGAATGGCGCGCGGGGTGGGGCGATCAGCGGAAAGGGCGGTCAACGGCCTGCCTCCAGTTTTGCCTTGGATTTCTTCATGTCGTCCTCGGAGAGCCCCATCTGGTGCATGACCGCGAGTTCGGCATCGCCGAGGACATCGCCAGCGGCGCTGGGATCCTTCGCCGAGGCCGAGCGCTGGGCAGCGGTGAGAACGGGCGCCTTTCCGATGAATTCATCGAACTTGGCGGGATCGGCCCGGTGCATGGAGAGGCCCCATTCCTTCAGGGCGGGGACGAGCTTGCCTTCCTTGATCGCCTTCTCGACGGCCTCGGTGGCCTTGTCCGTACCGATCTGGTCGGTGAGCGCGTTCAGTTGAGCCTGCATGGCGGTCACCTGCGCGACCGGCACCCACTTCGTCGGGTCAACCGTGCCGGCAGAATGCGCGGCGCTGATTGCCGAAACGATGTCGTCGGCGCTTGCCGTTTCCGGCTTGCCGACAGCGATCGCAATCTTCTTGCGATCGGCGACCGCCGACTGGACGGCTGCGATGATCGCCTCCGACTTGGCATCGCGTGTCAGGCCAGCCGCGACGGCAATCGCCGTCGAGCTGGTCAGAAGCGAGTTGATGGCGACAAGCACATCATTCTCGCTGGCGCCGCCGGCAAGGCCGAGGGCAGCGATCAGCTTCTCCATAGGTTCCTCTTTGTAAGTTTGGTGGAAGACCGAATGGGCGGAGACCTCCGCCATGTTCAGGTTGGGGGAGTTGGTCAGGGCCGCGTTCTGCAGCGCCAGGACGTTTCCATCCTTGTCGTGGAAGAAGACCGGCGAGAGGTAGCGGTATTCCCGCGCACGGATCGAGGCCTCGGCTGCGGCGGTCCACTCGACACGGCCGAAGAGCCCATCGGCGCGCGCCTCGACTTCCTTGATCCAGCCCGACGCGGGCGCTGGCTTGCCGTTGTCCGGCGCCTTCAGCGTCTGGTGTTCATAGTCGAAGACGATGTCGGTCGCGCCGTGGTAGCTGCGGGTGAGTTCGGCGATGCGCTGCAGGCTGGCCTGGTCACCGGCATGGTATGGGCCGCGGCCATCGCGTCCGTTGAATGTGCCCGCGGGGATAAGCTGGATCCAAATGCCATCGGCGGCGTAGGGCGAAAGCTCGGCGACGTGCGCCGAGATGACCGCGGTGGCGAGGTGAGCGAGAGCGTTTTTCATGACCGCCATCTAACGGCGGTCGGCAGCGGCAGTCAGAAGTGCAAAACTGCACCACGGCGCTTCGGGCGCTGGGAACGCCCTGCAGCAACACTTAGCGGCGCGCTCGTGATCCTGCAACGAGGAACAGCATCAAAATTGAAGCCGATTTGAAGGCCATGGGGGCGCATTTGCGCCAAGAACGGCCATCGGGGCATCCGAGCCCCTTTGCGCGCGCTGGCGGCCAAATTTGAAAGCGGCCTTTCATTGTGCTAGTTTCAGGCCGTGCGCGCGACACGGTGATATTCTCGCGGCCGTAGGACCACCTCCGGGTGGGACCGTCATGTAGGGTTCCTGCGAGGCCCTACCGCGCACATCAATCCTCCCTTCGATCAAGCACGATCCGCACGCCGTCCCGCGCGAGCAGCTTCAGCACGCGGTCCTCGCTCGTGAAGCGGTAACTGGTGAGGAAGGCGGCCTTCCGGCTTTTGGTCGACTTGACGACGGCATGAAGCCAACGCCCTCCGGTCAGGCGGATCAGCACCACCGACAACGGGCCGTCTGTGACGGCGAGCGTGGCCTTCGCGGGCATGGCGGGCAAGAGCCGGTAATCCTCGATCGTCATCTCCGGGTGACGGGCTAGCTGCTTGACCATGGTTTCGGCCGACAGGAGCGCCACGCGGGCGTCGACGCCGAGCGCGCCCGCAAGCTCGGGCGATATCGGCATGACGGGCATGGCGCCCTGGGGGCGGCGTACGAAGCGCTCGAAGGCGCTGCTGGATACGCGCTCCTCGACCGCGGCCGTCACCAGTTCGGGCGAAGCGCCGGAGATCTTCTCCGCCACGGCCTTGTTGACGCGCGCCTCGTATCCGGCACGGCCGGGATTGTACGCCCAGCCCGGATCGATGCCGTCAGGGACGCGGACGATCTCACCCGTGCGGCTGTTGACGAAATTCCGATAGGTGTCCTGCGGCGGCTCGAACTGAAGCTTCTCGCCCTCGGCAAGCAGGCGGTCGATGTCGCGTTGCGAAAGGCTCTGCAGGGTGCAGCGGCAGTTCCAGCCGCAGGGTGGCGCCCACATCTCCCAATAGGGATGGTCGATCGGCAGGACGAGGTTGTGCCTGGCACGGTGCGCTGGCCGGGTGCGATCGTCCAGGAGGCAGACATAGCGGAGGAATGGACGCGACTTGCGGTTCCGCTCGAAACCCGCCCAGTGCCCCGCGGCATAGGATGTCCGCATGTTGGCGTCGAAGACCGTCTGCAGCCGCCGCGCGCTGCCGAGCTGCGCCGGCCGGATCTCGCCGGTGAGCGGATCTTCGACCAGCTTTTTCCCCCACCAGCCCTTTGCCTCAAGCACCGGTCTAAGCGAACGGGCGAACTCGGCCGGTGTCCGGCCTTCCTTCAAAGCCCGTTCAAAGGCGTCTGAAATGTCCTTCAGGATGTCGAAGCCGGCCGACTTCGCGACCGTGAAGGACGTTGCGTGCTCCTCCTGCCAGAAGTCCTGCCAGGAGAAGGTTTCGGCGAGATTGCCCTTGCGCAGCTCGAAGGCGGCGATGGCGTCGACAGGGGCAAGGGGCTTGAGGACGACGGCCAAGGTCAGGCCTCGCCGAGATCGTCGTCGCCAATGCCGGCGAGACGCGCCGAGAACGCCGCCCTGGCGAGCATATCGGTCATGGCGCTGACATCCATGCTGCGGTAGCGGTCCGCGATGATGGCGCGGACCTCTTCGATGGTGGTGGCCCCCGCGATGGCTTCCTCAAGCCCGGCGACAACCGGTTCCACCATTTCGGACCAGCCGTCATCGTCGAGGATTTCGACAATGGCGCGGTCGATGGCGTCGGCGGGTTTCGCCGCCGGCGCGGCGCGCTGGGCGGAGGGCTTGCCGACGATTGCGGGGTTGTCGGCCGGCGGCGGGACTTCTGCGGCCGCAGCGGGGCGGCTACGAGGCACCAGCAGCTCCTCGTCTTTGCCGGGCTCCGGCGCGCCGATCTTGTCGCGCACGGTGGACATGGCGATCTTGCCGCCCAGCGCGACGAAGGTCGCCACGTTCTTCATCCACTTTTCGACGTCGATCAGCTCGGGCCTGCCGATCGATATGGTCGGGTAGGCTTTCTGTGGTCCCTTGTTCAGGTCGATGTAGGGGCGGACCAGGTCCCGGTTGAGCGTGGCGGCGAGCTGCCGGGCGTCCGACCGCTCAATGTCGGCCTTCACGCCGTCATGCACCTTCGCCTGGGCATACCCGCCCGCCGTCATGTCGGTGGTGCCGGTCTGGCCGAGGACGAGTTTCGACACCTGCCGGTCCAGCCAGTCGCAGCGCTTTTCATAGAGTTCGTGCGAGCCCGACACATCGGCCTTGATGAATTCGACCGACATGGACGCCGGGACGATTGCGGAATAGTCGACGCCGATATTCGCGACCGCCCGCAGGAGGATTTCCTTGTCCTCGTTCGAAGCGCCTTCGCCCCACTTGCCGAGCCGCAAAGGCTGACCATACGCCTCGCAGAAGATCGCCCAATCCTTTGCCGTGAAGCTCTTGAAGAGGAAGGTCCAGCAGACAGCCCGCGCGATGCCACCGCGGATCGGAAGGCCGGATTTTACCTTCGCCTGGTGGAACACCCATTTGTACGGCGCGAGCGGCTGATCGCCGGCCGGGTCGCGCAGCAGCGGCGTTTCGCCGTCGTCATCGAGGAAGCGGAACCACCTCGGGTCGCGCCATTTCAGGGCAACCGGCTCCCATTGGCTCGCCGACATGTCCCAGATGATCTCCGTGGCCGAGAAACCCTTGCCAACGGCGTCCAGGATATCGACCAGTTCCGTCTGGATGGCGTCGCGCTTGACGAATTTGCGGATCATTTCCGCGTTCTCGACATCGGCGGCGGAATCACTCGCCGCTTCGACGGTGATATCGAGGCCGGCGACCTGCAGCTTGCGAGACCCGAGGACGCCGGCATAGTGGAGATCTCGCTCCTCCATGTCCTCGGCAAGCTCAAGGTACGCCTCGGGGTCGCCGTGGACGCTCGATTTCAGGAGGCGAGCGAGCTTGCCCGGTGTCAGGCCCGACGCCTGGTGCTCGGTGTTGGGCCGGCGCACGCCCGTCATCGTCGGCGCGGCTTGCTCCTGCTTCAGGGCGGCCGTGCTGATCGGCCGGCCGTACTGGTCGACGAGCTGGACCATCAGTAGATACCTCTTGATCGGCGCATGGATGCGAGCCGGACGGGAGCGCCATCGTCCCGATCGGCGTCTGGTGTGTCGAACTTCGTGGCGCTGCGGGGGACCGGCGTGTAGCCGTATTCCATCTGGTCGCCGCCGGCGGCGTTGATGCCGAGGAAGGCCGCCCAGGTGCGGTCGGCGTGGTCGTCGTCGCGCTCGGCGACGAAACGAGGCGCGCCGGTCGGCCCGGAGACCTTGCGGAGCTTGTGGAGGTCGGAACGCAGGGGAACGTTGCCGAGCGGGATCCGCACGGTTCGGTCCTCGAACCGTTCCTTGCCGGCCGTCGCCATGATCAGCTTGTTGCCGGGCGTGAAGAGGACGCCCTCGACGCGAGCGCCATAGCGGCGCTGGGCATCTTCCACGACCTTTTCGCCCATGCCTGTCTGGTCGATGCAAGCGCGCGCGACGCGGTACCGTGTCATGACCTCGTCGAAGGCGGCGTCCATGTCGGCGAAGGTGGCGCGCTTCTGCTCGATGATCTCCCTGCACCAGAGAACGTCGCCGATCTGCTCCCACACCCATATGACGTGAAGGTCGTTTCGACGGCCGATGTCGCGACCAACGAAACAGGCGTTGCCCTGGTATCCTCCCGGGTCGCCGGCGTCATCATCCTCGACGGACGAGATCAGCTCGTAGGACAGCCAGGCGCTTGCCTCATCGAGATAGGCCAGCTCGTATTCCTGCGACCAGGCGTCGTCGTCGGCGATGCCCTTGCGCAGCTCGTCAATGTTTCGGGGCAGGCCATCGCGGACAGCCTGGTAGATGTCGACGACATGCCGCGACCAGGTGCTGTCGTCGGCCGTGTCGAGTTCGTAAAACTTCCCGCTCTTGCCGTTCGGCGTCGAGGTAACGCGCAGTTTCCAGCCGGCAGAGATGACCGGGAACAGCGCCTTCCAGATCGCGCCGCTGTCCTTGTGAAAGGCGAACTCGTCCAGGAAGACATTCGCGGAGAAGCCGCGCGCCGTGTCGGGGTTCGCCGGCAGGGCCGTGATCTTGCTGCCATGGGGAAGTTCGACTTCGAGAGCGCGGTACGTGCCGTTGTCGCCGACCCAGTCATAGGGCTGCAGCTCGCCGAAGACGAGGCCGTAAGCCTTGGCGTGGATCTTCACGCCCTCGTTCATGGCTTCGGCCGCCTGCCGTTCGCCGCGGGACAGAATGACCCAGCGTGTGCGCTTCCCGGCTACGGCTGCTTCGAACGCGTCGTCGACGACTTCCAGCGTGGTCGTGAAGGTCTTTCCGGTCTGACGGGCAAACTTCCCGATCTTGAAGCGGGATTTGTCCTCAAACCACCGGCGCTGGTAGCCGTAGAGCAATGGTGCGCTCATCCCTCGACCCCGTAGGCCTGGCGAATGAGGCGGAGAACTTCGGCCTTGTCGACCTGCTGGTTGAGCTTGGCGGCGGCGTCGACCGCAGTCTGCGCCATGCCCGTGAGTTCCTTCTCCACCTTTTGCCGCCGCGAGGTCGAGACGCCCTGCGCCTGGGCCGCCGAGCGCAACGCATTGGCAAGAGACATGGCGTCCTTCGGCTGGAAGCCCGCCTCGCCGCCGTTGGTCAGGAGTTCGAAAACTAGCGTCTTGATCGCCTCGGCCGCTATCAGGGTGAGGTTGTCGCTGTCGGTGGCGTTGAACTTCTCGGCAAGGGTGGACGCGATCTCCCGCGTGTCGTTGATGCGCCTGGTCATCGTGGCGAGCTTCAACGAGTAGCGGTTGAACGCCGAGAACGACGGAATGGAAAACTCGATCTCGCCGCGGTGCTCGCGCTCGATGGCTTCCAGCTTGCCGACGAACTCTTCGTAGATCTCCGTCTGCGTCCGGTCTCGCTTCTGCAGCTCGGCAGCCGCCCAGGCGACGACCGGCGCGCACACGTCGGGGAGAAGCTCGATGTTGGACAGGCGGGCGCGCCCCATGTCAGGCCCCGCCGCGGGCGCTGGGGCTCATGACGCCGGGGATCGATACGAGGCCCTGAAGGTGAAAATCACCACGTTCGCCCAGGCGGGCAACCATGACGGTGTCCGCCTGGACGATGGTGACCGCGCCCATATCACGGAGATAGGTGAATTGTCTTTCGACCCACTCGCGCGGCTTGTCGATCATGAGACGCGTCAGCAGATATCGCTGCATCCGTGCCGACGACATCGCCTTGTTGTCCTCTTTGAAAAGCTCTTTCAGAATTGCAAGCCGAGCTTCTTCTTCCATGTCCATAACGGTCCCCATTTATTTCCCCACCTGCTCAAGCAGGTATTCCTGCAAACGATGGTTTGTCGCCGCGATCGGCTTCAGCCGCTCGTCCATGGTGTCGAGGCGGCCGGCGATGCGCTCCATGCTGATCTGGAGATTGTGCGCGGTTTCCCGATCCGGGAGATGCTTCATCTCTCCTTCGACAGTCTGGATGCGGCGATCGTGGTCGATCAGCTTGCTCTCGGTCTTGGTAAGGCGCTCCTCCAACTTCTTCTCACCGGAGGTAAGCGCGTTGCGGACGAGGCCGAACAACGTGAAAATTGAGATCGAAAGTCCGATCCACGGAACGAGCGGTGCAACGTCCATCATCGACCCTTCCTCCGGCGGTCCGCCTTGATCTGGCATTGCAGGCACCGGCGGGCCGAGGGCAAAGCCTCCCGGCGCGCGGCCGAGATCGGTTCACCGCACATCTGGCAGTCGGCGGTACCGAGAGCCGCGAGGGCGGCGCCGGCTCTGGCGATTTCCGCCTGCCGCTCGGCCGTGACCCGTTCGTCGGCGTGGGCCAAACGGTCTTCAAAGTTGCTCAAGGCTTGGTCTCCATGGCGTCGACGGCCGCAACAGCGGCCGCCCGTCTCGTCTCACAAGTCAGGAGCGCGGCTCGATCCGCGCCCCAGGTGGATGTGACCTCCTGGGAGGTCATGTCACGATCCGGCAGGCTGCGCGGACGCGGGCAAGATTGGCGCGCGGCGGCCGGCAAGGTCGCCGCGCGCAGATCGGCGCGGATGACCGGCGTCGGGCTATCGGGGGAGCAGGCGGACGCGATCACGGCCGAGGCCGCAAGCATCGCCAGCAGGCAAGGCCGCATTGGCAGTCTCCAGTTCGGATAGTTGGGCTTCGACGGCGCGCACGCGGTCGTTGGCTGCTGCCTCGATGGCAAGTGCGGCTTGCGCCTGGTCGGCGACGCGCCGGAGCGCCTGGGCATTGGTCCGCTCGATCTCGGCGATCCAATGCGCATCGCGGCCGGCGACGGCCGAGGTCACGGCGCGGTCGATCAGCGTGTCGATGCGCGACACGACGAAGAGCATGATCAGGCCGAAGGTGAGCAGCAGCGCTGCCGCCGCGAAGGCCGGCAGCGCTGCCCTGTTGAGGAGCGCCATCATGCGGCCGCTCCCGGTTGATCTGCGGCTTCGCCGGCATGCTCCTGGGCGGCGCGATAGTCCATCGATCCGGTCACCCGGTGGATGCCGAGCAGAGCCGCGATCAGCATCACCATCGACGGGACAACGATGCTGGCGATATCGACCGCCTGCTGGACGCCGGAGACGGCACCCGCGCAGACCAGAAGAATGACGATCCACGCGGAGGCCGTGTTGAACGCGATCTGGCGCTTCGTTGTGCGATAACTCGGGCGGGGCGTCATGCCTCGTTCCTCGTGACGGGCACACCCTTCGCCGTCAGCCGAACGCGACCGCCGGTCGGCAGATCAGCCGTCGACGGCCAACGGACGGCAACGAGCCGATCCTTCGAGATCCGCGTGATGGAGACGGAGTTGTTCTGATTGGCGCCGAGCACATGGAAATGCGTATCGTCCTCGCCGGCATATTCACCGACATGGCCACCGCCGTCGCGCTTGAAAACGAGGATCGCACCGAGGGCCGGCTCCGCCAGGGCAACGCCGAACTTCCTCCAATTGAGCGCGCCGAGCGGATTGGCCGGAAGGCTCTCTTTCGGAAGAGTGATTGCGATCCAGGCCGCAACTGCAAGACCGCACCAAGGCGTATCGTCATCGCGATAGAAGTTGGCCACCCAGCCGCCAACGCGCTTGGCCCAGCCGATAATGACCGGATTGGAGCCCGGACCAGGAACCTCGCGCAGACCCATATGACGACGGGCTTCGCGCATCCAGACCGGCTCTGCAGGGACCGCGGGCGCCTGCAGGGGGGCGGAGCGTGCCGTTGAACGGCGCAGGGCCTCCACGGTCGCACTATTCGCCATGCCGGTGACGAGCAGGCCTTCCGCCCGCTGGAACCGCTCCAGCGCTTCGATCGTCCGGCGTCCGGGCGCGCCGTCGACGGTGCCCGCATACGCGCCATGCGCCAAAAGGCGCGCCTCGACCCACTGGTCAAAAGTGGTGGCCATCTATGTCCCCCGGAACGAAAAAGCGCCTTGGGATCAAGGCGTGCAACTCGGGGGACAATGGGCTGGGGAAAACGGAAAGTCAGAAGCGCAGAATTGCGCTGCGGCTCAGAAAAGGGAGCCTTGGCTATCGTCGACCTGCTTGCTGCGGTGGTCGGTGACCGTGCGACGAGAGACGCCCGTCATGCGGACGATTTCGTTGTTGGAGTAACCCTTTTTGATCAGTTCGGCAATCACGGCGGCACGGCGGCGGCGATCTCCGTTCATCGCGACGGGTATGGTGATGTGCTGCGTGCCCCATTTGGCCGCGATGGCATCGGCCGCCTCGGCGCCGACCAGGACGGCCAGCCAGTGATCGTGCGGCACCCGGTCGGGGATGTAGATCTGCAGACCGGCCTTCTCCGAGCCAAGCAGAAGCGCCGCCCGCTCACCAGCCACATCGGCGATCTGGTTGAGCAGCGGCGTCATCCACATGCGGTCGGTAGAGCGATCAATCATGCCGGCCAGCCGTGCGGCCGATGCCGCAAGTCGTCTCGATCTCGATCTGTCGAGCCGTCAGGGTCTTGAGTTTTTCTTCCCGCCGCATCCGGGTGTGCGCGTCCACGCCTCCGCGCCTGAGCCGCTTCAAGAGGGCTTCACGCTCCTCTCGAATGGCGTTCAAAGTCTCGACTTCAAACAACGGCAGCGCGGGCGTGTTCATGGCGACGGCACCTCCTGTTGTGCCAGCTCGTGAAATTCCAGGGCGAGTTCCGCCAGCCGGTGCGCGGTGGCGAGAGGGCCGACACGATGGGCGAGGATTGCGGCCGACTGGCTAAGTTCGTCCTGGGCGCTGGCGACGCGCTTTTCCGCGTCGACGATGATGGCCTGCAGGGCGGATATGTCGGTGCGGCCGGTCATGGCTTGGCCTTCCTGGCAGCCCGGACCTGCGGACCGAGGGCGTTCATGACCTTCTGCCACTCGGCATCGGAGATCTCGGTCCACATGCCCGTCGTGCCGGTGGTCGCGACCACGAACGTGTCGAAACCTTTCCGCGCGATCCGGTCGGCGCCGGGATGGAGAATGCGCCATTGCGCCCAGGCGATCTTGTAGCCGTAGCGCCCGAGATAGGCGGCGTCGCGTTTGCCCGTCGGGCTCCAATCGACGCCAGCTTCACGGGTGATCCACGCCTTCAGCGCCTCCACGACGGCAATGGTGTCGCCGGCCTGGTGCAGCCAGCTCGCGTGATCAAGGCCGGTCTGGCGTTTCACGAAGGCGATCAGCGCGGCGTCGTCCCGGCTGTCGAACACGCCGAGGTTCCAACCGGCGATCCAAAGCGCCTGGACCTTTTTCGCGGCGCGGCCGGTGAGCTGCTGCCGCCCGTTGGCGCGGCGCGGCACAGTCGTGAAACCGAGCCGGCGCAGCTCGGCAAGCACGGCGTCCTTTTCCGGCGGCTTCATGAGGCTCAACCGGGGTTTGCCGGTGACGCGGGAATAGATGGCGCGCTGATCGGTTTCGTCAGCAATGCCAAGCTGCTTGAAGCCAACGAAGATGGCGGCGACGGTGGAGGTCATCGCTCAACCTCCTGGTCACGATCGACCCCGTGGGGGGTCGAACCATTTGTTGGTTTCGTCCCCGTGGCATTGGTCTGACCCTGCCTAATCGTCTTCGTCGCCTTTTTCTGCTTGAGGGCGATAGCGTCGAGCTGACGCAAGATGTCTGCTAGATCGTATCTGTCAGTGGTCTCCAACTCGATCTTGATGGTCGCGTTCGTGCCTTTCGACGCGGAGGAATATGCTCGCAGGCAGACGCCCTCGCCAAAATAGATACCGTTCATATGGGCTCCCCCGCAAAAGCCGCAGGAAGCTTGAACAGCGGCGTCGATATAGCCATTGTCCCTTGCCGAGGTGCGTGGGGATGACGATGCAACATCAAAGAGCTTTTGCGACCGCCGCAGCTATCGCTATCGGAGCGGCGGTAGTTTTGCCTGTTATGTTCGGGGATGCGCCGGAACAGAGCGCGCGTAGTGGCGAGGATGCCTGGCGAACGGTTTTGTTCGATTTCCAAACGCTGTTCGCAGGCATCTTCGCCGTCGCTGCGGCAATGTGGACCGTTTTCACCATGGAACAAACGGAACGTCAGGCGGCGCGTCGGCATTCCGAGCAGATCGCTCTGGCGCTTAGGGCTGACACCTTGAAGGTAGACAGAGCGCTCTACCCACAATTCAAGGAGCTTATGAACAGCCGCAAGAACCTCCGCACCGACCTTGAAAACGTGGTCGCACGCCGGAACGATCCGAACCATCTTAGCTCGCCGCTTCGGTTCGAAATCTCCTCTATCCGAAGCGAGGTAAACAATATAGCCGCGTTGCTGAAGCGACCGCACTTCCTGGAGGGAGCGGCGCTCTTTGACGCTGACTTGAACCACCGTGTCTGGGACCTCCGGAAACGCGTCGACAATGTCCTGCAGAGCGTCGAGATAGCCTACAACTACTTCCATGGAGAAGGGCGACATAGCGCCGACGACGTTCGTCACTTCGAATATGACGTTTTCTGCAATGAGGGCGGCGAAGAACGGATCGAAGGCTTCGTTTCGTACTATGTAAATCACAGCGAGCCGATTTTCGAAGCAATGCGTCGACTTGCTCGCACCTACAAAATTGAGCGGTGACCTCGTCTTCATGAGCCATATACCCCGCGCGAGGTAGGTTCTGAACCTCGATCAAATGCACTCCAAATTGCGGCTGCGGTATTGGCGAGGTTGACCTCGGTGACCGCGTGAGCCCCGCACTCGCAGTCGATCTTGAAGATCAGGAAGGTGCCGTCCGGCCGGCGCTGCACCTCCTGGCCGAGATTTTCAGCCTCGGCGGCAAGGGCGGCGATGACGTCGTCGAGATCGCGAAAGTGCCTCATGCCGCACCTACCATCGCCCGCACCTCGGCAAGCGCTTCGTCGTTGAGGGCCTTGGCAGCGACATAGGAGCCGGACGGGCAGACGTCCGCCGGTGCGATCTCGGCATTCGCGTCGAGATGAAAGCGGCCTCCGCACGCAAAGGCGATATCGGCGTTGCGCCCCCCAGAGGCCTCGACGCGCGCGGCTCCGCAGCAAGGGCAGCGCTTGAGATCGAGCAGCTTACGCTCACGGGTGGAAATGAGGGCGCGGGTCATAGCGTGCGCCCTTCTTCCAGTGCCTCGTCCAGCGTGCGGCCGAGCTGCGGCAACTGTTCGTCCCGGAGACGATCGATCTCGTAGACGACGGTCTGGTCGATGTCATTGTAGGTCGCCGCGATCTCCTCAAGAAGAAGCTCGATCGTCTTGACGCGCGAGAGGCAGAAGGCATGCGCGCGCTTCGGTGTCCATTGTCCTTTGAGGCGTCGATGCCCTGGCTTCGTTGTTCTCTTGGCCATGGTCCAGCCCTCACGCCTTCGCCATGTCAACGGTAATCGGGACCCACTGGTGGTTCAGAGAGGCACGCTGATAGAAGCGGATGTACTGCTTCGAATAGTTGATGCGCTTCGCCTCCTCGATGGCGCGCATGGCCTCCTTCCAGCGCGGATCGTCGATCTGCAGCTTCGTCAGCTTTTGGATCTCGGAGCGGTCGACCTTGCCCGCCTTATCGGTATTGAACGCCTTCGTGATAAGGGCGCGGATCTCGGCGCTGCTATCCGAGGTGATCTCGTTGAGATACTCGACGATCAGCGCTTTTGCCGTCTGGAGCTGCGGGCCGTATTCTTCGAAGTCGTTGATCGCGACCTGCACCTTCAGGAGCCCGTCGAACGATTGGTAGGTGCGATTGCCCTTCGCCCCGCCTTTCTTGGCTCCGTATTCCTGCTCCAGGAGGCCGTCGAACCCGTCGAGGTCTTCCATGCAGTGGAGCCGGAAGCGGGCGATCTGCGCGGAGATGTCACCGGCGAAGCCAATGACCTTCCGAACGACCTCGTCTTCCAGTTTGTCGGCGGGCTTGATCAGCTCAACGGGCACAAGCGAGCCCCTGGCATCGGTCATGTAGTCCTTGCCCTTGACGACGGTGATGCCGGTGTCGGGGCGTTCTTCCAGAATGATTGCATCCATGTTCAAAGACCTTTCAAAGCCGGTTTGAAGCGCGGCAAAATCGCCGCGCCGATTGAGTTCGGAGGTGGGAGAGACTGCGGCCATCACGCATTTCCCTTGGGGAAGAGGTGCAGGACATTGGTGCCGGGCACGGCCAGGGCGGCAGTGATCCGGTCGCGCGGCTGGCGCTCCTCATCGGCGCGCCGACGACGGACAACCTCGCGCTCCAGGAGAAATGCCGCGTCGGCGATGACACGAAGGTGCTGGGCGAGCTTCCACAGCTCCTCGCCGGTCATAACCAGCCCCTCATGGTCATGGTCGCCGAACCGAATTGCGAGGGCCTTCAGCTCGGTGGAAATGAAATCGGTCACGATGTGATCTCCTCGGTTTGTGTGGGGATGCGGCTGTAGGGGCACCCGTCCCGGCAGGCGCGATACATTTCGACCCGATGGGACGAGGTCGCCGCGTAGGGCTTGGCCTGCCATTCCAGGCATTCATTCTTGCGGATGGCGCCGAGCATCGGGCAGGACACGGTGTCGCCGATAAGCTGCCAGCGCACGGCCTCCTCGACCTTCGGAAGATTGCCCTTGTAGGTGTTGCCGAGGACGGCGCTGATCGTCGGGGCGGAATAGCCGACCTTTCGAGCAACGGCGCTCTGGCTGTCCTTGGTGCAGGCGCTCGCAAGCACCAGCACCCAATCGGGGGCGGCGTTGCCCCAGGCAGCTTCGACCTTCGCGAGATAGTCCGTCACCGGCCGCGCGGATGGGATGAGCGTCATGGCGCGATCTCCTCGGCTTCTGCAGGGCCGATGATGCGGTTCTGGTTCTCGTCCAGGATGAAGGACGCCTTGTAGCGGCGGGGCGGCTTCGGGCCGGTATTGGCCGAACCGAGCAGCACATAGAGGGCGCGGCCGGTCGAGCCTTTGCCCGCCTTCATCTTCTTGAGGATGCCGGCGCGTTCAAGCGCGCGGCAGTAGCTGTTCGCGTTGTCGTACTTCACGACGCAATCGTCGGTGCTGGCTTCGATCGCCAAGTCGTTGACCGTGAAACCGCCCCGTGCCCGGCGCATGACGTTCCACATGTTCTGGAGACCTTGGCCGACCGTGCTCCTGCCTTTCCCGTCGTCGCGCAGGACTGGCGTTTCGCTCTGGCGCTGCAACAGCCGATAAGGCCGTGCACCACGAGGCGATGCCTTCTCCTGCAGACGTTCGAGAAAACCGCAGGCGACGAGCTTGGCGAGGTCATTGGCGACACGGGTACGATGCGCCTGGTCGTATCGGCCGGTGACGTCGGAATACAGGAAGACGTCAGTTTCGCGGGTGAGGTCGAGGATGACCGACCACATGTGATCCATGCCATGTTGGATCGGCGTGGTGCCCGAAACGCTGAGCTTGAGGAGCTTCCGCATGGTCACTTCCTCCGCGGTGCGCGGCCGGTGAAGATCGGGCCGGTATATTGCTCGAGCGATATCTCGGAGAGCTGGCGGGCACGGGCGAACTGGCCGACCTCAGCAAGCGTCGTGACGACGCGGGAGGTGACGCCGTTGGTCTCCCTTACGATATGGGAGAGCAGATCGTCCTGAACGCGGAGCTGGCGCTGATAGATGCTGGCGAGCGCCTGCGCGTCGTCCAGGTCGCAAGGGTTCGCCATGCCGAAAGCCGTCACGCGGTTTTCGCAGCGCTCATAGGCTTTCAGCTTGTCCGGCAAGCGCTCCTCGCCGACCAGGAGCACCGGAATACGCGCGCCCTTGTAGATGTCGCGGATGTACTCGATCAGGCCCTTGTCCACGAGCTTGTCGGCCTCATCGACGATGAGGAGCCGGTTCGGATCGTCCTGCAGCATCCGCAGGATCTGGCGCATCATGTCGGCGATCGATCCGCGCGGCTTGTCGACGCCGAGTTCCGCAAGGATGGACTCAACGAGGACCTTTTTCGTCCAGTAGTCAAACACCTCGATATAGAGGGCCTTGGTCTTGTTCTGGACGTACTGGCTGGCCTTCGACTTTCCGTAACCGCTAGGCCCGAAGAAGACGCCAAGACCATCGACGCCAACCGGGCGGTCGATGATCTTCTGCGCGACGGCAAGGCATTCGGCGACGTTCTTCAGGGGCGCCACCGAGCCGAAGCCGGGATTGACAGGTTTGCTCAATGCATTCATGATTCAGTCCTTAAGTTTGATCTTCAGTCCCGCCCCGCTGGTTGCCGCCAGCGGGGCGTTTTCTTTCAGGTACGCAGTCCCGGCGCCTGATCGCCGAAGTCTTCCCACATGGCCCGCTGCGCCTTGTATTCGGCGCTCTCGCGGTACGATCCGAGCCAGATGAGCTTGTCTGCATCGACCAACTCGCCCGCTGCATGGCGCTGCTCGATGTCGAGCGCGGCGCGGAAGCGCTGGGCGGATGTGGGTTCGGTGCGAATGGGGGTGACGTTGGCCGCGGGCCGCTGCGGAGCGAGGTCCGCAAGCACGATCTCGCGCTGGGCGTCGCTGGCGACGGAGGCCGCAGCCTTCGGGCCGGGCGTGATGTCGAGTGCGGCCGCAATCTGCGGGGTCTCGTGCCGCTCTTCGCGCTTCGGCAACGCGATGACGTTCGGAATGTCGCGGGCGGCAACCGACAGGGCGCGTTCGTAGAGCGCCGGTCCCTTGGCGATCTCGCGCATGCCTTTGCGGATCTCCGACGTCTTCTCCCGGATGATATCCGCCTGCAGTTCCTTCTGCGCTTTCACCCACGTCTCAGGATGGATACCAGCCAGCTCGGCGCAGATGGCCTCACCCAAATAGGTGCCGCCGTCGAGCGTGAAAGCGTGCACGCGGCCCATGTCGTTCGGATCGCGGCGGACGAAGACGTCGGTACCGGGCAGGATCGTCGCGGCGATATAGTGGTAGTGGTCGATGCGGATGCCGAACTTCGTCACGCGGCGGTGACCATCGTTCCCGGCAACCGGCATCAGCAGAACGTCCAGGGCGCGTTCGTCGATCGTTCGGATCGGCGCTGTCGATGACGCGGCAACCTGGAACGGTGTGCGGCCGGCAAGGCCGGCATGCGGTTCGTGCTGGTAAATCGTGGTGGCCCAGCGATCGACGGCTTCCTGCAGCTCTGCGCCCGAGAGGGCAACGCCGAAGGTCTCTGCATCGTCCTGGCCGAGACGGGCAGCGAAGCTCTTGCGGTCTTCGATCGCCTTGCGGTCGGTGACGTTGTGGCCGACGTATCCCGGCAGGAGCACTGCGAACTTGTGCTGGAAGGTCTTGATCATCCGCTCGACATGCCCCTTCTGCTCGGGGCTGTAGGCGTCCGAAATCACGGCTTCGATCGCGACCGAGGCGAAGAGCCGTTTCGTGTCGCGGGCAACGAAATCCGAACCGTTGTCCGTCTTCACTGCGTCAGGCTTGCCCCAGGCGAGGATTGCCTTTCGCATAAGCAGTGCGACGGCGGAGGCGCGCGGGGTCTTGGAGACGTACCAGACGGACCGGCGTGTCGCGATGTCGATACAGCAATAGATCGAATGGCGGCCGTCGGTGCAAAGCGCGTCCACCGGCGAGGCGTCGATCTGCCAGAGGGCGTTCGGCTCGGTGATGTGGCGCAGGGTGCCGACGCCGGACAGCGCCATCGTCGAGCGGAACTTGTCGGGATTGGTGAGCTTCGTCAGCTCGACGGCGTGGCTCTCCTTCAGCACCTTCAGGAAATGCTGGAAGGTGCGGATCGGTGGCAGGTCGATCGTTTTTTGAACGCCCTTCGAAACCACCTCCAGGGTGTCACCGAACTCATAGCGGCACTGCGTCCGCACGTCCGAGGCCGCCAACTGCGGGGCCTTGGCGACCAACGCCAGAAGGAAGTTGCGGACCTTGCCGTCATTGGCGATGTCGAGAACACCCGTGCCGGCGCGCGCCTTGGAGCGATCGACAGCAAGCGCGTTCTGCGCGCCCGCGTTCTTGAGGGAGCGCCAGCGAGCGAGCGTGCGCTTGGAGACGCAGGGGACGACGTCCTTGACCCAATCGTCCACCTTGATCATGCCCAGCTCGTAGCGATCGCAGAATATCTGCATGCAGGCGCGCTGGTGCAGACGCATGCCGCGGCTAAAGCGATCGAACGCGCCGAGCACTGCGAGCCGCGCATCGCGTTCCATGGCGGCGCGATTGCTGACGGTGGCGGGCGCCGGTACCGACGCCGAGGCCTCGGCCTCCGTGGTCTCCGTGCCGACAACCATGTGCCGCTGCAGATAGGCGACCTGGGCGAGCGTCGGCAGCAGGCGGTAATCGTACTCCATGCCGCCACCAACCGCGGCGCGGTCACGGACATAGCAGGGATGCGTGTTCCAGTTTTCGCGTTTGGCGAGACGGATGACGGCGCTCTCCGATGTCGGCAGGTCGGGAAGCTGCTGTTCGGCGATCTCGCGGGCGGTGAGCCAGACCTTCATGCTCATTCTTCCCCCCGGAAGGTGCGGCGGAGATCGTCGACAAGCCACGCAATGATGCTGCGCTGGCCGGTGAGATGGACGGCGACAAGAGTGGCGCTGAGGGCCCAGACGGTGGTGATGGCGAGCATCACCAGCATCACGACCTCGCGCTCCGTCAGTTGGATGGCGCCGGTCATCGTGCGATCCTCGCTGCCAGGATGAGTTCGGAAATCTCGCCAGCACCGAGGCACACGACCGTGGTGAAGAGCGCTATGGCGACGACCGCGGCGATGTCCTCCCGGTCGAGGTTGAGCAGTTCTCGGAACAATTCCCTGATCAACGGTTTGCCCTCCATTCGGCATCCGCGGCCTTCTCCTCCCGTTCCAACTGGTCGCGCAGTTCGCGTGCCCGTTCACGGCGGAGGAGTGCTTCGTATTTTTGGGGGACGACGATGAGCCCAGCCTCTTCCAGAAGCGTGTTGAAGGCCCGGGCGTCGCCGGTGACGATCGCCAACGCCGCGAGGCGCAGGGCGGATATCGAATGCTTTTCGCGCGCCTGGCTGGCATAGGCGTCCAGCATGGCCTTGGAGACGTCGGTCTTCGTGACCTCGGTCATCTCGGCGGCGATCTCGTCACGAGACTTGCCGCTTGCCTCCATGGTCCGCGCCACCGCCTTCGCCAGTCGACCGGCCAGCGACCAAGCCTTGACGTCCTCGCCGTCGAAGCGATCGACGACGGGAGCGGGCTTGAGATCGCTGAAGAGATCGACCGTGAAAGGGTCGCGCTTGCGGGTCATTAGTTGCTCCGCTTCGCGCGCCAGCGCTCGATGGCGGCCGCATGGACGTCAAAGAACCGCTCCTGCTCCGGCGGCCGTAGCGACGTGAAGCGTTCCGAGAAGCGCTCCCAGGGAGCGAGCACCGGAGCCGGAGCGGTCCCGTCGATGACGTAGATGGCCCCGGCCACGCTGCTGGCGCCGGCAGGCTGAGACAAGAGCAGGTCGGCGATCGCTCCCTGCCGGTCCGCCGTCTCGGCGGCCAGCGCCAGCAGTTCGGATTGATTGTCGGCGATCGAATGGAGCGCGATGCGATCGACAACGGGAGCGTCGATCTTGGCGATGCGCAGGTAGCGTTTGACGGCTTCTTTGTTCAGACCAAGGGCGCGCTGGGCGGCCTCCGAGAAGGTGCCGGAGAAAAGCTCAGCGTGCTCTTCAAGGCTCTCTTCCGAATTAGGGTCAAACTTGACCCTAATAGATTTCCGGCCGGGCCGGATCATGCCGGTCGTCGTCTCGTAGATCGCTCGCCAGGACGCGACGTTCACGGCGCGGTCAAGAACGCTGAGTTCCCGGCGCATGATCTGCGCGGAAATCTGGCGAAGGCGAAGAGCCGCGTCCGAACCGAACTGCGCGGGCGACTGAACGAGGGCGTCGATGTAGACGTGGCCGAGCTGCTCGACGGCGAGCATGCGACGAAGGCCCTTGATGAGCTGATACCGCCCGCCGAGGTCGACGACCTGGATGGGCGTGTGGTGGCCGCGGTGCATCATGTCCTCACGCAAGGCCGCAACCCAATCCGGGTCAGGCTTGCGGTGATTCGGCGCGACGTCGATTGCGGCGATTTCGATCGTTTGCAGGCTACCGGTGGTAGGCTGCGGAGCGATGTTCACGTCCTGCGAGATTTTAGACAGCGCATTCATGCGAGGCTCCGCGCGCTGTCAATGCCGCGAGGGGTTTTTGCGCTATCGCGAGCTGTCTTCTTGCTGGTAGTGTTTCCCTCGTCGTGACGGCCGAGTGTGTAGGCGTCCGGGAACATATCGCGGAATGGAACGCCAAGGGCTTCGGCAATAGCCTCAGCGCCTTTGCGGCTCGCTCCAATGATACCCTGGCGGCAAGCGCTCTCGTTGAGGCCCTTATCGCGTGCGATCCCCGTCAGCGTTTTGTTCTGACGGAGCAGCTCGTCTTTGATGGCCCGGCGATCCCACTTCTTCGTGGTCGTCATGATGGCTCCCTGTTTTTTCTGACCTCTGCGAAAGGTCGTTGGCCTGGGTGTCGGTGTTCAAACGGCGTTCAAACAATGTTGCAACACGATTTTGCGCAATAGCGCGAATAAGTCAACCGTATTGCGCGATTTCTCGCGTCAGACTTTTTCGCTTTGCGTGAAGTCCACAAATGTCAGGCAAGCCATTGAATTTGCGTTCGAAAGAGGCTGATTTCGGTGGATTTCTCAAGTCTGACGAGGGGTCAGAGTTACACAAATGCCCAATACGACTTTCGCGCAGCGGCTCGAAATCGCGCTATCAGGGACAACAATTCACGCATTTGCGAAAAAAAGTGGGGTCGGCGATTCGACGTTACGCCGATACCTGGAAGGCTCGATGCCGGGGCTAGACAAGCTGCAGGCGATCGCAGAAGCTGCCAATGTAACTTTAGATTGGCTGGTATCTGAGCGGGGCCCTATGCGTCTGGACGTTGATTTCCAAGGTGGTCCGGTCTCATTGACGCTTGAAGAGCAGAAGCGGATGGCAGAGGCCTATGAGGAATGGGTCTGGCTGCCCGTACTTTCGGATGTGAGGCCATCTGCTGGACCTGGGGCCTTGGCTCTCAACGAACAGCCGACTGATTTCGTTGCCTTTAATGAGCGGTGGCTGCGGCAGCAGGGCATTACTCCGAGTGGAGCGCATATCCTCCCGATCAAAGGGGACAGTATGGAGCCGACATTGCGTGACGGCGATGTCGTCATCGTCGACACGACGATTGATCAGGTCCGAGATAATGCGATCTATGTTATTGTTTACGCGGGAAATCTGCTCGTGAAGCGAGTTAGCCTGATGCGCAACGGGTCGGTCACACTCGTTTCAGACAATCCGCGCCATCCGCCGGAAACGGTGCCGCCGGACGAAGTTCCCGACCTGCAAATCGCGGGCCGCGTAATGTGGTTCGGCCGAACTATATAGGTCTTCAATGCGCCGCTACGTGTTTGTATTTGCTTCTGTTTGCGCAGTCCTGACGGGCTGTAAGCCCTTCGGCTCGCAGGTCCTCACAGCCTGCGAGGATGCCATCAAGCAACGACTTCGCTCACCCACCTCATACGACCGGGTATCGCTCCGGGAGACCGAGGAGCAGATTTCTCGGCGGGAGGACGTCGTCTTCAAATTCCGTCGACAAGGCTATTCCGCCGAGGAAACCGCCGTTTTCATGAAAGAGGTCGACGCAGCGCCGGAGAAGGTGACGCTGTACGCGAAGACCATCGAATATGACGCGAAAAATGCATTTGGCGCGCCCCTCCGCAACCGGACGACGTGCGAATATTTTACGATCGACGGCAAGGAAGACGCGGCCTTGGCGAGTAACGTAACGCTCGACGGAAAAAGCCTCGCTGAATGGAGCGCGTCTGGGGGCTAATTGTGCCATTTGAACTTGCGCGACGATTTTTCCCCGTATTCCGCGCTATCACGCTCAAGCGCCTGATCTTCCGGGCCTCTCCCGCCAATTCCCGTTAAATCCCGGATATTCCCGTAAGTGCCATGTGATCTTGCGGGTTACAGCACGGCCTTTTCGAGATTGCTCACCCGCCCCTCGCCCATCGTATGGAGCGTGCCGCCGGTCTCGAACATGTCGCGGAAGGCACTGCGCTCGATGAGAGGCGTCGGGACGACGGGGATTTTCGCCGCGTCGAGCATGACCTTCACATTGCGCAGCGCACGAGTCGTGACGAGCGGGTTGACGCGGGAGAGCACGACGGCGCGCTCGATCGGCATATGTGCATTGGCGCTGACGAGATCCACGAGTTCCAGCACATGAGCGGCCCCGCGGCTATCCATGGCGCAGCCCTGCACGGGCACCAGCACGAGATCGGACACGCCTGCCGCCAGCGCCACCAGCGCGTCGCGCGCGCCCGAGAAGTCGATGACGATATGGTGATGCCCGGCGCGCAGCGCCCGCAGATGCGTGGCAAGATTGGAGGCGGCGATGGTGTCGACCAGCGTCAGCGCCTCGCCCAGGCGGGCTGCCCGCGCCCAGCTCGCCGCCAGCTTCAGCTCGTCGCAATCGAGAAGCGCCGTGCGCGCGCCGCGCTGCACGAGTTCGCTCGCCAGCAGAACCGCCGCCGTGGTCTTGCCCGAGCCGCCCTTGGCGTTCGCTATCGATATGACTGCCATAACCCGTACCGCCGCATCAGACTGGCAGGATGGGCCGGGGAACGGCGCAAATCATGACAGTCGCATGACATTTTGATGACCACCATCATGCGACGCAATCCGTAACAATTATCATAAAAAAGAAGGGTGGCGATCGGCCGATCGCCACCCCTCGCATTTCAGGCCGCCAGGCTCAGATGCATTCGACGAAGAGGCGCTTGGCCGCCTCGAGCGTCAGCTCCACCGGATTGCCGCCGGCCGTCGGGTCGACGATGGCCATTTCGGACATTTCGTCGATCCGGTCCGTGCCGACGCCGAGCGCCGAGAGCTTGTCCGGCACGCCGAGTTCCTCGCGCAGGCGCAGCACATAGTCGAAGAAGCCGTCGAAGCCACCGGCGATGCCGAGATAGGCGGCGGCGCTGGCGATCTTCGCCTCGATGGCCGGGCGGTTGAAGGTCAGCACCGGCGGCATCACGACGGCGTTGGTCATGCCGTGGTGCGTGTTGTAGATCGCGCCGACCGGGTGCGACAGCGAATGGATCGCGCCGAGGCCCTTCTGGAAGGCGACGGCGCCCATGGCGGCGGCCGACATCATATGAGCGCGGGCCTCGATATCCGTGCCGTCCTTGTAGGCGCGCGGCAGGTATTCCTTGACGAGGCGCATGCCTTCCAGCGCGATGCCCTGGCTCATCGGATGGTAGAACGGCGAGCAATAGGCTTCGAGGCAATGGGCGAAGGCGTCCATGCCCGTACCCGAGGTGATGACCTTCGGCATGCCGACAGTCAGTTCCGGGTCGCAGATCGTCACGGACGGCAGGATCTTCGGGTGGAAGATGACCTTCTTGGTGTGCGTCTCGGAATTGGTGACGACGGAGGCGCGGCCGACTTCCGAGCCGGTGCCGGCCGTCGTCGGCACGGCGACGATGGGGGCGATGCCGGCCGGATTGGCGCGGGTCCACCAGTCGCCGATATCCTCGAAGTCCCAGACCGGGCGCGTCTGGCCGGACATGAAGGCGATGGCCTTGCCGAGGTCGAGGCCCGAGCCGCCGCCGAAGGCGACGACGCCGTCATGCCCGCCGTCCTTGAAGGCCTTCACGCCGTCGGCGAGGTTCTTGTCGGTCGGGTTCGGATCGACTTCGGCGAACATCGCCCGCCCGAGGCCGGCGGCCTCCAGGAGATCGAGCGCGTTCTTGGTGATCGGCATCGTCGAAAGGCCGCGGTCGGTGACGAGCAGCGGCTTCTTCATGCCGACCGCCTTGCAGTGGTCGGCCAGTTCCGAGATGCGGCCCGCCCCGAACTTGATCGCGGTCGGGTAGCTCCAGTTGGCGGTGATGGTCATGCGCTTCAAGCTTTCCTGAAATGGTAGGATTTCGGTCGGGTGAGGTTATGGAAACCGATGACGGAGAGCGAGCCGCCGCGGCCCGTTTCCTTGACGCCGGTCCAGCAGAGCGCCGGGTCGAGATAGTCGGCGCGGTTCTGGAAGACGGTGCCGGTCTCGAGGTCGCCGGCGATGCGGGCCGCCCGTTCGCTGTCCTTCGTCCAGAGCGAGACGGTGAGACCGTATTTGCAGTCATTCATCAGGGCGAGCGCTTCCTCGTCGCTCTTGACCTTCATGATGCCGACGGCCGGGCCGAAGGTCTCCTCGGTCATGAACTCCATCGAATGATCGACATCGACGAGAACCTGCGGGGCGACATAGGCGCCGCCGTCGTCGGCCGGGAAGAGCTTGGGATCGACGAGCGCCTTCGCGCCGCGCGAAACGGCATCGGCGATCTGGGCGCGCACCGTCGCGGCGAAGCGCTTGTGCGCCATCGGGCCGAGCGTCGTTTCCGGATCGAGCGGATTGCCGAGCTTGTAGTTGGAGACCCAGGCGACGGACTTCTCGACGAAGGCGTCGTAGAGCTTCTCGTTGACGTAGATGCGCTCGATGCCGCAGCAGCACTGGCCGGAATTGTAGGTCGCGCCGTCCATCAGCGTGTCGACGGCGGCGTCGAGGTCCGCGTCTTCCATGACGTAGCCCGGATCCTTGCCGCCGAGCTCGAGGCCGACGGGCGTGAAGGTGCCGGCGGCGGCGCGCTCGATGGCCCGGCCGCCCTCGACGGAGCCGGTGAAGTTGATGAAGTCGAACGAATTGGCGGCAATCAGCGCCGAAGTCGTGTCATGGTCGAGGAAGACGTTCTGGAAGACGTCTTCCGGCACGCCTGCCTCGTTGAAGGCGCGCACGAGGCGCTCGCCGACGAGCAGCGTCTGGGCGGCATGCTTGATGATGACGACATTGCCGGCCATCAGGGCCGGTGCGATCGTGTTGATCGCCGTCATGTAGGGGTAGTTCCATGGCGCGATAACGAAGACGACGCCATGGGCTTCGCGTTCGATGCGGCGCTCGAAACGGTCGCTGTTCTCGATGACGATGGGCGCGAGCGAGGAGCCGGCGATTTCGGCGACATAGTTGGAGCGCTCGTTGAAGCCCTTGAACTCACCGCCGTAGCGCACCGGGCGGCCCATCTGCCAGGCGATTTCCGGCACGATCTCGTCGGCCATCTCGTTGACGCGCGCGACACCCTTGAGGACGAGCTGGATACGGTCTTCCAGCGGACGCTTGGCCCAGGCCTTCTGCGCCTTCTTCGCGCGGGCGACGACGGCCTGCGCGGCGGCCAGCGGCATCGCCTCACGCTCGGCGTAAACCGAGCCGTCCACGGGGGATATGCATTTGATCACAGTCATGATCGACTTCCTGTTTCCGATATGAAGTTTCGCGCCGGACAATAGCCGGTCCTGCCGCACAGCAAATATCCCTGGAGGGTTATTCGCCGGGGCAGGTTCAGCCTTGGCTGGCAGCAGCCTTACGCTCTCTCGAAGCCGCGCGCCACCTCCCAGTCGGTGATGCGGCGGTCGTACTCTTCCTGCTCCCATTCGGCGGCGCGGACATAGTGATCGATGACGTCGTCGCCGAAGGCCTCGCGCAGCATCCGGGACTCCTTCAGGGCCGCCGCGGCACCGCGCAGGGTCTTCGGAATCTCGCGGATATCCTTGCCGCCATAGGCGTCGCCCACGAAGGGCGCTTCCAGTTCCAGCTTGCCCTCGATGCCGGCAATGCCGGCGGCGAGCAGCGCTGCCATGGCAAGATACGGGTTGAGGTCGGAGCCGCCGACGCGGCATTCGATGCGGATGCCCTTGGTGCCCTCGCCGCACAGGCGATAGCCGGCTGTGCGGTTGTCCTTGCTCCAGACGGCCTTGGTCGGCGCGAAGGTGCCGGCGACGAAACGCTTGTAGGAATTGATGTAGGGCGCGAGGAAATAGGTGATCTCGCTGGCATGGGCGAGCAGACCCGCCACATACATGCGCATCATCTCCGACATGCCGTATTTGGCGTCCTTGTCGAAGAACTTCGCCTCCTTGCCGTCCACGCTCCACAGCGACTGGTGGATATGCGAGGAGGAGCCGGCGGCGTTGTAGTTCCACTTGGCAAGGAAGGTCACGGCCTTGCCGCGCTGCCAGGCGATTTCCTTGGTGGCGTTCTTGATGATCGAATGCCGGTCCGCCATCGCCAGCGCGTCGGCATAGCGCACGTTGATTTCCTCCTGGCCGGCCGAGGCCTCGCCCTTGGAGTTCTCCACCGGAATGCAGGCGCCCTGCAGGCCGTTGCGCAGCGCGCGCATGACGTCCTCTTCCTTGGTCGTCTGGAAGATATGGTAGTCCTCGTTGTAGCCGGAGGCGAGACGCAGGTCCCGGTAGCCGCTTTCGCGTGCGTCGTCGAAGCTCTGGTCGAAGAGGAAGAATTCGAGTTCGCTCGCCATGAAGGCCTTCAGGCCCATGGCCTCCAGCCGCTTGACCTGCTTTTTCAGGATGGCGCGTGGCGAATGCGGCACTTCCTCGTGGGTGTGGTGGTCGAGCACGTCGCAGAGCACCAGTGCGGTGCCTTCGAGCCACGGCAGCTTGCGCAACGTCGCAAGGTCCGGCTTCATCGTATAGTCGCCATAGCCGGCCGCCCAGCTCGTTGACTTGTAGCCGGAGACCGTATCCATCTCCATGTCCGTCGCCAGCAGATAGTTGCAGCTATGGGTCTCCTCATAGGCGCTTTCGACGAAATACTGCGCGTGGAAACGTTTGCCCATGAGGCGGCCCTGCATATCGACGAGGCAGGCGAGAACGGTGTCGATGCGGCCTTCGGCGACATCCTTCTTCAGATCATCGAATGTGTAAGTCGTGCTCATGGTGTTTCGGTCCTGGAGTGGTGTCCGGCGAAGCTCTCGCCGCGGTCGGAAATTGAACGGTCGAAATGAAAACGGGGGCCGCATGCGCGGCCCCCGCGCTGGAAAGATCAGGCCTGGCCGACAGCCTTTTCGGCGGCGGCGATCTCGGCCTGGCGACGGGCGACTTCGTCACCGATCGGCGGGCCGCGGAAGCGACGGCTTTCGAGGCCGAACCAGATGATCGCGGTCAGGACGAGGAAGCCGACGGTGATGTAGAGCGCCCAGTCGTTCGGCGGCTGGATGCCGAGGATGAAGATCAGCGCCATGGCGATGATCGACAGGATCGCGAACAGCTTGAACATGCCTTCGCCGAGGTTCCACGGTCCCATCTTGTCCCACTTCGAGGTGCCCCAGGCGAAGAGGCCGAGCGCGATCGGGATCGCGAAGGAGAAGAAGAGGAAGATGACCGTGCACGAGACGACGACGGTGTAGACGGGCGTCTCGCCGATGGAGACGAGCGAGGAGCCCCAGACGAACAGCACCGACAGGATGGAACCGGTCCAGATGGCGGCGACCGGCGTGCGGTAGTTCGGGCTGACCTTCGACAGGCCGCGCGAGAACGGCAGGCCGCCGTCACGCGAGAAGGCGAAGATCATGCGCGAAACCGAGGTGACGGTGGCAAGGCCGCAGAGCCACTGGGCGACGAGGATCGCGAAGTAGAGGACGTCCTTGATCGTCGGATTGACCTGCGTGTCCATGGCCCAGAAGAAGACGTTCCAGCCCTGTGCGGCCGCGGCCGTCATGCCGTCCGTCGTGGTGCCGTCGGCATTGGCCACGGAACCCGGGATCATCAGCACGAAGGAGCACAGCATGATGTAGCCGAACAGCGCCGACCACAGCACGGAGGAGACCATGCCGCGCGGCACGGAATGCGCCGCCTTGACGGTTTCTTCCGACGTATGGGCCGAGGCGTCGTAGCCGGTGATGGTGTAGATCGGCAGGAGAAGGCCGAGCAGGAACACCCAGGTGCCCGAATTCTCAGGCCAGACATTGCCGCCGGCCGCACCCGAGAAGTTCGAGAAGGTGAAGAGGCGGGCGATGTCGTAGCTGTCGGCGGCGGCCAGGCACACGATGGCGAGCGCGATGGACGTCGCGAAGATCAGATAGCCGGAAAAGTCCGTCAACCGCGCGGTGAGGCCGATGCCCATGTGGTTCACGAGCGCCTGGGCGCCGGTGATGATCGCCAGGAAGATGATGCGGGTCGTCGTGGTGTCTTCCAGGGCGAAATACGGCGTGCCGAACGAGCCCATGAAGAAGTAGTAGGTGCCGACATTGATGGCGCCGAGAACCGTGACGAGGCCGAGCAGGTTGAACCAGGCGGTCAGCCAGCCGGTGAAGCGGTTGCCGAGGATGGAACCCCAGTGATAGAGGCCGCCGGCCGTCGGATAGGCCGAGCTGATCTGTGCCATGGCGACGGCGAAGACGAAGGAAATGAAGCAGCCGACCGGCCAGCCGATACCGATCGCCGCGCCGCCGGCGCCAGAGGTCGCCTGCGCGAGGGAATTGATGCCGCCGGAAAGAATGCAAATGATCGAAAAGGAAACGGCGAAGTTCGAGAACTGGCTCATGCGCCGCTCGAGTTCCTGCGCGTATCCCATGGAATGCAGGACCTGCATGTCCTCATGTTTATCGTTATCGGAATAATCTGACATGTTTTTCCCCTGTATCGACTGGTCCCTGGCGGAATTGCCGAGGGCCGCCTGTGTCTGAGGCCCATGAAATGCATGGGATATGCGCCGCGGGCATGCCGCTCCCCGGGTCTTTTTCTGATTAGGCGGCGGGAAGGCTCTTGAGGAGCAATCCTGCCAGATAGTCGGCCACGACCCTTTGATCGACTTCGTCTCGGATGAGGTCGTTGCGGACCTCGATCATTACATTGGCAAGGCCGTTGGAAAGGCCGTGCTCCTTCAAGGTGTGCGTCACGCCGTCCTCAGGCCCGTAGGGCTCGTTACGGCGGATGTCGTAAAGCCCGCCCGTGCCGGCCTCGGCAAGCATGGCGTCGGCAAGGCGCGTGTCGGCATCATGCAGAATGCCGATTTCGACCGCGCGCGGCTTGCCGAAATAGACCGGCGTGAAGCTGTGCATCGTCACGATGACGGGCGCCCTGCCCTCGTCCGTCCGCTCCTTCACCAGGCGGGAGAGCTTTTCCCGGAACGGCAGGTAGAGGGCCTGCGTGCGGGCATCGCGCGCCGCCTGGTCGAGCCCGGCATTGCCGGGAACGTCGAAGACCTCGCTCTTTTCCGGCATGGCGGCGGGCGATTCCGGCGGACGGTTGCAGTCGTAGACAAGACGGGAAAAACGCTGGAAGACCAGCGTCGCATCGAGGCTTTTCGCCATCATGCGCGATACGGCGAGCGCACCCGGATCCCAGGCGATATGGCTCGCCAGCGCCTCGCTGGACAGGCCGAGCGTGCCGAGCGATTTGGGCAGAAGGCGCGATGCATGCTCGCAGACCAGGATGACCCGACCGCGCGCAGCAGCATTCTCAAGGGCGACGGGGTCGCCCTCCTCTCCAGTCAGAATTCCCATCAGCCTGATCCCCTCGACCGGCTTTTATCATTAATGAAAAGAATTCTTCACAGTTTTGCCGCTGTCAACGGGGTTGTGAAAAAATCTCTTCAAAAAATCATTTGACTCGAATTGTGACAGCGATGTTTAATTTTCAAAACTCCGGCAAAGACCGGAGCGCAGGGGAACAATTTGACGCTGAACCAAGCATCCATGACGGTGTCGGATGTGATCCATGCTCATTTCGATGCGTTGACGCGCGCCGAAAAGCAGCTGGCCACATCGCTGCTCGACAACTATCCCGTCTCCGGCCTCGGTAGCATCACGACGGTGGCCGAGAACGCCGGCGTGTCGACGCCGACGGTTGCACGCATGGTGCAGAAGCTCGGCTTCCGGGGCTTCCCGGATTTCCAGGCCCGCCTGCACCACGAGCTCGAGGCGACGCTGTCCAGCCCGATCACCAAGCATGACCGCTGGGCCGCCAATGCGCCCGGCACGCATATCCTCAATCGCTTCGCCGATGCGATCATGACCAACCTGCGCCAGACGCTGGCGCAGCTCGAGACCCCGGAATTCGATGGCGCGGCCGCCCTTCTCGCCGACCGCCAGCGCAGCATCTACATCATCGGCGGCCGCATCACGAAGGCGCTCGCCGACTACCTCTTCACCCATCTCCAGGTCATCCGCCCGAACGTCACGCAGATCGCCTCCAATCCGAGTTCCTGGCCGCACTACGTGCTGAACATGAAGGCCGGCGACGTGCTCGTGATCTTCGACATCAGGCGCTACGAGCAGGAGATGGAAACGCTCGGCCGCGCCGCCCGCGAGCGTGGCGTGGAGATCGTGCTTTTTACCGACCAGTGGGCCTCGCCCGTCGCGAAGGCGGCCGCGAAGGTGTTCCGGGTCCATATCGAAGCGCCCTCGGCATGGGATTCGTCCGTCGTGACGCTGTTCATCGTCGAAGCGTTGATCGAAGCCGTCCAGAGTTCGGGCTGGGAGGAAACCAGCGGCCGAATGAAGACGCTGGAGGGCCTCTTCGAGGCCAGCCGGCTTTTTCGCAAACCCCGGCCGGAGGTCTCCGGCAAGCCGTGACAGCAAAACGAAAAAACCGAAACAAAACTGTCACATAAGCTTCATACGCCACAAGTAATCACCTCGCCGAAATGCCTGACACACAAAAGGAGAACACCCGTGATGTCACATACGAAACGTCTGCTTTCGCTCTCCACCGCCATGGTGATCGCCACCACCTCGCTCGCCTTCGCTGAGCCGAGCGCCGAGCTGATCGAAGCCGCCAAGAAGGAAGGCATGCTGACGACGATCGCCCTGCCGCACGACTGGTGCGGTTACGGTGACGTCATCGCCTCCTTCAAGGCGAAGTATCCGGAAATACAGGTCAACGAACTGAACCCCGACGCCGGCTCGGCTGACGAAGTCGAAGCCATCAAGGCCAACAAGGACAACAAGGGCCCGCAGTCGCCCGACGTGATCGACGTCGGTCTCGCCTTCGGCCCGCAGGCCAAGGCCGAAGGCCTGCTGCAGCCCTACAAGGTCTCGACCTGGGACGAAATTCCGGACTCCGTCAAGGACGCCGAAGGCTACTGGTACGGCGACTACTACGGCGTGATGTCCTTCCTGGTGAACAAGGACCTCGTCGCCAACACGCCGAAGGACTGGGCCGACCTCCTGAAGCCGGAATATGCCGGCCAGGTCGCTCTCGCCGGCGACCCGCGCGCCTCCAACCAGGCCATCCTCGGCGTTCTCGCCGCCGGTCTCGGCAAAGGCGCGAAGTCCGGCAAGGAAGCCGGTGAAGCTGGCCTTGCCTACTTTGCCGAAATGAACAAGGCCGGCAACTTCGTTCCGGTTATCGGCAAGTCCGGCACGCTCGCCCAGGGTTCGACCCCGATCGTCGTCGCCTGGGACTACAACGCGCTCGGCTGGGCCAAGACCCTCAACGGCAACCCGCCGACGGAAGTCGTCGTTCCGGCAACGGGCGTCCTCGCCGGCGTCTACGTTCAGGGCATCTCGGCCTATGCGCCGCACCCGAACGCTGCCAAGCTGTGGATGGAGCACCTGTACTCCGACGAAGGTCAGCTCGGCTGGCTGAAGGGCTATTGCCATCCGGCGCGCTTCAACGCCATGGTCAAGGCCGGCAAGGTTCCGCAGGACCTGATCGACGCCCTGCCGCCGGCAGAATCCTATGAAAAGGCCTACTTCCCGACGCTCGAGGAAGTCGACGCCAACAAGGCTGCCGTAACCGGCGCATGGGACAGCGTCGTCGGCGCGAACGTGCAGTAAACGACATCCTTCGTCGCCCCGGCTCTCTGGCCGGGGCGACGATTGCGGTATGCCAATGACGGCAACCCCACCCGAGGTTTTCTTAATGTCATCAGACAGTTCAGCCACCAGACAGCCGACGCGGGAGCCCTTCCGCCTCCCGCTGCATTGGCTCGGCGTGGCGCCTTTCGCGATCTTTGTCCTGCTGTTCCTGGTCATGCCGACGATGCGTATCGTCCTTGGCGCGTTCCAGACGCCGGAAGGCGGCTTCACGCTGGACAACATCCGCGGGCTGTTCACGACGTCGATCCTGTCGGCCTACTGGATCTCGATCAAGATCTCCATCGCCTCGGCCCTGCTCGGCTGCCTGATCGGCTTTGCGGTCGCCTCCGCCGTGGTGCTCGGCGGCCTGCCGAAATGGATCCGCGGCCCGCTGCTGACCTTCTCGGGCGTTGCCTCCAACTTCGCGGGCGTCCCGCTCGCCTTCGCCTTCCTCGCGACCCTCGGCCCGGTCGGCCTTCTCACGGTGTTCCTGAAGACCCAGGTCGGCATCGACTTGCGTGCACTCGGCTTCAACATCCTGTCCTTCTGGGGCCTGACGATCACCTATCTGTTCTTCCAGATTCCGCTGATGATCCTCATCATCACGCCCGCGCTCGACGGCCTGAAGCGCGAATGGCGCGAGGCGGCGCAGATTCTCGGCGCGACCAATGCGCAGTACTGGCGCATGGTCGCCTTCCCCATCCTGCTGCCCTCCTTCCTCGGCACGCTCGCCCTGCTCTTCGCCAATGCCTTCGGCGCCGTCGCGACCGCCATCGCGCTGACCGGCTCGTCGCTCTCCATCGTGCCGATCCTGCTCTTCGCACAGATCCGCGGCGACGTTCTCGGCAATCCCCATCTCGGCTATGCGCTGGCCTTCGGCATGATCGTCGTCACGGGCATTGCCAACACGATCTACATCTGGCTGCGCGCCCGCAGCGAAAGGTGGCTGAAATGAAGAAGTTCTGGGCCTGGGGCGCCCTCATCTTCGGGCTGCTCTATTTCATCCTGCCGCTGCTCGGCATGACGAACTTCTCCATGAAGATGCGGCGTGGCGTCTACTCGCTGGATGCCTATGCCGTCGTGCTCGGCGATCCGCGCTTCCAGGAGACCTTCACCTATTCGGTGCTGATGGCGCTCGCGACCATCGTCTTCGGCGTCCTGCTGGTGGTGCCAACCGCCTATTGGGTGCGGCTGAAGATGCCGGGCCTTCGCCCCTATATCGAATTCATCACCCTCCTGCCGCTGGTCATTCCGGCCATCGTCATCGTCTTCGGCTATATCCGCCTCTACAACACGTCGAGCTGGCTGCCGCTGACCGGCACGACGACGGGCACGAACATTCTCTTGATGTTCGGCTATGCGACGCTGGCCCTGCCCTACATGTATCGCTCGGTCGATACGGGCCTGCGCTCCATCGACATCGCCACGCTGACGGAGGCGGCCCAGAGCCTGGGCGCCGGCTGGATGACGATCCTTGCGCGCATCATCCTGCCGAACGTGCTGGTCGCCGTGCTCTCGGGCGCCTTCCTCACCTTCGCCATCGTCATCGGCGAGTTCACCATGGCCGCCCTTCTCAACCGTCCGGCCTTCGGCCCCTACATGCAGCTTCTCGGCGCCAACCGCGCCTACGAGCCGGCTGCGCTCGCGGTCATGTCCTTCGCCTTGACCTGGGGTTGCCTCGGCCTGATCCAGCTTGTTTCCCGCTTCCAGAAGGGCGCGCAAAGCCCCGCCTAAGGACCATTCATGAGCTTCCTGACCCTCACCAGCATCCAGAAGTCCTTCGGCCCCGTGCAGGTCGTCAAGGATTTCAACATGTCCATCGAGAAGGGCGAGTTCGTCTCGTTCCTCGGACCATCGGGATGCGGCAAGACCACCGTCCTGCGCATGATCGCCGGTTTCGAGACGCCCTCGGGCGGCACGATCGCCATCGACGGCAAGAGCCAGGCGAACCTTCGCCCCAACCAGCGCAACATCGGCATGGTCTTCCAGGCCTATGCCCTCTTTCCGAACATGAACGTCGCCGAGAACGTCGCCTTCGGCCTCAAGGTCGCCGGCCGGCCGAAAGCCGAGATCGACGCGCGCGTCAAGGAGATGCTCGGCCTCATCAAGCTCGATCATCTCGCCGACCGCTATCCCTACCAGATGTCCGGCGGCCAGCAGCAGCGCGTGGCGCTCGCCCGCGCGCTGGCCCCGAAGCCGCAGGTCCTGCTGCTCGACGAGCCGCTCTCGGCGCTCGACGCAAAGATCCGCGTGTCGCTGCGCGAGGAAATCCGTCAGATCCAGCAGCAGCTCGGCATCACCACGGTCTTCGTCACCCATGACCAGGAAGAGGCGCTGTCGATCTCCGACCGCATCGTCGTCATGAATGCCGGCAAGGCCGACCAGATCGGTGCTCCCGCCGAAATCTACAACCGCCCCGCCACCCGCTTCGTCGCCAACTTCGTCGGCACGCTGAACCTCATCGAGGCCAAGGTGGTCGACGCCGCGTCGAACCGCATCTCCATCGGCGACCAGGGCGTCACGCTGCGCGAATCGCTCGGCAGTGCCAAGGCCGGCGACACCGTCTCGCTGGCGTTGCGCCCGGAAGCCGGCTCCATTGCGCCCGACGCCAAGGGCGACACCGCCCTTTCCGGCGAGGTCGTCTCCTCGAACTTCCTCGGCTCGGTCATCCGCACCCGCATGCGGGTCGGCGGCAGCATCATTTCCTTCGACATGTTCAACAGCCCCGGCCTCGTGCCGCCGGCCGTCGGCGAAACGGTCACGCTGCGCTTCACCGCCGGCGACCTGCTCGTCATCCGGGACTGAGCATTCGTTCCAGGACTTGCGAGAGGCTTGGAAAAATCTGTCGTGAATTGCGTCTTTTGCGTCGCCCGCGGATTTGATCCGCGGGCGTTTGCCGTCTAGTCTTCCATCGTTCTCAGGGCGGGGTGAAACTCCCCACCGGCGGTATCCGGAGCGATCCGGGAGCCCGCGAGCGCCTTCCGCAAGGAAGGGTCAGCAGATCCGGTGCGATGCCGGAGCCGACGGTCACAGTCCGGATGGAAGAGAGCAAGCAGGAGGCATCCGCCGTGGCAGGCGGCGTCCGTCCTTGCGTGTTCGCCCAAGGGGACCGTTGAAAAATGGCTCAACCCTTGAAAGGCCTCGACATGAATATGAATGCCACGCCCGCCACCCGCATCGCCGTCCTGCGCGCCCGCTGGCACGCCGGTATCGTCGATCAGGCGGTCACCTCCTTCATCGCCGAATGGCAGGCGCTCGGCGGCCGCGCCGAGGACGTCGACGTGATCGACGTGCCGGGTGCGCTCGAAATCCCGCTTCAGGCCCAGCTTCTCGCCCGTACCGGCCGCTATGCCGCCATCCTCGGCGTCGCGCTCGTCGTCGACGGCGGCATCTACCGCCACGACTTCGTCGCCGGCACCGTGGTCGATGCCATCGTGCGCGTCGGCCTCGACACCAATGTGCCGGTGCTCTCGGCCGTGCTGACGCCGCACAATTTCCAAGAATCGGAAGCCCACATCGCCTTCTTCCGCGATCACTTCGTCATCAAGGGCAAGGAAGCCGCCAACGCCGCCCGCCAGATCATCGATGCCCGCGCGCAGGTCGCTCTCGCGACGGCGGGTTGAATCGATCTCTTAACGGCCGGAATCGATCCGCAAACACGGTCCGACAAACCGTTGAAAAGAATCGAAAAAGCCCGGCAGAAATGCCGGGCTTTTTCGTCTAACCGCCTATCCCTGCAGGTTCTTCAGATAGATCGACAGCAACTGGATCTGCGAGGATATGCCGAGCTTGCGATAGACATTGCGCCGGTGAACCTTCACCGTGCCCGTCGAGATATCGAGCTTCAGCCCGATCGATTCCGACGAATGCCCCTGCAGCACCAGTTCGACGATCGAGGATTCGCGGTCGGTCAGGTTCAGCCTGCGCCAGACCCTGTCCGCCGCGCTGACCGGCTCGCTGCGCCGCCCGCGCCCCTGCACCATTTCGGCGAAGCGGCCGGCAAGATTGCCCCAGGCATGGCGCACGAAGGCGGACATGAAGGGCTCGGCATCGCTGAGCAGCCCGAATTCCGTCGCCGGGAAGGCGCCCGTCTTCTCCCGCCGCATCAGCGAAACCACCACGGTCACCCCGTCGCGCGTCGGCACGAAGAAACCGACCTCCTCGGCAAGCTGGGTCTGCGAGTAGAAGGTGCGGTAGTATTCGCTGGAAAAGAAACGATCCGGCGCAAGCTCGCGCATGCGCATGACACCCGCCCGGTCCGCCCGCGCGGCATGATAGAACGGATCGAGCAGGTATGGACCGGTCTGGTAGAGCGTGACGAAGAGCTTGTAGTCCTCCGGCTCGAAGGTGCTGAAGAGGTGGATCGGCCGCGCCTTGTCGCGATAGGCGAAGATCACCATGTAGTCGAAACGCACCAGCGCGCGCGTCATCGAAAGCAGGGTCTCCCCGGCCTGCTTGTCGGAGCTTTCCGTCGTCTCCGTCCAGTCGGCAAGCGATTGGAAAAGTGCCCTCAAATCCGCCTGCATGGCGCGTCTCTCCCTCAAATTCCCCCAGCGGCCGGTGAAGGCCGTCGTCCGGGTATACTCCTCCCACAGTCGCAAAAACGGAAAAATACCTCCTACGAGGTATATACCAGTTTATCGGCGGCTGACCTAGCATCCGGCCCGTGCGGCAAGGGCGGCGGAGACCGCCTCACCGCGGCACGCGCGAAAACCCGGGAAACGATGCGGCGAAACCAGCCTCGATCCCGGTACGGCGCCTATATCCGGCCTGAGGGAAACAGGCCCACAATAATAAGGGAACGCTCAATGGCGAAATGGTCCGGCCAGAACACTCCGATCCGTGCCCGGGACTTGACGGACGAATTCCAACGGCTGAAGCGCGGCTCGGTCACGCGCCGGCATTTTCTCGGCGTCACCGGGCTCGGCCTTGCCGCCGCCGTGCTCGCCCGCCAGCCGGGTCTCTTCAATGCCGCCGCCCATGCTGGTGAAAATCTCGGCTCGTCCATGGCGATCGCCACCTGGCCGAACTACCACGATCCCGCAAGCTTCGAGGCCTTCACCGCGGCGACGGGGGTTTCCGTCGAGGTCAACGTCTTCGGCTCGAACGAGGACATGCTGGAAAGGCTCAAGACCGGCAGCGCCGGATGGGACCTCTTCGTGCCGACCAACTACGCCATATCCACCTATGCCGGCCTCGGCCTGATCGATCCGCTCGATCTTTCCAAGGTGCCGAACTTCAATCCGGCGACCCAGAACGGCCGCTTCCTCGACCGGGGCACGGTCGACGGCAAGACCTATGGCGTGCCGAAGAACTGGGGCACCACCGGCATCGCCTTCAATTCCGACAAGGTGCGCTCGGATGTCACGAGCTGGAAGGATTTCTTCGCGCTGGCGATGACCGAGGCCGACGGCCGCGTCATGGTGCACGACTATCAGCTCACCGCCATCGGCAATGCCCTCGTCTCGCTCGGCTTCTCCTTCAATTCGGTGAAGGCCGAGGAACTGGCAGAGGCCGAGAAACTGCTGATGGCGGTGAAGCCGCATCTCTACGCGATCAACAGCGACTACCAGCCGGCGCTGCGCGCCACGGATGCCTGGATGAGCATGTGCTGGACGAACGATGGCGCGCAGCTCAACCGCGATATCCCGGAAATCCGGTTCACGCTCGGCGCCGACGGCGGCGAGATCTGGGCGGATTTCTACGCGATGCCGTCGAGCGCCCTCAACAAGCCGGCCGGCTATGCGCTGCTCGACTTCCTGATGGATCCGAACCATGCGGTGCGCGAGCATATCGCCAATGGCGCGCCGACCACCGACAGCCGGGTGATCGCGCTGCTGCCGTCGGAGATTACCGGCAACGCCATCGTCTATCCGGACGAGGCCGCGCTGACGCCGCTGGAATTCGGCGCCGCGGTGACGCTGACAGACCCGGCCCGCGCCGACCTGATGGCGCGGTTCAAGTCCGCATAACGGTCCGTGCTCAGACGGAGGACAGCCCCGACTGATGCACGACGATGCGCGCGTGATAGGGCACGCGCTTGTAGAGATCGAGCACATCCTGGTTGATCAGCCGCACGCAGCCGGAAGACGTCGCCTTGCCGATGGACTTCCAGTCCGGCGAGCCATGCAGGCGGTAGAGCGTGTCCTGACCGTTCTGGAAGATATAGAGCGCACGCGCACCGAGCGGGTTCTTGATGCCGGGCTCCATGCCGCCGTTCTCGACGGAGTATTTGGCAAGGCTCGGCTGGCGCTTGATCATGTCGGCAGGCACCTTCCAGCGCGGCCAGGGCTGACGCCACTGGATCACGCCCTCGCCTTCCCAGGCAAAGCCGTCGCGGCCGATGCCGACGCCGTAGCGCATCGCCGTGCCACCTGGCTCCACGACATAGAGGAAGCGCGCCGCCGTATCGACCACCACCGTGCCCGGCGCTTCGCCGGTCGGGTCCGATACGCGCTGACGGTAATATTTCGGGTCGATCTCCCGGTAGGGAATGGCCGGAATGAGATGACCGCCGTCCTCGACGGGAGCATAACGCGCGGCCAGTTCCTCGTCCGTCGCCGGCACGATAGGATAGCTGACCTTCTTCGGAACGGGAACCGTCTTGACCGAAGTTTCCGTGGTTGCGCATCCCGCGAGCGTCGCGGCGGCGCCCAGGAAGAAGGCTCTGCGCGACAATGTGCACACCGTAGGCATTCTCGACATAAACTCCAATGGAAGGAACGGGTTGAGGCCGATGGCTAGCCAAAGCGCCACGGGGCTGGCAAGAAGCGGGGGCATCACATCTTCGGCATCCACCCCTCGTTCTTGCGGAGCGATGCAAAGCGGCCACGCCCGGCCCGGTCTCAGGGAGAAATCCGATGGCGCCTGTGGAAATCAACCCAGCCCATGTGCGGGAATTTGCCGATCCGGACAGCTTCTACCGCTGGCTGGCGGAAAACCACGCCGACACGCCCGAGGTCTGGATCAAGATCCACAAGCGCGGCTCAGGCCTGCAATCCATCAACCCCGAAGAGGCGATCGAGGTCGTGCTGTGCTGGGGCTGGATCGACGGCATCCGCAAGGGCCACGACGACAGGAGCTTCTTCCAGCGCTACAGCCCGCGCGGCCGCAAGAGCGTCTGGAGCAAGAAGAACGTCGAGACGGTCGGCCGGCTGATCGAGAGCGGCCGAATGACCGAGCACGGCCTGAAACAGGTGGACGCGGCCAAGGCGGACGGCCGCTGGGACAAGGCCTATGGCAGCGGCAAGGATCTGAAGATACCGCCGGACCTTCAGGCCGCCATCGACGCCGAACCGGCGGCAAGGGACATGCTCGGCAGGTTGACGGAGCAGAACCGCTTCGCCCTCGCCTTCCGCCTGCACAACATCAAGACGGACGCCGCCCGCAAGCGCAAGATCGAAACCTATGTGGAGATGCTGAAACGCGGCGAGACGATCTATCCGCAGAAGCAGAAATAGACCGTCGCCCGTGCTGCCTTATGACTGGCCATTCAGCCAGTTGTGCCAGTCGTTCACGCTGCCCGAGAAGACGTTGAGGTCGATCTTGCCCTCGACGCCGTGCGACAGCCCCGAACCCGAATACTGCCAGAACAGCCAGCGGCGGTTCGGGTAGCGTTTGGAGGGATGCGCGGCGACCGAGCGCAGCCAGAACGGATATTGCGTCAGCTCGCCCGAGAGGTTGTCCTCGTAGAAGTCGGGCGCGGTGTAGATGATCGGCCGCTTGCCATAATGGCGCTCCAGCATCTCGGCGAAGACCTTGATCTTCTCGACATACTTTTCGCGCGACAGGCGCTTCTTACAGGCGGAATCGCCGTTGTATTCTGCATCGATGACCGGCGGCAGCGCGTCCGGATCCTTCGGAACGTTGCGGATGAACCATTCGGCCTGCGAGCTTGCGACGCGGCACCAGTAGAAGAAGTGGTAGGCGCCGCGCTTGATGCCCGCCTCCTTCGCCCGTCGCCAGTTCTTCTGGAACATCGGGTCGAGATGGTCGCCGCCATCCGTCGCCTTGATGAAGGCGAAGTTGGCGCCCTGGGTGCGCAGCTTCATCCAGTCGATGTCACCCTGCCAGCGCGAAACGTCGACGCCGTGCACCTGATAGTGCCTCGGCGCGCGCTTGCCGAAATTGATCGGATGCGCATCGCGGAACTGCTGGCTGTAGACGCGCGAACGCTTGCGCGAGGCGCCCTGTACCGGCTCTTCCGCCATCATCGTCTCGACCGGACGTTCCTCGGGGATCGCCGACTGTTTCGTGACGCTTTCGAAGACGCCGGTTTCCGGCACCGGCCCGGCCCAGGCGAGCATTTCCTGCGCACCGTCGGCCTTTACCTTGCCTTCGCCGACCGAGATTTCGGGCACGGGCCCGCCGCCCTTTTTGACGGAGCTGGTGGTTTCCGCGGAAGGCTTGATGGCAAGCGCCGTCTCCGGGCTGGAGCTAGACGCACAGCCAGCCATGGAAACACAGCCGAGGAGGATCGCTGACAGGACCGAAAGACGCATAAGGCACTCGCACGCAAAACAAACCGAAGCCCCGCCCTTTCGACACACGGACGGAATTACTAACGGAAGATTACCGCGAAATGTTAAATACAATCTTTACGGCCGACCGTGACATTTCAGGCACTTAGGTCCACACCGTCCACGCGCCTTGACGATTGCCATTAAGAAAGGCGCGGCAAGCATCCGCTTGCCGCGCCTTGGACCGACCCCGAATGCGTCCGCGCTCAGCCGTCAACCGATACGAACGTAGCCGATGTCCTTCTTGTCGATCTCGTCGAAGGACTCCTCATAACCCGCATCCGCATAGCGGATGACACCGAGCGAGGTGTCGTTGGTCAGCGCGTGATCGAGCCGTTCCGCGCCCGCTTCCGTGCCGTCCGCCACCAGCGTCACGCCGCAGCTCGTCATGTAGCCGGCATAGCCGCCGCCGCCGGAATGCACGACGACGAGGTCGGCCATGGAGGAGGAAAGCAGCATGGCGTCGAGCAGCGGCCAGTCGGCAATGGCGTCCGAACCGTCCTTCATGCGCTCCGTCATGATGTTCGGATGCGCCATCGCACCGGCATCGAGATGGTCGCGCGAAAAGGCGATCGGCCCCTTCAGTTCCCCTGCCGCGACCAGCCGGTTGACGGCGAGTGCGAGGTCCGTGCGCTCGCCATGGCCGAGCCAGGCGATGCGCGCCGGCAGGCCCTCGAAGGGCACGTTCTCGCGGGCAAGGCGGATCCAGTTGGTGACGATCCTGTTGTCCGGGAACATCTCCAGCACGAGGTCGTCGATGCGCGCGATGTCGCTCTCCTCGCCCGACAGGGCCATCCAGCGGAAGGGACCGATGGCGCGCGCGAAGAGGGGTCGCAGATAGGCTTCGGTGAAGATCGGGATGTCGAAAGCGTTGCCGACGCCGCCTTCCCGCGCCTGCGTGCGGATGAGGTTGCCGTTGTCGAAGACTTCGGAGCCCATTTTCTGGAACTCCAGCATGGCAGAGACATGCTCGACGATGGATGCGCGGCTTGCCGCCATCAGCTGCCCCTGCCCGTCATCCCGGAGGTCCTTCACCTGATCGAGGCTCATGCCCTTCGGCACGTAACCGTAGACGAGGTCGTGCGCCGAGGTCTGGTCGGTGACGATATCGGGCACGATGCCGCGCCGGGCGATTTCCGGATAGATCTCGGCCGCGTTGCCGACGAGGCCGATGGACGTCGCGCGCTTCTCCTTCACGGCGTCCTCGATCATGGCGAGCGCCGTATCGAGGTCCGGCGCCACATGTTCGAGATAGCCGACCGCCTTGCGCGCCGCGGCACGCGCGGGGTCGATGTCGACGCAAAGGATCGCGGCTCCCGCCATGCGCCCGGCGAGCGGCTGTGCGCCGCCCATGCCGCCAAGGCCGGCGGTCAGGATGAAGCGACCGGCAAGGCTGCCGCCGAAGCGCTTTTCCGCGATGCGCATGAAGATTTCATAGGTGCCCTGGATGACGCCCTGGCTGCCGATATACTGCCACGCGCCGGCCGTCAGGCCACCCCAGCAGATCAGCCCCTTGCGCTGCAATTCGTAGAAGACCTCGGCCTTGGCCCATTGTCCGACGATGTTGCAGTTCGCCATGATGACGAGCGGCGCTTTCGCATGGGTCTTGAGCAGGCCCACCGGCTTGCCAGACTGAATGACCAGCGTCTGGTCCTCGTCCATCTCCGTCAGCGCCTTGACGATGGCCTTGTGTGCCGCCCAGTTACGTGCGGCCTTGCCGAGCGCGGCATAGACGATGAGATTGTCCGGGTCCTCGCCGACCGAGAGCACGTTTTCCAGGAGGCGCAGCAGGGCCTCCTGCCGCCAGCCCTTGGCGCGCAGCACATTGCCGCTCGGGATCGGATAGTTCGGATGGCGCGGATTGGGCTTCGGCATGGTTGTCCCTCTTGCGTAAGATATCGTGTTACTTCGGCGGCAGCGCGTCGACGAAGGCAATGGCCTCGGCGATGAGGCGGCGGCGCAGCGCCTCGTCGGCGCAGGCCTCGGGCGAGGCGCGCACCCAGCCCTCCATCACCCGCTCTCCCATGATCATCGGCGCAATGCCGTCGACAGCGAGCGCCCAGGCATCGTTGCCCTTGCCGAGGCGTGCCAGCATGCCCTCCCTGCGCGCACCGCAAAGAAGGTGCCCGTCGAGCAGAAAGGCAAGCCCGCCGAACATGGGCTTTTCCGAGAGCCCGGCGCGAAGGCCGAGATCGGCGCGGACGATGTCTTCCAGTTCCCTGTCCCGTGCCATCGCCCGCTCCCGGTTACTTGGCCAGCGCGTAGCTGACGAGATCGATGCCCATCGCCTTTTCGACCGACGGGTAGACGGTCGGGTCGAGCACGCTGGAGGCCAGCGGAATGATCGTCTTCGGCACATGCAGCACGAAGATCCTCATGCCGACCTCGAGCTGGCCGACGCTGAGCGGTTCACCCTCGGGCGAGAGTGTGGTGATGACGTCGGGGAACGTGGCAAGGCGCGTGCCCTCGGCCGATTCCACCGCCATATATTCGTTCATCACATGCAGCACGGTCGCCTTGTCGCCCGTGCCGAGCGTCACCGTGCCGATGTCGAAGGCTTCCTTGGTATAGACCACCGACTTGTCGGTGATGACGCCTTCGGAGAGGATTGCGCCGCCCGTTGTCCTGACCATGGCGTCGATGATCGCCGAACCGCCGTTGCTTTCCGCCGCAATGATCGCCTCGCCGAGTTTCAGGGCGAGCGAGATGCCGCCGAGCGCGGCGTTCCTGCGCACATAGGAGGCACGCAGCGGGTTGCGGCAGGAGGCGATGAAGCCACCCGACATGTCGGAGGCGGTGCGCAGGATCGGCGAGACCTTCGCCGTCGCGCCGCGCACGACGAGTTCGATATAGCGGTTCTCGTCGCGATTGCCGCCAACGGCCGTCTGGATCATCTGCTCGGGCGAGCCGGCCATGCCGATGGAGCCCATGTCGCCGGTCGGATGCGCGCGCATGTCGCCGACGGCGTCGAGCACCTTGGTGCCAAGGATGGCGGAGGGTAGCCAGCCGTTCAGCGTCGAGGACTTGCCGTTCTGTCCCACCATCAGCGCCGAGACCTTTTCGCCCAGCGCTTCCTGCAAAAGCTCCACGGCCTTCACATAATCGACGCCGCGCATCTCCCAGGGCGTGGTCGACGCGGGTGCGCCGATGGCCGCGGCCGTCGCCACCCAGTCATCGTCCGAAAGCTCGTCGATCGAAACCAGCTCCGGCTTGCCGATGGAAACCGCCGCATAGCCGAGCATGCGCCCGTGGTCGGCCCAGCCGCCGCCGCCGGCGGCATAGACCGAGCCGCCCTTGACCGCCGCCTCGACGTCTTTTTCCTTTAGAATCCGGCCCATTAGGCGCCCTCCTGAATCGCTTTCTGAAGTTTCTCGTCGAGTTGAATCACTGCATGAAGAAGCACCGCCGCCCCGAGCGCGATGTCGTCGGTCTCGGCGAACTCCTCCGGCGCGTGGCTGCGCCCGCCAAGGCAGGGCACGAAGATCATCGCCGCGCGCGTCACCTTCGCCATGAAGGCCGTGTCATGCCCCGCACCGGAGGCCATGCGCCGATGGCTGGCGCCCGCCGTCTCGCAGGCCGCGTCCAGCACGTCGAGCAGCAGCGCATCGCCTGGCGTCGGCATGTTGTCGGAGATGCGGCGCGGCGTGGCGATGCGCGTGCCCGTCTCGTGCGCGACCGCTTCCGCCATGCGTTCGACGGAGGCCGCAAAGCCGTCCATCGTCGCCCGTTCTTCCGCCCGCGCGTCGATCAGCAGGCGGGCGCGGGACGGGACGACATTGGCCGCATTCGGCTCGATGGAGAACTCGCCCACCGTCGCGGTGAAGTGCGCCGGTCCCTTGGAAAGCGACGTCGCCAGCGCCTCGATGCCGGTCACCAGCCGCGCCGCGGCGGCCAGCGCATCGGCGCGGCTGCCCATCGGCGTCGTGCCGGCATGGTCCGCCCGGCCCTCGACGACGATCTCGATGCGGGTGATGCCGGCAATCGCCGTGACGACGCCGATATCGCGCTTCTCCGTCTCCAGCACCGGCCCCTGCTCGATATGCAGTTCGAGGAAGGCCGCGATGTCCTTGCGCGCCTCGGCCGCAATGCGCGCCGGATCGCCGCCGGCATCGCGAATGCCCTGCTCCAGCGTCAGCCCGCCGCTCTCCCGGGACAGCCACTCCGCCGGCAACACGCCGGCCATGCCGCGGCTGCCGATGCAGGAGACGCCGAAGATCGAGACCTCCTCGGCGAGGAAATCGACGACTTCCAGGTCATGGTCGAGGTCGATGCCCCGGTCGGCAAGCGACCGGACCACTTCCAGCGCCACGGCGACGCCGGCAATGCCGTCGTAACGCCCGCCGTCCGGCACCGTGTCGGAGTGCGAGCCGAGCATGATCGTGCCGAGACCGGGCTTGCGACCCGGCCGACGCGCGACGAGATTGCCCGCCGCGTCGATGCGCGTTTCAAGCCCCGCGGCCTGAAACCTGTCGCGAAGAAAATCCCGCCCCGCCGGGAACAGAGCGGTAAAGGCGCGCCGCGTATAGGGCCGGCCGGGCTCGGTGAGCGCGGCGAGGCCGTCGATCACATCCGCGATGCGGGCGGGATCGACCGGCAGATTGCTGGCGCGGGCCATCAGCGGGCACCCGCGCAAACCAGCGTCGGCAGCGGCCGCACGAAAGCGCCGGCGCCGGGTTCGGCCAGAACCGTCTTTCCATCGAAAGCGAGCCTGCCGCGCAGATACGTGGCCGAAACGCGCCACGGCAGTTTGATGCCGTTATAGGGCGACCAGCCGACGACGTTGTGGCCACTCGCCGCCGCGTCATAGATATAGGGCTCGGGCGTCAGCACGGTGATGTCGGCATCCTTGCCGGCCTCCAGCGCGCCCTTGGCATGATCCAGCCGGAAATGCCGCGCCGGGTTGAGCGTCATCAGCTCGGCGGCGCGCGTCAGGGGAATGCCGCGCTCCAGCGCGCCCTTGACGAAGAGCGGCACCATGACCTCCAGCCCCGGCACGCCCGACGCATTGGCCAGCATGTCCGGATTGGTCTTGCGGTCCTCCGACCAGCTGACGTGGTCGGTGGAAACCAGCGTGACATTGCCCTCGGCGACGTGGCGCCAGAGCTTTTCCACCTCGGCGCGCGAACGGATCGGCGGATTGATCTTCGCCTTTCCGCCGAGACGGCGCACGTCGTTCTCCTCGTCGAGGGTCAGATAGTGGATGCAGCACTCGATGGTTGCGCGGTGCCCCTGCGCCCGGTAGGCGGCGGCGATCTCGTAACCGCGGCCGAGCGAGCAATGCACCACATGGGCCGGGCAGCCGGTCTCGGCGCCGGTTTCGTAGATCTGGTTGGAGGCGAGCAGCTCCGTCAGCGGCGGACGCGACAGGCCATGGGCACGGTAGTCGGTGATACCGGCCGCCTTCACCTTGGCAATCGCCGCGCGCACCGCCTCGTCGTCCTCGTTGTGCACGCCGGCCGCCAGCCCCGTCGGCGCGATGGCGCGGAAGCAATCCTCCAGCAGCGCCACCGGAATGCGCGGGAACCGCTTCGGATCCGTGCCGAAGGTGGAGAACTTGAAGGCCGCGACACCCGCCTCGACCATCTCGCCGATGCGCGCCGGCCCCTCCTCGGGGTCGACCGTGCCGTAGAGCGCGAAATCGACGCGCGCCTGCGGCGAGGCATGATCGACCTTGATCTTCACCGCCTCGGCCGAGCAGACGAGATTGCCCTCGTCATAGGGCATGTCGACGATGGTGGTGACGCCGCCCGCCGCCGCCGAGCGCGTCGACCAGATGAAATCCTCCTGGTTCTTCTGCGAGAGCGAATGCACCTGCGCATCGATGGCGCCCGGCAGGATCAGCGCGCCGGAGAGATCGTGCCGCTCCTTCGCCGCGGGCATCGCGCCCTGCCCGACATGCACCACCTTGCCGTCGCGCACGGCCACATGCCCGCCATCCACGATGCGGTCCGCAAGAACCACGGTTCCTTTCAGAACGAGATCGAAATCGGCCATGATGGTCTCCGTCAGGACTTGAGAGCAAAGAAGGCGTCGAAACCCGCCATGGGCGCGGCATCGACGAAGGCGGCAAGCGCCTCGGGGCTGGCAAGATCGCGGTCGAGCGCCTCGATCTCGGCGGAAAGCGGCCTGTCCTTGCGGTAGAAGGGGCTGATCGCCCGCGTGCGCTGATAGGCGATGGCCGCGACGCCTTCGGCATTGTCGCCGACAAGGTCGATCGCCTGCGAGGACAGCATGGCTTCGAGCGCGGCGAGCTGGCGCAGGTCACGCACCTGGCTTTCCATGCGTTCGACGATGAGCGGCAGGAAGGTCGCCTCCTCTTCCAGACCGCCGGCCACGACGATGGATTGCGCCGAGATCGGCACGGCCAGCGACTGGATGCGCATGTAGAGTTCCACGGCAAGCTTCAGCAGCGGTCCGAAGCCCGTCGCCGCCTCGCCGGGCGCGACGAGATTGACCGGCAGGTTGCGGCGCACGCCATTGGCGAGCAGCACGCAGCGGTTCAGCACGTTGCGGGCAAGATGGGCAAAGCCCGTCTGCGCCGCCTCGACATAGAGCGTGGTCGATAGCGGCAGCGAGCCGCCCGAGGCCATGACGTGGTTGTCGAGCACGACCGGGTTGTCGTCCGACTGCGCCGTCGCCTCGACGATGCGCTCGGCGGCATTCATCAGTGTATCGAGGCAGGCGCCGAAAACCTGCGCGGTCATGCGCAGGCTGAGCGGATCGTGGATCGCAGACGGTTTGGGCCAATGGCCTGACGTCGCCTGCGCCTCGAACCAGGTGCCGGCCAGCGCCTCGCCATGGGCCGAAAGGCGGGCTGCCACCCGCCATGGATCGGCCGAGGCGCCGAGCGCCAGCGAGGAGAGCACGCCCGTCACCATGAGGTTGCGGATCGCCTTGGCCGCCTCGCGCACCACATTGGCGGCGGCGGCATGGGAAATGGCATTGACGCTGAGCGCGGCCAGCGCATCGCGCGGCTGCATGCGATAGGGCGCAAGGCCGGCACGCTTGAGCGCTTCGGCCGCCGGGAGGCGCTCGCCGCCGAACCAGGCTTCGCCCTCGCCCGTCAGCACCGCGGCCACCTGCCCCATCAGGCCGATATCGGCGCAGCCCATCGAGCCGTGACGGCGCACGACCGGCACGATATCCCGTTCAAGCAGGGCCAGGAAGGCGTCGATGAGGTCCGGGCTGCAGCCGGAATAGCCGCCGAGCGCGGTGTTGACGCGGATCGCCATCGCCTTGCGCACGATGGGCAGAGAGAAGGGCTCGCCCGTGCCGAAGTGATGCGCCTTGACGAGGCTGTTGTTAAATTCGGCAAGGTCGTCCGCCGTCCAGAGCTTGTCCTTCATCGAGCCGACGCCGGTATTCGCACCATAGATCGGCAGGCCCGTCGCCAGGCGCTCCGTCACCACATGCCGCGCCGTGCCGACACGCCCCATGCCGATCTCGCAGGCGACAGGGTGGCGCGCGCCCGTGCCGATCGCCTCCAGCGTGGCGAAATCGAGCGGTTGACCGGTGAGGTAGAGCGTATCGGCGGAAGCGAGCATTTTCAAAAAGCCTGTTCTGGCGCGGGTCCAGCAAACGTGTGACGGAGCGGCGTAAATCCGGATGTGGATGTTATGCGGAACGCGGGCCGAACCCATATCCCAAAAGCCGTACGGTTCATGCTATAGGCCGAACGGAAAAACCGAAAGGCCCGTTCCGTGGATCTCTCCACCCTTTGTCTTGTGCATAGCATTCTCGAAGAACGCGGCATCCGCAGGGCGGCCGTCGCCTCGGGCCGGCCCGCCTCCAGCGCCAGCGCGGCGCTTCGCCGGGTCGAGGCCGTGCTTTCCGTGCCGCTGGTGCGCCGCGACGGGCAGGCGCTCGTTCCGACGCTGGAGGCCGAAGCGCGCCTGCCGCGCTTTTCCGAGATCGCCCACGCCGCCACCGCGCTCGCCGCCCTGGGGACCGGCACGGCAACGGTGCCTGCCATCCCGCTTCCCGCCCTCGCCCGCTTCGCCGCCGCCGCAAGAGCCGGCAGCATCAATGCGGCCGCCAAAAATCTCGGCCTCGGCCAGCCGCAGCTCACCCGCCAGCTCAGCCATCTGGAGCAGACCATCGGCTGCAAGCTGCTCGACCGGTCGGCGGCCGGCATAAGCTGCACGCCGGCCGGCCTCGAGGCGCTCACCCTTGCCGAGCGGATCGGCACGGCCTGGGAGGCGCTTTATGTCGCCTCGGCCGAGCGTTTTCGCCGGTCCGCCGCCACCTGGCGGCTCGGCACCGTCATTCCCTTCGGCCATGAAAGCGAGATCGCCGCCCTGCTGGCGCGCCTTGCGGTCAAATGGCGCGCGGCCCGGCCCCGCCAGCCGCTCTTCCTCTCCTCCACCACGGCGGACGATCTCGTCTCCGGCCTCAAGACCCGCCGCTTCGATCTGATCCTGCTCGATACGGACCGCTATCCCGCCGAATTCGACGGCCAGTTGATCGGCCGCTCGCAACTTGCCCTCGCCGCCCCGCTCGCACTGGAAGAGGCCGAACGGCAGGATATCGCCGCCCTGCTGCGGCGCTATCCCATCGCGGTTCCCAGCCCGCGCAGCGGTCTGCGCCAGATGACGGATCGTTTTCTGGAAGCCGCGCTGTCACCTGCCGACCGCGCCCGCCTGACGCTGGTCGAGGTCGATTCGATCCCCGTCATCATCAACCTCGTGCTGGACCACGGTCATCTCTCGGTGCTGCCGGAGCACTCCGTCGCCAACATCGCGCCGCCGCCGACGCTGCTGCCGCTCGATGCCGCCTACCAGCAGTCGCTCAGCCTCGTCTGGCCGCGCGACGCCCTTTCCCGGCAGGCGGCGGAGACCATGCTGGCGCTCCTTGCAAAAGCTTAGGAACATGTCCAGCCGAGATGGCGAAGCTTCGCTTCGGATAGTGAAGCGAAAACAACAGGCTGTAGTTCACCTGAATTTCTCTAGGACTTCGCTCCGGTCCGCAGCCGCCGCCGCGTCTCCGTCGGGCTTTCGTGGTAGTGCGCGCGGTAGCTGCGGGAGAAGGCGGAGGACGAATTGAAACCGGTGAGCGCGGCGATGTCGGCGAATTCCGCCCTGGTCTCGATCACCTTGCGCCGGGCGGCATTGAGGCGCAGCGCCAGATAGTGCTGGTGCGGGGCGACCCCCATGGATTCCTGGAAGAGGTCCTGCAGGTGCCGCGCGCTGATGCCCACGCGCCTTGCGAGCCGCGCCAACGTCAACGGCGCATCCACCGTCTCTTCCATCAGCCGCACCGCCTGGCTCACGCGTTGGTCCGCGACGCGCATGTTGCCGAGCGCCGGCACCTGCAGCAGGCCCCCGGTGCGCTCGTGTTCGTAGATGAAGAGGCGCGAGACTTCGAGCGCCAGCGAATAGCCCTGCCGGCGGCGGATGATCTCCAGCATAAGGTCGAGTGTCGGCAGCGAACCGCCGGTCGTCAGCCGCTTGCCGTCGATGACGAAACGCTCGCGCATGACGGCGATCTGCGGATAGCGCGATGCGAACTCCTCCATGTCCTCCCAGTGGATCGTCACCGAATGGCCGTCGAGCAGGCTTGCCTCGGCGAGCAGCCAGCTGCCCGATTCGATGCCGGCCATGGCCGTGCGGTAGCGTGCCGTCTGCGAAAGCTGGCGCCGCAACAGAGGCGTCGCACTCATCTGCCATTGATAGGAGGAAAGCACGAAGAGCGGATGGGCCTCCTTCTCCGGCCGGAACGGGCCGTCGACCGGCACGGGGATGCGGCTGCGCGTCTCGACCGGCAGTCCGTCCGGCGAGAAAATCCGCCAGCGATAGAGCGCCTGGCCGGAGATGCGGTTGGCCGCGCGCAAGGGCTCGATGACCGAGGCGACGAGAATGAGGTTCGTCTCGGGCAGCACGAGAATATCGATGTCGAGCGTATCGGCGGAGGGATCGAGCATGTGGCAAGCATGCTTTTTCATCTCTCGAATTGTCAAGGATGGATCCGAAAAGTGAAAGCATTGCGTCTTCTCTTGGCTCGTAATGGCCGTAACGAGAATACCGGGAGAACGACAATGCCCTTAGCCATGAACCGCGACGTCTTCATCACCTGCGCCGTTACCGGCTCCGGCGACACCGCCGGAAAATCGCCCCATGTTCCGCGCTCTCCCAAGCAGATCGCCGAATCGGCCATCGAAGCCGCCAAGGCCGGCGCGGCCATCGTGCACTGCCACGTCCGCGATCCGGAAACCGGCGCGCCGAGCCGTCGCAACGATCTCTACCGCGAGGTGACCGAGCGCATCCGCGACGCCGAGGTCGACGTCGTGCTCAACCTCACCGCCGGCATGGGCGGTGACATGATCTTCGGCAACACCGAACAGCCCCTGCCGCTGAACCCCAACGGCACCGACATGGTGGGTGCCACCGAGCGCGTGTCCCACGTCGCCGAATGCCTGCCGGAAATCTGCACGCTCGACTGCGGCACGATGAACTTCTCGCTCGGCGACTACGTGATGACCAACACGCCGTCCATGCTGCGCGCCATGGGCAAGATGATGACGGACCTCGGCGTCCGCCCGGAGATCGAAGCCTTCGACACCGGCCACCTCTGGTTCGCCAAGCAGCTCGCCGAGGAAGGCATCATCGAGGACCCGGTGCTGATCCAGCTCTGCATGGGCATTCCGTGGGGTGCGCCGGATGACCTCAACACCTTCATGGCGATGGTCAACAACGTGCCGTCCAACTGGACCTTCTCGGCCTTCTCCATCGGCCGCAACGCCATGGCCTACCCGGCCGCGGCCGTGCTTGCGGGCGGCAATGTCCGCGTCGGCCTCGAGGACAATCTCTATGTCGGCAAGGGCCAGCTCGCCACCAATGCGCAGCTCGTCGACAAGGCCGTCAACATCGTCGAAAGCATGGGCGCCCGCGTCATCGGCCCCGCCGAAGTGCGCGAGAAGCTGAAACTAACGAAGCGCGCGCCGCGCGGCTGACGAACGAGGCGCGCGGCGGAACGCGGTCACCCGCTCCGCCCCGCCGGTTATCTCCCCTCGAAAGGAGATCGGCGGGAAACAGGCGCCTCCGTTCGACCGCGACCGTTGCATTGGGCAAGGCATTGCCCCTCTGATCTCCCCGCCCTTGAAGGGGAGATGCCCGGCAGGGCGAAGGGGGATGCCGCATCTGAAGACCACAAGCCATGAAAGCAGTATCCCTATGAGCACCATCAACAAGGCAGCCTGTGTCGGCGGCGGCGTCATCGGCGGAGCATGGGTCGCCCGCTTCGCGCTCGCCGGCATCGACGTGAAGGTCTTCGATCCGCACCCGGAAGCCGAGCGCATCATCGGCGAAGTCATGGCCAATGCCGAGCGCGCCTATGGCATGCTCACCATGGCGCCTCTGCCGCCGAAGGGTAAGGTCACCTTCTGCAAGAGCATCGAAGAGACCGTGCAAGACGCTGACTGGATTCAGGAAAGCGTTCCCGAGCGGCTGGAACTGAAGCGCAATGTCCTGACCCAGATCGACGCCGCCGCCAGGCCCGACGCCCTGATCGGCTCCTCCACCTCCGGCCTCATGCCGACCGATCTTCAGCGCGACATGAAGCACCCCGAACGCCTGTTCGTGGCGCATCCCTACAACCCCGTCTACCTGCTGCCGCTCGCCGAACTCGTCGGCGGCCAGAAGACCTCGCGCGCCGTGCTGGAAGACGCCAAGGCCAAGCTCGCCCCCATCGGCATGAAGGGTGTCATCATCAACAAGGAGATCGAGGCCTTCGTCGGCGACCGTCTCCTCGAAGCCGTCTGGCGCGAAGGCCTCTGGCTGATCAAGGACGACATCTGCGACACGGAGACGCTCGACGACGTGATCCGCTATTCCTTCGGCATGCGCTGGGCGCAGATGGGCATGTTCGAGACCTACCGCATCGCCGGCGGCGAAGCGGGCATGCGTCACTTCCTCGCCCAGTTCGGTCCCTGCCTCTCCTGGCCCTGGACGAAGCTCACCGACGTCGTCGACCTCAACGACGAGCTGGTCGAGAAGATCGCCAACCAGTCCGACGCCCAGTCCGGCGCCCGCGGCATCCGCGAGCTGGAACGCATCCGCGACCAGAACCTCGTCGGCATCATGCATGCGCTGAAGGCCGGCGACGAAGGCCGCGGCTGGGGCTCGGGCAAGCTGCTCGCCGAATTCGAGGAACACCTGTGGGCCAAGGCCGGCAAGGCGAAGGTCGAGGTTTCCGCCGCGCAGCCGCTGCGTCTCGTCGACACCAAGGTCAATGCCGCCTGGGTCGACTATAACGGCCACATGACGGAGCACCGCTATCTCCAGCTCTTCGGCGACACGTCCGACGCGCTGCTGCGCCTCATCGGCGTCGACTTCGCCTATGTGGAAGCCGGCCACAGCTATTACACGGTGGAAACCCATATCCGCCATCTCGGCGAAGCCAAGCTCGGCCAGGCGCTCTACACGACGCTCCAGATCCTTTCCTCGGACCGCAAGCGCCTGCACTTCTTCACGCGCATCCACGACGCCGCCACCGGCGACGTCATCGCCACGGCCGAGCAGATGATGGTCCATGTCGATTCCAAGGCCGGCAAGAGCACCGACGCACCCGCCGAGGTGCTGGCCAGGATCGCGCCAATTGCCGAAGCCCATGCCAAGCTGGCGGCGCCGGAAGGCGCTGGCCGCAGCGTCGGACAGAAGCACAAGTGATTCCAGCCCTCTGCCCTGCCGGGCGTCTTTCCTCGGAAGGATAGATCGGCAGGGCGCAAGGCGGTGCCGCAACCAATCTTCCCCCTTGAGGGGGAGATGCCCGCAAGGGCAGAGGGAGGTCGCCGCACGCGCCTCCCGTAAAAGACAGACGGGGAGGACTACCCAATGAATTTCGCACTCACCGACGAACAGCAGATGATCGTGGACACCGTCCGCGCCTTCGTCGAGACGGAAATCTATCCGCACGAAAACGAGGTCGAGCGCACCGGCCATGTGCCGCCGGAACTCGGCCAGGACATTGCCCGCAAGTGCAAGGAGATCGGCTTCTTCGGCTGCAACATGCCCGAAGAGGTCGGCGGCGCCGGGCTCGACCACACCTCCTTCACGCTGGTCGAGCGCGAGCTCGGTCGCGGATCGATGGCGCTGACGGTCTTCTTCGGCCGCCCCTCCGGCATCCTGATGGCGTGCAACGCCGAGCAGCGCGAGCAGTATCTGCTGCCTGCCGTGCGCGGCGACAAGTTCGACGCCCTCGCCATGACCGAGCCGGACGCGGGCTCCGACGTGCGCGGCATGAAGTGTTTTGCCCGCAAGGACGGCGACGACTGGGTCGTCAACGGCACCAAGCACTTCATCAGCCACGCCAATATCGCCGACTTCGTCATCGTCTTCATCGCGACCGGCGAGGAGGACACGCCGCGCGGCAAGAAGAAGCTGATCACCTGCTTCCTCGTCGACCGCGGCACGCCCGGTTTCGAGATCCGTGACGGCTACAACTCGGTCTCCCACCGCGGCTACAAGAACTGCATCCTCAATTTCGACGAATGCCGCCTGCCCTCCTCCCAGATCCTCGGCGAGGTGCACAAGGGCTTCGACATCGCCAACGACTGGCTCTATGCGACGCGCCTTACCGTCGCTGCCACCTCCGTCGGCCGGGCTCGCCGCGCCTTCGACTATGCGCTCAACTACGCCGCCGAGCGCAAGCAGTTCGGCAAGCCGATCGGCGCGAACCAGGGCGTCTCCTTCAAGCTTGCCGACATGATCACCGAGATCGATGCCGCCGACCTCCTGACGCTCAGCGCCGCCTGGCGGCTGGACCAGGGCCTTCCCTCGAACCGCGAGATCGCCTCGGCCAAGGTCTATGCCACGGAAATGCTCGCCCGCGTCACCGACGAGGCGATCCAGATCTATGGCGGCATGGGCCTGATGGACGACCTCCCGCTCGCCCGCTTCTGGCGTGACGCCCGCGTGGAGCGCATCTGGGACGGCACCTCGGAAATCCAGCGGCATATCATCAGCCGCGACCTGCTCAGGCCGCTGGGAGCCTGAGGATGGTCGGTTCTTCCCGTAACACCCCCCTCTGGCCTGCCGGCCATCTCCCCCGCAAGGGGGGAGATCGGCTGGACACAAGGGCTTCCCTTCAACGGCCACGCTGCCTTCAGGCAAAACGGTCCCCCCTTCAATCTCCCCCCTTGAGGGGGAGATGGCCGGCAGGCCAGAGGGGGGTAGCCGCGTGGGAGACCTTGCCATGATCCGTTCCCTCGACCGCCTCATCCGTCCGAAATCCATCGCCGTCTTCGGCGGCAAGGAGGCGCGGCGCGTCATCTTCCAGTGCGACAAGATGGGCTTTGCCGGCGAGATCTGGCCGGTGCATCCGCGAGAGGACGAAATCCTCGGCCGCAAATGCTACCGCTCCGTCGCCGATCTGCCGGGCGCGCCGGACGCCTCCTTCGTCGGCGTCAACCGGGAACTCACCATCGGCATCATCCGCGACCTCGCAGCGCGCGGCGCGGGCGGCGCGGTCTGCTATGCCTCGGGCTTCCGCGAAGCCATCAGCGAGCTTGCCGATGGCGACGATCTGCAGAAGGCGCTGGTCGAGGCTGCCGGCGACATGCCGATCCTCGGACCGAACTGCTACGGCTTCATCAACATGCTGGACGGCGCCCTGCTCTGGCCCGACCAGCACGGCATGCTGCGCATCGAAAAGGGCGTCGCCGTCCTCACGCAGTCTTCCAACATCGCCTGCAACATTTCCATGCAGCAGCGCGGCCTGCCGCTTGCCTATATCCTGACCGCCGGCAACCAGGCGCAGACCGGCCTTGCAGATCTCGCCTGCGCCGTGCTCGAAGACCCGCGCGTCACCGCCGTCGGCCTCCATATCGAAGGCTTCGACAGCCTCCAGTCCCTGGAACGCCTCGGCCTGCGCGCCCGCGAACTGAAGAAGCCCGTCGTCACGCTGAAGGTCGGCAAATCCGAGCAGGCGCAGCTTGCCACCGTGTCGCACACCGCTTCGCTCGCCGGCAACGACGCCGTCTCCTCGGCCCTGCTCGCGCGCCTCGGCATCGGCCGCGTCGAGACGCTGCCGGAACTGCTTGAAACGCTGAAACTGCTGCATGTCGCCGGCCCGCTGCCGAATTACGACATCTCGTCCATGTCCTGCTCGGGCGGCGAAGCTTCGCTGATGGCCGATGCGGGCGAAAAGCGGAAAGTCTCCTACCGGGCGCTCAAGGATTTCCAGCGCCAGCCGCTGCGCGAAACGCTCGGCCAGATGGTGACGATCTCCAATCCGCTCGATTACCACACCTTCGTGTGGGGCAACCGCGAGAAGCAGACCGCCGCCTTCACCACGATGATGCAGGGCGACTACGGGCTGAACCTGCTGGTGCTCGATTTTCCCCGCCTCGACCGCTGCGATCCAGCCGACTGGATCACCACCTGCCACGCCGTCATCGACGCTGCGAAGGCGGCAGGAGCAAACGCCGGTATCGTCGCCAGCATGGGCGAGAACATGCCGGAGGCGACCGCTGAAATGCTGATGCAGAACGGCGTCGTGCCTTTCTACGGCATCGAGGAAGCCCTTGCCGCCGCCGACGCTGCCGCCGGCATCGGCGAAGCCTGGGCGAAGCCGCTGTCCGCGCCGCTCCTGAAAGCCGGGACGGGCGAAGGCGAAGCGGTCACGCTCACGGAGCACGACGCCAAGCAGGCCCTCGCCGCCCATGGTCTTCCCGTTCCGAAGGGCCTCACGGCCGAAACGGCCGACGCTGCGGCGGAGGCTGCCGAAACGCTCGGCTTCCCCGTCGTCCTCAAGGGCCTCGGCGTCGCGCACAAGACCGAAGCGGGTGCGGTGAAACTGAATCTTGCCAGCCGCGAAGCCGTCATGGACGCGGCGAAGGCCATGGCCGGCGTCGCTTCCGGTTTCCTTGTGGAAAAGATGGTGGGCAAACCCGTCGCGGAACTGATCGTCGGCGCCATGCGCGACCCCATCGCCGGCCCGGTGCTGACCATCGGCGCGGGCGGCATCCTCGTCGAATTGCTGGAAGATTCGGCAATCCTCACGCTGCCGACCGACGAAAATGCGATCCGCGCGGCGATCTCCGGCCTCAAGATCGCAAAGCTGCTGAACGGTTACCGGGGTGCGCCGAAGGGGGATATCGACGCCCTCGTCGCCGCCGTCGCATCAGCGGCATCCTATGTCGTTTCAAACGCTTCAATAATCGAAGAACTGGACGTTAATCCCGTAATGGTGCTCCCCGCCGGCGACGGCGTCGTCGCGGCCGATGCACTGATCCGTCTGAGGAAACAATCATGACCGGACCGATACGCCAGCGCCGCGAAGGCGGCATTCTCGAAGTCACGATCGATCGCCCCAAGGCGAACGCCATCGATCTGGCGACCAGCCGCATCATGGGCGAAGTCTTCGCCAACTTCCGCGACGACGACAGCCTGCGCGTCGCCATCATCACCGGCGCGGGAGAAAAGTTCTTCTGTCCGGGGTGGGACCTGAAGGCGGCCGCGGCAGGCGACGCCGTGGACGGCGACTACGGCATCGGCGGCTTCGGCGGCATGCAGGAACTGCGCGACCTCAACAAGCCGATCATCTCGGCCATCAACGGCATCTGCTGCGGCGGCGGCTTCGAGATCGCGCTTTCGACCGATCTCATCCTCGCTGCCGAACACGCCACTTTCGCCCTGCCGGAAATCCGCTCCGGCACGGTGGCCGATGCCGCCTCGATCAAGCTGCCGAAGCGCATCCCCTATCACATCGCCATGGACATGCTGCTCACCGGCCGCTGGCTCGACGTGCAAGAGGCGCATCGCTGGGGTTTCGTCAACGAGATCCTGCCCGCCGACAAGCTCATGGACCGCGCCTGGGAACTGGCGCGCCTGCTCGAAAGCGGCCCGCCGCTCGTCTACGCCGCCATCAAGGAAGTGGTGCGCGCGGCCGAAGGCGACACCTTCCAGGGGACCATGAACAGGATCACCAAGCGGCAGTTCCGCACGGTCGACATTCTCTATTCCAGCGAAGATCAGCTCGAGGGCGCCCGCGCCTTCGCGGAGAAACGCGATCCTGTCTGGAAGGGACGATGAGGAAAGCGCCCCTGCATCGGGCGCATTCCGTAGCTTTCCATAAGCCTGATTTATGGAAGAAATAGGTAATTTAGGGCGTTACAGCTGGCCTCTCCATGGTTAGCTTTATGCAAAACGAGCCGCGAAGCGGCACTTGAAGGAGGCATTCGGAGGAACTGATATGAACCTTTGCCGGTAGAAAAGCCGGTCGTAAGGTTGCCTTAGAGGCGAAAACCAGAAATTCTGCCAATCATAACGACAAATGCCCACAAAAAGGGCCTAGCGAAAGGGAACAGGGGAATGACTGATTACACCAAATATCTCACCAGCCAGGTCGCGCTCGGCAAGATGAACCGCCGCGAGTTCATGGGCCGCGCCGCCGCCTTCGGCATCACGCTGGCGGTCGCCGGCACGATGTTCGACACCGCCGCCAAGGCCCAGGAGCCCAAGCGCGGCGGCCATCTGAAGCTCGGCCTCGAAGGCGGTTCGGCGACGGACTCCAACGACCCGGCGAAGTTCCTGTCGCAGGTGATGTTCTGCATCGGCCGCTGCTGGGGCGACATGCTCGTCGAATCCGAGCCGCTGACCGGCAAGCCGGTACCGGCGCTCGCCGAATCCTGGGAGCCTTCGGCCGACGCCTCGACCTGGACCTTCAAGATCCGCAAGGGCGTGAAGTTCCACGACGGCAAGGACCTGACCGTCGAGGACGTCATCAAGACCCTGCAGCGCCACACCGACGAGAAGTCGGAATCCGGCGCGCTCGGCGTCATGAAGTCGATCAAGGAAATCAAGGCCGACGGCGACAACCTCGTGCTGACGCTGACGGAAGGCAATGCCGACCTGCCGCTGCTGCTCACCGACTACCATCTCGTCATCCAGCCGAACGGCGGCTACGACGATCCGTCCTCGGCCAACGGCACCGGCCCCTACAAGATGACGAGCTTCGAGCCGGGCGTTCGCGCCACCTTCGAGCGCAACCAGAACGACTGGCGCCAGGACCGCGGCTTCGTCGACAGCGTCGAAATCATCAACATGAACGACGCGACGGCCCGCATCGCCGCCCTCTCCTCCGGCCAGGTACACTATATCAACCGCGTCGACCCGAAGACCGTCGACCTCCTGAAGCGTGCACCGACGGTGGAAATCCTCTCCACCTCCGGCCGCGGCCACTACGTGTTCATCATGCATTGCAACACGGCGCCTTTCGACAACAACGACCTGCGCCTCGCGCTGAAATACGCGATGGACCGCGAGACCATGCTGGAGAAGGTGCTCGGCGGTTACGGCAAGATCGGCAACGACTTCCCGATCAACGAAACCTATGCCCTCTTCCCGGAAGGCATGGAGCAGCGCGCCTATGACCCGGACAAGGCAGCCTTCCACTACAAGAAGTCCGGCCACAGCGGCTCGGTGCTGCTGCGCACGTCCGACGTCGCCTTCCCGGGCGCGGTCGATGCGGCCGTTCTCTATCAGGAAAGCGCCAAGAAGGCCGGCATCGAGATCGAGGTGAAGCGCGAACCCGGCGACGGCTACTGGTCGAACGTCTGGAACGTGCAGCCCTTCTCCACCTCCTACTGGGGCGGCCGCCCGACGCAGGACCAGATGTATTCCACGGCCTATCTGTCGACGGCCGACTGGAACGACACCCGCTTCCTGCGCCCGGACTTCGACAAGATCCTGCTCGAAGCCCGTTCGGAACTCGACGAGGCCAAGCGCAAGGACATGTACCGCACCATGGCGACCATGGTGCGTGACGAAGGCGGCCTGATCCTGCCGATGTTCAACGACTTCGTGAACGCCTGCTCCAAGCAGGTGAAGGGCTACGTCCACGACATCGGTAACGACATGTCGAACGGCTATGTCGCAACCCGCGTCTGGCTCGACGCCTGATGACCGGCGGCGGACCGGCGCACGGTCCGGAGCTGACAGCAACGGCGATTGCGGGCGATAGCCCGCAGTCTGCCGGCGTTGCCGGGTCGGTTGCGTCCACTGGAACCCCAGCCATCGAAGCCTCGCCTTCGTTCTGGGCGAAACTCAGCAAGAGCAGCCCCCTGGTTGCGCTCATCCTGCAACGCCTCGCGCTCAGCGTGGCCTTGCTCTTCGCCGTCTCCCTGATGATTTTCGGGGGCGTGGAAGCCCTGCCCGGCGACTTCGCGACCACCTATCTCGGCCAGTCGGCAACGCCCCAGGCGGTGGAGAACATCCGCAAGGACCTCGGTCTCGACCAGCCGGCGACCACCCGCTACTTCAACTGGCTCGGCGGCGCGATCCAGGGCGACTTCGGCAAATCCTGGGCCTCCAAGAACTCGGTCAGCGAGCAGATCGGCAAGCGTCTCGGCAATTCGCTGTTCCTCGCCTTCTTCGCGGCGATCATCTCCGTGCCGCTCGCCGTCGGTCTCGGCATGCTTGCGGTGCAGTTCCGAAACCGGTTGCCGGACAAGATCATCAACGTCATTTCGCTGGCGGCGATCTCGCTTCCGGAGTTCTTCGTCGGTTACCTGCTGATCCTGTTCTTCGCCGTGCAACTGGGTGTCGCGACCTTCCCGGCGACGGTCTATGACTCGATGACGATCGGCCAGCGGCTGTCGGCCATCGCACTGCCGACCGCCACCCTCGTCCTCGTCGTGCTCGCCCACATGATGCGCATGACGCGGGCGGCGATCCTCAACGTCATGTCGTCGGCCTATGTCGAGACGGCGGAGCTGAAAGGCCTGTCGGGCCTGCGCATCATCGCCAAGCACGCGGCGCCCAACGCCGTGGCGCCTGTCATCAACGTGATCGCGCTGAACCTTGCCTATCTCGTGGTCGGCGTCGTCGTGGTGGAGGTGGTGTTCGTCTATCCCGGCATGGGCCAGTACATGGTCGACGCCGTGACGGTGCGCGACATGCCCGTCGTTCAGGCCTGCGGCCTGATCTTCGCCGCCTTCTACATCTTCCTCAACATGTTCGCCGATATCCTTGCGATCATCGCGAACCCCAGATTGAGGCATCCGCGATGAGACTTTCCAGCATTCCCGTCAGCGCCTGGATCGGCATCCTGGGCATCGCCCTCGCCATCTTCTGCGCCATCTTCGCACCCCTCATCGCGCCCCATGGGGAAAGCGAAATCGTCGGCGCCGTCTGGCAACCGATGGGCGGCGACTATCTGCTCGGCACGGACAATCTCGGCCGCGACCTCTTCTCGCGGCTGATCTTCGGCGCCCGCACCACGATCTTCGTGGCGCTGGCGGCAACCGTGCTCTCCTTCTCGCTCGGCATGCTGCTGTCCTTCACGGCGGCGGTGACGGGCGGGCTGGTCGACCAGGCCTTCTCGCGCTTCAACGACCTGATGATGGCGATCCCGACGCTGATCTTCGCCCTCGTCGTATTGGCCGTGCTGCCGCAGCAGCTCTGGATCCTCATCCTCGTCATGGCGATCCTCGATTCGACCCGCGTCTACCGCATCGGCCGGGCCGTCGCGCTCGACGTCGCGGTCATGGAATTCGTGGAGGCCGCACGGCTGCGCGGCGAAGGCACGGGCTGGATCATCTTCCGCGAGATCCTGCCCAACACGCTCTCGCCGCTGCTCGCCGAGTTCGGCCTGCGCTTCGCCTTCTCGATCCTGTTCCTCTCCACCCTCTCCTTCCTCGGCCTCGGCATCCAGCCGCCCGCGGCGGACTGGGGCGGCATGGTGAAGGACAACAAGGACGGCATCATCTTCGGCATTTCGGCCGCCCTCATTCCGGGCGGTGCGATCGCGGGGCTCGCCATCTGCGTCAACCTCGTCGTCGACTGGCTGATGAAACGCACCTCGAGCCTGAAGGGGGGACGCGGCGATGCCTGATCTTCTTTCCGTCCGCAATCTCAAGATCGAGGCGACCAGCTACCCGCCGGGCGAACCGCCGAAAACCGTGACGCTCGTCGAAGGCGTGAACTTCGACGTGCAGAAGGGCAAGGTGCTCGGCCTCATCGGTGAATCGGGCGCCGGCAAATCGACCATCGGCCTCACCGCGCTCGCCTATGGGCGCGGCGGGGTGCGCATCACCGGCGGCGAGGTCAAGCTCAACGGCGAGGACCTGCTGAAGCTCTCGCCGGCCGGCATCCGCAAGGTGCGCGGCGCGAAGGTCTGCTACGTCGCGCAATCGGCGGCCGCGGCCTTCAACCCCGCCCACCGGCTGGGCGAACAGGTCATCGAGGCGTCGCTGAAACACGGCATCATGAGCCGTGAGGAAGCGGAAAAGCGTGCGCTCTACCTCTTCAGGGTGCTCGGCCTGCCGAACCCGGAGACCTTCGGCCAGCGCTACCCGCACCAGGTCTCGGGCGGCCAGTTGCAGCGCGCCATGACCGCCATGGCGCTCTGCCCCAATCCGGAGCTGATCGTCTTCGACGAACCGACGACGGCGCTCGACGTGACGACGCAGATCGACGTGCTCGCCGCCATCAAGCACGCCATCGAGGAGACCCACACCGCCGCGCTCTACATCACCCACGACCTTGCCGTGGTGGCGCAGATCACGGACGACATCCTCGTGCTCCGGCACGGCAAGATGGTGGAATACGGCTCGGTCAAGCAGATCATCGAGGCACCGACGCAGGACTATACCCGCGCCCTCGTCAACGTGCGCGGCACCGGCCGGGACGAAGCGCCCGACCAGAGCAACACGCTCCTGAAGGTGGAGAACGTCACGGCCGGCTATTCCAACGGCTTCAAGGTGCTGCAGGACGTCTCGCTGCATCTGCCGAAGGGCCAGACGCTGGCGGTGGTGGGTGAATCGGGCTCGGGCAAATCCACCCTCGCCCGCGTCATCACCGGCCTGCTGCCGCCGCAGGAAGGCACGATCAGCTTCGACGGCAAGGCTCTGCCGAAGGCGCTGAAAGGCCGGTCGAATGATGAGCTGCGCCGCATCCAGATGATCTACCAGATGGCCGACACGGCGATGAACCCGCGCCAGACGGTGCGTGACATCATCGGCCGCCCGCTCACCTTCTATTATGGCCTGCGCGGCCAGCAGAAGACGGAGCGGGTCAAGGAACTGCTGGAGCAGATCGAGATGGGCGGCCGTTTCGCCGACCGCTATCCGGCCGAGCTTTCGGGCGGCCAGAAACAGCGCGTCGCCATCGCACGGGCGCTGGCGGCGAAGCCCGAGCTCATCCTCTGCGACGAGCCGACCTCCGCGCTCGACCCGCTGGTGGCCGAGGGCATCCTGAAGCTTCTCCTGAAGCTGCAGGAGGAAACGCATGTCTCCTACATGTTCATCACCCACGACATCGCCATCGTGCGCGCCATCGCCGACAGCGTGGCGGTGATGCACCGCGGACGCCTCGTGCGCTTCGGCCCGAAATCGAAGGTGCTCTCGCCGCCCTTCGACGACTATACCGACCTGCTGCTGAAATCCGTTCCCGAAATGGAGATCGGCTGGCTGGAACGGGTGCTCACGACAAGGCGCATGGAAAGCGCCGGCAACTGACGAAAACGGGCGGCTTCGGCCGCCCGTATCTTTTTGGAAGCTGTTCCCCCGTGATCCCGCCTGCCTCGGCAGCCTTCCACAAGCAGTGCTAAAGGATCAGAGGACTCGGCCGAACCTCAGTTCTGCGTGCACGCCACGTCGCCAACGCGGCTGGTCGATTCGCCTTCGGCCATCACCGTCTCCTCGCCGCGCGCCGTGCAATTGCCCTTCTCGCCGACGCCGGTGCGGAATTTCACCATGGGCTGGCCTTCGATCATGATGCTCGGCACGATCTCGTAGAGCTCCGGCGGGCAGTTCACCACGTCGGACAGGCGCAACGCCGGGGCGCCGCCGATGAAGACGCTCTTCGCACCCGACATCGCGCAGGCCGGGATGGGGGCCGGGGCGTCCTCAGCGACCGAGACGGACGGCATCGCCGCCGCAACGCCAAGCATCAGGACGGCGGCCGAAAGCTGCTGGAATTTCATCGCGTTTCTCCCTTTTCACGCGCCGCGCGGGACAGCGCCCGCAGCGCCTCGATCGCCCGGTCGGCATCCCGCTCCGGCACGAATATATGGTCGTGATAATAACCGGCAACCACATTGGCGCTGATGCCGGCCTCGGTGAGCGCCGCCGAGAAGGCCGCCGTGAGCCCCACCGCCTCCAGCGAGGAATGCACCGTCAGCGTGATCAGGCGCATCGGCGCGCTGGCGGCAAGCCCATCCGCCGCCTCGGCGGGCAGGATCAGCGTGATGCCCTCCTCCTCGCGGAAGAGACCGATGGGCCCCCGCGAAAGATGCTCGGCAAGCGCCGCAACGGGCACGCTCGCATAGACGAAGCAGGCCTCGCTGAGCGCCGGCTCCATGGTCGCCAGCAACTGGTCGAGATCGGTGCCGCCGCTCATGGATTGGCCATCCGGCGCACGGCATCGCACAGCGCCGCAAACCCGGCCCTTGCCCCTTCGCTCATGAACCGGGCGCGCAGCCAGGCATGGATCATCTGCTTTTCCTCGCGGAACTCGACCGGCACGCCCGACAGCGCGAGGCGCGCCGCATAGGCGCGGGCGTCGTCGCGCAGCGGATCGAAATAGGCGCCGGTGATGAAGGCCGGCGGCAGGGCGGAGAGATTTTCCGCCCGCAGCGGAAAGGCATGCACCGCATCGTCAGGCGCGCCATAGATGTCGCGGTAATAAGCGATGTCGGCGGTCGAGAGGCCTGGCGCTTCGGCCATGTCCTGATAGGAGCCCGAAACGAGATCGCCGCCGAGGCCGGGATAGACGAGCGCCTGCCCGGCAATGCCCTTCAACCCCTCGTCGCGCGCCTTCAGCGCGAGGCCGGCCGCAAGATTGCCGCCCGCGCTGTCGCCGATCAGGACGACCGGGTGGCCTTCCAGAAGAAGCTCGACCAGCACCGCCCAGCAATCGTCAAAGGCGGCGGGCCAGACATGTTCGGGCGACAGGCGGTAATCGACCGAGACGAGTTCGGCGCCTGCCGCCTCGGAAATCTCGGCGCAGATCGCGTCATGGCTGTTCAGCGAGCCGACGACGAAGCCGCCGCCATGGATGTAGAAGAGCCGGGTTTGCGTTGTCACCTTGGCCGGACGATAGCGCCGCACGGCAATGCGTTCGGCGACAAGGCTGTCCTGCTTGACCATGCCGGCCGGCGGCGGCGCATCGAAGGCTGCGCAGAGCGCATCGTACCAGGCGCGCTGCTGCGCGATGTCGGCATCGACGGCATCGGCAGGATAAAAATCCTCGCAGCGCTTGTGGAAGGCCAGAATGCCCTCCTCGCTCGGCATGGGACGTTCGGTCATGGCGGCTCCTCGTCGTTTGCGCCGATCATAGCAGGAGCGCATCCCCCGGACACGCCGGTCGCGCCTTTTCCCGCTCTTTTTGCGTGGCTTGCATCCCGTGGCGCCGTTCTATTAACTGCCGGCATGGCTTTCACTTTCCGGCAATTGCAGTATTTCGTCGCCGTCGCGGAGCAGGGCTCCGTTACGCGCGCGGCGCAGAACCTCTCGATCTCGCAGTCCTCGATCACCGAGGCCATCAAGGAACTCGAATCGGACCTTGGCGTCGAACTCTTCGAGCGCCATCCGCGCGGCCTGACGACGACGCACAACGGCCATCAGTTCCTGCGCCATGCGACGAAGATCCTCGCCAATGTCTCGGACGCACGCCGTTCCTTTTCCGACAACCGCGCGGCGGAGAAGGGCCAGCTCAATCTCGGCGTCACCTCGCTCGTCGCCGGCTATGTGCTGTCCGACCTTCTCTCGCGCTATCGCCGCGCCTTTCCCGGCATCGATGTCAGCGCCATCGAGGACAACGGCTCCTATCTCGAACACCTTCTGGTCGGCGGCGAGCTGGATGTCGCGGTCATGGTCATCTCGAACCTGCGCGACCGCATGGCGTTGCAGGCGGAAATCATCGAGACCTCGCCCTACCGTCTGTGGCTACCCATCGGCCATCCCCTCGTCTCGGCCGACATCATCTCCGTCAGCGACATCGCCAAGGAGCCGCTGATCATGCTGACGGTGGACGAAATCGAGGAGAACACCGGCAAGCTCCTGAGCGCGCTCGGCGCTCGCCCGCATGTCGCCTTCCGCACCCGCTCGGTGGAGGCGGTGCGCAGCCTGGTGGCGACGGGCGCGGGCATCGCGCTCCTGCCGGACCTGGTCTACCGACCCTGGTCGCTGGAAGGCGACCGCATCGAAAGCCGCGATGTCTCCGGCGCATTGCCGGTGGTGCAGGTCGGCATGGTCTGGCGCAAGGGCTCCGGCCTGCCGCAGGCGGCGCGCGATTTCGTGGGTCTGGCGGAGGCGCTGCGGAGCGGGCGCGGGCGGTAGGATCCTGCCCTGTCGCGGGCAGATCCCGCCCGATTTCGGAATTTCCGATACCGACATTCTGATTAATGAATTTGCGAAAGCGGCAAAATCGCGGCACCTTTTCTCTCGGGAACAATGCCGCTCAAAGCGGACCAAAACGGGAGACTGTCATGAAGCGACTTCTGCATTCCTGCACCGCGCTTACCCTTTCGCTCGCCTTCACCACTGCCGCCATCGCCCAGGAGCCGCTGAAGGAACTTGGCGCCGGCGAGGGCGAAGTCTCCATCGTCGCCTGGGCCGGCTATATCGAACGCGGCGAGACCGACAAGAACTACGACTGGGTCAGCGAGTTCGAGAAGAAGACGAGCTGCAAGGTAACGGTGAAGACCGCTGCGACCTCGGACGAAATGGTCGCCCTGATGAACGAGGGCGGCTTCGACCTCGTCACCGCCTCGGGCGACGCCTCGCTGCGCCTCGTTGCCGGCAAGCGCGTGCAGCCGATCAACACCGACCTCATCCCGAGCTGGAAGACCATCGACGAGCGCCTGCAGAACGCGCCCTGGCACACGGTGAACGGCGTTCACTACGGCACGCCTTATCTCTGGGGCCCGAACGTGCTGATGTACAATACCGACGCCTTCAAGGGCGAGGCGCCGAAGAGCTGGAAGGTGGTCTTCGAGGAGATGACCCTGCCGGACGGCAAGTCCAACAAGGGCCGCGTGCAGGCCTATGACGGCCCGATCCACATTGCCGACGCCGCCCAGTACCTGATGGCGCACAAGCCGGAACTCGGCATCAAGAACCCCTACGAGCTCAACGAAGACCAGTACAAGGCCGCGCTCGACCTGCTGCGCGTCCAGCGCACGCTGGTCGGCCGCTACTGGCACGATGCGATGATCCAGATCGACGACTTCAAGAACGAAGGCGTCGTCGCCTCCGGTTCCTGGCCGTTCCAGGTCAACCTGATGCAGGCGGAAAAGCAGCCGATCGCCTCGACCTTCCCGGAGGAAGGCGTGACGGGCTGGTCGGATACGACCATGCTGCATGCCGAAAGCCAGCATCCGAACTGCGCCTATATGTGGATGGAGCATTCGCTGTCCGCCAAGGTGCAGGGTGACGCTGCCGCCTGGTTCGGCGCCGTTCCCTCGGTTCCGGCCGCCTGCAAGGGCAACGCCCTTCTGACCGACACGGGTTGCTCGACCAACGGCTTCGACAACTTCGAAAAGATCGCCTTCTGGCGCACGCCCGTCACCAAGTGCGAAAGCCAGGGCGAATGCGTGCCCTATCACCGCTGGGTCTCCGACTATATCGGCGTGATCGGCGGCCGCTAAGATACCCCTATCCTGACCCTCTCCCCGCATGCGGGGAGAGGGACCATGCCCCCGACAGGTTTCGCTTCACCGGCCAAGGGCCGTGGCGGGAAACGCCGCCTCGTGCCTCCCTCTTTCCAACCGCGGAAAGAGGCTGCGGCCAAGCGGATCAGGGGCGGACCACAACACACCGGGAGCCCCCATGACCGCCGTCCTGTTCCAGCAAGTATCCCGCCATTTCGGCGCCGTGCGCGCCGTCGACAGCGTGGATCTCGCCATCGCCGAGGGCGAATTCTTCGCCATGCTCGGGCCGTCGGGCTCCGGCAAGACCACCTGCCTGCGCCTGATGGCCGGCTTCGAGCAGCCGACCTCCGGCCATATCGAAATCTTCGGCGAGACGGCCGAGGGCGTGCCGCCCTACCGGCGCAACGTCAACACGGTGTTCCAGGACTACGCCCTCTTCCCGCATCTCTCGATCCTCGAGAACGTCGCCTACGGCCTGATGGTCAAGGGCGTCGGCAAGGCCGAGCGTCTGAAGGCGGCGGAAGAAGCGCTGGCCATGGTGAAACTGCCCGGCTACGGCGCACGCCGGCCCGGCCAGCTCTCCGGCGGCCAGCGCCAGCGCGTGGCGCTCGCCCGCGCCCTCGTCAACCGCCCGCGCGTGCTGCTTCTCGACGAACCGCTTGGCGCGCTCGACCTGAAACTGCGCGAGCAGATGCAGGAAGAGCTGAAATTGCTGCAGAAATCCCTCGGCATTACCTTCGTCTTCGTCACCCATGACCAGGGCGAGGCGCTGTCGATGGCCGACCGCATCGCCGTCTTCAGCGACGGCAAGATCCAGCAGCTCGGTACGCCGGAAGAGGTCTACAAGCGGCCGAAGACGCGGTTCGTCGCGGATTTCGTCGGCTCTTCCAATGTGCTGCCGCCGGACTTCGTCGATGGTCTCGGCTACGGAAAACACTATGCGAGCCTGCGCCCCGAGGCGATCACGCTCGGCGACGGCCCCGGCCGCAAGCACTTTTCCGGCCGCGTGACGGCGGCAAGCTTCCTCGGCGCGGCGAACCGCGTGACGGTGGAGGTGAACGGCGCGCGTGTCGCCGCCATGCTGCCGGCCTCCGTCGCGGTGCCTGCCCAGGGCGAAAGCGTCACCCTCTCCTTCCTGCCCGAGGATCTGCACACCATGGACGGCGCCCAATGAGCACCGTCACCGACACCTCCATCCTCGCGCGCCGGCAGGGCGCCTTCGGGCGGCTCTCGGATTTCTTCTGGCGCAACCCGGGCATCCTGCTGCTCCTGATGCTGACGCCGCCGCTGCTCTGGCTCGGCGTCATCTATCTCGGCTCGCTGTTCGCGCTGCTGCTGCAGAGCTTCTTCTCGATCGACGACTTTTCCGGGTTGATCAACTACGAGTTCACCTTCGCCACCTACAGGCAGCTCCTCATCCCGTCGAATTTCGACATCATCCTGCGCACCGTGCTGATGGCCGTGCTCGTGACGCTCGCCTCGGCGATCATCGCCTTCCCCATCGCCTACTACGCGGCGCGTTATGCCAAGGGGAAATGGAAGGTCATCTTCTATCTCGGCGTCATGCTGCCGCTCTGGTCGAGCTACCTGGTGAAAATCTACGCCTGGAAGCTGATCCTCGCCAAGGAAGGCATCCTTACCTGGGTCTTCGCCAAGCTGCATCTTCTGTGGCTGCTCGATGCCTGGCTCGCCCTGCCGGTCGTCGGCGGCGCGTCGCTCTCCATCAGCTACACCGGCACCTTCATCGTCTTCATCTATGTGTGGATGCCCTTCATGATCCTGCCGATCCAGGCCTCGCTGGAGCGCGTGCCGGGCAACCTGATAGAGGCTTCCGCCGATCTCGGCGGCAATCCCGGCCAGACCTTCCGCCACGTGCTGTTTCCGCTGGCCCTGCCCGGCATCATCGCCGGCTCGATCTTCACCTTCTCGCTGACGCTCGGCGACTACATCATTCCGCAGATCATCGGCTCGTCGCGGCTCTTCATCGGCCAGGCGGTCTATGCCCAGCAGGGCACGGCCGGCAACATCCCGCTCGCCGCCGCCTTCTCCGTCGTGCCGATCGTCATCATGGGCCTCTATCTCTGGATGGCCAAGCGACAGGGAGCCTTCGATGCGCTCTGACAAGAACACCTCCGCTCCGCTCGGCCTGAAGATCGCTGCCGGCGCCGGCCTTGCCTTCCTGCACCTGCCGATCCTGCTCATCTTCCTCTACGCCTTCACCACAGAGGAGAAGAGCTACCAGTTCCCGCCACCGGGCTACACGCTGCAATGGCTCGCCGTTGCCTGGAACCGGCCGGACGTCTGGGAGGCGATGGGGCTTTCCGTCCGCGTCGCGTCGATCTCGACGGCGATCGCCCTCGTGCTCGGCACGCTCTGCGCCGCCGCCGTCTCCCGCACGAAATTCTTCGGCCGCGAGACGATCTCGCTGCTCGTCATCCTGCCCATCGCCCTGCCCGGCATCATCACCGGCATCGCGCTGCGCTCGGCCTTTTCCTTCGCGGAGATCCCCTTCTCCTTCTGGACCATCGTGCTCGGCCACGCGACCTTCTGCGTCGTGGTCGTCTACAACAATGCCGTCGCCCGTTTTCGCCGCATCTCCGGCTCGCTGATCGAAGCCTCGATGGACCTCGGCGCCGACAGCTTCCAGACCTTCCGGTACGTCATCCTGCCGAACATCGGCACCGCGCTGCTCGCCGGCGGCATGCTCGCCTTCGCGCTGTCCTTCGACGAGGTGATCGTGACCACCTTCACCGCCGGCCAGCAGTCGACCCTGCCGATCTGGATGCTGGAAGAACTCGTGCGCCCGCGCCAGCGGCCGGTGACGAATGTCGTCGCCATGATCGTGGTGCTCGTCACCTTCCTGCCGATCCTCGGCGCCTACTACCTCACCCGCGACGGCGACCAGGTCGCCGGCAGCGGCAAATAATCTGAGACAAGGGAGAACATCATGGACACCCAGATGCTGATCGGCTCGCGCTTCGAGGCCGGCACCGAGGCGGAAGAGCACATCCTGAACCCGAAGACCGGCGGCAAGATCGTCGATCTGCCGGAAGCCTCCTACGCGCAGATCGACGCTGCCGTCGACGCCGCCGAAAAGGCCTTCGTCTCCTGGGCGACGACCACGCCCGCCGAACGCTCCGGCTATCTTCTGCGCATCGCCGACGCCATCGAGAAGGATGCCGACGCCTTCGCCGCGCTGGAATCGCTCAATTGCGGCAAGCCGATCAACGCCGCCCGCAATGACGAGCTGCCTGCCATCGTCGACTGCTGGCGCTTCTTCGCCGGCGCGATCCGTTCGCTGCACGCCCCCGTCGCCGCCGAATACCTGCCCGGCTTCACCTCCATGGTGCGCCGCGACCCGGTCGGCATCGTCGGCTCCATCGCACCGTGGAACTATCCGCTGATGATGATGGCCTGGAAGCTCGCCCCGGCAATTGCCGGCGGCAACACGGTCGTCTTCAAGCCCTCCGAGCAGACGCCGCTGACGGCGCTGAAGATGGCGAAACTCCTCGCCGACATCCTGCCGGAAGGCGTGGTCAATATCGTGCTCGGGCGCGGCGAGACGGTCGGCAATGCGCTGATCAACCACCCCAAGATCAACATGGTCTCGATCACCGGCGACGTCGCCACCGGCAAGAAGGTGCTCGCCGCCGCGGCCAAGACCGTCAAGCGCACCCATCTGGAACTCGGCGGCAAGGCCCCGGTCGTCGTCTTCGACGATGCCGACCTCGACGCCGTCGTCGCCGGCATCCGGGCCTTCGGCTACTACAATGCCGGCCAGGACTGCACCGCCGCCTGCCGCATCTATGCGCAGGACGGCATCTACGAAAAGCTGGTCGCCGACCTCTCCGCGGCCGTCTCGACCATCAAGTACAACGACCCCGACGACACGCTCAACGAGATCGGCCCGCTGATCTCGAAGCGGCAGCGCGACCGCGTCGCAAGCTTCGTGGAGCGCGCCGCCGAGGTGAAGCATATCGAGATCACCGCGGGCGGGCGTACCGGCAGCGACGAGGGCTACTTCTTCCAGCCGACGGTGGTCGCCGGCGCGACGCAGGACGACGAGATCGTCCGCCGCGAGGTCTTCGGCCCGGTCGTCTCCGTCACCCGTTTCTCCGATGCCGATCAGGCCATCACCTGGGCCAACGACAGCGACTACGGCCTCGCCTCCTCCGTCTGGACGAAGGATATCGGCAAGGCGATGAAGGCGGCCTCCCGCCTGCAATACGGCTGCACCTGGATCAACACCCACTTCATGCTGACGACCGAAATGCCCCATGGCGGCGTCAAGCAGTCGGGCTATGGCAAGGACATGTCCATCTACGCGCTGGAGGACTACACCGCCGTCCGCCACGTCATGATCAATCACGGCTGATCCTCCCCGCCGCCCAGGCGGCCACCTTCCGGGGCGCCCCGCGTCCCGGAACTTTTTTGCCCGCCATGCGTCTTGCCTCCAAACCAAACAGGAGGCATCGCCATGCTGAAATGGGCCCTGATTTTCCTTGTCATATCGCTGATCGCCGGCTTCCTCGGCTTCTCCGGCGTGTCGGCCGCCACGGCCACCATCGCCAAGGTTCTCTTCGCGATCGCCCTCCTCATCTTCCTCGTCTTCCTCGTGCTTGCGCTGATGGCCGGCAGCCTCGCCTTCTGAGCCGAGCTTCGGGCTGAGCGGACCTTTCGGGTCGTGTTGCGATGCGGCAACACGACCAGAAACATGACTCGAATAATCATATATATTGTTGCAACGGAAAGAATCCTGATAAAAGCAGTCATGTATTGACCGTTTCGTCAGAGAGACCTTCCGCATGCACGCTTCCCTTCGCTCCTCGCTTCGCCTCGCCCTTGCCGGTACCTCCCTCCTCACGCTCGCCAGCATGGCCGCGGCACAGGAGCCGGCGGCCAATGCCGGCACGGCCACCGTTCTTGAAGACATCGTCGTCGATGGCGGCAGCGGCGGCGTGATCAATGCGGACGGCTATGTCGGAAAGAGCAGCGCGACGGGCGCAAAGACCGATACACCCTTCATCCAGACGCCGCAGTCGATCTCCTCCATTACCAAGCAGCAACTGGAGGACCGCAACCCGCAGACCCTGCTCGACACGCTCGCCTATACGCCGGGCACGCGCGTCGGCGGCTACGGCTTCGATCCGCGTTTCGACAGCTTCACCGTGCGCGGCTTCGACGTGACCTATACCGGTGTCTTCCGCGACAACCTGCGCCAGCCGGGAGCGGGCTCCTCGCTGTTCAAGACCGAGCCCTACGGCCTCGAAGGCGTCTCGATCCTGCGCGGCCCCTCCTCCGCGCTCTATGGCGCATCCGGCGCGGGCGGCCTCTACAACCTCATCAGCAAGCGCCCGACGGAAGACGTGCTGCGCGAGGTCGAGGTGCAGGGGGGCAGCCACAACCGCTACCAGGGCCAGTTCGATTTCTCCGGCCCGGTCAATGACGAGGATCCGTTCTTCTACCGCCTGACCGGCCTTGCGCGCTCGGCCGACACCGAGCAGGTCGGCGTTCCCGATGACCGGCTCTATCTTGCCCCGGCCTTCACCTGGAAGCCGGACGAAGACACCCGCCTGACGATCCTCGGCGAATATTCCCGCACCAAGACCGGCGGCACCGCCGCCTATTATTTCGACGGCGCCACGGTCAGCGATTTCTTCGCCGGCAACCCCGCCTTCAACGATTCCATCCAGAGCCAGGGCCGCATCGGCTATGAGTTCGAGCGCCGCCTGAACGAGACCTTCACCTTCCGCCAGAACGCCCGCGCCTCCTGGCTGAACATCGATGCCGACTGGGCCTTCGCCTATCAGCCGAACGCCATCGACCCGCTGCTGCTCGACAGCAGCGCCGGCACCTTCGAGGAGTGGCTGAACACCTATACGGTCGACAACCAGCTCGAGGCGAAATTCGACACCGGCGCGCTGGAGCACACGCTGCTGACCGGCGTCGACGTCACCAAGGTCTACTGGAAATCGCTCAACGGCTACGGCGTTTCCCCGCCGCTCGACAGCCGCAACCCGACGCTCGGCCGCCCCGTCGCGCCCATCGACTTCCAGACGCAGAGCGTGCAGGACCAGTTCATCACCGGCCTCTACCTGCAGGACCAGATCCGCTACGACGCACTGACCTTCACGCTCGGCGGGCGTTACGACTGGGTCTCGACCGATACCGACAACACCGACCTTGCGACCGGCATCGTCGACACGATCAAGCAGAGCGACCGCGCCTTCTCCTGGCGCGCCGGCGTGACCTACGAAACCGAATGGGGCATCACGCCCTATGCCAGCTACTCCACCGCCTTCTCGCCGAATGCCGGCGTGAACCTGGAAACCGGCAATCCCTTCAAGCCGACGGAAAGCACGCAGCAGGAAATCGGCGTGAAGTACCTGTTGCCCGACAGCAATACGCTGCTGACCGCCGCGCTCTTCAACATCGACCAGAAGAACGGCCTCTACTACGAAGTCGTCAACCTGCCTTCCGGCCCGACGAACATCCAGGTGCAGCGCGGCAAGCTGCGCTCGCGCGGTCTCGAGTTGGAAGCTTCCACCAGTCTCGACAACGGCCTGTCGCTGATCGCCTCCTACACCTATACGCAGGCCAAGATCATCGAAGGCCCGGCCGCCACGCTCGGCCACGACGTCTCCTCCGTGCCGCGCCACATGGCATCGCTCTGGGCGCATTACGACATGCCCGAGGATGGCGCGCTTTCCGGCCTCGGCTTCGGCGCGGGCGTTCGCTTCACCGGATCGAGCTACGGCAGCGACGCCAACACCACGAAGAACAACTCGCGCGCCCTGGTCGACGCCGCCATCGATTACGATTTCAGTGCGATCAACAAGGACTTCGAGGGCCTGAAGCTGCAGGTCAACGCCACAAACCTCTTCAACCGGCGCGATGCCGTGTGCTCGGCCGGCTTCTGCTACCGCGACCAGGGCCGCACCGTCATCGGCAGCCTGAAGTATCAGTGGTAAGCCCTTGAACACCCCCTTCCTCCAGGACGGTGAGACCGCTTTCAGGCCCAGCCTGAAGGCGGTCTTTACCGGCGAACATGCCTGGTGCGGCGAGAAGATGATGCTTTCCGCGGAGCTGGAGGGCGCTGTGCCGCTTCGCGATTTCCTGGCGGGAGACGGCTTTACCGAAACGCTCGACCGCTACGCGGCAAGCCATGGCGGGGCGGATCGCCGGGCGGCGGCCTCCTTCTGGTCGCTCTACTATTTCTCCGCGCTCACCATCCCCTATGTCGTGGCGCGGCGGGCGGAAATGACCCTGCCCGTCGCCTTCGACACCATGACCATCGCCATCGGCGAGGACGGCCTGCCGCGCGCCTTCGGCCTGCCGCACGAGGGCGAATGGAGCGGCGGCAAGACCCTCGTCGATTTCGTCACGCCGCTGGTGGACTGTCACCTCGCGCGCGCCGTCGCCCTTCTCAAGGAAAAGTCCGGCATCGCGCCGAAACTCGCCTGGAACAATGCGGCCGTCTATATCGACTATGCCTTCAACACGACGGAGCGCGCCTCCTCCGACGGCGAGGACCATTGGCCCTCGCAACCGCTGTTCGACTGCCCGCAGCTTGCCGATGGCAACCGCAATCCCTTCCACGGCTGCCTGCGACATGAACTGGAGGCGGGCGTCACCCACTGTCGCCGCAAGGTCTGCTGCCTGCGCTACATGCTGCCGGGCATACCCGGTTGCGGCGAACTCTGCGCCCTGCCGGAACTGAGAAAACAATGATCCGTCCCCTCTTCGCCTTCTTCGCCGCCGCCTTCCTGCTGTTCGCGGGCCTGCCTGCCCGCGCCGAAGTGCACTATCCGCTGACCGTCACCGACGCTTTCGGCCGCACCGTCACCATTCCCGCCGAACCGAAGGCCGTGTTGCTCGCCAGCGGCTTCAATCTCGTGGCGCTGTCGCTCATCCACCCCGATCCCGTCAGCATCCTCTCCGGCTGGGCGAGTGACATGAAGGGCGACAACCCGGAAATCTACGCGCGCTTCAAGGAAAAATTCCCCGCCATCGAGAACGTGCCGGTCGTCGGCGACGGCATCAGCCTCTCCTTCGAGGTGGCGCTGTCGCTGAAGGCCGACCTTGCCATTCTCGCCAACTGGCAGGCGGATACGGACCTCGGCAAGCAGGCCATCGGCTATCTCGAAGAGATCGGTGTGCCCGTCATCGTGGTCGACTTCAACAGCGGCGCATTGAACACCACGGCAGACAACATGCGCCTCATCGGCAAGGTGCTGAACCGCGAGGAACAGGCGAACGCCTTCGCCGACTTCTACGACGCACGCATCCAGCGCATCCGCGACCGCGCCGCCGCCCATGCCGAGCCCGGCCCGACCGTGCTGCTCGACGCCTTCCCCAATCCGGAAAAGTGCTGCTATGCCTACGGCACCGGCAATCTCGGCGCCTTTATCGGCCTCACCGGCAGCCGCAACGTCGCCGCAAGCCTGCCGCCGCAGGGCGGCATCGTGAATTCGGAATTCATCGTCGCGGCAAACCCCGAGGTCTATATCGCCACCGCCTCGCCGGGCGGCGCCTATAGCAGCTTCTCCGTCGGCCCGGGCGTCGCTCCCGACGAGGCGCGCACGACGCTCGCCCGCGCCGTTTCCGACCCGCTGCTGGCAAATCTCAAGGCCGTGAAGGACCAGCGTGTCTACGGCCTGTGGAACTTCTTCAACACCGTGCCGATCAACATTCTCGCCGCCGAGGCCTTCGCGCATTGGCTGCGCCCCGACCTCTTCGGCGATATCGACCCCGAGGCGACATTGAAGGAGATCAACGAGCGCTTCGCCGCCGTTCCCTTCGACGGCGCCTACTGGATCAGCCTCAAGCCGGAATGAACAAGTCGAATTGAAGCGGCCGCCCTTCCGGCGGCCCGCCGCGCACGCTATATCATGCCCAGGAGGACCTGAATGATCTGGGCATTCGCAGTCGCGGCGGCGGCCATTCTCTATCTCGCACTGCGCTTCCGGCGCTTTCAAAGCTGGGTCGAACCCGTCCTCACCATCGTGGTGGCCATAGGCCTGACAAGCGCCCTGCTGATCTGGTTCGTCGACGAGCGCGCCCCCACGGGCACGGTCACAACACCCGAGGTAGCAACTCCGGCCCTCACCGCCGACAGCATCGATCTCACCGACATGCAGGCAAGCCCCGGCCAGACGAAGACCAGCTACCGCGTCACGGGTCGCATCACCAACAAGGGCGGTGCGCCGCTGCAATCCGTCCGGCTCAACGTCGTGCTGTCCGACTGCCCGAACGGGGTGTGCCGCGAGGCGGGCCGCGACAGCGCACTGGTCGTCTTGCGCGTGCTGCCGGGCGAAAGCCAGCCCTTCAGCACCTTCGCCGTCTTCCCCGGCCTCGACCTTGCCCCTGTCACGACGCCGCGCTTCGATTTCGGCCTGCGCGACGTGCGGGCCGCGGGCCGCTAGAGTTTGTCAGGGAAAAGTGGGAACCGGTTTTCCCGAAAAGGCAAACAAAAACAAAAGAATTTAGAGCATGTCTGGTTCAATCTGAACCTGACATGATCTAGAACAAACCCGGTGAACACCGGCTCACCGGAACTGCCCCATCTTTTTGTTTCTGCCGCATTCTCCGACGCCAGAACGACGCCGTTTCGGCTGGAAACGCTTCAGACGAGGTCAGCCGTCCGCAGCACCTCGGCAAACTCATGCCGGAGCGTCGAGACATGGACGCGGTGCACTTCCGCCGCCGGGATCGTCCCGCCCGTCCCGTCCGGCAGGTCGAAGCAGTCGCAGGCGTCCTCGACCAGAATGACGCGGTAACCGAGATTGGCGCCGACGCGCACGCTGGTCGAGACGCACATATCCGTCGACAGACCGAAGAGCACGATGGTGTCGGCGCCGAGACGGCGCAGCCGCAACTCGAGATCCGTGCCAATGAAGGCGGCGTTGACGCTTTTGGTGACCAGCGGTTCGCCGGTCTGCGGCTCGAAACCGGGACGATGTGCATTGCCCGCCGTGCCGGGACCGAGCGTGGAACCCGGCACGATGCTGTCATGTCGGACATGGATGATCGGCCGTCCCGCGGCCCGCCAGGCGGAAAGGAGGGCAAGGCCGTTCGCGTCGAGCCGGTCGTTCCAGCGCGCCGGCCAGGGCGCGGCGTCGAAGGCGCGCTGCATGTCGATGGGGATGAGGACGGCGTTCTGCGGAATGGTCGGCATCGATCTCTCCTTGAGCTGATGATCGACGAATAGTTGCTTTTCCATCCGGTTTCGCGCAGCAAGGTGACGGAGAACAGGACATCCGTCCGGCAACAGGGAGAATTTTCCGGATGAACGAGCTGGATGACAAGGACAGGCTTCTGCTCGCGGCGCTGCGCGCCGATGCCCGCCAGAGCCTCGTGGAACTGGCGCGCCACAGCGGGCTCTCCCGTAGCGCGGTGCACGAGCGCATCCGCCGGCTGGAGGCCAGGGGCGTGATTGCCGGCTACACGGTGAAACTCGGCATCGACCGGGAGCGGCCGGGCGTCGAGGCGCTGATCGCCGTCGGTTTCCAGCAGGGCCGCAGTTGCGATCACATCGTGCCGCATCTCACCGGCATTCCGAATGTCGTGACCTGCTGGTCGCTGGCCGGACCGACGGACCTGATGCTGCTCGTCGAATGCGCGTCCAACGCCGAACTCGACACCGTGCGCCGCCAGATCGCGACGACGCCGGGCATCGCGACCGTGCAGACGCACGTGTCGCTGCGCACCCATTTCGACCGCAGGGCCTGAAACATTCCAGCCGAGGCGACAAGGCCTCGGCTGGAAATGATCTAGAGCATGTCAGGTTCAGATTGAACCAGACATGCTCTAAATTCTTTTGTTTTCGTTTGTCTTTTCGGAAAAACCGGTTCCCACTTTTCCCTGACAAACTCTAGAAATAGATCTTGAACTTCTCGCGCACCGCCTGGTCCGTCGCAAAATCGAAGAGCGGACCGCCGGCTTCCGAGAGGATGCGGTTCTTGCGCTCGATCGCCTTCAGCACGAGATCCGGACGACCGATCTCGGCCCATTCCTTCGGGCTCGTACGGTCGGCGACGGCGGGATAGACATATTCCGTCTGCATCAGCGACAGGGTCTGCGGGTCGCCGAGATAGTGGCCGGGGCCGTCGAGGCAGACCGAGCGCATGGTCTCCAGCGAGACGGAATCCTCCGTGACGTCGATGCCGCGCACGCAGCGCTGGACCTGGCCGAGCAGGTCGTCGCCGAGCACGAGGCTTTCCAGGCAGAAGCCGAGCAGCGAGGCATGCATGCCGACGGACTCATAGACCATGTTGAGACCGGAAAGGCCGGCCATGACGTTGGAGATCGCCTGTTCCCAGCCGGCCTGCATGTCGGGCAGCTTCGAATCGGCGATGCCGGCGGCAGCGCCCCCCGGCAGACCGTAGAACTGGTGCATCTGCGCGCAGCCGGCCGTGAGCAGGGCCTGCTCGCCCGAGCCGCCGGACATCGCGCCGGTGCGAAGGTCGGAAACGAAGGGCCAGGTGCCGAAGATCGCCGGATGGCCGGGCGCCATGGCGTTGACATAGACGACGCCGGCAAGGCACTCGGCGACGGCCTGCACGATGGCGGTGGCGAGCGGCGCCGGGGCCGTGGCACCCGCCTGCCCTGCCGAAAGCAGGAGGATCGGCATGCCGGCACGGATGCAGGCCTCCATGGTGATGCAGCTTTCCTCCGCGAACTTCATCGGCGGCACGACGAAGCAATTGGAGTTCGACACAAAGGGACGCGCCCGCCACTTGTCCTCGCCGCCCGCCATCATGTGGATGAGATCGAAGCAGCCGGCGACATGCGATGGATCGGAGAAGCTGGTGCCGACATGCTTGGACGTGCCGGCGCAGCAGCCATAGAGCGTGTTGATGTCCATCAGAAAGTTGTCGGCGACATCGCGGCAGACCATGGCCCGCTGGAAGAAATGGATGTTGTCGAGATGGTGGACGAGCTGGGCGGCGTTGAAGAGATCCTTCGCCGTCGATTCGCGGTATTCGCGCTTCTCGACGTCGACGATGTGCACGGCCGCGCCCGCCGTGCCGTAGTAGACGCGGGTGCCCGAGAGTTCGAGGTCGTATTTGGGGTCGCGGCCGAAGAGCGTGATGTCCCGTGCGGCAAGCGCCAGCATGTCCTCGACAAGCGCGCGCGGGAAGCGCAGGCGCCCGTCCTCGCCGAGGATGGCGCCGGCACGCGTCATGATTTCGACGCCGGATTTCGGGGCATTGGCGAGACCGATATTCTCCAGCGCGTCGAGCGCCGCCTCATGAATGCGGCGCACGGCCGCCTCCGTCAGCGGCTTGTACTGGCCGCCGGGCAGGCCAGGGCGAACGGGACGGACATTTTCCGCCAGCGGCGCGGCGCGCATGGCGACACGGGCGGCGCGGCCGCCGGCACGACGGGAGGTCAACGTTGCGGCTTCAGTCATGGTTCACTCCTGCGCGAAGGCTTGCGCCTCAAAGGGTCTCGTTTCGCTCTGCCTGTCCGGGTGGGGGTTGATGTCTCAACCCGAGCCGATATCCCCGGTTCCGGCGGCGAGCATCTGATTGATCCGGTCCCCCGATGCGGCGGCGGACAATTTTGCAAAACTGCCATCCCTGACGATGGCCTCCATCTGCTCGGCAATGGCCGCGTGGGTGACGCGGGCGATCATCGAGCCGAGGGAAATGCGGCGCACGCCGATGGCGGCGAGCTGCGGCACGGTGAGCTGGCGCAACGGCCCGGCGGCAAGCGCATTGACCGGTTTTGCGATCGATTGCACCACGCGGCGCAACTCCGCCTCGCCCGGCGGCACCGGGACATAGAGCAGGTCCGCGCCCGCCTTCTCGAAGGCCTGGATGCGGCGGATGGCCTCGTCGAGATCGTAGACACCGTTCATCACGCCGTCGGCGCGGGCGCACAGCACGAAGGGCCGGCCGAGCGAGCGGGCAGCGTCCGCGGCGGCGCGAATGCGGTCCACGGCGAGATCGAAACCATAGGCCGGGTTGCCCTCGACCATGCGCGTATCCTCGATGGAGCAGCCGGAAAGGCCCGCTTCGGCGGCAAGGCGGATCGTCTCGGCCACATCGTCCGGCGCATCGGCAAAACCGTTCTCGAAATCGCCGGAGACGGGAAGCGGCGTGGCGCGCACCAGGTCTTCCGCATGCTTCAGCGCTTCCTCGCGCGTCACGCGGCCCATGTCGGGCCGGCCGAGCGTGAAGGCGAAACCGGCGGAGGTGGTGGCGAGCGCCACCGCGCCGGACGCCGCCATCATGCGGGCGGAGCCCATGTCCCACGGGTTCGGGATGACGAAGCAGCCCGACTGATGGAGGTCATGGAAGCGCTGGTGGCGTTCGGCGAGGCTGGTCATGCCCGTACCCTCTCGGCTTTCGGATCGTACATCGGCGCAAGCGAGGCTTCCGCCGCCACGCGCACGCCGGCAATCTCGACCTCGTAGCGCGAGGCCAGCACATCCGCCTCGCTCTCGCCCGCGCAGGGCACGTAGCCCATGCCGATGGCGCCGCCGAGAGTGTGGCCGTAATTGCCGGAGGTGATGGTCGAGACGATCCTGCCATCACGCACCAGCGCCTCGTTGTGAAAGAGGAGCGGCACGGCATCGGTGAGCCTGAACTGCACCATGCGGCGCTTCAGACCTTCCTCCTCCTTGCGCAGCACGGCGTCACGACCGATGAAATCGCCCTTCTTCGTGCGCACCGCAAAGCCAAGGCCGGCTTCCAGAACGTGATCCTCGTCGGTGATGTCGTGGCCGAAATGGCGGAAAGCCTTTTCGATGCGGCAGCTGTCGAGCGTGTGAAGGCCACAGAGTTTCAGGCCGACATCGGCCCCCGCCGCCTCCAGCGTCTCGAAGACATGGGCGGTCTGGTCGGTGGAGACATAGAGCTCCCAGCCGAGTTCGCCGACATAGGTGACACGGTGGGCGCGGGCAAGGCCCATGCCGATCTCGATCTCGCGCGCCGTCGCGAAGGGATGATGGGCGTTCGAGAAGTCGTTGGGGCTGACCTTCTGCATGAGGTCGCGCGCCTTCGGTCCCATGACGCAGAGCACGCTTTCGGCCGCCGTCACATCGGTGATGACGACGAACTCGTCCTTCAGGTGCTTGCGCAGCCAGGCAAGATCGCGCTGAAGCGTCGCGCCGGGCACGACGAGGAAGAAGGCGGTTTCGGAGAGGCGCGTCACCGTCAGGTCGCTCTCGATGCCGCCGCGCGCATTGAGCATCTGCGTATAGACGATCCTGCCGGGGGCGACGTCCATCTGATTGGCGCAGAGCCTTTGCAGGAAGGCGAGCGCATCGCGGCCTTCCACACGGATCTTGCCGAAGGAGGTCATGTCGAAGAGGCCGACGCCGTTGCGCACGGCAAGGTGCTCTTCCTTCTGGTTCTCGAACCAGTTCTGCCGCTTCCAGGAATAGCGGTATTCCCGCTCCTGGCCGTCCTTGGCGAACCAGTTGGCGCGTTCCCAGCCGGCGACCTCGCCGAATACGGCGCCGCGGGCCTTCAGGTGCTCATGCAGCGGCGAGCGGCGCACGCCGCGCGCCGTCGCCATCTGGCGATAGGGAAAATGGTCGGCATAGAGCAGGCCGAGCGTTTCGGAGACGCGGTCCTTCAGATAGGCGCGGTTGCGCTGGAACGGCTGGGCGCGGCGGATATCCACTTCCCACAGATCGAAAGGCGGCTCGCCGTCGTTCATCCACTGGGCGAGCGCCATGCCGGCGCCGCCGGAGGAGACGATGCCGATGGAATTGTAGCCGGCGGCGACCCAGTAGCCCTTCAGTTGCGGGGCTTCGCCGAGATAGTAGCGGTCGTCGGGCGTGAAGCTTTCCGGGCCGTTGAAGAAGGTGTGGATGCCGGCGGTTTCCAGCATCGGCATGCGGTTGATGGCGTTTTCGAGAATCGGCTGGAAGTGGTCGAAGTCCTCCGGCAGCTGGTCGAAACAGAAGTCCTCGCTGATGCCGTCCATGCCCCAGGGCTTGGCCTTCAGCTCGAAGGCGCCGATCAGCATCTTGCCGGCATCCTCCTTGTAATAGGTGCATTCGTCCGGCACGCGCAGCACCGGGAGGCGCTGGAGGTTCGGGATCGGCTCGGTGACGATGTAGAAATGCTCGCAGGCATGCAGCGGCAGCGTGACGCCCGACATGTCGGCGAGCGTGCGCCCCCACATGCCGGCGGCGTTGACGACATTTTCCGTCTCGATGGTGAAGGTCTCGCCGTTCTGCTCGCAGGTAACGCCCGTCACGCGGCCGTCCTTCGTCAGAACCGACGTCACCTTGACGCCCTCGATCACCGTCGCGCCGTTCTGCCGCGCGCCCTTGGCAAGCGCCATGGCGATGTTGGCCGGGTCGCACTGGCCGTCGAGCGGCAGGTGCACGGCGGCCTTCACGTCGGCCGTGTTGAGATGCGGATAGAGACCCTTCACCTCGTCGACGGTGATCTCGCGCACATCGATATCGAAGGCGCGGGCCAGCGAGGCCTGGCGATAGATTTCCTCCTTGCGCTCCTCGGTCAGCGCCACGGTCATCGAGCCGCACTGGCGCATGCCCGTGCCGATGCCGGTTTCGGCTTCGAGCTTGACATAGAGGTCGGCGGAATATTTCGCGAGCCGCGTCATGTTCTGCGAGGCGCGGAGCTGGCCGATAAGGCCGGCGGCGTGCCAGGTCGTGCCGCAGGTGAGCTGCTTGCGTTCGAGCAGAACCACATCCGTCCAGCCGAGCTTCGCGAGATGATAGGCGACCGAGCAGCCGGACACGCCGCCGCCGATGATGACGGCTCTCGCCTTGGAGGGAATGGGCTTGCTCATGCGCGCAGTCTTTCATTGTTGGGGTCGAAGAGCGGGCCGTCCGGCTGGACGGTCGCCTTGAAGCGGTCGCCGTAGATTTCCACCTCGATCTCGCTGCCGGGCACGGCGAGGTCGGCGCGCAGCATGCCGAGCGCAATGGATTTGCCGGTGCGGTAGCCCCAGTTGCCGGAGGTGGTTTCACCCACCACCTTGCCGCCGTGCCAGAGCGTCGACATGTAGGGCGCATCGCATTCGCCGGCATCGACCGTCAGCAGCACGAAACGCTTGCTCACGCCCTGTTGCTTCTCGCGCTCCAGCGCCGCCTTGCCCTTGAAATCGGGCTTCGCCCAGTCGACGAAGCGGTCGAGCCCACCCTGCAGGATGGTGTAGTCGGTCGAAAGATCGCCCTTCCAGGCGCGATAGCCCTTCTCGATGCGCAGGCTGTCGAGCGCTTCCATGCCGAACGGTTTCAGGCCATGCGCCTGGCCCGCCGCCCAGACGGCGTCGAAGATGACCGCCGTGTCCTCAACCTTGGTGTGGATTTCCCAGCCGAGTTCGCCGGCGAAGGACACGCGCACCAGCTGGCACCAGCGGCCGGCGATCTCCACCGGCTGATGGGTGAGCCAGGGCATGGTGAGATCGGCCTTGCAGACCTCGGAAAGGATGGCGCGCGACCTGGGGCCGGAAAGGATCTGGCAGGAGAAGTTTTCCGTCACATCGTCGAGCGTGAAGGCCGGGTTCTTCGGCAGATGTTTCTGGAGCCACTCGAAATCGTGCGCCTGCGCGGTCGCGGCGGTGATGAGGAAGAAGAAGTCCTCCGCCAGCATCATGACGGACATTTCCGTGACGATGCGGCCCTTGTCGTCGGAGAAATAGGCAAGGCCGATGCGGCCGGGCTTCGGCACCTTGCCGGTGATGAGCGTGGAGAGCCAGGCCGTCGCGCCCTCCCCCTTGACGCGGAAGCGCGAAAAGCCCGGAAGGTCGAGGATGCCGGCGGCCTCGGCGACGGCGCGGCACTCTTCCTCGATGCGCGGGCGCCATGGTCCCTCGCGGTTCCAGGTCTGCGTCGACGCCTCGGAAAGGTCGTCGCCGGGCTGCGCGTACCAGTTGGCGCGTTCCCAGCCGTTATAGGGTTTGAACTGGCCGCCGAGCGCCTTGATGCGGTCGTGGATCGGCGACAGTTTCCGGTCGCGTCCCGCCGGCCAGGCGTGCTTGGGGAAATGCATGGCATATTCGTGGCCGTAGATTTCCATGCCCTTGGCGACGCAATAGTCCTTGTCGGCGGCAAAGGCCGTATAGCGGCGCGGATCGCAGGACCACATGTCCCATTCCGTCTCGCCCTCCGTCACCCATTCCGCCAGCACCTTGCCGGCCCCGCCCGCCTGGCAGATGCCGAAGGTGAAGACGCAGGCCTCGAAGGCATTCGGCACGCCCGGCATCGGGCCGATCAGCGGATTGCCGTCAGGCGCATAGGGAATGGGCCCGTTGATCATGCGCGAAAGGCCCGCCGTGCCGAGGATCGGCACGCGCTCGACGGCGTCGTTGAGATACCATTCGAGCCGGTCGAGATCGTCGGGGAAGAGCTGGAAGGAGAAATCGTCCGGCATCGGATCGTCGGGCGTCACCCAGTGCGCCTTGCAGTTCCGCTCGTAGGGGCCGAGGTTCATGCCCGTCTTTTCCTGCCGGAGATAGTAGGACGAATCGACGTCGCGCAGCAGCGGCAGCTTGTGGCCGGCCTCCCGCGACCAGGCGGCCAGTTCCGGGATTTCCTCGAACAGCATGTATTGATGGCTCATCACCATCATCGGCACGTCGCGGCCGAACCATTTGCCGACCTCGCGGGCATAGTAGCCGGCGGCGTTGACGACCTTCTCGCAGCGGATCTCGCCCTGCGGCGTGGAGATCACCCAATCCTCGCCCTCGCGGCGCGCACCGGTCGCCGGGCAGAAGCGGAAGATCTTTGCGCCCATGTCGCGCGCGCCCTTGGCGAGCGCCTGAGTCAACTGGGCGGGGTCGATGTCACCGTCATAGGGGTCGTAGAGCGCGCCGGTGAGATCGTGCGTCTCGAGGAAGGGATATTTGCCGCGCATCTCGTCGGGCGAGAGGATATCGAGGTCCATGCCCTGATAGCGGCCCATGCCGACGACGCGCTTGAACTCCTGCAGGCGCTCCTTGGAGTGGCCGAGACGGATCGAGCCCGTCACATGGTAGTTCATGGGATAGTCGACCAGCGCGCCAAGCTCGCGGTAGAGCGAGGCCGAATAGCGCTGCATGTTCATGATCGACCAGGACGACGAGAAGGTCGGCACATTGCCTGCGGCATGCCAGGTGGAGCCGGCCGTCAGCTCGTTCTTTTCCAGGAGCACGCAGTCCGTCCATCCGGCCTTCGCCAGATGATAGAGCGCCGACGCGCCCACGGCGCCTCCGCCGATAATGACGACCCGGGCATGGCTTGGCAGTGCGGACATTCTCGATCCCCTTCTTTGACGGGGATTTGTGGCAACCAAAGCGCCGGGCGGCAAGCGGATGGAAGCCGCTTTATTAATCGACAATATCGATTAGACTGACGTCAAACATAGGGAAATTGCGGCGCATTCATGCAAATCATCCTGATTGAGACATTCCTGGACCTGATGGAAACCCGCAATTTCAACCGCACGGCGGAGCGGCTCAACATCACGCAATCGACGGTCACCCATCGCATCAATGCGCTGGAGGCGCTGTTCGCGCGAAAGCTCTTCGCCCGCAACAAGGGCGGCACCCAGCCGACGGCGGCGGGCCTGCGCTTCCTCGACCATGCAAAAGCCCTGCAGCATCAATGGCATGAGGCGGCACGCGCGGTGGAGACGGCCGGCGCCTACGAGCGTTCCATGCGCATCGGCCTGCAGCACGATCTTGCCGCCCATTATGCCGGCGAATGGCTGGCGGCGGTGCGCCGGGAACTGCCGGCCACCTCCATCTATCTGGAGGTCGATTATTCCAGCCAGATGAACCGCGACCTCGGGGCCGGCGACCTCGACCTCGCCATCCTCTTCACGCCCCACTACCTGCCGGACCTGCATTACGAGCGCATCGGCGACGTGCATTACGAGATGGTGAGCAACAAGGTGGCGCGCATCGAGGACGTCAAGCCGGACGACTATATCCAGGCCGTCTATTCGCCCGCCTTCGACCGGCTGCACCGGCAGGCCCATCCGGATCTTTCGACCGCGCCCATCGCCAGCGGCGAGACGACCGCCATCCTCGCGCTGATGCAGAAGCTCGGCGGCTCTGCCTTCGTGACGGCAGCGGATGCGAAGCGGCTGCTCCGGACCGGCGCGGCGAGCCGGGTGGCGGGGGCCGAGCCCATCGCCCAGCCCGTCTATGCCGCCGTCAACGTGCGCACCCGGCATGCGCACCAGCATCGGCGCATCATCGCCGCGCTTCAGGCCCTGCTGGCCGCATGAAGCATTGAAACCGGCGGAGGCGATGCCTATTAACGGCGAACCCGATTCCGACGAAGGAGCATGCCATGGCCGCCCGCGACCGCTATTCGCGCAAACTCGAATGCGCCATGTGCGGCAATTCCGGCTATGCGGAGGTCTCCGAAGACGACATGCCGACCCGCAAGAACCCGGATTTCACCGTGGACGCACTGCCGCATGGCTTCATCACCGAACGCGCATCGAAGTATCCGGACAAACACATGATCCGCTGCCGCTGCGGCCACGTGTTCAAGTTCCAGCAGAAATCGGTCTATGCGCAGGGCGGCGAGCCGCGCCGGTAAGGTTTCCGCCCCTACCCCCGCCCGACGAACGGCATGTTGGTCGCCATGACCGTCATGGTCAGCACATTGGCGTCGAGCGGCAGGCTGGCCATGTAGATCACGGCATCGGCCACGTGCTTGACCGACATGGTCGGCTCTGAGGCGATCTCGCCGTTCGGCTGGAGGATGCCGGCGCTCATCCGTGCGGTCATGTCCGTCGCGGCATTGCCGATATCGATCTGGCCGCAGGCGATGTCGTATTTGCGGCCGTCGAGCGCCGTCGACTTGGTGAGGCCGGTGATGGCGTGCTTGGTCGCGGTATAGGGCGCCGAATTCGGCCTCGGCGTGGTCGCGGAAATCGAGCCGTTGTTGATGATGCGTCCGCCGCGCGGGACCTGGTCCTTCATGATCTTGAAGGCGTGCTGCGTGCAGAGGAAGGCGCCCGTGAGATTGGCGGCAAGAATGCTCGACCATTCCTCGAAGGGAATGTCCTCCAGAAGCGCCGGCGATACGTTGGAGCCGGCATTGTTGACCAGCACGTCGAGGCGGCCGAATTCCTGCTTCACTTCGGCAAAGACCGCCGCCACCTGCAAGGGATCGCCGACGTCGCAGGCCATGCCGCGCACCGGATGCCCGGTTTCGGCGGAAATCTCCGCCGCCGCCTTCTCCAGCACCGCGGGGCGCCGCCCGGTAATGACGACCGTATAGCCTTCTCCGCTGAGGCCGCGCGCGACGGCAAGCCCGATGCCCGTGCCGCCGCCCGTGACCAATGCGATCCTGCCGTCGCCCGTCCTGCCCCAGTCCGCCATGTCAGCCCCTCCCCGGAATCGTTGCGCACAGGTGCAAAGACCTATCGCGCCACAACGGGAAAGTCATCCACGAGGCAGGCCGCCGTCGCACGGAACCCAGGCGACGGCGCTGTCAGGATGCAGCGTCAGGAGTGCAGATGAAGTCGCTCGCGGCGTTCACGCATCGCCGCAACTTCCTGTTCGACATGGATTTTCCGGGCATCGTCCATTGCAGCGGCAATGGTGTCGGTGATGACGCGAAGACTGTCGTCCGACACGAGGGGCGATGCCCCACGGCACTCCGCGGCATGAAGCTTGCAAAGAGCGCTAGCCAAAAGCCGCGCATAGTCTTCCGGTTTACGACCCATATTCCCCACCTTTTCTGATTATGACCACAGAAAACCACACAATGCGGCATAAAGCCACACCTTTCTCACATGCAAAGGGAAAAATATGGGGAAGCATTCCTGTCCTTTCTGAACCGGAAATGCTGGAAAACGAGGCTGTTCGGAAATGGAGCAGGTGTGAGGCGGCTTGTGTCAGCCTGCGGCGGGAAACACGATTTCTGCCCGGAAACCGTCAACACGGCCGGGAATGGGCGAGGTCAGGACGAGGCTCGCCCGCATCTGCGCCAGCAGGCGCTCGGCGATGGACAGACCGAGGCCGGAGCCGGGCGCGACCGTCTTGCCGCGGGAAAAGCGTTTGCGCACCGCCGCCAGCTCCGCCTCGGAAAGCGGCGCGGCACCGTTCTCGATGCGCACATTGCCCTCGGCGGTCAGGAAAATATCCACCGGCTCATCCGCCCGCCCATGCAGCAGGGCATTCTCGATGAGATTGCGCAGGACGATGGCGAAGGCATCCGCCGTCCCTTCCCGCAGCATCGGGGCGGAAAGCGCGCTGCGGCTGCGGATCCGTCCGGCATCCTCGGAAGCGCGCTGGAAGTCCGTGACCACGACGCCGACCACGTCTGCGACATCGAATGTGGTTTCGGTCATGCCGATGCCCGCTTCGGCGCGGGCGAGCTGGAGCAGCTTTTCCGTGAGTTTGGCGAGCTTTTGCAAAGACGCCTCGATCTGCCGGGCGCGCGCCCTGGACGGCGCCTCCTTCAGCTCGGACAGGAGAAGCTGGGTCTGCGCCAGCGCGCCGGCAATCGGCGTGCGCAGCTCATGCGCACTGTTGGAGGTGAACTCCCGCTCGGCGGCGAACGCCGCGCGCAGGCGCGACAACAGCAGATTGACCGAGCGCAGGATCGGCTTCAGCTCCTGCGGCAGGCCGGCCGATTCGATGGCGGCGAGATTGCCGCCGTCCTTCTCGCCGATGGCCGCACGCAGGGTTTCGACCGGCGAAAGCACCCGGCGCACGACGAACCAGACGGCGGCGATGGTGACGGGAACGATGAGCAGCACCGGCAGCAGCAGCGCAAGCGCGCCCTCCATCATGGCCTCCTGCCGCTCCGAAGCGGAATCCTTCACCTGCACGAAGATCGTGCCGTCAGGGGTGCCGGCGGTGTAGATGCGGCCCGTCTCGGCCTGCCAGAAGCCGACTTCGAGCGGCGCGCCGAAGGGCTCGACGGCGGCGGTCTGCGAATGGAGCAGCACGCGGCCGGTTGCGTCGCGCACCTGATAGGTCAGGTATTCTTCTTCCGCAGGCCCGCGCAACGCCTCGATGCGGCGCGGCGCGATGAGGTCGTCGGGCCGCAGCAGGCCGTCGGAAACCAGCGGCACGAGCCGCTCGGCCGTCTCCTGCAGGGCACTGTCGAAAATCTCGCCGAACTCGTCCTGCATGACCAGCGCGCCGAAGCCGACCGCCACCAGCCAGAGCAGCGTGATGGTCACGGTGATCCACAGCATCAACTGGCCGGCAAGGCTTTTGAACCCCTTCATCGTCCCAGCCTGTAACCGATGCCGCGCAGGGTCTCCACGCAGTCCTTGCCCAGTTTCTTGCGCAGGCGGCTGACATAGACCTCCACCGTGTTGCTCTCGATCTCCGAACCGAAGGCATAGAGCGCTTCCTCGATCTGCCCCTTGGAAACGACGGCGTCCGGCCGGGCGGCAAGCCGCGCCAGGACCGCCCATTCGCGGCTGGAGAGATCGACAGGCCGGCCCTCGCGAAGCACCCGCCGGTCGGCAAGCTGGATGGTCAGCGGCCCGGCCTCCAGCAGCGGCAGCGCCGCGCCGGCATAACGCCGGGCGACGGCCAGCATGCGGGCGCCGAGTTCGCCGAGGTTGAACGGCTTGACGAGGTAGTCGTCCGCCCCGCTGTTCAGGCCTTCGATGCGATCGGAAATCTGGTCATGCGCCGTCAGGATGATGATGGGCGTCGCCATGCCCGCCCGGCGCAGGCTCGTCAGCAGCGCAATCCCGCTGCCATCGGGCAGGCGCAGGTCGAGAAGGATCAGGTCGTAGTCGACGGTTCCGGTGGCGTTGCGGCCGTCCTCCAGCGTCTGCATCCAGTCCACGGCATGGCCGAGCCCGGCGACATAGTCGCGCACCGCCTCGCCCAGAACCGCGTCGTCCTCGATCAGCAGAACTCTCAAAGACTGGCTTCCCCGCATCCCGGCGGCCTCGTGGCCACCTTCCGAATCCGGAGAATATAAGACGCCCGCCCCCGTTGTCACCGCCCTGGCATTCAGGAGGTCGCCCCGAGCCGGCAGTTGGACACGAGGTCCAGCGCCGGGTCGCGCACCGTCGTCTCCACCCGCATCATGCCGAGCACGCTGTGGAAAAGGTTGTCGTGCGACTGCGGCTTCTTCGTTTCCTCATCGAGGCAGGCCGTGGAATAGGCGGCCTTCTCGTCCTTGCCGAGCCAGAGCACGAAGGGCACATGGGTCTGCACGCTCGGGGCGATCATATAGGGCGCACCATGCAGGTAGAGCCCGAGTTCGCCGAGCGATTCGCCGTGGTCGGACATGTAGAGCATGGAGACGTCGAGACGGTCTTCCTGCTTCTGCAGCCGGTCGATCACCCCGGCAAGGATATGATCGGTGTAAAGGATGGTATTGTCATAGGCGTTGAGGATCTCCTCCTTCGTGCAGTTGGAGAACTCGGTGCTGCGGCAATCGGGCGTGAAGCGGCGGAATTCTTCCGGATAGCGCTGGAAATAGGCCGGGCCGTGGCTGCCGATCTGGTGCAGCACCAGCACGGTATCCGTCTTCACCGAGCCGATCCAGGCATCGAGATTGTCGAGCATCACCTGGTCGCGGCACTCGCCGCCCGAGCAGTCGCGCGGATTTCCACCCTCGATCAGCGAGCGTTCCTTGACACGCTTGGCGATCGACTTGCTGCCGGTATTGTTGTCCCACCATTCGGCCTTCACGCCGGCATGGGTGAGCACGTCGAGCAGGTTCTCCGTCTCCAGCCCCTTGCGATGCGTGTAGTCGGCGCGCGTATAGACCGAGAACATGCAGGGCAACGAGACGGCCGTCGCGGTGCCGCAGCTCGTCGTGTCGGGGAAATAGCGGATGTCCTTCTTCGCCAGTTCCGGATTGGTGTCACGGCCGTAACCGCCGAGGGAGAAATTGTCGGCCCGCGCCGTCTCCCCGGCAACGACGATCATCAGGCGCGGCTTGCGTTCGGTCAGCGGCACGTCGGCGACGCGGGCATCCTCGCCGAGCGGGGCGGCGACGGCATTGAGATCGCCGGACTGACCGGCGGCAAAATAGGCGGCGGTGACAAGCGGCACGAACGGGTTCAACACCTCGAACCAGTCGTGATGCGCGCGCACGGCCGCGACATAGATGCGGCCATGGGAAAGACCGGCGACAAGCGCGAGCACGAGCGCCGGGACGATGACCGCGAGATTGCCCCGCACCTTGGCGAAGAACGTGCGATGGCGAACCTTCACCCAGACGAGCAGCAGCGAGGGCAGCACGCCATAGGCCAGCATGTGCAGCACGAAGCCCGGCGTAAGGAGGTGACCGGCCTCGGCGCTGTTCGTTTCGGCCACGTTGCGGATCATCTCGATATCGATGATCACGCCGAACCGGTCCATGAACCAGGCGCCCGCCGCCGCCGACAGGATGAGCAGGATGAAGAACGGCTTCATCACATATTTCACCGAAACGGCGACGCAGAGCGCGATGTAGAGGCAGGCGATGCCGATGGCGATGGAGGCGAACGTCGTCGGCCGCCCCTCCAGATAGAGCCAGCCCTTCGACCAGAAGCTCCAGTTGGTGAGGGTCAGAAGGTAGAGCGCCGTCAGGATGCTGACGGTGACGCTGCCGAGTTCGGGCCGCCAGAAGGCTTTGCGGCCGGCTCCTTCGCGCATGGGATGTCCTTTCATGCCATTCCGGCGATCCATCGCATGAGACCGCCATTCTGCGCCTTCCCTGCCGGACCAAGCTGACAGCCGCCTGAACGAGACTGACTGAACGAAGCGGCGGGCGCGTTCAGGCAAGAGTCAGCTTGGCGGCGCATGAAGAGCCGTGAATGACGAGGTGATGCGTGAAAACAAGACTTCTCAACCCGGGCGCGCTGTTCGTGACCGCCCTGGTGTTTCTGGTTCTGGCAATCCCCCTCGCGCGCAGCCAGTTCTCCCGGGCGCATAACGAGGACCTGCAGCGGGCCTTCCTGGGTCTGACGGAGTGAGCAAGGGAAAATCCGATTGCATTTTGCAATCAGATTTGCGACAACAATCCGCGAAGACGCGGAGGTTGCCATGAAGCCGGTACTCTATGCCCACCCTTTTTCGAGCTACTGCCAGAAGGCGCTGACGGCGCTTTACGAGAACGGCACGGATTTCGAGTACCGCCTGCTCGATCATGCCGATCCCGAAACGCTTGCCGATTTCGAGGCGCGCTGGCCGATCAAGCGCTTTCCCATTCTCGTCGACGGCGACAGCACCATCGTCGAAGCCAGCATCGTCATCGAATATCTCGGCCTACACTATCCGGGGCCGGTGAAGCTCATTCCCGACGATCCGGCGGCGGCCCTCCAAGTGCGCATGCTCGACCGTTTCTTCGACAATTACATCTCGACGCCGCAGCAGAAGATCGTCTTCAACGCCATCCGGTCGGAGGCCGATCGCGACCCCTATGGCGTCAATGATGCACGGCAGATGCTGGAGCGCGCCTATGCCTGGCTCGACCGGCATATGGACGGCAAGGAATGGGCGACGGGCGATGCCTTCACGCTGGCCGATTGCGGCGCCGGCCCGTTCCTCTTCTATGCGGACTGGACGCATGCCATCGATCCGGCCTTCGGGAATGTGCATGCCTATCGAAAGCGCCTGCTCGCCCGCCCGTCCTTCGCCCGCGCCGTCGACGAGGGCCGGCCTTTCCGCAAATTCTTCCCGCTCGGCGCGCCCGACCGCGACTAGAGTTTGTCAGGGAAAAGTGGGAACCGGTTTTCCCGAAAAGACAAACGAAAACAAAAGAATTCGGAGCATGTCTGGTTCAATCAGAACCTGACATGCTCTAGCCTTTGGGGCAATGCCGGCGCTCCGCCGGCTTCGTCTTCCGCGCAATGCCGGTGACGACCAGCGTGGAGTTCTCCTTCGCCTGCCGTGCAATATGGCCGCGCAACACGAGGCGGCCGAAATAGAGGGCATCCGTGTCGCGGATGCGCTGCTGGTCGGCCTGCGAAAGCCCACTGATATCCGGGGACGCCCCCTTCCATTCCTTGCCGGTCGCTAGATCGCGCACCGTGGTGGAGGGACATGGCGCCTTCAGGCAGCGCAGACCGTTGTCGCAGGCGACATAGGCGGCATCCTTGGCCGAAAGGAGCGACGGTCCGGCAAGAAGCAGGCAGGCGGCGAGAGCGGGAATCGTTGGGCGCATGAACATTCTCCTGATGCGTCCGCCCAGTCTATGCGTTTGCCCGCAATGGAAAAACCCCGGCATCCGACGATGCCGAGGCCATGGTTTCGCAAAGCGCCTCCGTCATCGTCGAACCCTGGATGGGCCGGGATGACGGCAGCGGCTGACGAAGGCTTACTTCAGCTTGGCGCTGACGGCGTCGATGCCGGCGCGGGCGCATTCGTCGTCGATGTCGCCGCTCGGTGCGCCGCCCACGCCGATAGCGCCGATGGTTTCTTCACCGGCCTTGACCGGAACGCCGCCGGCGAGAACCAGCAGGCCTTCGATGGAAACGAGCTGGGCGGCAGCCGGGTTCTTGCCGACATTTTCAGCGATCTTCTGGGTCGGCGTGCGGAAGGAGGCCGCCGTGAACGCCTTGCGGACGGCGCTGTCGAGGGTATGCGGGCCGGCGCGGTCGGCGCGCAGGACGACGCGGGTGACGCCGGCACGGTCGACGACGGCAACCGTTACATTGAACTTCTTGGCAGCGCAGGCCTTCACGGCAGCGTCGGCGGCTTCGACGGCGATGTCGAGCGGCATGTTGCGCTCGGTCAGGACTTCGGCATGGGCGGCGCCGGCAAGGGTGAGAGCGGCAAAGGCAGTGGCAACGAACGTCTTCATGGTGATCTCCATCTGGGGCCGCTCCATCTCGTTTGCGGCGACGCCCTCTTTTCGGAGATTTCCACGTTTTCCGGTATCGGTGGACGGACGGAGCGGCGTCCGTAAGGCTACGGAGCCTGTCCGATGAGGGCGAAGCGCGCGAACTCCGCGACCGAGGTCGTGCCGAGTTTCTGGGCTATATTCGCCCGATGCGTATCCACCGTGCGCGGCGACAGTTGCAGGCTGTCGGCGATCTCCTTCGTCGACCAGCCGCGTCCCACCATATCCAGCACCTCGCGCTCGCGGTCGGTGAGCTGCGCCACCAGCTTTGCCGCCTCGGCCCTTTCCGCATGCGCGTCGAGCGCGCCGGAGGCCTGCTGCAGGGCCTCGATCAGCACCTGCTCGTCGATGGGCTTGGTGAGGAAATCGACGACGCCCGCCTTGAAGGCCCGCCGGCAGGCATGCACGTCGCCATGGCCGGTACAGATGATGGTCGGCCAGTCGCAGCCGATGGCGGCAAGCCTTTCATGCAGTTGCAGGCCGGTAATGGCGGGCATGCGCAGGTCGAGCAGCAGGACACCCGGCTTCAGTTTCGGCGCACGCGCCAGGAAGGCGGTGGGGTCGCCGAAGGTCTCGATGCGAATGCCATAGGTGCCGAGCAGCAGCGAAAGCGCGCTGCGCACCCCCTCGTCGTCATCGACCAGATAGACCGGCGCCATCGTCATTCCGCTGCTTCCTCTCGTGTGTGCATGTCGCGCGCCGCCGGCAGGCGCACGGTGAAGACCGCCCCGCCGTCCGCCCGGTTCTCCGCGGCAATGCTGCCGTCAAAACGCTCGACGATGCTTTCGCACAGGCTGAGCCCGAGGCCCATGCCGTCAGGCTTGCTGGAGAAGAACGGCTCGAACAGGCGCGGCAGGATTTCCGGCGGAATGCCTGTGCCATTGTCGGAGACGGTGATCTCGTAGCTCGACCCTGCCGGCGTCAGCGCGACCAGAACCCGGCCGTCCGCCCTGCCCGCCTGCTCCACCGCATCGGCCGCATTGCGGATGAGATTGTGAATGACCTGTTCGATCTCGACCGGATCGATCCGCGCCAGGGCGGGGGCTTCGGGAACGTCGATATCGAGCGCGATGCCGCGCCGGTCGAGATCGATGCGCGAGAGGGCGACGATATCGGCAACGTGGCGGCCGAGGTCGTGAATTCCGGCCTCCAGCGCGCTCTTGCCGACATAGGCGCGCAGGCGCACGAGGATATCGGCGGCGCGCTTGGCCTGCAGCACATTGGCGGCGAGCACCGTATCGATGGGCGTGTCCGTCAGGCCGTTCGCCGCCGCAATGCGCCGGCCCGCCTGGCTCTGGCTCAGCAGCGCTGTCAGCGGCTGGGTCAGCTCATGGGCGATGCCGGAGGCCATTTCGCCCATGCTGTTGATGCGCAGCGCATGGGCGAGCTTCGTTTCGTGCTGGCGCAAGGCCTCGCGCCGCGAGGCCGCCTCCGCCGCCTCGCGCGCCACCGCCGCCTCCTGCCGGTGTTTCAGGAGAGAGCGGACCAGAACGAGGCCGGCGAGCGAGATGGCGGCGAAAAGCAGAAAGGGCAGCGGCGGCAGAAGCTGCGCCGGGGTGACATGGCGTTGCAGGGAGAGCCGCAAGGGCTGCGTACTGCTGACGATGGGCGCATCGAAGCTCACCGTACGGGCGAGAAACCCTTCGACAACGGGCTGCTTCGCCCCGGTTTCCAGCAGCGGGCCTTCGGCGGTGGACAGCCGCAGCGTCGCCCAGTTCGGCAGTTCTTCCCCCTCGACCAGCTTGGCGCCGTCGATATCGAGGCTGACCGCCATCGTATCGTTCATGCGCTTCATCACCCGGTAATGTCCGGGCTTGGCGTCCGGACCATAGGCGGCCTTGCCGGGGGTGAGCATTTCCACCGCCCGTGAAACCTGTTCTGGATCGGCCGTCGAGCCGTCGTCGGACCTTGCGGAACTCACCACGCCGGCCGCCGCCCCCGCCGGCACATGAATGAGGTCGATGGCGACGATGCGCGGGTAGAAGCGCAGGATCGACTTGGCGACGAGGTCGAAGTCCTCCGACGGCTGTGCCTGCGCGAGACCGAGGGCGCTGAGGCCGGTGAGATGCGCATCGTGCTGGGCGACGCGCTGGGAGATCGCCCGCTGCAAGGCGCGGCCGCTTTCCGACACCTCCTGCTCGAAGGCCTGCCGGTGGCTCGTTGCCGAATAGATGCCGAAGGCCGCGAGCATCAGCAGCCAGCCGCCGGCAAGCGCGGCCGAGGAACGGAGAAATGTCAGGCGTCGATGCATGCGCGGTACGGCCGTGTCGGGGATCGGGAGCGGCATCATACGGCTTCCCTCACGCCTTGGCGATCCGCAGCATCACGGATGCGGCAGCACCGGCAACGAGAGCGGGGCGAGCGCGGCGGCGGAGCGGCCGCGCGGATCGTTCGCCTGGAAATGGCGCACCGCGAAGTCCTGCACCGCCTGCAATTCCGCAAGCGCCCCGTCATAGTCGACCCGTGTCGGCCGGTCGTTTTCCATGACGCAGGCCCCATCGACATAGACAGCGGCGACCGCGCGCTCGGCGGCGCAATGCAGGAGGTTGCGCAACGGGTCATAGACCGGCTGCATGCCGGGATGCTTCAGGTCGATCAGCGAAAAGTCCGCCTTCGCGCCCTTGGCGATGCGGCCGATATCGCTACGGCCGAGAGCCTTCGCCCCCGTCAGCGTCGCCACGTCGAGCATATCGGCGGTCGAGACGTCGAAGACCGTGCCGGCGGCGATACGGGCATTGATCAGCGCCGTGCGCATCTCCTCCAGCATGTTGAAGGGGTAGCTGTCCGTGCCGAGCGCCACGTTGACGCCGCTCCGGCGATAGCGGCCGACCGATTGCAGGATCATGCCGCTGCGCGCGAAGGTGACGGGGCAATGGGCAACGCTCGTGCCGCTTGCCGCAAGGCGGCCGAGATCGTCCGCCGTGCGCTGGCGCGTCCAGCTGTGGCTGTCGATGAAGATGCAATGGCCGAGAATGAGATCCGGGCCGAGAACGCCCAGTTTTTCGAGATACTGCACGGCGGTGAGGCCGTGACGGCGCAGCAGTTCCTCATGCTCGGCCATGGTCTGGGCGGCATGGATGGTGATCGGCACCTTGCGGCTGCGCGCCGCCTCGGCCGCTTCCTGCAAGAGTTCGGGCGAGCATGTCTCGACCTGCGCCGGGGCGACGATGCCACCGAGCCGGCCGGAGGGATGCGCCCGCGCGGCGTCGACGGTTTCGAGCGCCCGCGCGAAGGCCTCGCGACCACGGACGGAATTCCAGCGGAAATCGAGGCGGTGGCTGTCTTCCACATGCCACTGCGCCTCGCGGAAGCCGGGCGCGACATAGGCGCGCGCGCCGCTTTCCGCCAGCGTCGGCAACCAGCAGTCATGCGGGCCGGCAATGTCGACGAAGGTGGTGACGCCGCTGCGCAGCAGATCGCCCAGCATGACGGTGAGCGCGGCCTTCACCGCATCGTCGCCGATCTCGATGAGTGTGGAAAATTCGTACATCGCCTGGCCCCAGAGGGCGGCGGTGCCCTGGTCCTCGAAGAAGCTCTTCGAGATCGGCTCTTCGCCGGAATGACAATGCACGTTGACAAGGCCCGGCAGGACCATGCGGTCGCGGCCGGAAATCTCCGCCGCGAACGGCCCCTCGTAGCGACCGCCGACATGGAGGAAACCGGTCTCGTCGAAGGCGACGTCGGCCTCCTCCAGATAGGCGTGGCCGCCCGTTGCGCCATCATAGGCGACGACGGTGCGGGCGTTGCGGATGACGGTGACGTTACGCATAGGTCGTCCTGAAGTGCTTTTCGAGGAAGCGGCTGTAGGCGCCCATCAGGGCGCTGAAGGTGAAGTAGACGGCGGCAGCAACGAGATAGCCCTCGAGCACGGCGATGCCCTGCCATTCCGGGTCGCGGATCGCCGAGCGCACCGTATCGAGGAAATCGACAAGGCCGACGATGGTGACGAGCGTCGTATCCTGGAAGAAGCCGATGAACAGGCCGACCATCGGCGGAATGACCTTCTTCAGCGCCTGCGGCAGCACGATCTTGCGCATGACCTGCCAGTAGTGCAGGCCGAGCGACTTGCCCGCCTCGTATTGCCCGGCCGGCACGTCCTGCAGGCCGCCGCGCACGATCTCGGCGATATAGGCGGAGGCGAAAAGGATGATCGCCACCTGCGCGCGCAGCAGTTTGTCGATGGTCGTGCCCTCGGGCATGAAGAGCGGCAGCATGACCGTCGCCATGAACAGGATGCTGATCAGCGGCACGCCGCGCACGATCTCGATGAAGCCGATGGCCAGCACGCGGATCGCCGGCAGGTTGGAGGCCCGGGCGAGCGCCAGCACGATGCCGAGCGGCAGGGCAAGCGTCAGGCCGACGAAGGAGAGCGTGAAGGAGAGCGGCAGGCCGCCCCAGTTCGTCGTCGGCACCGATGACAGGCCGAAGACACCGCCGGCCATGAGAATGTAGAGCCCCGGCAGGATGACGACGATCCAGGCGATCAGCAGTCCGCGGCTCCAGAAGCGCGGCATCATGGAGAAGAGGCAGGCGCCGAAGAAGAGCAGCAGGGCGAGCATCGGCCGCCATTGCTCCTCGTAGGGGTAGAAGCCGAACAGCATGTAGCGCAGCTTCTGCCCGACGAAGGGCCAGCAGGCGCCGCTTGCCGCCTTGCACACCGCGCCGTCGCCGGAAAACACCGCATCGACCACCAGCCAGCCGAAGGCGAGCTTGACGACGAACAGGATGACGGCAATCGACAGGAGGCTGACCAGCGTGTTGCCGGGCGTGCCGAAATAGGCGGAAAACTTACCCATGCGTGCGGCACCGGGCGCGGGCTGCGGCGGCGCGAGGACGAGGGCCTGGACGTCGGTCATATCAGCGCTCCTTCAGCGCGACATGCGCATTGTACCAGTTCATCAGCAGCGAGATGGCGATCGACAGCGTGAGATAGACGCCCATGAAGATCGCGATGGTCTCCATGGCCTGCCCGGTCTGGTTCATCACGATGTTGGAGACGGTGACAAGGTCGGGGTAGCCGATGGCGATTGCCAGCGAACTGTTCTTGAAGACGGTGAGATAGGTGTTGGTGAGCGGCGGGATGATGATGCGCAGCGCCTGCGGCAGCACGACGAGCCGCATGGTCTTGCCGCGAGAAAGCCCGAGTGCGGACGATGCCTCCCACTGTCCCTTGTTGACGGCCTGGATGCCGGCGCGCACGATTTCCGCGACATTGGCCGAAACGCTGAGCGCGAGGCCAAAGAGCAGCGCGACGAATTCCGGCCGCACGTGCAGCCCGCCCGTCAGGCGGAACTTGCCAGCGGTCGCGAAATCCCAGCTGATCGAAACGCCGCCGGCAAGCCAGAGCAGCAGCGCGGGAGCGACCAGCGCGGCAAGCGCAAGGAGGCCGCCATGGTTCGACCGGCCGGTGGCGACGCGCTTCTTCGTCGCCACGCTGCGGATGACGAGGGCCGCCGCCGCACCGGCGACGAGAGCGACGAGCAGCGCAAGGCCGCCGCGTTCGACGAGCGCTGCCGGCACGACGAGACCGCTGTTGGAAAGATAGACGCCCGGCAGAAGATGCAGCGCCTGCTTGACCGGCGGCAGGATGAGAATGATCAGCGAATACCAGAGGAAGAGATAGAGCAGCAGCGGCACGTTCCGCAGAAGCTCGACATAGACGAGCGCAAGGCGCGCCAGCAGCGGATTGTGCGACATGCGCGCGATGCCGACCGCAAGGCCGAGCACGGTGCCGAAGAAGGCGGCCAGCAGCGAGACCTTCACCGTATTGGCGATGCCGACGAGGATGGCCCGGCCGACCGTATCGGTGGGCTCGAAGGCGATGGCCGCCTCGGTGATGACGAAGCCGGCCGGCCGCGTCAGGAAGTCGAAGCCGGTCGCGATGTTCTGCTTGGCGAGGTTGCCGCTTGCCGTGGAAACCAGGGTCCAGCCGACGAGGGCGACGAAACCGATCGCCACGACCTGATAGAAATAGGCGCGAAAGCGCATGTCATGCAGGAAAGCCATGAAACCTCGCCGCCGGTATCGGGAAAGAAAGGGCGCGCGCACCGCCACGCGCGCGCCCGGGAAGATCGCTCTAGGAAGCGATCAACGGATCGGCGGCGAGTAGATCAGGCCGCCGGCGTTCCACAGCGCGTTCGGGCCGCGCGTCAGGCCGAGCTTGGTGCCCTCGCCCACGTTGCGCTCGAAGATTTCGCCGTAATTGCCGACGCTCTTGATGACGTTGTAGCCCCACTTGTTGTCGAGGCCGAGCATCTTGCCGAGTTCCTCGGTGGCGCCCAGCATGCGCTGTACGTCCGGGTCCTCGCTCTTCAGCTTCTCGTCGACATTCGCCTGGGTGATGCCCTTTTCTTCGGCGGCCATCAGCAGCCAGACCGACCAGGAAACGATGTCGCCCCAGTTGGAATCGTTCTGGCGGAAGGCCGGCGCGAGCGGCTCCTTGGAGATCGTTTCCGGCAGGACGACGTAATCTTCCGGATTGTTGGCGACGGAGCGGATCGAGGCAAGGTCCGAGCGGTCCGAGGTGATGGCTTCGCAGCGGCCCGAATAGAACGCGGCGCGGTTCTCGTCCGGGCTCTCGAACACGACGAGCTCGAACTTGCCGTTGATGGCGGCGAAGAAGTCGGAGATGTTCTGCGCGGTCGTGGTGCCCGGCAGGGTGCAGATCGCGGCTTCCGTCAGTTCCTTGGCGCTGGAAACGCCGAGCGACTTCGGCACCATCAGGCCCTGGCCGTCATAGAAGACCGTCGGACCGAAATCGAGGCCGAGCGAAGCATCGCGCGAGAAGGTATGCGTCGTCTGGCGCGACAGCACGTCGATCTCGCCGGACTGCAGCGCCTGGAAGCGCGTGTTGATGTTGGTCGGAACGAAATCGACCTTTTCCCCGTCGCCGAAGACGGCAGCGGCGATCGAGCGGCAGATGTCGACGTCGAAGCCCTGCATGCGGCCCTTGTCGTCCGGCGCCGCGAAACCCGGCACCGTCAGCGAGACGCCGCAGATGAGCTTGCCGCGCGCCTTGACGGTTTCCAGCGTGCCGGCAGCCGAGGCCTGACCAGCCAGCGTCAGTCCGAGCGCAGCCGCGCAAATCGAAAGAAGTGCCTGCTTCATACTCCCCTCCCATGGGTATTTGTTGGACGAAGAAGCCGCGCCGCCCTCCAGCAGCCGGCCACCCCATCGCGATCCATCAGACCGCAATTATTGTGTACAATGCAAAAAGTGCATCATCAACACTTGCAGATAGGGAATGTCGACAATCCATCGGGAAGGACCATGTACAATGATCATGAGCCCATGTACGATCCGCATCAACCCTCTATTTGCAGCGCAAACCCAGTGTTCACAGCCGCAAAATAGTGCGGCCGCGTTGATAATGCGGCCTTAGTTTCCGGCTTTTCGGGCGGCGCGGTATACAATCTGCGTCCACCAGATGAGCTGTGCTCAACAGTTTCTCCCGGATGGCGGGGTCGAGGCGCGAATGTCCCGGCCCCGTCTCTGTTTTGGCGCCGCGCCGCCCATGGCGGAGGCTGCTTTTCACCTACCCTTTTGGCGTATTCCGCAGTTTCCGGCCGCGGGCGAAATACGGGCAAGTCCTGCAAAAGCAGGCAAGTTGCCAACCAAGGTTAGGATTTCATCATGTCGAAAGTCATCAAGCTCGGCCGCGACGGCGTTGGCCTCAACGCGCTCGAAAAGTGCAGCGTCGTGCCGGCGGAAGCCATTCTCTCCGGCTTTGCCGAGGAGATGGGCGACGTCCACTTCGAAAGCGCCGACGGCTCGCTCGTCATCGGCACCTGGCAGTGCACCCCCTATGCCGAAATGCTCGTCTATCCGAACGGCACCGAATATGCCGTCATCGTCTCCGGCAAGGTCGCGCTGACCAATCCGGACGGTTCCGTCGAGACCTTCGGTCCGGGTGAAAGCTACATCCTGCCCCCGGCCACCGAAGTGCGCTTCGAGGTGCTGGAAACCATGCGCAAGATCTACGTCCTCCAGACGTCGAAGTAACGGCAGGCGGAGGGGAGGAGATGCGTACCATGGTATCGAAAGCGCTTGCCGACGTGAAAATGGAACCCTTCTGGCTGGATCGACCCGACCGGCCGGCAGCGCTGCCTCCCCTCACCGCCCCGCGCAAGGCCGACCTTCTGGTGGTCGGCGGCGGCTTCACGGGCCTTTGGGCCGCCATCCAGGCGCGGCAGGCAAAACCCGATTGCGCCGTCATCCTGATCGAGAAATCGAGCATCGCCAGCGGCGCGTCCGGCCGGAACGGTGGGGTCGCCTCCACCTCGGTCATGCACGGGCTCTCCAATGCCGCCCGCATCTTCCCCAAGGATATCGCCACGCTGGAAGCGTTCGGCCAGGAGAACATGCGCGGATTCATGCAGACGATCGCCGACAACGGCATCGACTGTCACGCCGAATGGGGCGGCGAACTGAACGTCGCCATCGACGACAGCCAGATCGACAGCCTGCACGAAGAGCACGACCTGCATCTCAAATACGGCCATAACGCCGTCTTCCTCGACCAGAGCGCCCTTGCCGAGCATATCCGCTCGCCGCGCTATAAGGCCGGCGTCTGGACCAAGGACGTCGCCGGCACCGTGCACCCTGCCCTGCTCGCCTGGGGCCTGAAGCGCCTCGCGCTGAGCCTCGGCGTCGAAATCTACGAAACCACCCCGCTGCTCGGCATCGAGGAGACGGCAGGCAAGATGCGCGTGACCACGCCGCACGGCACGATCGTCGCCGACCGGGTGCTGCTCGCCACCAATGCCTTCATGGCCGGGCACAGGCATATCAAGCGCCGCATCGTGCCGATCCGCGACCGGGTGCTGGCGACGCAGCCGCTCTCCGACGCGCAGATGGCGGCTATCGGCTGGGGCAACCGGCAGGGCATCTACGACATGCGCACGCAGATGAACTACATGCGCCTGACGAGAGACAACCGCATCATCTTCGGCGGCCGCCTCGCCTATGCCTTCAACGGCGACACCTCGCCCGCCATCGACCGCGCGCACGACACCTACGCGCCGCTCGCCAGCGCCTTCTTCGATACGTTCCCGCAGCTCGAAGGCCTTTCCTTCAGCCATGCCTGGAGCGGCGCCATCGACCTTTCGACGCGCATGGCGGTGCATTTCCAGCGCTATTACGGCGGCAAGGTCGTCTATGCCGGCGGCTATTCCGGCTTCGGCGTCTCGGCCTCGCGCTTCGGCGCGCGCGTCGCGCTCGACATCCTGGCCGGCTCGACGCTGCCCGAGAGCCGGCTGGAATTCGCGACGCAGATGCCGTCCATCGTGCCGCCGGAACCGTTCCGCTGGCTTGGCGCGCAGATCACCATGAATGCGCTGGATACGGCCGACCGGAAGGGCGGATGGCGGCTGCCCTGGCTGAAATTCGTCTCGGCGCTGGGCTTCCCCCTGCATTGAGACACGCGAAGACCGAACGAGGAGGGAACGGTGTTCAAATCGGCAACGATGCGCAATATTTTCGCGACGATCGCCTTCGGGCTGATCGCCACGGTCGGCACGGCGGCAAGTCTTCTCTATGTCGCCCGCCAGGAAATGCTGGAGGAAAGCCGCGACAAGATCCGGCAGGAAGCCGTGACGCAGGCGATGCAGATCACCATGGAGCTGCGGCAGGCCTCCCGCTTCGTCGAGCAGCTCAACGCCTCCATGGCGGTGCTGAAGCGGCAGGGCACCGCGACCCGCGAGGACATCAACCGCCTTCTCCTGCAATCGCTCGCCACCGCGCCGGAACTCGCCGGCTTCGCCACGATCTGGAATCCGAACGCCTTCGACGGCCGCGACGCGGAATTCGCCGGCAAGCCGATGCACGACGCCTCGGGCCGGCTGATCCCCTATGTCTTCCGCAAGGGAGACGACCTGAAGCTTGAGCCGACCATCGACTATGACCTGCCGGACGCGCAGGAACAGTTCATGAAGCCGCTGAAAACAGGGGCGTTGCGGCTGACCGAACCCTTCGAATATGCGGTCGAGGGCAAGGTTACCCGCCTCGCCTCGATTTCCGGCGCCATCAAGGTGGATGGCATCGTCCTTGGTGTCGGCGGCGGCGATCTCGTGCTGAACGCCATCACCGAACGGCTCGGCGCGATCCGGCCGCTCGGCACCGGCTACATGGCGCTCGTCACGGAGAAGGGCAGCTTCGTCGCCCATCCCGACGCAACGGTGCTCGGCCAGCCGCTCGACAAGACGGATCTCGACCAGACAGCCTGGAAGACCCTGCTCGATGCGCCGGACCAGATTCACGACTTCCCCGAGAAGGACGGCACGCCATCGCTTGCCATCGCCGTACCGGTCGAACCCTTTGCCGGCGCGAAATGGTATGCCGTGGTCTCCGTGCCGGAAGCGACGGTCTTTGCCAGCCTGACGCGGCTGCAGACCATTGCCATCGGCCTCATTGCCGGCGGCGCGGTGCTGGTCGCCTTCGCCGGCTGGGTGATCGCCCGCCGCTTCGTCGGCCGCATCGGCCGGATCATCGGCCAAACCACGGCGATTGCGAACGGCACCCTCGACGTCGAGCTGACCGACCGGGAAAAGACGGACGAACTCGGCAGCCTCTCCCGCTCGCTCGGCGTGCTGCTCGACAGCAACCGCAAGCGCGTGGCGCTGGAGGCGGAGGCTGTCGCGCGCCGCGAACAGGACGAAACGGACCGGCAGGAACGCAGCCTCACCGAACAGGCCCGACAGGAGGAAATCCGCTTCGTCGTCGCCGAACTCGGCGCCGGCCTTGCCCGCCTTTCCGGCGGCGACATGGGCGTGCGGCTGACAAAACCCTTCACCGGTTCGCTGGACGGCATCCGCACCGACTTCAACGCCGCGGTGGAAAAGCTCGAAGACGCCATGCTGTCCTTCCGCGACAATGCCGCGACCATCGAGCAGGGCTCGACGGAAATCCAGCGGGCGGCCGACGATCTTGCCCGCCGCACCGAGCAGCAGGCCGCCTCGGTGGAGGAGACCTCCGCGGCGCTGTCCGAGATCACCCGCTCCGTCGCCCGGTCGGCCGCCCGCGCCGAACAGGCCGGCGTGCAGGTGAGCCGCGCCAAGCAGGATGCCGAGCGCTCCGGCACCGTGGTGCGCGCCGCCGTGGAGGCGATGAGCGCCATCGAGCAATCCTCGCAATCGATCTTCAACATCATCGGCGTGATCGACACCATCGCCTTCCAGACGAACCTGCTTGCGCTCAATGCCGGCGTGGAGGCCGCCCGCGCGGGCGAAGCCGGCAAGGGTTTCGCCGTGGTGGCGCAGGAAGTGCGCGATCTTGCCCAGCGCTCGGCCAAGGCGGCGCAGGAGATCAAGCTGCTCATCACCGCCTCCGGCGAACAGGTGCATCGCGGCGTGTCGCTCGTCGGGCAGACCGGCGAGACGCTGGAAACCATCGTCGGCGAGGTGCAGCAGATCGACGCCAATGTGCAGGCGATCGTCTTCGCCGCCCGCGAACAGTCGAGCAGCCTGCAGGAGATCAATGCCGCGGTGACGGTGGTCGGCGAGACGACGCAGAAGAACGCCGTCATGGTGGAAGAGACGAACGCCGCCTGCCACACGCTGGTCGGCGAAGTCGCCGCGCTGTCGGGCCGGATCGCGCAGTTTCGTCTTGGCGACGGACGGCAGGCGGTGGAAGCCGTCGCGGCTCCCAGGGCGAAGCCGACCCTCGCCGCGCCGTCTCCGGTCCGTTCGCTGGCACAGCGGCTTGCCGTCGCTGTCGGCAGCCGCTGGTCCGGACGAGACTGAACCTCCGAGAAACCGGCGGCGTCGGAAGACGCCGCCTCAGCCCGCCATGAACTTCGCGTGTTTCAGCATGTATTGCGCCGCCTCGCGAATGTCGTGGGCCACGGCCTCACGGGCCGCGACCGGATCCTTCGCCTCCAGAGCGTCCATGATGCGCTCATGGAAATCGACGTCGAGGGCTTCGGTCGGCGTGAAGGTCGTGCCCTCGACCAGCTTGCGCAGGAAGGGACCGGCCTGGAGCCAGAGGATCTCGATGATGTACAGCAGGTATTCGTTGCCGCAGTGCTGATAGATCGCGAACTTGAAATCGAAATTGGCCTGCAGGTAGCGATCGATGTCGCCGGCCTTGGCGGCCTCCGTGCGCGCCTTGCAATGGTGCCGGACGGTGCGCAGGCTGTTGCCGTTGAGCCGCGGCGTCGCCAGCTCCGTCGCCGTGCCCTCGATGGCGAGGCGCGCCTCGATCAGACTGTTGAAGGACGGCACGGTGAGAAGCGGCACCTCGACGCTGCCGTTCGGCAGAAGATTCAGCGCGCGCACGGCCTGCAGGCGCTGGAAGGCGGTGCGCACCGGCATCGGGCTGGTGCCGAACTGCTCCGCCACCTTGCGATAGGTAAGCTTCTGGCCCGGCTCGAAATGCCCGGCCATCAGCGCATGCACGATCTGCTGATAGACCTGCTCGTGCATGGGCACGGGCGCCTCGATCGCCGTGATGCTCGTCGCCTTCTTCGCCGCCATGTCCGTCCCTCGAAAACCGCCTTGCGCGTTGCTGCCGTTGCCCTTGGTAGGAGATTTGCCGGCGCCCGCGCAAGTCCCGCGAACGACGCCGGCACGCCTGCCTCAGACCATGCGGGACAGCGCGGCAAGAAACGCGATGTTGTCGCGGTCGAACGGATCGGTCACCGGATCCGGCTGCGAGGACATGCGCACGATGACCGTTTCCCTCGCCGGATCGATGTAGAGCCACTGGCCGTGAATGCCGATGCCGCAATAGGCGCCTTCGCCCGTCTGGTACCATTTGTTGCGGTAGCGACCCTTCGGGAAGAGCCCGTGGAAATCGCTCTTGTCCCAGGCGTCCTTGCTGCCGCCGCCGATCGTGTCGGCGACCCAGGCTTCGGAGACGAGGCGCCTGCCCGCAGCAACACCGCCCTGCCGCATCATCTCGCCGACGCGGGCGAGATCGCGCGGGGTGAGCGAGATGCCGGCCGACGAGCGGCAGGTGCCCTCACGGTCGACGGTGATCGACACCGCCCCGCGTGCGCCGAGCGGCGCGAAGAGCTTTTCCCGCAGGAGATCGGGCATGCGGTGGCCGGAGGCCCGCTCGAGAATGACGCCGAGCATGTCGGTGTTCGGCGAACGGTAGCGGAAGATGTCGCCATGGTCGCCCGGCAGGGGCTGGAGCGTGCAGAGGAATTCGGCAAGCCCCTCCTCGCCGCCACCCGGATTCCACAGCATGGCCTTGCGGTAGCGCCCGAAGGGGCTGTTCTGGTCGAGATAGGCCTCGTCGATGTCGATGGCGACCACCATGTCCAGCACATGCTGGACCGTCGCATCGCCATAGGCCGAGCCGGCCGTCTCCGGCACATAGTGCGTGACAGGCGCCTGCGGGTCGAGAAGGCCATCCTCCTGCAAGGCGCCGGCGACGACCGCGACGATGGACTTGCTGATCGAAAAGGCGATGTGGCGGTTGCCGGCGTCCATCGTCGGCGCGAACCAGTCCGCAACGAACGTGCCAGCCTTCATGACGGTGAGGGCGTCGGCATGGGAGCGGGCGAGGAAGTCGCCGATCCGCTCCTTGCCACCGGGCAGCGACACGGTCTCGGCCACAAGGCCCGCCGGATCCAGCGGCGCATCCGCCTCGCCCGTTCCGCCCCAGACATGGGCGCTCGGCACCAGTTCGCCGACATTCTGGAACGCCCAGGCGCTGAACGGCGTCATACGCCAGTTGCCGAGCCTCACCTGATCGCGGCGAAAGCCGTATCTCTCCTCGAAAGCGGTTCTGCCGACCATGGCCTGTCCTTTCTCAATCCCCCGCTGCAGGAGTGGATCCGGCTCGTCCTGCAAGACGCCCGCCAGCGTCACCGGAACGAAAATGGGGATGAAACTCGCACTGCAGCAGGCACATTTCATGCCATGCCACTTGCGCGGCAACCCCCACAATATCCGGAACCACCCATTCGCCGCCGCACAGTCTCGCGGTTTCCCGTGGCTTCATCTCTGCGCCGACCCGGCAAATGCCACCGGAAGGCAGCTTCCCCCGGCGATGCTTAAACGCTATACTGTGATCTCAGATCACGCAATGGGGTGCATGTGCATTTCTTGTCGGGCGAGACAAACGCAAGGTTCACGCATAGAACTATGGGCAAACGACGGAACCGGAATCGGCCGCGGGGAACATATGACTGTCGAAACATTGACTGAGGACGGACAGGTCTCGGCCATTTCCGATCTGGCCATGGCGCTGCTGGACGGCATCGGCCGGCTGGATTTCCAGGAGCGCATCATGAACGCGCTGAAGCAGCAGATCGCTTTCGACGCCAGCCTCGTCCTGCTCTACCGCCGGGGCCTTGCGCCGAAGATCCTGTTCAACGACTGGCGGACGGACCGGGGTCTGTCCAACATCCAGCAATATCTGCAGGGCTACTACCGGCTCGATCCCTTCTACCGGCTGACGCTGGAAGACGGTATCGACGGCGTGCACCAGTTGAGCCAGCTCGACACCGGCTTCGGCGACAGCGACTACTACCGAGAGTTCTACCAGTATTCCGGCCTGCAGGACGAGATCAACGTGCTGGTGAGCCTCGACGCAGACACCAAGTTCGCCATCTCGCTCGCCCGCCGCGCCACCCGCCCCGCCTTCACCACCCTCGACCTCAGGTTCCTGCGCACCGCAACGCCGCTGCTCGTCAAGGCCATCGTGCGGCATTACCGGGACCTTCGCCCCGAGGGCCGGGACGACGAGCCGTTGCTGCAAAGCGCGCTGGCGCAGGCCGTGCGCAATTTCGGCCGCAGCGTTCTGACCGGCCGTGAATGCCAGGTCGTACAACTCATCCTGCGCGGTCACTCGGTGAAGGAAGCCGCCGCCAAGCTCGGTATCGCGCCGGCGACGGTGAAGCTGCACCGGCGGAACCTCTACGCCAAGCTCGACGTCACCTCGCAGGCCAGCCTCTTCTCGCTCTTCCTCGATGCCGTCTGCTCGGCGGAAAACGCCTTCGACGATCCGCTCGCCGGCTACCTCACCCGTCGCGCCAAGCTGACGGGCGACGTCCTGCGCGCCTAGCCGCACACTTTCCCTGAGACGCCCCATTCCGCCGCCCAGGCTGCGAAGGCGCTGAAATTGCAGAAATTTCCGGCCTCTCGGCCCAGAACCTTCCGCTTTGCGAGAAAATTTTGTGATCACAAATCACGAAATTTGCAAAGTTCAAGTTGACACAATCGTGATCTGAGATCACAAAATCTCCCCCAGAGATCGCCCGGCAACAGGAGTGCCCGGCCTTCAAAAGGGGAGAAGCCATGAGAAAACTGAGCAAGCTTGTACTGGCGGCCTCCGTCGCCCTCGGGGTCGCGACGATGGGCATGAGCGCCGCCGCCCATGCCGAGGCGCTCGTGCGCATCGCCTCGCCCTATCCGGCGACGACGCTGGATCCGTCCCGCTCCGCCGCGGCCGGCAATATCGAAACCTTCGGCCAGCTCTATGCCCGTGTCCTGCATCGCAACACCGATACCGGCGCGCTGGAACCCGGCCTTGCGGAAAAGTGGGAGATTTCCGACGACCGCCTGACCTACACGCTGCACCTGCGCGAAGCGAAGTTCTCCGACGGGACGCCGCTCACCGCCGACGACGTCGTCTTCTCCTTCGAGCGCGTGCGCACCGACCCGCAATCCGCCCTGCCCTCGACCTTCGGCGCGGTGGAATCCTTCGCGGCGCCTGACGCCAGGACCGTCGTCGTCAAGATGAAGAACCCGCTCGTTTCGCAGCTCGGCCAGTTCGAGATGTGGAATGCCGGCATCGTCTCCAAGGCCGATGTCGAAAAGCGCGGCGAACAGGCCTTCGCCGACGTGCCCGTCACCTCCGGCCCCTATGCCGTGAAGGAATGGAAGCCGGGCGAAAAGCTGGTTCTGGTGCCGAACGCCAACTACTGGCGCACGGGTTATCCGAAGTCCGACGCCACGGTGGAACTGCTTGAAATCGCCGAGCCGGAAACGGCGGCCGCCATGCTGAAATCCAGCGAAGTGGACGTGATGCGCGAAGTGGAATGGTCGCAGGCTGCCGACCTCTCCGCGACCGAAGGCATCGACATGCGCATGGAGGATTCGCACGTCATCTATACCGTGCTGCTCAACCACAGCCGCGCGCCCTTCTCCGACGTCAGGGCGCGCCAGGCCGTCGCCTATGCGCTCGACAAGAAGGCGATCACCGAGATCGTGACGACGGGCCTTGCGACGCCCGCCAATACGGTCCTGCCCTCCGGCCTCGACTATCACGACAAGGCTTATGCCGGCTTCGCTCCCGACATGGAAAAGGCCAAGCAGTTGATCGAGGCGTCAGGCATGGCCGGCAAGGAGGTCAAGATACCGGTGACGGCCGGCCAGGCGACCCAGCAGATCGCGCTCTTCATGCAGGCACAGCTTGAAGCGATCGGCCTGAAGCCGTCCATCGTCAATGTCGACGTGGCGACCTGGTGGTCGGATACGGCGACCGCCGAATACGACGCGACGCCGACCTGGTGGACGAACGAGCTGACCGATCCGGATACCGCCGTGCGCTGGGCGATCTGCGGCGCCTGCGACTCGCACGCCTTCAACACCTTCTACGACAATGCCCGCGTCAACCAGCTGACCGAGGAAGGCTCGCGCGAGGAAGACGAGACCAAGCGCGCCGCCATCTACCAGGAGATCGCCAGGATCGCGACGGACGAGGCCGCCCAGGTCCCGCTCTTCGACGCGCCCTTCGCCGTCGCCTATTCGACCCGTCTGAAGAACCTCAAGCTCACCCCCGCCATGCAGTGGACGCTCGAGGACATGACGATCGAGGAATAATTCCTCCCAGGCTGGCGCGGCGTCGCAAGACGTCGCGCCTTTTTTCCGCATCCGGGGACCTACCATGCACATGATCCTGCGCCGCATCCTGCAGCTCGTCTTCGTGCTCGTCGGCATCACGCTCGTCACCTTTCTTCTGGTGCATATGGTGCCGGGCGATCCGGCGCGCGTGATCGCCGGCGACCGCGCCAAGCCGGAAACGCTCGAAGCCATCCGCCAGAGCCTCGGCCTCGACAAGCCGCTGTGGCAGCAGTTCGTCATCTATGCCGGCAATCTCGTCACCGGCGATATCGGCATGTCGCTGCGCTACAAGCGGCCGGTCGCCGAGCTGATCGGCCAATATGTCTGGCCGACCCTGTTCCTGACGGGCTATGTCATCTGCCTTGCCGTGCCGCCCTCCATCGCGCTCGCCATCGCCAGCGCCCGGCGTCCCGGCAGCCTGACCGACCAGATCATCCGTCTGATCGGCGTCGCCGGCATGGCGATCCCGGTCTTCTGGCTCGGCATCATGATGTCGCGCTTCTTCGGCGTCAGCCTCGGCTGGTTTCCGGTCTCCGGCTACGGCAAGAGCTTTGTCGGACATCTGCACCATCTCTTCCTGCCGGCGCTCTCGACGGCGATCTGGATCGTTCCCGTTCTGGTGCAGAGCCTGCGCGCCGCGCTGATCGAAAAATCCGCCGCCGATTTCGTCACCGCCGCCCGTGCACAGGGCGCCAGCGAAAGCGAGATCTTCTGGCGCACCGTTCTGCCCAACGCCATCCTGCCGACGCTCAATCTCTTCGGCGTCATCGTCGCCTTCCTGATCGGCGGCACCATCGTCGTGGAAACGGTCTATGCCGTGCCCGGCCTCGGCACCCTGATGATCAATTCGCTGCTCGCCCGCGATTATCACGTCATCCAGGGCCTGACGGTGATGTTCGCCGCCACCACGGTCGCCGTCACCTTCCTCGTCGACCTTCTCTCCGCGGCGATCGATCCGCGCGCCCGCCTCTAGGAGCAAGCCCATGTCTCTGGACGCCTCCGCAAATTCCGCGCCCGAGCGCGCCCCCCTGCCCCTCGGCCTCGTCGTCGCCGGCGGGTTTGTCGGGCTCTGGGTGCTTGTCGCCCTCTTCGCCCCGTGGATCGCCCCCTATGACCCGAACGCCGTCGACATCGTGCACGCCCTGCAGGCACCGAGCGCCGAACACTGGTTCGGCACCGACCAGGTCGGCCGCGACGTCTTCTCGCGCGTGCTCTTCGGCGCGCAGATCGACCTCTTGATGTGCCTTGCCGGCGTGCTTCCGCCGCTCATCATCGGCACGACGGTCGGCCTCGTCAGCGGCTACTACGGCGGCTTCATCGACACGGTGCTGATGCGCCTCTACGACCTGACGGCCGCCTTCCCGTTCTTCGTGCTGGTTCTCGCCATCGTCGGCGTGCTCGGGCCGGGCCTCCTCAACTTCTTCATCGCACTCGCCTTTGTCGCCTGGATCACCTATGCCCGCCTCGTGCGCGCCGAGGTGATGGCCGTGCGCGGCAGCGAATATGTCCAGGCCGCGAAGTGCCTCGGCTTTTCCGACCGCGTCACGCTGTTCCGCCACGTGCTGCCCAATGCCTTCGGCCCGGTCATCGCCTATGCGGTGAGCGATGCCGTGCTCGTCATGCTCGCCGGCGCCAGCTTCGGTTTCCTCGGCATGGGCGCCCAGCCGCCGCTCGCCGAATGGGGCGTGATGATCGCCGACGGCACACGCTTCCTGCGCCAGGCCTGGTGGATATGCACCTTCCCCGGCCTTGCCGCCATCAGCCTTGGCCTCGGCCTCATCTTCCTCGGCGATGGCCTCACCCATCTCAGCCGCCAGCGAGCCGCCGCATGACGAATTCCCTGCTCGATATTTCCAATGTCTCCGTCGCCTTCGGCAAGGTGCCGGTGGTCAGGAACGTCTCCTTCCGCATCGCCCCCGGCGAGATCGTCGGCATTGCCGGCGAAAGCGGCTCGGGAAAATCCACCATCTGCCGCGCCGCGCTCGGCCTCCTGCCACCGACCGCGGCCGTTACGGGCGAGATCGGCCTCGACGGCAAGCCCCTGCTCGGCCTTGCGCCGGAGCAATGGTCGACCCTGCGCGGCCGCGACCTCTCGATGATCTTCCAGAACCCCTCTTCGCATCTCAACCCGCTGCAGACTATCGGCCGGCAGATTGCCCAGCCGATGATGCGTCACCTCGGCCTGCCGCGCACCGCCGCTTGGGAAAAGGCCGTGGCGCTTCTCGAAGATGTCGGCATCCGCGAGCCCGCGATGCGCGCGAAATCCTATCCGCACGAGCTTTCGGGCGGCATGAAGCAGCGCGTCATGATCGCCGCCGCCATCAGCTGCGCCCCGCGCCTGCTGATCGCCGACGAGCCGACGACAGCGCTCGACGTGACCGTGCAGCAGAAGATCCTGGAACTGTTGAAAGACCTCAACCGCGCCCGAGGTCTCGCCATCGCGCTCATATCGCACGATCTCGGCGTGCTTGCCGATATCTGCGCGCGCATCGTCGTCATGCGCCATGGCGAGATCGTCGAGGAAGGCCCGGCCCATCAGGTGGTGAGCAATCCGCGTCATCCCTATACGCGCCTGCTCGTCAACTCCCAGCCCGGCCGCAAGAGCCTGACGAGCGGCTGGAGCGGCGCGGCCGCCGATGCGCCGCTGCTGCAGGTGAAGAACCTCAAGGTGCACTTCCCCGTCAAGCGCGACATCGTCGATGCCCTGCGCGGCCGCCGGCCGGAACCCTTCCGGGCGCTCGACGGCATCGACCTCACGATCAGGGCCGGCGAGACGGTCGGCATCGTCGGCGAAAGCGGCTCGGGCAAAAGCACGCTCGCCCGCACCGTCATCCTGCAGAACAAGGCGACCGAAGGCGGCGTCACGCTGGAAGGCCAGCCGATCGGCGATCTCTCGGGGGCCGCCCTGCTCGGTTTCCGCCGCCGGGTGCAGATGGTCTTCCAGAACCCCTACGATTCGCTCAATCCGCGCATGACGGCGCTGGAATCCATCGCCGAACCGATCTGGCGCCATCAGCTCACCGACCGCGCCGGCGCGGTCAAGGAAGCCGAAAGGCTGCTCGACATGGTGGAACTGAAGCGGGACCTTGGCAGCCGCCGCCCCGGCCAGCTCTCCGGCGGCCAGTGCCAGCGCGTCGGCATCGCCCGCGCACTCGCCCTGAAGCCGGAAATCCTGATCGCCGACGAGATCACCTCGGCGCTCGACGTGACGACGCAGGCACAGATCCTCGATCTGCTCGCCCGCCTGCAGCGCGAGCGCAAGCTGACGCTCCTCTACATCTCGCACGACCTGTCGGTCGTCAGCTCCTTCTGCCAGCGCGTCTATGTCTTCCGCGCCGGCAAGGTCGTCGAGCATGGCGCGGCGGCGGAGGTGCTCGGCAATCCGCGCGAAGCCTATACCCAACAGCTCGTCGCCTCGATCCACCGCCTGCCGGAGCTCATCGCCGGCTGATTTCAGCACGAAAAATTTGGAGAACCTTATGACCGCGACCATGCAGCCCTGGCGGCGCGACCCGAAAAACCCCGGCGCGCCGATCATTCCGCGCGGCGAATGGGACTTTCCGCCCTATCATCGCTGGACCTTCCAGCATGTGCGCGAAATGGTGCCGACCGCCGAAATCTGGCGCGGCCCCGGCCCGGTCCTGCCGCTGCCCGAGCGCAAGCGCGATATCGATGGCCTCGCCTTCGAGACCCGCGCCGGCCGCCGAACGATCCCGCAATGGCTGGAGGAAAGCGCGACCGACGGTTTCCTCGTGCTGTCGCGCGGCGAGATCGTCGACGAGCGCTACATGAACGGCATGAAGCCCTACCGGCAGCACCTCGCCATGTCCGTCTCCAAATCGGTCACCTCGGCCGTCTTCGGCATTCTCGTCTCCCGCAGCCTGATCGACCCGCAGGCACCCGTGACGCAGTACCTGCCGGAACTCGAGGCAACCGGCTATCGCGGCGCCAAGGTGCAGCACGTGCTCGACATGACGAGCGGCGTGCTCTTCGACGAATCCTACACGACGCCAGGCTCGCATATGCAGAAGCTCGGCCAGGCCTGCGGCTGGTTCGAGATCAGCGACCCGTCCTGGCCGATGACCGTCTGGGAGCTGATCCTCCAGCTCACCGAGCAGGAACGCCCGCACGGCCAGCTCTTCCAGTACCGCTCCATCGAAACGGACGTGCTCGCCTTCATCATGCAGCGCGTGACGGGCAAGCACCTCGCCGACCTTATCAGCGAGGAGCTCTGGACGCCGATGGGCGCGGAGGAAAACGCCTATATCACGCTCGACCGCGGCGGTTACGCGCTGGCAGACGGCGGCTTCAACGCGACGCTGCGCGACTTCGCCCGCTTCGCCCTGCTCCTCCTCAACGGCGGCAAGGCCCATGGCCGGCAGATCGTGCCGAAGGACTGGATCGAGAGCTTCAACAAGGCCGACCACGACGTCTTCGGCGACGAGCGGCAGGGCGCGTTGCCGAACGGGGCCTATCACAACCAGTTCTGGATCGAGGCGCCCGACAGTCCGGTCTTCATGTGCTTCGGCATTTTCGGCCAGTATCTCTACATGGACCCGAAGGCGGAATTCGCGATGATCAAGCTTTCGACGGATGCCGAGCCGGTCAGCGAGGACCGCACCTTCGACATGCTCGCCGCCGCCCATGCGCTCCGGGATTTCTGCGCCGGGGCCTGAGCGCCTTCGGGCGGAGCGATCCGCCCGAACCTTTCCCGATGGAGAGGGAACAATACCCGCCCTTGCCGGTTGAAGCCCTGTCAAAGACGATAGGCGCGACCGCAGATGCCCGACCAATCCAAGCTCTTTCCCGACCACCGCCGTCTGTCGGGAGAACGCTACACGATAGAAACCTTTCGCACGGCTTACGGCCTCACTCCGCAGGAGGCCAAACGGCTATACGACAAGTTCGGCCCCTCGAAACGGGAGCTGGACCTTCTCATGCGCGCCCGCAAGAACCCGGAACAGTTCCTGAATTTCTAAGGCCGATCTTCCGAAAAGGAGCCGCCATGACAATCGAGAAACCGAAGCCAGGCGCACCAGATGCCGATGGCGAGACCAACGCCGTCCCCTCCCGCACGACACCCGGCGATGCCGGAAAGACGAAGGAGGGCGAGAGCGAGGAAGAGAAGATCAAGCGCGAACAGGCGACGAAGCCCGCGCTGATGCCGATCGGCGATCCGGCCGGGGCAGCGTGATCGAGCGCAGCGGCATGATCAGCAAACGGCATCTTTCAGACGCCCCTCACCTGCATCACGCCAGGCCTCGCCCGGCATGATGCAGGTGAAGAGGGTGCATTAAGCTGCCGCTGGCGCCTGCCATGGCGAGGCTGGGCCATGAGGCCCTCAGCCTCGTTCGTCCTCAAGCCGTTGCAAGCGCCTCGCGTCCCTTCGGCACCGGCCGGAACGTCATGGCGATGAGGAAGGCGCCGAGGCCGATGCCCCAGGAGCCGACATAGAGCCATGTGTAGCTGGCGAAGGTGTCGTAGATCAGCCCGCCGGCGACCGGCCCCAGCGCCATGCCGAGGCTGCCGGCCATGGCCGTGCCGCCGATGACGGTGCCCATCATGCGCAGCGGGAAGTTTTCCCGTGCGATGACAGCGTAAAGCGGCATGACGCCGGCATAGATGAAGCCGAAGATGCCCGCCACGAGATAGAAGGACGCAAGCCCGCCGGTAAAGATATAGGCGAGCGCCCCGAAGGCCTGCGCGAACAACCCGAGCACGAGAATGTGCTTGGCGCCGAACCGGTCACCGAGAATGCCGAAGACCACGCGCCCGCCCATGCCGGCAAGGCCCTCGATGCTGTAGATCGTGACGGCCGCGATCATCGGAATGCCGCAGGTAATGGCATAGCTGACCGTGTGGAAGATCGGCCCGGAATGGGTGGCGCAGCAGAAGAAGTTCGTGAGGCACAGGATGACGAATTGCGGCGAGCGCAGCACGTCCCGCGTCGACATCGCCTCCTGCGGCTCATCCGCCGCAGCCGCGCCGTCCCCGCCTTCCTGGAGAGCTGGCGGGCTCTTGACCAGCAGCGCGGCCGGGATCATCAGCACGGCGGCGACCAGCGCGATGACCTGCATCGAGGTTCGCCAGTCATGCATGGTCACGAGCCAGGCGGCGAAGGGCGACATGGTCATGGGCGCCATGCCCATGCCCGCCGAGACCAGCGAGACGGCAAGGCTGCGATGCGTATCGAACCAGCCGGTGACACAGGCCATCATCGGCGCGAAGACGGCGGCGACCGCCACCCCCACCATGAGGCCGAAGACGAACTGGAAGCCGACGAGCGAGGTGATCGTGCTTGCCAGAAGCAGGCTGACGACGAGCAGCGCCGAGCCCGCCAGAACGACGGGTCGCGGCCCCCAGCGGTCGGAGAGGCTTCCCCAGAACATGCTGGCGAAGGCCAGGGCGAGGAAGCCGATGGTCATGGCGGTGGAAATGCCGGTCACCGACCAGCCCGTTTCCTTGGAAATGGGCAGGAGGAAAACCGGTAGCGAGAACATGGCGCCGATGGCAACGCAGCCGAGCAGGCCCCCTGCCGCGACGATCACCCAGCGATAATGCGTATGGATCATGGTCATCTCCTTAGCGGTCGCCCGGCAATGCCGGGCCAGACTGTCCGACCGCATGAAAGACGCTGGCAGGATACCCGCTCCGACATCGGATGCGAAAGAATTTCGCATGGCCCTGTGGGCCGACGGGCGTTCCACCAGAAAGGGCTTGAATGCACGCAGCAAAACGCCTTTCCTCGGCAACGGACAGGCAAAGACTAGCGGCGGTTCGGGCGCAGGCGGGAGTTACAAGCGTGACGGGATTTGCATGGACTCGATGATCACAGCCGCCGCCCGGGCGCTTGCCGCCGGCGATCCGCTCGGCGCGCTCGACCGCGTGGCGCTGCGCGAGGACCCGCCGGCGCTGGCGCTGCGCGGTATCGCCATGGCCCAGCTCGGCGATCTCGATCGGGCCAAGACGCTCCTGAAAAGCGCCGGTCGCGCCTTCGGCCCGCGCGAGGCCGTGGCGCGGGCACGCTGCATCGTGGCGGAAGCGGAAATCGCCCTTGTCTCGCGCGACCTCACCTGGCCGGTCAAGGCGCTTTCGGCAGCCGGGCAAACGCTCGCGGCCCATGGTGACCACCTCAATGCCGCCCATGCGAGGACGCTGGCCATCCGCCGTCTGCTGCTGATCGGCGATCTGACGGAAGCCGCAGCGCGCCTTGCCGAGACGGAGCCCGATGCGCTGCCGCCCACGCTGCGGGCCGCGCACGAGTTGGCCGTCGCGGGCATCGCGGTACGCCGCCTGCATATCGATGCGGCGCGGGAGGCCTTTGCCCGCGCAACCGATGCGGCCCGGCAGGCGCGCATCCTCGCCCTGCTGCGCGAGGTGGAAGAGGCGGCGACCGTGCTGCGGCAGCCCGCCGCCCGGCTGCTGACGGCGGGGACGGAGCGCCCGTTGCTGCCGCAGGAGGTCGCAAGCCTGCTGACAACAGACACCCTGGTTGTCGATGCCTGCCGGCATGTCGTGCGCTGCGGCGAGACGACCGTCTCGCTCGCCACACGGCCGATCCTGTTTTCCCTGCTGCGCACGCTGGCCGAGGCCTTTCCCGGCGACGCGAGCCGGGAAAGGCTGCTTCTCGACGCCTTCCGCGCCCGGCATGCCGACGAATCCCACCGCGCGCGTCTGCGCGTGGAAATGGGGCGGCTGCGCGCGGAACTGGGAGGAGTGGCCGACATCACCGCGACGAAGACCGGCTTTGCGCTCGCGCCGAACAATGGCAGGCCCGTTGCCGTTCTCGCCCCGCCGCTGGATGAGCCGCATGCCGACGTGCTCGCGCTCTTTGCCGATGGCGAGGCCTGGTCGACCTCGGCGCTCGCCATCGCGCTCGGCACCAGCGCGCGCACCGTGCAGCGCGCGCTCGAAGCGCTTTCCAGCGCCGGCAAGGTGCAGGCGATCGGCCGCGGGCGCACCCGGCGCTGGCTGACGCCGACGCCCGGCGCCTTCTCGACACTCTTGTTACTCCCGGGCCCCCTGCCCGGCGGTTAGGATAGGGTCACAAGCGATCCAAAGGAGATTTTCGATGCGCACGTCCAAGGCGGAGATCCTGCACGAATACGGCCCCTTTCCCGGCGTGGAACAGATCGGCGGCGTCACCTTCGACGGCAAGGCCGTCTGGTTTGCCGCCGGTGACGCCGTCCATTCCATCGACCCCGAGGACGGCCGCATTCTCGGCACCATCGACATGGCCGCCCATGCCGGCACGGCCTACGACGGCCGCCATCTCTTCCAGATCTCCGAAGACAAGATCCACAAGATCGATCCCGCCTCCGGCACCGTGCTCGCCACCATTCCCGCACCCGGCAATGGCGGTGATTCCGGCCTCACCTGGGCGGAAGGCTCGCTGTGGGTGGGCGAATACCGCAGCCGGCAGATTCACCAGATCGATCCGCAGACCGGCGCGGTCATCCGCGTCATCCAGAGCAACCGCATGGTGACGGGCGTGACCTGGGTGGATGGCGAACTCTGGCACGGTACCTGGGAGGGAGAGGAAAGCGACCTGCGCCGCATCGATCCGGAAAGCGGCGCCGTGCTCGACACGATCCTTATGCCCGAGGGCACCGGCGTCTCGGGTCTGGAATCCGACGGCGCCGACCGCTTCTTCTGTGGTGGCGGACGAAGCGGCACGATCCGCACCATCCGCCGGCCGCGCTAGGGCCAATCGCCGATCCATTCGGCCCGTGCGATCAGCATCGGCCGAATGGCGATGAGTCCCGGGTTAGAGGCCGTGGGTGCCGTCATAGCCGTTGACCGGCGGCGGCGCCCAGCCTTTCGGCAGGCCCTTGGCCTTGTAGATCTCGACGACCATGGGATAGCAGGCCGCCGTATCGGAAGAGTGCTGCGACGAGCAGTCCCCACCCGGGCAGGCCGACATGCAGCCGAGCAGATCGATCTCGGCGAAGAACTCCAGATAGTCGCCCGGCCGCACCGGGCTCGCCTTCATGAAATACTGTCCCGTGTCGCGCGTGAAACCGGTGCACATGAAGACGTTCAGCACGTCATGCACGTAACCTTCCGCCTCACGCGGCGCCATGCCGGTCTTTTTGGCGAAGGCGCGCGTCAGGTTGGAATGGCAGCAATGATGATACTGGCCGCCGTGGCTCAAGAGGTTGTTCGTGTAGGGGTCGCAGCGCGTGCCGATGACATCGTGTACCGCGCCGCCGAATTCGTCGAAGCCGTACCAGTCCAGCGTATCGTGCGTGATGGTGGCGATGGGGCGCAGATAAGGGAAATTCGAGAAGAGCTGGTCGCCAAGGCCGACATGGGTACCGTTCAGCGCCCGCGTCTTGCCGGTATAGAGCCGCTCGCGCAAATCGTTGGCATTGAAGAGATTGAGGTCGCCGACCTGCGGTCCCTCGCTGCTGACGATGCGGCAGAAATGCCCGGCCGGCACCGTCCAGGTAGCGGCCTCGCGCGGCGGCACGACGACGGTTTCCACCAGCTCCAGATCGTCCCGAAGAGCGCGGTAGGCGGCAAGGTCCGGCCGCGGCAGGGTCTCGACCGGGTAGCAGATCACCGGCGTGATGGCCTTGCGGGCCTCTGCATCCGCAGGCGCTGCGGTTATCGGATTGGGCTTCATGACGTCCTCCTCCTCAGGGGCCTTGCCGGCGCGCAGACACCACGCGTCCTCGGCCCGATCTTGTTTTCAGTCTTGTTGAATAACCCTAGCAATATTGTTCAACACAATCCAGTCCAGGTCGCGACGGCACGTGTCGGATGTACGGTGGTGAAAGGTCCCTATCCGGAACAATCCGGCGGCGGGACGATTGTGCAAGCATGTGCATGCCAGAAACCACCCTCCCCTCGGTCGCGGGGCCTTTACCGTCCCGCCGCGCGGGACCGTCCTTCCACCGAGCCCGGCGCGTGGCCTAGCGATGGACTGGTCCTTCATTCAGCAGAATTACGACTGGCTCGGCCATATGGTCGAGGGGCTTGTCATGGCCGTCGTGGTCGCGGCCATCGCACGACCGCTCTACTGCTGGCGCGACAGCTTCGTCATCGGCCTTGCCTTCGCTATCGGCCATTTCCACGGCCGCGAGAAGCGGGACTACGAGGTTTCGGTCCATATGAAACCGCCCCATCTCGACGGCTATCGCTTCTGGGAGTGGAACTGGGACCAGGCGACGGACTTCTGGCCGACCGCGCTCCTGTTGATGATGCTGCTTTATGCCCTCATCGCCCGGCGCCGGGCCTGAATCCTGTTCGCGCCCAGGTTGACAGATGCAGCCCGTTGTTTAGACGTTAGCCAAACAAACAATTTGGCTTTGCATGCTCGCCTGGCTCCAGAAACCGGTCCACTTTCACGAATTCATAGGCGACGGCGTGCTCGAGCCCGTGCGCGCGCAATATTATGCCGGCCCGCCGGGAAAACCGCTCAATCTTCTCCTGCAGGCGCGCGCCGATTTCCTGTCGATCTGGCGTGCCGGCGACTATAGCGAAAACGTTTCGCAAATCCGCATTCTCGGCCGCCAGGTCGTGCTGGTGAACAGCCCCGCGCTCATCCGCGACGTGGTCGTCAAGCGGCAGGACAACTACGAGCGCAAGAGCCCGCAGATGCGGCGCGCGCTGGAGCACCTGCTCGGCGACGGCCTCTTCATTTCCGACGGCGAGACCTGGCGCCAGCGGCGCGCGCTCGTCGCCGACATCGTGCACATGAACCGCGTGCCCGCCTTCGGGCCCGTCATGGAACAGACCGCAAGCGAACTCGTCGAGCGCTGGCGCGGCATGCCCGAGGGCACCACGCTCAACGCCCTGCACGAAATGGCCGGCCTGACGGCGGAGATCATCTCACGCGCCGTCTTCGGCAATCAGCTCGGCGAGGAGGGCGCGGCGGCCGTCACCGAGGGCTTCACCAGCTACCAGTCGCTGATCGATTCGATCAATCTCGGCTACTTCCTCGGCTTCGACGATGGCCTGCCGATCCTGCGCACGCCCTCGCTGCGCCGCTCGGTCAAGCGTATCCACAGGATCATCGACAAGGTCGTCGAGGATCATCTTGCCGGCCGCGGCGACCACAATTCGATGGTCGAGCTGTTGATCCGCCGCCAGCAGCGCAACCCCGAACTGAAGCTCGACGTGGTGGCGCTGCGCAACGAGGCCGCAACGATCTTCATGGCCGGCCACGAGACCACGGCCGCGACCCTGACCTGGGCCTGGTATCTGCTGGCCCGCGCCCCCTGGGTGGAGCGCGCCGTCCACGAGGAGATCGCCCGTGTCTGCGGCGACCGCACGCCGACCATCGACGACGTGCCGAACCTCGAATGGTGCAAGGCGGTCATCGAGGAGACGCTGCGCCTCTATCCGCCGGTGCCGATCCTGGCGCGGCAGAACCGCAAGGCAGACCAGCTGGGCGGCGTCGACATCGCCGCCAATTCGCTGATCCTCATCGTGCCGTGGCTGCTGCACCGCACCGAGAGCCTGTTTCCCGAGCCGCACCGCTTCCGGCCCGAACGCTTCCTGGAAGGCCGCCGGCCGACGCCCTATAGCTACATTCCCTTCGCCAGCGGCCCGCGTGTCTGCCCGGGCCTGCATTTCGGCCTCACCGAGGCGGTGCTGTGCCTTGCCGCCATCGCCCAGCGCTTCCGCGTACGGGTTCCGGAAAACCATAAGGTGGAGCCGGTCTGCCGGCTCACGCTGCGCCCGCGCGACGGCCTGCCGATCACCATCGAGAAACGCTGAGGAGCCGCGCCGTGACGGACCAGCCGCCCCACAAGGCCGAAGGCCTCGCCCGCCGCAAGGCCTGGTTCTTTTCGAGCGGCGACCGGCCGGGCCTGTCGGCGCTTTTCGCCGGCCGCGAGGCGCGCCAGCGTTTCCTGACCTACTGGGTCAAGGACAATCTCTGGAACGCCGCCCACCTTCTCGGCCACTATTCCCTGAAGCTGCTGCCGATGGATGTCGTCTCCAACCTCGGCGGCTGGCTTGGCCGCTTCGCCATCCCCCGCTTCCACAAGGTCGCGGTGCACCGGGCGCGCGCGACGATCCGCACGCTCCGTCCCGATCTCTCCGAAGCCGAGTGCGAAGCCCTTGTGGCCGAGAACCAGCGGTCGCAGGGCCGCATCATGACGGAGTTTTCCGTCGTCACCCGCATGATCGACCACCCCGAGCGCATCCGCTACGAGGGCCTTGAAATCATCGAACAGGCCGTCCGTGCGGGGCCGACGATCATCGTCGGCCTGCATCTCGGCAATTGGGAAATCGGCCCGATCCTGCTGCAGAAGATCAACGTCTCGCCGCACACCTTCTATGTGCCGCCGACGGAACGGGCGAAGGCCTGGATCGCCAGGCGCGTACGCACGAAGACCGGCGTACAGTTCCTGCCGCCCGGCTTCCAGGGCGTGCGCCCGGCCCTCAAGGTCCTGCAGAAGGGCGGCGTCGTCAACGCCTTCTGCGACGAAGGTTTCCGCGGCGTCATCCGCGGCCCCTTCTTCGACCGTCCGCCCCATATGGAAGGCAACATCGCCCTCATCATCCGCCTCGCGCGCATGACGAACGCCACGATCTGCCCCTGGTACAACATCCGCACGGAAGGCTTCCGCTTCGAAGCCAGGGCCCTCGCCCCCATCCGCCTGCCCCCCGAGGAAAAACCGGGCGAACGTTTCCTCGAAGACATGCTCCACCTCAACGCCGCCATCGAACCTGTCGTGCGGGCGCATCTGGACCAGTGGTATTTCCTGGACAGTTCGCTCTGAGACGGTCGCAGCAGAACGCCTCCACGAAACGCATTCATGGCCGCCATGCCGGCGGTGCCCGTTGCCCCAAAGGCCTTCGGGATATTAACGCTTGCTGGCTGCGATGGGCTGTGACTTTGATCCGGTAGATTTCCCGGAGAGGATTCGACATGCACAAGCACAAGGTCGTCATCGTCGGCGCTGGTTTCGGTGGCATGCAAGCGGCCAGGAGCCTGCGGCATCCGGATATCGAGATCACCATCATCGATCGCCGCAATCACCACCTGTTCCAACCCCTCCTCTATCAGGTCGCCACCACGCTTCTCGCGACATCGGAAATCGCCTGGCCCATCCGCTCCGTCTTTCGCAACCGGCCCGACATTTCCACGCTCCTCGGCGATGTCGTCGGCATCGACCGGGAGCAGAAGCGCGTTGTCCTGCGGGACGGCCACACGGTCCCCTTCGATACGCTGATCCTGGCGACCGGCGCGCGGCATGCCTATTTCGGCCGCGACGAGTGGGAACCCTATGCACCCGGGCTGAAGGCCCTCGAGGACGCGACGACCATCCGGCGGCGCCTCCTGCTCGCCTTCGAGCGCGCGGAACTGGAGACGGATCCGAAGGCGCGCGAGGCCCTCCTGACCTTCGCCATCATCGGCGGCGGTCCGACCGGCGTCGAGCTGGCCGGCATCATCGCGCAGCTCGCGCACCACACGCTGGTCAAGGAATTCCGGTCGATCGATACCAGAACCAGCAGGATCGTTCTCGTCGAGGCAGGCCCGCGCGTCCTGCCGGCATTTCACCCGGACCTTTCCGGCTATGCCGAACGCGCCCTTGAAAAAATCGGCGTCACCATCCGGACAGGAATACCGGTGACCTCCTGCGGCGAGGACGGGATACGGATCGGCGAGACGTTCGTGCCGGCGCAAACGGTGATCTGGGCGGCGGGCGTCCAGGCGTCGAAGGCAGGACAATGGCTCGATTGCCCGACGGATCGCGCCGGGCGCGTCATCGTCGAGCCGGACCTGACCGTGAAGGGAATGCCTGAGATCTTCGTGATCGGCGACACCGCGCTCGTTACCGGCCCGGACGGAAAGCCGGTCCCCGGCATCGCGCCCGCCGCAAAGCAACAGGGCAAATATGCCGCCGGCATCATCCGGGATCGCCTGTCAAGCAAGCCGAGCCCGAAGGCCTTCCGCTACCGGCACCTCGGCAATCTCGCCACCATCGGACCGAGCGCCGCGGTCATCGAACTGGGCCGGATCCGCCTGAAGGGATGGCTCGCCTGGTGGATCTGGGGCCTTGCCCATATCTACTTCCTGATCGGGACCAGGAGCCGCCTCGCGGTCGCGATGAGCTGGTTATGGACCGCCGTGACAGGGCTTCATTCGGCGCGCTTGATCACGCAGAAGGAAACCCTGAAGGGCGAAGTCTAGCGGCGGCAAGGCGGCCAGAGGCCGTATGCGGGGCGATTGCGACGCCATCGCCCTTCCAGCAGTCGCGCAATTGTGTCGCCTGCCTAGCGGATTTCGCGGGCGAGCGATTGCAGGCGCTGGAAGGCAGCGTAGCGTCCTGCATGCAGATCCGCGGTTTTGCCCTCGGCGGGTTGATAGCTGCGGTCGGTTGCAGAAAGGGCCGACATGGCCGACCGCACATCCGCGAACGCACCGCCGGCGACGCTGCCGAGAATGGCGGCCCCCAGCAGCACCGGTTCTTCTGCCCGCGTCGCGAGCAGCGGCTTGCCCGTCGCGTCGGCGAGAAGCTGGCGCACGAGGTCGAGTTGCCCGGCGCCGCCACTGATGACGATCCGGTCGATCGGTGCGCCGGCCGCCGCCTGCGCATCGATGATCTGCCGCAGGCCGTAGCCGATACCGCAAAGGCCGGCGATGTAGAGGGCGACGAGATTGTCTATATCGCGCTCCATGCCGAGGCCGACGATGACCGCGCGGGCGTGCGGGTCGGCGAAGGGCGCGCGGTTGCCGAGGAATTCCGGAACGACATGCAGGCCATCGGCAAGCCTTGCCACGTCGGAAAGCGCATCCGCCTTCTCCGCGGCCAGTTCCGCCAGCAACACCGGCAGGGAGAGGCCGCGCGATTTTGCAAGCGCCGTGGCCTCGCTCACCGCCGGATGGAAGGAGAGAAGCTGCTCGATGGCGGCGCCTGCCGCCGACTGGCCGCCTTCGTTGAGCCACATGCCGGGCACCATGGCGGAGAAATACGGCCCCCAGACCCCCGGCACGAAGACCGGTTCGTGGGTCGAGGTCATGGTGCAGGACGACGTGCCGAAGACATAGCCGAGATTGTTTTCCGGCGGGCCGTCGACACCGACCGTGCCGATGCCGCCCGCATGGGCGTCGATCATGCCGGCTGCGACAGGCGTTCCGACGGCAAGACCGAGCTCGCCTGCCGCCTGCGCCGTCAGGCCGGCGCCGACAGGCGTGCCGGGCTCGACGACCCGCTGGCCGATGCGGGCGAAATCCTCGTCGGCGAGGACGCCGAGGCCGATGCCCCGGAAATAGCTGGAATCCCAGCGTTTTTCATGGGCGAGATAGGTCCATTTGCAGGTGACCGTGCAGGTCGAGCGGGCGAGATCGCCCGTCGCACGCCAGGTCAGGAAATCGGCGAGATCGAAGAATTGCCAGGCGGCGTCGAAGACCTGCGGGCGGTTCTCCTTGAGCCAAAGCAGTTTCGGCGTCTCCATTTCCGGCGAGATGATGCCGCCGACATAGCGCAGCACATCGTATTTGCCGGCATTGATGCGCTCGACCTGCTCCACCGCGCGGTGATCCATCCAGACGATGATATCGCGCTGCGGATCTTCCGAGGGGCCGACGGGCAGCGGCGCGCCCCCTTCCCCCAGCACCACCAGCGAGCAGGTCGCATCGAAGCCGATGCCGGCGATCGTTTCCGGTGCGACACTCGCCTTCTCGACAGCCTCACGCACCGAAGCGCAGACGGCAGCCCAGATTTCCGTGCTCGACTGCTCGACCATGGCGCCCGGCTCGCGAAACAGCGAAATGTCGCGCTTTCCGGAGGCCAGCATGCGGCCGGACAGATCGAAGAGGCCGGCTCTGGCGCTGCCCGTGCCGACATCGACGCCGACGAGGTAGCGGTCGCCGCCCGCGGGGCGTGCGGAGGATGGAGTGTTCATGGGTCTACCGCCTGCAATCAGGAACATTTGGGGCAAGCGGCATCGCGCCGCTTGCCGCGCTTTCAGAGATCGACGCTGTTGGGCAGGATGACGAGGTCGCGGATCGTCACGTTGCGCGGCCGTGTCAGCATGAAGAGCACGGCATCGGCCACTTCCTTCGGCTGCATCAGGCTGCCATTGGCGAGCGCCTCGTCCATCTTCTCCTTCGGCCAGTCGTCGAGCAGCGCCGTGACGACCGGGCCCGGAAGAACCGCGCCGACACGCACGCCATGCTGCGCCACCTGGCGGCGCGTGGAGTGCACGAAGGCCTGCACGGCAAACTTGGACGCCGTGTAGATCGGCTCCCAGATGACGGGCACGACACCGGCAATCGACGAGGTGAAGAGGATATCGCCCGTCTTCTTCTCGATCATGTAGGGCAGAACCGCATGAACCGAGCGGAAGGCCGCGTTGATGTTGAGGTTCAGCATGCGGTCCCAGGCATCGGGATCGCCCTCGGCCACCGGGCCGCCGATATAGGCGCCGGCATTGGCGTGGAAGACGTCGAGCCCGCCGGCAATCTCGAGGATACGCGGCAGCATGCCGGAGACGTCGGACGGCGTCAGCAGGTCGACGACGAGCGGCAAGGCATTCGGTCCGAGCTCCCCGCACAGATGCTCCAGCTTGTCCTTCGCCCGGTCGACGAGCACCACCTTCGCACCTTCGGCAATGAGCGTCCTGGCGCATTCGAGGCCGATGCCGGAGGCGGCACCCGTGATGGCGGCGATCTTGCCCTTCATGAGGTCAGCCATGGTCTAAAACTCCATTCCAGATTTCGTTAGGCGCGGCCGTGGCTGACGCGGGAGCGACGGGCGAGCGAATCGACGATGACGGCGATGGCGAGGACCCCGCCCGTGATCATGTAGCGCAGCGAGGACGACAGGTTGAGCAGCGTCAGACCGTTCGAGATCGCCTGAATGACGATGATGCCGAGCAGGGCCGAATAGGCGCTGCCGCGTCCGCCGAAGAGGCTCGTGCCGCCGATCACCGCTGCGGCGATTGCGTTGAGGTTGACGTCGCCCGTACCGGCCTGCTGGCTGGAGGAGGCAAGGCGCGAGGCCGAGAGGATGCCGCCGAGCGCCGCGAGCGTCGAGCAGAGCATGAAGGCGCTCATATAGATGCGGCGTACATTGATACCCGAACGGCGTGCGGCTTCCTTGTTGCCGCCGACGGCGAACATCGAGCGGCCCCATTTCGTGCGGGTCAGCGCATAGTTGAGGATGACGGCGAGCCCCACGAAGAGGGCGAACATCCACGGAAGGCCGCGGCCGAGATTGAGATAGAAGACGGCAGCCTCCAGGGCGGCCGTCAGCAGGACGGCCTTGAGAATCAGCGCGCGCATCGGCTGAGCGGACAGGTTGACGGCGAGACGCTGGCTGCGGGTGCGAAGACCGCGACCGATCATGACGAGGCCGGGCACGAGAGCGAGCGCATAGGACAACCAGTCCGGCATGATCAGGATCTGGCCGAAGCGCACCAGCGAGGAAGCGTAGGGCAGATTGATCGAGCCGGTCGGGCCGAGAATGTAAAGCTGCAGGCCGAGCAGCGCGAGAAGGCCGGCGAGCGTGGCGACGAAGCTCGGCATGCCGAGGCGATTATAGAGCGTCGCATAGAGCAGGCCGACGCCCGCACCGACGACGAGGGCCGCGAGGATGGCGCCGACGATCGGCCAGCCCTGGTTGACCCAGAGCACGCCGACCATGGCCGAGGCAAGGCCGCTCATCGAGCCGACCGAAAGGTCGATTTCGCCAAGCACCAGCACGCAGACGATGCCGAGCGAGATGACGCCGACGGTGGCGCAGTCGAACAGCAGGTTCACGAGGTTGTTCGGCGCAAGGAAGATCGGGTTCAGCGCGGAAAACACGATGGAGATGACGACGAGGCCGACGGCGACGGGCAGCATGCCGAGATCACCGGAGCGCACGCGGTCGATGAACCCCTTGGCCATGGCGGCGAGGCTGTCGTCATGGCGCACACGCTCGTCACTGCGGTCCAGCATGGGTTGGGACGGATTCTGGCTCATGCTGCTCCCCCTTGATGGTCCTGGGCTTCACCGGCCTTGCGGTCGGCGCGACGCGAGACGGAATTGTCCGTGGCGCCGGTAATGGCGGAAATGAGGTCCTGATTGGAGGATTCGGGCGTGAAGACGCCGTTGTTCTTGCCGAGACGCAGCACGACGATCCGGTCCGCCACGGCGCGCACATCCTCCATGTTGTGGCTGATGATGATGACGCCGAGGCCCCGGTCGCGCACGCGCTCGATGAGGTTCAGCACCTCCGCCGTCTGCGCCACGCCGAGGGCGGCGGTCGGCTCGTCCAGCATGATGAGTTTGGGATTGAGCAGCAGCGAGCGGGCGATGGCCACCGTCTGGCGCTGGCCGCCGGAAAGCGAGGCGATGGGTTCGCGGACGGAGGGAATGCGCGCGGCAAGCTCGCGCAGCAGCGTCCAGGCGCGCACTTCCATCGCCACTTCATCGAGCGCCCAGGGCGAGATTTCATGGCCGAGGAACAGGTTGGCGACGACGTCGAGGTTTTCGCAGAGCGCGAGATCCTGGAAGACGGTGGCGATACCCATGTCCAGCGCCTTGGCGGGCGTGTCGAGCGAGACCTGCTGGCCGCAGAATTCTGTCGTGCCGGACGAAGGCTGGTGCACGCCGGCGAGCACCTTGACCAGCGTCGACTTGCCGGCGCCGTTGTCGCCGACCAGCGCGACGACTTCGCCCGCCTTCACATCGAGCTCGATATCCGTCAGCGCGGATACGGCCCCGAAATTCTTGGATACGCCGCTGAGACGTATGACCGATTGCCCCTTGGCGGGAAGACTGTGCGTGGCTGTCATGGCCCCTAGAACCTTCAGAAAGACCTTACGACGGATCGGAGTGTCCGGCCGCGGGAGGCCACGGCCGGACACGATGGGCTCAATTAGTTGATGATGCCGAGTTTGCGGCAACCTTCAACATATTCGCCCGTGCAGACCTCTTCCGGCTTGTTGATGCCCTTGTCGAAGATTTCGGCCTTGATGTTCTCCGCCGTCACGACCGCCGGAACGAAAAGCTGCGAAGGCGTTTCGTAGAGCTTGTGGGTCGCTTCCGGGGTCTCGCCCTTGAGCAGCGCGACGGCGACGTTGGCCGCGGCCGCGGCCACGATTTCCGACGGCTTGGAGATCGTATTGTACTGGTCGCCCGAGATGATGAGCTGGAGGGCCGCGATCGTCGCGTCGTTGCCGGTCACCGGCGGCATTTCCTTGACGCCGGCAGCCTTGAGGGCCGCGATTGCGCCGCCGCCCGTGCCGTCATTGGCCGCCACGATGCCCTTGATCTCCTCGCCGAAGCGGGTGATCTGGCCTGCAGCCCATTCCTGCGCCTTCGGCGGCGCCCATTCCGGCGTATCGAATTCTGCGAGCGTCTTGTAGGGCGAAGCCTTGAGCGCCTCGTGGATACCGTCACGGATGAGGCCGGCGGCCGCGTCGGTCGGCGAGCCGTTGATCTGAAGCACGCCGGCGCCATCCGGAACGCCCTTCGCCTTCAGGTGCTCGACCAGCGACTGGGCAATGGCCTTGCCGATGCCCTGGTTGTCGAAGGAGACGTAGTAGTCGGCCGGCTTGTCCGGGATCGGGCGGTCATAGGCGATGACCTTGACGTCCTGCGACTGGGCGATCTCGACGAGCGCAGCGGCGGCCGCGGAATCGACCGGGTCGAGAACGATGACCTTGGCGCCCTGCGCGATGACCGAGTTGAACTGCTGCTGCTGGAGTGCCACGTCGGCATTGGCATTCTGGTAGATGACCGTGCAGCTGGCGCACAGCTTTTCCATCTCGGCCTTGAAGCCCGGATAGTCGTGCTGCTCGTAACGGGTCGAGGCCTGATCGGGCATCAGGAACGCGACGGTCGCGTTTTCCTGGGCAAGCGCGGCGCCGGCGAGCGACAGGGCAAGGCCGGTCGAGGCAAGCAAAGTGGTAAGCGTCTTCATTGGTGTTCCTCCACGGTTGATTTTCGCAGTCATGTTCGCCGGCGACCTCAAGCCGCCAAGGGCGACAGGCTCGACCCCTCCACGCACCTTCAGCGCGCAGATCATCGTTCGCTGCAGCCACGCCGCAACGTCCGGTTCGTCGGTGCTCCGTCTGACTCCTCCCTTGGGTCAGCCTTGCTGTTCAGGCAACTTCATCGATGGAGCATGCTTGCTCAATCGATGAAGCAAGAATTGTCACCAATCGTCATTGGTGTCAAGGTGGCTTTCGAAATGGAGATGACATGTGAATCGGACGAGCCCACCGAAAAGGACGACCATCTATGATCTCGCAGAGCTGGCAGGCACTTCCGCCAGCGCGGTAAGCGCCGTTCTCAACGGCAATTGGAAGAAGCGGCGCATCAGCGCCAAGCTTGCCGAGAAGATCACCAAACTGGCCGAGGAACAGGGCTATGCGCTCAACATGCAGGCGAGCGTCCTGCGTCGCGAGCGCTCGAGGATCATCGGCATGATCGTACCGAAATACGACAACCGCTATTTCGGTTCGATCGTCGAGCAGTTCGAGGCGCGCGCGCGCGAACGCGGCCTGTTCCCGATCATCACCTGCACGATGCGCGACCCGGCGCTGGAGATGGAAGCGGCGCGCGCCATGCTGTCCTACCAGGTCGACTGCCTCGTCGCGACGGGCGCGACGGACCCCGACCGCATCGTCGACCTTTGCGCCGGCGCCGGCGTGCGCACCATCAATCTCGACCTGCCCGGCTCCAGGGCCCCCTCCGTCATTTCCGACAGTTACGGCGGCGCGCTGGAACTGACACGCCGCGTGCTCGCCAATTGCGAGCGGGAGTATGGCCTGAAGGCCCCTCTCCTCTTCGTGGGCGGCCGTGGCACCGATCACAACACGATGGCGCGCGTGCGCGGCTTTCGCGACGCCCATGCGCAGGCGGGCATCGCCGTGGACGAGGCCCTGGTCCAGACCTGCGGCTATGCGCCGGAAAAGGCGGAAAACGCCATGCGACAGCTTGCCGAACGCACGAGCGATCTGCCGCGTGGCATGTTCGTCAATTCGACGATTTCCCTGGAAGGCGTGATGCGCTGGATTCGCCGCTCCGGCCACTATGCCGAGCGAATGCCCCATCTCGGCTGCTTCGACTGGGACCCCTTCGTCGCCATGCTCGGCGACCATATCGAGATGGTGCGGCAGGACGTGCCGAAAATGCTGGAGGCCGTCTTCGGCATCATCGATTCCGGTTCGACGGACCCCACCATCGTGGAAATCCCGACGATCATGGAGAAGACCGGCTGACGTTGCCGATACGACGTGTGCCTTACGAACCGGAAGCGCGAAAGCGTATCAATCGCCCGCTCAGCAATTTCAGAGCTTCACGATTGTCTTGCGCGCCAGCAAGCCTTGTGGTGCGAACAACAGGACGGCGATGACCAGCAGGATGGTGAAGGCGTCGCGGTAGCTGATCAGGTTTTCCGGCAGATAGGCTTGCAGGAACACCTCGATGAAGCCGAGCAGGAAACCGCCGGCAACGGCGCCCGACAGGCTGCCGAGACCACCGATGATGGCCGCGATGAAAGCCTTCAGGACCGGAAGGAACCCCATCAGCGGATCGACGCTGCCGCGCTGCGCCACCCAGAGGATGCCCGCGACGCCGGCCAACAGGCCGGAAATCGCGAATGCCGTGGCAACGACCGCATTGGCGCGGATGCCCATGAGGCGGACGATGGCGAAGTCCTCCGCCGCTGCCCGCATGGCACGGCCCAGCACGGTGGTGCGCAGGAAGAGGTTCAGGCCGACCAGCATGATGACGGTGACGAGAATGGAGATCGCCTGGATGACGCCGATATTCAGACCGCCGATCTCGATCGTTCCGGAAAGGCTCATCGGCATCGGCACGGGCTTGGGGCGGGCCGAGATGAAATTCTGGAACAGCACGCGCAGGATGGCGCTGACGGCAAAGCTCGTCAAAAGCAGCGTCGTGCCGCTCGCCCCGCGGACCGGGCGAAAGGCGGTGCGCTCCATCAGCAACACCAGCGCAATGGCGACCGCCATCGCCAGAACGGTGGCAAGACCGAAAGGCAGACCGAAGAGCAGCGCGAAGCACAGGCCGTAGCCGGCGGCGGTCATCAGCTCGCCATGGGCGAAATTGATGAGACCCATGATCGAGAAGACGACGGCGAGACCGAGCGCAAGCAGCGCATAGGTGCCGCCGAGGCTGAGCGCGTTGACCAGTTGCTGCAGGAACATGTCCATGGATGGTTTTCTTTCTTGCCGGTCACGCGCCGAGATAGGCGCCCTGGATTTCGGTGGAGTTGCGCAGTTCGGCGGCGGAGCCGGACAGAACAATGCGGCCGTTCGCCATGACATAGCCGGTATCGGCAATCTCGAGCGACAGCGAGACGTTCTGCTCGACAAGCAGGATCGTCAGTCCGCGCGCGCGCAGGCTCGCGATCAGTTCGAAAATCTGGTCGACGATCTGCGGCGCAAGACCGAGCGACGGCTCATCGAGCAGCAGCAGGTCCGGCGAGGACATCATCGAGCGGGCAATCGCCAGCATCTGCTGCTCGCCGCCGGAAAGCGACCCGGCCTTCTGGTACAGCCGCTCCTTGAGGATCGGGAACCGCGACAGCATGTCTTCGCGCACCGCGTCTATCTGTCCCTTGCCCTTGTGCATGGCGCCGCCGAGAAGCAGGTGCTCATCGACCGTCAGCGTCGGGAAGATGCGGCGCCCTTCCGGCGTCAGCGTCATGCCCATGCGCACGATCATTTCCGGCGGCAGCGCCGAGATATCCTTGCCGGCGAAGGTCACGCGGCCAGCCCGCTTGGCGGCAAGCCCGACGAGCGCATTGAGCGTCGAACTCTTGCCCGCGCCATTGGCGCCGAGCAGGGTGACGATCTCGCCCTTGCGCACCTTGAGGTCAACGCCCTTCAGCGCCTCGACCGGCCCGTAGGCGACCTTGAGGCCGCTGACGTCGAGCAAGGGATTCGGGTCGGGATTGTCATGCATCATCGGGCACATCCGCTTCAGCCATACGGGACGGGAAAGCCCTCCGGCCATCGCCGGAGGGCACTGCTTCAAGGTCAGGGCGCCGGAACGTCTTCGGCAGCCGGAACGCCCTGGTTGACCAGCGAGCGGTTGCCGCCCTCGATACGCACCAGCGAGACGGAGCGCAGCGGCATGCCCTGCGTGCCGGCATAACTGATCTTGCCGGTGACGCCTTCGACGTTTTCCAGCGAGGCGATTGCCTCGCGAATGGCCGTCGATTCGATGCTGTCCGCCTTGGTCACGGCCGCCTCGATGACCTTGCCGAGATCGTAGCCGTTGGCGATGTAGACGGTGTCCGGATCCTGGCCGAACTTCGCCTTGTACTTCTCGTTGAAGGCGGCGAGCGGGCTGCCCTCCGTCGCAAAGCCGGCCGTGGTGAAGACCACGCCGTCGACCAGCGCGCCAAGGCCGAAGGTCGTCGGGGAATCGATGCCGTCGCTGCCGAGGATCGGCGTCGTGACGCCGGCACCGCGCAGCTGGCGGATGAAGGCCGGGAAGTCAGGCTCATAGGCCGCGGTCATGATGACATCGGGCGCCGGGTTCAGCGCCTTGATCTTGGTAACCTCGGCGGAAAAGTCCTGCTGGCCCATGCTGTAGGTGCCCTCGCCGATCACCTCGCCGCCCTTGCCCTTGAAGCTGGTGGCGAAATATTCCGGCAGCTTGAGCGTATAGGCCGTATCCGGCGACTTCAGCACATAGGCCGTCTTGAAACCCTTCTCCTTGGCGTAGTTCGCCAGCACCGCAGCCTGCACGTTGTCGGCCGGATAGTTGCCGAACATGTAGTCGCCAACGGCGAGCGGCATGGTCGGCGTCGTGGCGCAGAAGGAGAAGGCTGGGATCTGCGCGGCCTGGGTGATCTGACCGGCGGCGATCGACGGATCGGCGTCGCAGGGCGTGATCAGGATCTTGATGCCCTCGTCGACGAGTTCCTGTGCGACGAGCGCGGTCTGCGCGGCATCCGAGCGGGTATCCTTGGCGATCAGCTTGATCGGGAACTTGCCGGCGATGCCGCCGGCCGCGTTGATTTCGTCGACGGCCATCTGAAGGCCCTTCAGCGAGGGCTGGTCGTAGGGCGCAAGAGCACCGGTCTGCGCGGTGGCGAGGCCGATGGCGAGGTCCTCGGCGAGCGCGGGAAATGCCAGCGCACCGAGCGCCGTGGACAGGATAAGGGCCTTCAATGTCGTTTTCATTTTATACTCCTCTGGCGGTTATGCGGGGTTGCCGGCGGCATGGGGATCGATACCCGGCAGGGCAGCGCCGGTTGCCGGCTTGGTCTCCTGGGCGGCCGAGCGGCGCCGGCCGATATAGGCTTCGATGACAGCGGGGTTGGCCTGGATTTCCGCCGGCGTGCCGATGGCGATCTGCTGGCCCTTGTTGAGCACCACGACGATGTCGCAGAGCCGCATGATCAGCTTCAGGTCATGCTCCACCACCAGCAGGCCGAGGCGGTGTTTGGTGCGGATGCGGTCGAGCACCGTCATCAATTCCTGCGTTTCGGCCGGGTTCATACCGGCGGCGGGCTCATCGAGCAGCAGGTAGCGGGGTTTCAGCGCCAGCGCGCGGGCGATTTCCAGTCGCCGCTGCGCGCCGTAGGAGAGCGTGCCGGCGAGTTGACCGGCAACCTCGACAAGGCCGACTTCCGCCAGCGCCTCGCGGGCAAGATCCACCGGATCGCGGTCCTTGGCGATGGCGCTTGCGGCAACCGTGACGTTTTCCAGGACGGTGAGGTTCTTGAAGAGGCGGATGTTCTGGAAGGTACGGGCAAGGCCCGAGACCGGCACGCGATGCACCGGCAGGGACGCCACGTCCGTGCCATCGATCATCACCCGGCCGGTCGAAGGCGGCACGACGCCGGAGACGCTGTTGATGAGCGTCGACTTGCCGGCGCCGTTCGGGCCGATCAGGCCGGTGACGAGACCGGGACGGATTTCGAAATCGGCCTTTTCAAGCGCGACGAGGCCGGAAAAGCGCCTGCCGACATTTTCAACCCGCAACGTCCCCGCATGGCTCGCCGCGGCTTGCGCGGGCTCATCCGTTGCAGGCTTCGCCGCGCCGGCAGAAAGACGCTTGAGGAACGGCACCTGCTCGTCGAGTTCGCGCACCCCGAGCAGCCCGTCCTGAAGGCGGTACATGACGAGCAGGATCGCAAGGCCGATGCCGATATCGGTCAGGCCGAAGACCGTCGGAAGCTGGAAGACACCGAGATCGACGCCGCCCTCCAGCTTTCTCAGGAGCTCCACGATGACCATGATGACCGCCGTGCCGACCACCGCGCCGGAGACGGTGCTGATGCCGCCCAGGATCAGCATGGCGAGAAGCATGAAGGTGAGATTGAAATAGAAATCCTTCGGCGAGAAGGCGCCGATGAAATGGGCGAACAGCACGCCGGCCGCGCCGGAAAGGATTGCCCCGAGTACCCAAGCGAAAAAGCGGTGCAGACGCACATTCACGCCGACCGCCGTCGAGGCTATCTCGTCCTCCCGCGAGGCGCGCAGCTTCATGCCCGCCGCACTGTCGCGATAGATACGGGCAATGGCGACGGCAAGCACCGCGAAGGGCAGCGCCACCCAGAGGTTCACCGCGCGCGGAATGCCGAAGAAGGTCTGGCTGCCGCGGGTGAAATCGCTGGAAGCGACGAGCACGACATGCACGATGACGAGAAAGCCCAGCGTGCAGATCGAGGCCGAGGAACCGCCGAGCCGGGCGACCGGAATGCCGATGGCGACCGCGGCCAGCGCAACGACGAGAAGCGCGACGAGAAGCGCCGGCAGGAAGGGCATGCCCCATCCCATGAGCCATTCCGGCAGATGGGGAAGCGCCGTTTTCTGCACGATCGGATTGATGGTCAGGAGACCGGAGGCGTAGGCGCCGATGGCCATGAAGCCCACATTGCCGAAGGAGATGATGCCGGAATTGCCGCTGTAGATGCCGATGCCGATGACGGCGACGGCGTTGATCAGGAACAGCGTGACCAAGCGTTCGCCCGCGCCGGGAAAGAAGCCCTTCGCCACGAGGGCCGCGACCACCAGGGGGAGCACCGTCGCGACGATCCCGACGACGGTCCCGCGCCTTATGCGCACCATCAGCATTCTCCCGAATTTGTGGCGCCGTTTTCCGGAGCCTGTTCCCGCAACAAACGTTAATCCAGAAAATCAATATGTCAATCTTGTTTCATTTTTTATTGTCTGCTAGCAATAATGTAACAAAATTAAAATCGCGCCAGCGACGCCGATCATGAGGGGGAGGCAGGCAATGGCCATTCGAGATCGCCTGACGGACGGGGAAATCGACTTCACGCGGGCGGAGCTGAAGATCGTGCGGCAACTGCTGTCGAACTATCCGGCAGCCGGCCTCAACACGGTCGCGCACCTGGCCGCCGCCGCCGGCGTCAGCAATCCGACGGTGGTGCGCTTTGCCAACAAGCTCGGCTATGACGGCTATCCGGAATTCCAGACGGCGCTGCTCGGCGAAGTGCAGGAGCGGATGAGTTCGCCCCTGTCGATGCTCGACACGCGAAAGCCCTCGCTGGAGCAGGAGAATTTCTATCAGTATTTCCTGCGCGCCAGCATCCATGCGCTGGAATCCTCGATGCAGATGCTGCCGCCCGACGATTTCGAGGCGGCCATCGACGCCGCCGCCGACCTGAACATGCGCGTCCATTGCCTCGGCGGACGCTTCAGCGGCTTTCTCGCCGGGTTGCTCTGGTCGCACATGAAGCAATTGCGCGGCGAGACCCGCTGGATCAACGGCACCCAGGCCGACCAGGTCGACTGGCTGGTCGATCTCGGCAAGCGCGACGTGCTCTTCGTCTACGACTACCGGCGCTACCAGATCGATACGATCCGCTTTGCCCGCCAGGCCGCCAAGCAGGGGGCGCGCATCGTGCTCTTCACCGACCGCTGGGTCTCGCCGATCGCCGAATTCGCCTCGGTCACCCTCACCGCGGCGGTCGACACGGTCTCGCCCTACGACACGATGGTGCCCGCAATCGCCCAGACCGAGGCGCTGATCGCCGGTCTGACGGCACGCCTTGCCAACCAGTCGCGCGGCCGCATCGAGCGCATGGAAGAGCTGCGCCGCAGCTACGGCATTACCGAGGACGCCTACGGCACGCCGACCGACGGCAGCAAGTGACATTCCGCCCGGACGTGCGAACCAACACCCATTGGAGGACAGACATGACTGCGATTGAAGTGCAACACGGCAGGGACCTGCTGCGACGCGACAGCGCCTACGAGGACGGCATGACCGCCCTGCTCTATGTCGACATGCAGCGCATCTGGTGCGAGCCGAACCTCGATCCGACCCATCCGCAGGACGCCGATAGCTACTACCATCGCCGCCTGCGCGACATGGTCGTGCCCAATCAGGTTCGCATTCTCGAGGCAGGCCGCAAGGCCGGCTGCAACGTGCTGCACACGATCATCGAAAGCCTGACGCTGGACGGCCGCGACCGCTCGCTCGACCACAAGCTCTCCGACATGCATGTGCCGAAGGGGTCTCCCGAAGGACAGGTCATCCCGGCGCTCGCGCCCATCGACAACGAGATCGTACTGCCCAAGACCTCGTCGGGCGTCTTCAACTCGACGAACATCGATTATGTGCTGCGCAATCTCAACACGCGTTACCTCATCATTGCCGGCGTCGTCACCGACCAGTGCGTCGACATGGCCGTGCGCGATGCCGCCGACCGCGGCTATCTGGTGACGGTCGTCGAGGACGCCTGCGCCACCTACAGCCAGGAACGGCACGACGCGGCGATGCGCGCCTATTCCGGCTATTGCTGGATCACCGACACCGAAACCGTCGTCCGTCGTCTTGCCACGCTCGGCCAGGCCTGATCGCTTCAAAGGGGAACAGCATGAATGACAAGACGCTCTCCGGCCTGACGGAACTTGCGACCTTCGTCACGACGGATATCGCCGGCATCACCCGCGGCCGCAGCTTCGCCGCCTCCGAAATCGAGGATTACCTGCGCAAGGGCGTTGGCTGGGTGCCGGCGAACCTGGCGCTGACGCCGTTCGACCTCATCGCGGATCCCAATCCCTGGGGCTCTGCCGGCGACCTGCGCCTGATGGCCGATCCCGCAAGCAAGGCGCGCGTCACCTGCCTGCCGGATGAAACGCCGCTGCATTTCTACCATGCCGACATTACCGACCTGAAGGGCGAGCCTTGGGATTGCTGCGTGCGCAGCTTCCTGAAGGCGACGCTCTCCCAGTTCGAAAAGGAAGCAGGCCTCAAGGTCGTCAGCGCCGTCGAGCAGGAATTCCAGGTGCTCGGCGCCGACTGGCCCGCCGCCCCCGCCTTCGGCCTGCGCGCCCAGCGCCGCGCCGAACCCTTCGGCTCGCTGCTGATGACCGCGCTGAAGGAAGCCGGCGCCGAGCCGGAAATGTTCCTGCCGGAATATGGCAAGGACCAGTTCGAAGTTACCTGCCGCCCCGCCCCCGCACTCGTCGCGGCGGACCGCGGCGCGACGATCCGCGCCGTCACGCGCGAAGTCGCCGCCCTCTTCGGCTGGCATGCCAGCTTCGCGCCGAAGACCGATCCCGACGGGGTCGGCAACGGCGTGCACCTGCATGTCAGCTTCACCGATCTCGACGGCAACCCCGTCACCTTCGACGCCGCCCGCCCCGGCCGGCTTTCCAGGGTCGCCGGCGCATTTGCCGCCGGTGTCATCAAGCATCTGCCGGCGCTCGTCGCCTTCACCGCGCCGTCCGTTCTGTCCTATATGCGCCTCGTGCCGCATCACTGGAGCGCGGCCTATACCTGCCTTGGCGAAAAGAACCGCGAGGCGACGCTGCGCATCTGCCCGACGCTCGACCTGCCCGGCAGCAATCCGGCCAAGCAGTTCAACATGGAATACCGTGCAGCGGACGCCTGCGCGAGCCCGCACCTGTCCCTGGCCGTTCTGCTGCGCGCCGGCCTCGAAGGCATCCGCGCCGGACTGGAACAGCCGCCGCTGATCAATTCCGACCCCTCGGCATTCTCGGCCGAGGAACAGGCCCGGCTCGGCATCCGCCGCCTGCCGTCGAGCCTTGCCGAAGCGCTCGACACGCTTGCCGCGGACGAGGTGGTGACCGGCTGGTTCCCGAAGGACTTCCTCGATTGCTACTTCGCCATGAAGCGCAAGGAGATCGAGATCGTCGAAGGGCTTTCGCCCGAGGCGCTCTGCGCACGCTACGCAGCCGTTTATTGAGTGGGCAGGCCATGACCTCGACCAAGACCATCCCACGTCCCGAGAACCGATGGCGGCACGATCCCGGTCGTCCGTTGCTCGCCATCGACGAGCCGCCGCCCTATGCGGTGATCAACCCCGACGGCGCCTCGCCCTATCTGCTGCTGTGCGAACATGCCGCCAACCGCATTCCGCGCACGCTCGGCGATCTCGGCCTGCCCGAGGCCGAGCGGCGCCGCCACATCGCCTGGGATATCGGCGTCAGCGCCCTTTCGCAGCATCTCAGCCGCACGCTCGATGCGCCGCTGTTCATGGCCAACTATTCGCGTCTGGTCATCGACTGCAACCGGCCGCTTGGCGTGCCCTCGGCCATTCCCGAAGTCAGCGAGACGACCGAAATCCCGGGCAATCTCGATCTGACGGAGGCCGAGCGGCAGCAGCGCATCGACACGCTGTTCACCCCCTACGCCGCAGCCGTCGCGCGGCGGCTCGATCGCCTGCAGGCGGAGGGCAAGCGCCCCATCGTCGTCGGCATCCATTCCTTCACGCCGGTCTATTTCGGCAAGCAGCGCCCCTGGCACGCCGGCATCCTCTATGGCGAGGCCACCGGTTTCGGCCAGACGCTGATCCGCGAACTGCAACACGACGCGGCGCTGACCGTCGGCGACAACGAGCCCTACAACATCCACCCCGACGAGGATTATACCGTGCCGGTCCATGCCGATGCCCGCGGGCTTGCCGGGGCGTTGATCGAGGTGCGCCATGACCTGATCGACACGCTTGCAGGCGTCGAGGAATGGGGCGACCGGCTTACCCGCTGTTTCGAAACCGCCCTTCGGGAGCATGGCTGATGGCCGACAGTCTCTATACGCGCGACGAAGCCGCCATCGGCAGCCTGCAGAAGTTGCGGTTCTTTTCGCTGGCCGTTACCGGCGGAAACGGCGCTCGGCTGGTGGAGGAAGACGGACGTCATCTCATCGACCTGACAGGCGCCTGGGGCGCGGCCAGCCTCGGCTATGGCCACCCCGCTCTTGTCGAAGCGGTCTCCCGCGCCGTTGCCGATCCGGCCGGCGCAAGCATCCTGTCGGCCTCCAACGGACCGGCCGTAACGCTCGCCGAACGGCTGCTCGCCACCTTTCCCGACCGCGGCACACACAAGGTCTGGTTCGGCCATTCCGGCTCGGACGCCAACGAGGCCGTCTATCGGGCGGTGATGAAAGCAACCGGCCGCTCGGGCGTCATTGCCTTCGTCGGCGCCTATCATGGCTGCACCGTCGGATCGATGGCCTTTTCGGGCCACAGCGTACAGGCCGACGCCGCGAAGGCCGATGGGCTGATCCTACTGCCCTATCCCGATCCTTACCGCCCCTACGAGAACGACCCGACGGGTGATGCGGTCATCGCGCTTCTCAAGGAGAAGCTTTTGGCGGTACCGGCGGGCTCCATCGCCGCTGCCTTCATCGAGCCGATCCAGTCGGATGGCGGGCTCATCGTTCCGCCCGAGGGATTCCTGCGCAAATTCGCCGATACCTGCCGCGCCCACGGCATCCTCGTCGTCTGCGACGAGGTGAAGGTCGGGCTTGCCCGCAGCGGCCGCCTGCATTGCTACGAGCACGAGGGTTTCGCGCCGGATATTCTGGTGCTCGGCAAGGGTCTTGGCAGCGGCCTGCCGCTCTCGGCGGTCATCGCACCGGCCGAAATTCTCGATTGTGCCAGTGCCTTCGCCATGCAGACCCTGCACGGCAACCCGGTCTGCGCGGCCGCCGGCCTTGCGGTTCTGGAAACGATCGAAGCGGAGGCGCTTGCCGCCGCCGCCGAGCGCAAGGGCAACCTGCTGCGCGAAGGTCTGGGCCGGCTTGCGGAGCGGCATGCGCTGATCGGCGATATCCGTGGCCGCGGGCTTGCCTGCGGCGTGGAGCTCGTTCGCGACCGGCAGAGCCGCGCGCCGGCAAGAGCCGAGACTGCGAAGCTCATCTACCGCGCCTACCAGCTCGGCCTCGTGCTGTATTATGTCGGCATGAACGGCAACGTGCTGGAATTCACACCGCCTCTGACCATCACCGAAACCGATATTCAGGAGGCGCTGAACCTTCTGGATCGCGCCTTCCGCGAACTCTCTGCCGTTTCGGACGAGGAAATCGCGCAGTTCGCAGGCTGGTAGAACGGTCAGGGACAGATCGCCGCGCCGGCGGTTCTTCTCACGCACGCCCACCCTTCGCGTAGTCGTGCCGGACGCGCGAACGGATAGAACACGCCACATCAAATGACCGGGCCACGGTGCTCGGCGATGATCAACCGCAATCATCTGCCGCGCCATTCCTGGCCAGAACCCTCCAGAGATCCGTCCAGTTGACCCTATCCCTGATCGACATGGGGCGGGTTCCCGTGACGGGAACAGCGGCGAGCGCTCAAGCCGACACCTGCGAGCGGAGGGCGTCCGAGCCTCGGCAATCCTCAGCGACGATATCCGTCCACGCCCTTGATCGCCCGGATGAGAGCTTTCCGGAAAAATTGAGCGATATCGCTCAAAATCATCTGCACGCTCCCATAAGCCCAGCTTTCCGATTCCAGTCATCAGACGGCAAAAGCCATTCGGCCGGGAGATTGACCGTTTTCATCCCGAAAACGAATCCATCTTGACATGATCGAAAAAGATCATAAAAAGATTGCAATCGATCACTAAGGGCTGGGAGGACTTCCGGTGAGCGAGCATCCCTCGGAGAACGAATTCAAATCCTCGGCCGTTCGACAGGCGCGGCTTCTCGAGCAGTTGCGCATCGAAGTCTTCGCCGACGCGCAAAAGCTCAAGGATGCGCTGGGCGTTTCGATCGCCACCATCCGGCGCGACCTCAGCGAACTGGAGGCGCGCGGCCTCTTGAAGCGCATGCATGGCGGCGCCGCCATCATCAACCAGGCGACGCGCGACTACAGCACGCCGGTGCGTGAGGGCGCCAATACGCAGGAGAAGGCGCGGATCGGCGCCGCGGCAGCCGAACTCGTCGTCGAAGGCGACGCCGTGATGATCGACAGCGGCACGACGACGCTTCAGGTGGCCAAACACCTCGCCACGCGCCAATCCCTGACCTTCGTGACCAACGGCGCCGACATCCTGACCGAGCTTGCCGCCAGCGGCGCACAGGACATCCATCTCATCGGCGGCCAGTACATCGATCTCAACCGGTCGCTTGGCGGCCCGCTCGCCGCTGAGGGCGTCCGCCGCTTCAGCGTCGACAAGACGATCCTCAGCGTGACGGCCGTGGATCTCGACCGCGGCATGATCGCGACGGCGACGCCGCAGATCAGCTCCGTTCAGCAGGCGATGATCGAAATCGCGCGCACGGTCATCGTGGTCGCCGACCATTCCAAATTCCAGCGGAGCGCGCTCTCGGTGATCGCGCCCCTGCAGAAGATCGACCACATCGTGACCAACGAGGCGACGCGTCCGCTGACGCGCTCCCTGCCGGCCGATCTGCGGTCCAAATTCATCTTTGTCTGATGTGCCGGCAGGCTTGCCGGGCGGGGAGGAAATCTTGGTAGGAATATCCGTCAGTAACCTTGTGAAGGATTGGGGCTCGTTCCGCGCGGTCGACGATGTCAGCTTCGCCACCGACAAGGCCGAATTCGTCGCCCTGCTCGGCCCGTCGGGCTGCGGCAAGTCGACGACGCTCCGGCTGATTGCCGGGCTCGACACCGTCTCCTCGGGCACGATCTCCATCGACGGCCGGGCCGTGACCGACCTGCCGCCGGCAAAGCGCAATCTCTCCATGGTCTTCCAGTCCTATGCGCTGTTCCCCCATCTCGACGTCGCCGACAACATTCTCTTCGGCCTGTCCGTGCGTGGTGTCGCAAAGGCGGAGCAGCAGGAGCGCCTGAAACGGACGGTCGAACTGCTCGGCCTCGGCCACCTGCTCGACCGCCGCCCGAGCCAGATGTCGGGCGGCCAGCAGCAGCGCGTGGCGCTCGGCCGCGCGCTCATTTCGCAAACGCCGGTCTGCCTGCTCGACGAGCCGCTCTCCAACCTCGACGCCAAGCTGCGCGCCGGCATGCGCAGCGAGATCCGCGCGCTGCAAAAGCGCCTCGGCATCACCATGGTCTATGTCACGCACGACCAGACCGAGGCGATGAGCATGGCCGACCGGGTCATCCTGCTCAACAAGGGCCGCGTCGAACAGGCCGGCACGCCGAGCGATCTCTATGAAAAGCCGGCGTCGATCTTCGTCGCGCAGTTCATCGGTACGCCGCCGATGAACATTCTCGACCTGGCCGCCGGTCCCGGCGGCGCGATGATTGCCGGCGGCACCCGAACGGTCGCGACTGCGGCACCGGCCGGGCTGCGGTTCGGCATACGGCCCGAGCACCTGCGCCTCGTCGAAAACGGCGAGCCGGCCACCGTGCAGTCGAGCGAATATTTCGGCGCCGACACGATCCTGACCTGCCGCATCGGCAGCCAGGCGCTGCAGGTCCGCGTTCCCGGTCGCCCCGGCCTTGCCGACGGCGCGGCCGTGCAACTGGCCTGGGACGCCGCCGCCACGCATTTCTTCGACACAACGAGCGGGACAAGACGCGACGACGTCGCCCGCGTGCAGAGCTTCTAGAGGAGGATGAAACCATGCTGATGAGCAAACGAACTGCCCTGAAACTGGCCGCAGCCGGCATTTCCTATATGGCGCTCGGTGCGGGACTGGCGCTGGCCGACACCAAGATCGACTTCTATTATCCGGTCCAGGTCGGCGGCCCGGTGACCAAGGTCATCGACGGTTATGTCCAGAAATTCATGGAAGCCAATCCGGGCATCACGGTCGCGCCGATCTATGCCGGCAACTACAACGACACGACGACCAAGGCCCTGACCGCCGCCAAGGCCGGAACGCCGCCGGCCGTCGCCGTGCTGCTCGCCACCGACGTCTACACCCTGATCGACGAGGACGTCATCGACCCGATCGACGACTTCACCACGACCGACGAGGACAAGGCCTGGCTGGCCGGCTTCATGCCCGCCTATCTGAAAAGCGCGCAGACCGAAGACCATCTGTGGTCGGTGCCGTTCCAGCGTTCGACGGCCGTGATGTACTACAACAAGCAGGCCTTCAAGGAGGCCGGCCTCGACCCGGAAAAGGGTCCGGCCACCTGGGATGAGATGGCCGCCGCCGGCAAGGCCGTCGTAACCAAGGACGGCTCCGGCCAGGTCTCGCGCTGGGGCATCGGCATTGCCGGCAATGTCGGCTCGGCGCAGTGGCTGTTCGGCGCGCTGGTCGCCCAGAACGGCGGCAAGCTGGTGAACGACGCCGGCACCGAGACCTATCTCACCGATCCCAAGGTCGTCGAAGCCCTGCAATATTGGGTCGATCTCTCCGCCAAGGACCAGATCCATCCGCCGGGCATCTTCGAATGGGGTACGGCGCCGGCCGATTTCCTCGCCGGCCGCGTCGCCATGATCTGGCACACGACGGGCAATCTCGCCAATATCCGCAAGAACGCCACCTTCGATTTCGGTGTGGCCCCGTTCCCCGGCCATCCGACGCCGGCGTCCGTTCTGGGCGGCGGCAATCTCTACATCTTCAAGGATGCCTCGGACGAGGAAAAGGCGGCGGCCTACAAGTTCATCCAGTTCCTGACCTCGGACGAAACCCTCGCCGACTGGGCGGTGCAGACCGGTTATGTCGCCCCGCGCGATGGGTCCTGGGAAACCGAGACGATGAAGAAATACGTCGCCGAAGCGCCGCAGGCGCTGGTGGCCCTCAAGCAGATCCCGGCATCCGTTCCGGAATTCTCGACGCACGAGAATGCGCGCACGACGAAGATCCTCAACGACGCGCTTGCGTCCGCCTTGACGGGCAACAAGTCCGCCGAGGAGGCGCTGACCGGCGCGCAGGGTGAAATCGACCGCATCCTGAAGCCCTATCGCTAAGGTGCCGGCGCGGCTCCGAGGGGCCGCGCCTCCCCCGCCCGGATGGAAACCGCCGACAGGTCTTGACATGAACAGGTCTCGAAATCTCCTCTATGGAAGCTTGCTGCTCTTGCCGGCGGCCGTCCTGCTGTGGGTCTTCACCTACCAGCCCGTCCTGGCAACGCTCTACCACAGCTTCCTGTCCACGCCGAAGGGCCGCCGTGCCGCCGTCTTCGTCGGCGCCGACCAATATACCCGCATGATCGAGGACCCGGTTTTCTGGCAGGCGCTGACGAACAATCTCGTCTATGCCGCCGCGACCATCCCGGTCTCGATGGCGCTGGCGCTCGCCATGGCCCTCTTCGTCAACAACCGCATTCACGGCCAGGGCTTCGTGCGCATGGCCTATTTCACGCCAACCGTGCTGCCCATGGTAGCGGTCGCCAATATCTGGCTGTTCTTCTATGCGCCGGGCTACGGCCCGATCGACCAGTTGCTTGGCTTCATCGGTTTCGGCCACAACAACCTGCTCGGCACGCCGGCGACGGCGCTCTGGGCGCTGATCGTCATCACGATCTGGAAGGAGGCTGGCTTCTTCATGATCTTCTACCTCGCCGCCCTGCAGCAGATCTCGCCGACGCTGATCGAGGCCGCGCGCCTGGAAGGCGCCACGCCGATGCAGACCTTCCGCCGCGTCACCGCCCCGCTCATCATGCCCACCACGCTCTTCGTGCTGGTCAATGCCCTGATCGGCGCCTTCCGCCTCGTCGACCACGTCATCGCGCTCACCAAGGGCGGGCCGGACAATGCGACGACGCTGCTGCTCTTCTACATCTACGAAACCGGCTTCCAGTACTGGGATACCGGCTATGCCGCGGCGCTCACCGTCTTCCTGCTGGCGGTTCTCGCCCTCATCGCCCTGTTCCAGTTCGGCTATCTCGACAAGAAGGTTCACTATCGATGAGCACGTCGACATCCGCCCCCGCCAGCGCCGCGACCACCTTCGGCGCCTGGTTTCTCGCTCTCCTCTGGATATCGCCCATGCTCTTCGCGCTCTGGGCGGCCTTTCATCCGTCGACGGGGTCGAGTTCCTTCGATCTCTTCGCCCCGCTGACGCTCGACAACTTCCGCGAGGTGCTCTCCGCCGCGCCCTTCCCGCGCTACTTCCTCAACACGTTCCTGCTGGTGACGCTCATCCTGGCCTCCCAGCTCGTCGTCTGCACGCTGGCGGCCTATGCCTTCGTGTGCTTCCCCTTCCGCGGCTCGAACGTGCTGTTCATGCTGGTGCTGATCCAGCTGATGATCATGCCGGAAATCCTGCTGGTGGAGAACTATCGAACCCTCGCGGCGCTTGGCCTGCGCGACACGATTCTCGGCATGGGCCTGCCCTATCTCGCCTCGGCCTTCGGCATCTTCCTCTTCCGGCAGACCTTCAAGAGCGTGCCGAAAGAGCTGGAGGAGGCCGCGCGGCTCGAAGGCGCCAATGCGCTGCAGGTGCTGATGCGCGTCTTCGTGCCGCTTGCAAAACCCACCTATGTCGCCTTCGGCCTCGTGACCGTCAGCTATCACTGGAACAACTTTCTCTGGCCTCTCGTCGTGACGAATTCGGTCGAGACACGCCCGATCACCGTCGGCCTCCAGGTCTTCGCGACCGTCGAGCAAGGTGTGGACTGGGCACGCGTGACGGCCGCAACGCTGCTGTCGGTCGCCCCGCTCCTTGTCGCCTTCATCATCTTCCAGCGCCAATTCGTCCAGAGCTTCATGCGCGCCGGCATCCGTTAAGACCCCAAAGGAGCAATCCGTGCTGATCGCCCATATTTCCGATTTCCACGTCTTCGCGCAAAAGCCGGAAACACCGCTGGTGCGGCTGGATGCCGAGCGGACGGCGCGCCGCGTGGTGGACAATCTCGCCGCCTTCGCGCCATCGCTCGATGCCGTCGTTCTGACCGGCGACCTTACCGACGGCGGCTCGCCGGAAGACTATGCCCTGCTGAAGGACATCCTGTCGCCGCTCACGATGCCGATCTTCACCGTGCCGGGCAATCACGACAAGCGCCGGGCGTTCCGCTCGGCCTTCGCGCAAAGCCTGCCCTTTGGTGACGGACATTTCCTGAACTACGAGGCCGAGATCGGCGGAATGCGCGTCCTGGCGCTCGATACGCTCGTGGAGGGCCGCGGCGAGGGTGCGCTCGCCGCCGAAAGCCTCGCCTGGCTGGAGGAAAGGCTCTCGTCAGCGCCTGAGCGGCCGGCGCTTGTCCTCCTTCACCATCCGCCTTTCCCCTCGGGCATTCCATCGCTGGACGCGGCGACGCTGGTCGAAGGGCGCGAGGAAATGGCCCGCATCGTGCGCGCCCACCCGGCAAGGCTCGTCCTTCTCGCAGGCCATATCCATCGCCCCTATCAGGCAATCTGGAACGGCGCCTATTGCACCGTTGCCGGCAGTCCCGCGTTCCAGATGGGCCTCGATCTGACGCAGACGCCGCACGAGCCCCCGCTCGTGCGTGAGCCCTATGCCTATTACGTCTACCGCATCCAGGACGGCGATATCGCCGTCCACACCCGCTATGTTTCCATCGACGAATAAAGGAATCCGGTTTTGAGCAACGATTATGCGCGCGTCCAATCCATCGCCCTCGAGGCCGGCGAGATCGCGCTGAACCATTTCCGGACCCTCTCCACGCTCGATGTGGAAGCCAAGGGACCGCTCGACCTCGTGACGGCCGCCGACCGGGAGGTCGAGGCTTTCATCTGCGCGGAATTTTCCCGCGCCTTCCCGGATGACGGCGTCTTCGGCGAAGAAGGCAGCGCCATTCCAAGCCGGTCCGGTCGTACCTGGGTCATCGATCCCATCGACGGCACGTTCAATTTCGTGCGCGGCAGCGATGGCTGGGGCATTTCCATCGGCCTCTTCGAGAGGGGCCGGCCTGTCTTCGGCGTCGTCAACACCCCGGTGCGCGGCGAACTCTTCGCCGGCGGCGACGGCATGGCGGCGTCGCTCAACGGAACGCCCCTTCCTCCACTGCGCCCATTCAACCGCGCCTGCGCGGCGCTTGGCGTCGGCATCCATCCGAGCGTTCCCAAGGACCAAGGCCTTCGCACGATCGGCCAGGTGATGAACGACCTCGACGTTGCATTCCGCATCACCGGCTCATCCGTCATTTCCCTGATCGACATCGCCAAGGGTGCGGTGGACGGCTATCTCGGTCGTTCCATTCCCTGCTGGGATATCCTCGGCATGCTGCCGGCATTGGCGCAGCTCGACGTGAACACGACGATCGACTGGGAGAAGGCAGGCCTATCCGGCAAGCTCGACTTCGTATGCGGCACACCCGAACTGATAGAATTGGCAGAGGTCTGCCTCCGCCCGGGCACCATATAGGCAACGTGAAATCCCCGCCCCTCTCCTCCGTCTTTCTCGCAGCCCCGTAATCGATGATTGCGGGGCTGCGACTGTGCGCTGTCGCGCATTCGCAGTCGCCCGGGCCGCGTGCTTGCCAATTGCGGGCGCGAATATGGCCTGAAGGCGCCTCTCCTCTTCGTGGACGCCCGCGGCACCGATCACAACACGATGGCGCGCGTGCGCGGCTTTCGCGATGCCCACGCGCAGGAGGGCATCGCCGTGAACGAGGCGCTGGTCCAGACCTGTGGCTATGCGCCGGAGAAGGTGGAAAACGCTTTGAGACGGCTTGCCGAACGCGCGAGCGATCCGCCACGCAAAGCGCAATCAAATTCGCTCGGAACTGTCTTCGCGACCCAACAGGGCAACGAGACCGGCACGGATATGGTCGATATGCGCATGCATGAGGCGCGCGCCCTCCTCGAAGGCGCCCTCCTCGCATAGGCGTAAAAGTGCCGCATGCTCGGCGACAGCCCGCGTGCGGTCCCCGCGGATGGTCGAAAGCTGGATCCGGGTATGCCGGTCACATTCCACGAGCAGGTTCTGCACCGTCTGGACAACGCGCGGGCTGCGCGCGTGCCGACTTGAAGCAAGTTGAGCGCTTGCCCCTACGGAAGAAAATCCGCCTCAGGGAGCCAGAAAGCGCGCCGGCAGACCTGCGGGCGATGATCGCCGGATCGCTTTGCTTGCATGCAAAGGGTACAGTGTCCCAAGGCGCGCCGGGAAACACTGAACAAGCGTCGATGCCTCGCGCCGTTCATGGGCAGCATCCGCGTGCCTGCTTCGAATCCTGCTGCTCTTCATCTTCCGGGACGAGAAAACGATGTGTGGCCGATGCGACAATTTCCGCGCTGCCCCGGAAAGTTGCGAGCCCTGTGATGGCGGTTTTCTATGCTCAGTCGTCGGCGAGCAGAGGTCAAGCATTTGGATATTACGAGCGCTACTGACGGGCAAACGCACCCTCTAGGCACGCAACAGATTTTCGAGTCCCGCCACCAAAGTGAACGCATTGTCGAAATACTGGCGAAGTATATTTGGGCCAAGAGACTGACCACCACCATGCGCTACCGAGTTTCTCACTGCATAGCACGACGCAACACCACTGCGGATCTGATCATTTTTCTCTATGAGTACTTGGAACTTGCGTCCCCAATCTGCATCAAACTTAAAAAGAAGATCCTGTATTTCGTCACAGTTGTAGTTGGTACCACGTTTAAAAAAAGACTTCAAAAACGAATTTACCTGGGGTGCGGAGCGCCCGCCGACTCGATCGGAAATCAGAATCTCTATTGACCGCTCGATCGCTCCGCAAATTAGGACACACCCCAGCTTGCAATAGTAGGCAGCCACTTCAGGATCAAGCCCCTTCGTCTGAGCGGCCACAACAAGTTTTTCTACTTCCCGGAATCTATTTTCGATCGCTAGAGACACATCAGGCGCCCGCAAAGGCCTCGATGGCAAGGCGTTGACGTGTCTTTACGGATTCCAGTGTCGCAGTGGCACTCAGAGATGCCTTGAGAAACTCGTCGTTCAAGAGCAACTTGTCGTAGCTAGCGGCGACCTTTGCCACGTCGAGCAATTTTCCGGTCGAGCGAACCCGCTCTGCAACCCCAACCACAACAGCCTCGAACACCGCCGCATTCAACGCCCTTATCGGTCTGAAGGAAGTCTTGCCCTTCGCCTGATTGATTACGTCAATCGAAAGCCGGAACAGTCTCTCCAACTCAGTCAACTCCGCTTGCTTTATTTTTTTGTCCTCATCCGTTGCGAATTCATTCAAGAAGTCTCTCATCGGAGCAGAGTAAGCGGATCGACTGTGGATCATGGCAAGGGCACGCAACACAAGTTCCTGGTCCTTCAATCGTGCGTTCTTCTTTTCGCCAAAGATAGCTCGCCAATTCGCATCATCGTTTAGAACACGAACCGTTTCAAGGACTGCACTTTCACTGATGCAATTCCGAATCTCTTGAGGGGAAAGTCTAATTCCGCCAGAGTTAATCCTTTCGAAAACAAAATAAAGACTTTTCAAAGTATTCTTCGGTTGATCTTGCTGGAAAACAGTTGCATGAACAATTGAATCATCCAACTTCAACCGTTCGTTTGCATCCAGCTCTTGATAATTTTTATTTTCCCACTCTTTTCGAACGCCAATCAGGCGAAACGCTTTGTCTTTGAACAGACCACTATAGAAAAACTCAAGCGTGCGTAGCCTTTGCTGCCCATCCACAACCAAGTGCTTTCCCGTGTCAGCTTCCTTATATAGGAAGATGCCTGGTACAGGCAGCCCCATAAGCAGCGACTCAATAAAGCGCGATGCATGACGTTGCGACCAAACAAAATTCCTCTGAAATTTTGGGATGAAGAACGCTTCACCCTTCATGCGCTTGACAAGAGTATCTACCGGGTAATCGGCACCGTAACTGGTAATTGTAAAGCTAGCACTTGAAGCAGCTTCGTCAGCGCTTTCATCTTCAACGCCAGCTTCAAGACCGAGCTGGAACTCATCTTCGACTTCGATGGGTGTCTGCTCGGCGAGCTGATTCATGACGGTTATTCTCCGAATACAATTTTTGGAAGCAATTCTATGGCGTTCCCGCAATCAAGCAGGATTATCATGCGCCGTCGAGACCTTACCGTTGTCTTTCTTTGAACGCGGAGAAATCCACGCCCTCCGGAGCGGTCGGCCAGCCGTTCCCCTGCATGTTCGCGGAACCAGTCCTTGGCGCTGTGCCGAAGGCTGTGGAAGTGGCCGAACACGAAACCATCCGGAGACGTCACGCTCTTGGCGTATTCGATGAACCCTGTGTCATGGAGCAGCGGGTGGATTGCGACGTAGCGCTTCAACGTCTTCGTCTTTACCGGAAGGTCTATCTCCTTCCCGCCGACCGATAGCGGTCTGGTCAAATCGATGACTTCGTTACCCTCGACATCGACGATGTCAGTTCGCTGGAGATAGACCAGTTCCGCCAGCCGCATGCCAGTGAGCAGCCCAGCTAGGGGCAACCATGCCTTATGGGGCTTATTCATGAGCCTGGGCGTCGCCGCATCGCGCAGCCAGATGTTCAGGGAAGGAGCTGCCAGGGGCTGCCGATCGATGGACGCAGCGGCGTCCTTCGGCATCGATACACGATAGGCTCCCATGTCGCGGAGCCCCATGACACCGGCCGACACCTGAGACCAGATATTCTTGACTTCGGAGAGATAGCTGGCGACCGTCGTTTCCGACAGGCAAGGCTTGCGTTGATCGAGTGGCAGCTTCCCGTTCAGATCGACTGTCTGCTTCAGCGTCAGCCACTTGAACAACGCGATCTTTGAACGGTTCCTGGGAACACGCGAGAGGAAGGTCGCAAAGTCCTGCATGTGGATCGGCAGATAGTATGAGAGCGCCTTGTCGCCGACGACTTCCAGAAATGCAGAGAACGCAGTTTCAAGCCGCTCCTCATACCGGGACGCATCTTTATGGTCGGAGTTCAGGGCCGCCTTCCGGGCATCGAGAGTTGCCCGCCCGGCGATGCTCAGCAGCGTGGATGGCTTGAATGCCCGCGCATCAACTTCGATCTCCGGTTCTGGCTCCGAAGAAATGGCAGGGGCAATAGGTGTAGCCGGAACCGCAACGGCGGCAGGCGCAGCGGCAGCAGAGCGCTCAATCGATCCGAGAACGCGCACCACGCTCTCATACGTCCCGCGCTCCGCCTGCCAGGCAACCTTGTCCTGAGCCAGCGCGGCGCCGACCCGCTCCAAACTGGCCCGAATCCCTTTCAGGTTATTGCGTCGTTGAATTGATGATGCCCGGTGCTCTCGCATGAGTTCCGCTATTCCGCGATCGTTGTCGCTCGCGAACTCGTCTTCATTAATCTCGCGAATGTGGGCTGCCGATTACATCGTGAACATGAGATGCATGTCCTGCCTCCTGATGCGGTTGATCTCGGTTGCGAGCGCCGTCAGGCTGGCGGAAAGGACTTCTCTTGTCATTTGCGGTTCCTCGATCAGATCGGTCAACGCTCCGGCCAGAATCCTGGCACGACGACGTGCCTCCTCCGCCGAAATCGGACCGAGACTGATTCTGATCAGTGAAGAACCGAGTTTTCCCTGCAACCTAGCCGGGACCCGTTGCTGGAACCTAAAACCGCAAGACCGTCGCCAAAGATACATAACGAACCCTTTCAGTGGGCCGCGATGTGTACGGTTGTGTGTACATCGATGTGTACGACAGAACGAGGAGGCCTAAAATTGCAAGAACATCCAGATGCTTAGGATGCTGGTGGGCCCGGAGGAACCGGAGCATGACACCTAAGTAACTGTAATGATTCAATTTTATTCGGTCGCGCCGGCCGTGATGCCAACACTGATGCCAACAAATATTGGGCTGCTGTGGGACTTCTCTGGACGATTACACAGAAAACGCACCTCCTGCTCAAATGCTTATCCATAGTTGAAGTTTTTAATGCGTATTCCTACCTGTGTCGCACACTTTCAGGGAGGGGTACGGATGATTTTTCTAAGTCATAATCACGCAGATAAACCTGTTATCGAGCCGGTTGCGCTACGGCTTCGCGAAATTTTTGGACAAGACAAGGTTTTTTACGACAGTTGGTCAATCCAGCCCGGTGACGGGATCATTGACAAAATGAATGAAGGGCTGGTTTCACCAAAATTCGTGTTCTTCTTTGTTTCAGAAAAAAGCCTTCAGAGCGGTATGGTCAAGCTCGAATGGCAGACTGCGCTATTCAAGGCGACAAAGGGTGAGTGCAAGATCATTCCCGTGCGTGTAGACGGCTCCGCAATGCCGCCCGTGCTTCTTCAAAATGTCTATATTGACATGTTCGCCAATGGCGTCGAGGCAGCAATCGTTCAGATTGTAAACGTCATCCAAGGCAACAATACGTTTACTCCGCAGCACATGGGATTTTCCAACCTCACCTATAAGTTTGAAGGCGACCCTTCAAAGGAGATCATGATTACGATATCTGCATCTCACCTAATGGAACCCAATCCGCAATTCGTTCTCATGTTCGACAATGAACAGGATGAACTCAGTTTCGAGCTAAACGGCGGACAGCCTCATGTTGGGGGATTTAACAAAGGCATTCAGCTGACTAATGGCATCGTTGTAAACGCCCAGGCCATCGCTCCCATGGGAGGAGCAATCACCCCCAAAATGCCTATGAAAATCAAACTAACCGCTACGAAGGCGAAACCGATTCAGTTCCGGGGTGTGCTCCATAGGGACAGTTACGATAACTACGGTCCGCTACCCAATAAACAGTAGCATCGCGTGGGATCGGGACACCCGGCAAGTGCTGACCGCGTCTATGGATGCGGTCAGTTCCCATTCACTCAGCATGCGTGAATTCGACTAGTCGTTGACTGCCCGAATTCAACCGATGCTCGGGCTCGCCAATCTCAACGCAAAAGAAAACCCGCCGGAGCGGGTTTGCTCGATGCGATACAGGGTCTCGAAAGATTCCTGCATACCTGCCGGAAGGTTGCCATCTCACCGGCGCCCAAGCGTGGCGGGAGCTACCCATAACACGCAAGGGTCTGTACATCAGATCCGGTCACCACTTACGAGCCGCCTTGCGCGACTACAGCCGAGGCTGCCGGCCTACGTTCAAATCTCAACCGGTTGTCGTAGGGCTAAGGTCCGCATCTGCGGGCATGGCGAAGTTTACCGGGGCTAATCCCGTCACAATCTCGCCTCGTCTTGAGCTCCTCGCCATTCTGCACCAGCCGGAGCGACGATTGCAAGATTTTGATGTGGGTTCGGCCATGGGACTCGAACCCGCAACGGGTGGGACTCGAACGAATTGGGAAAAAGCGAATCAGTTCAAGCAGTTGATTCAATGGCGGGAATCGCCAGTTTGTTGGCATCGCGGCAAACCGCGAAGTCTGATGCCAACAACCGTGCCAACAAATAGGATCGCTGGGGTGTCCAGAGGCGTCCCAGGTAATCCAGAAAGCCCGGAAACGCTAGGGTCTGGGAGACGCCTGTGGACGGTATGGGACGTCTGTGGAGGATTGGTGGGCCCGGAGGGACTCGAACCCCCAACCAAGCGGTTATGAGCCGCCGGCTCTAACCATTGAGCTACAGGCCCGTCCCGGCGGCAAAGCCGGGGGCGTCGGTCAATGGCGGCCGACGGTGGTTAGCGTCTAGACGAAATCGGTTCTTCCCACAAGCGTTGCCGTATTCTCTACACAATGGCGGGCGAAGAAACGGGTCAAGGGACACAACTATCAGGAGATATTCCAGCATGTTCCACGGAAGCCTCGGCCGCCGCACCGGCGCCAGCCTCGTTGCCCTCTCGCTCGCCCTTGCCGCCGCCCTGCCGATGGCCGCAAAGGCCGAGGACACGGCCAAGCCGCGCGAAGCGACCATCGTCGTGACCGGCGAAGGCAAGGCCGAAATGGCGCCCGACATGGCGCTGATCGACCTCGGCGTCGTCAAGGACGCCAAGACTGCCCGCGAGGCGCTCGACGCCAACAACAAGGCCATGGCCGACATCCTCGCCGCGCTGAAGGAAGCCGGCATCGAGGAGCGTGACCTGCAGACCTCGGGCTTCACGATCAACCCGCAGTACCAGTATCCGCAGAGCTCGACGGGCGAGAACCCGCCGCCGATCCTGCTTGGTTTCCAGGTCACCAACACGGTGACGCTGCGCGTGCGCGATCTCTCCAAGCTCGGCGATATCCTCGACAAGGCCGTGACGCTCGGCGCCAACCAGGGTGGCGGCATCCGCTTCACCAACGACAAGCCGGACGAGGCCGTCAGCGCCGCGCGCAAGAAGGCCGTGGAGAATGCCATCGCCAAAGCCAAGGAATTGACGGACGCCGCCGGCGTCGGCCTCGGCCGCGTGCTGGAAATCTCCGAAACCAGCTACCGCGCGGAGCCGATGCCGATGATGCGCGCCGTCGCCAAGGACTATGCCGAAGGTGGTTCGGTGCCGCTCGCAACCGGCGAGAACAGCTACTCCGTCGTCGTCAACGTGACCTTCGCGCTCGGCAAGTAAACAGACCTGCATTGCATAACAGGAAAGGGCCGCGAACGCGGCCCTTTTCGTTTCCGGTGAAAGGCTGACGGCCTAGGGTCGCGGCACGACGGGGCCTTCCATGAGGATGGTGGGTATCGTGATACCAGGAGTCATGACGAGGGAAAGCACGTCCAGCCGCTGCAATCCCATGCCGGCATAGAAGCTCTCCGCGTTCAGCGCCGAATAGGCCTGGAAACGAACGGCGCCCTGCCCGGCTGCCGCATGGGCGCAGGCATCGTAGACCAGGCGTCCGACGCCCTGGCGGACATGAGCGGGATCGACCGCGAAGTGGCGCAGATGCGCCAGCCCCTCCACGAGGTCTCCCGAGCCCGGCGCGCCAAAGGTCCAGCCGCCGCAGCCGACGACACGCCCCGCTGCTTCCACGATATAGAAGGTGCCGGAGGCGAGCAGCGCGGGATTGGCCCGCGTTATGAGCGGCAGGACCGGCGCCAGCACGTCGGCCGCATAGGCCTCGCCCATCAGGGCCGGATAGCTGCGGGACAGCAAGGCTCCCACCGCGGAAGCATCCGCCGGCGTTGCCGTTTTCAATGTCAGGTCATGCATCATGGACCTCCCGCGTGGGAGGATAGACGGCTTTGCCGGTGAGGCAACAACCATGCAACCAGAAAATGCAAAAACCCTCCCGGCAAGACCGGGAGGGCGGCCGTCCGCCGGCCGGGGGTGACAAGGTGGACGGTTTCCGTCAGGCGGGCGCCGGCAGGCCGGCGCGGCCCTTAACGCCAGAGTGCCGGGCAACCGCGGTCGTTCGCGAAGACGATGCGGCGGTATTCACCACGGCGGAAGCCTTCGACCACGACCTTGCTGCGCGAGACGTCGACGACGCGGGCGCGGCGCAGGCCGAAATCGCGCGCCTTGTCGACGGCGAGGTCCGGCGAGCAGCGACCGCGGCGGCCGCCCCAGTCGCCGTGGCGGCGGTCATGGCGGCGATCCCAGCGGTCGCGTTCACGGTCGCGGCCGTCCCATTCACCATCATAGTCCTGCACCTGGAGGAAGCCGTTGCGGTAGCCGACATTGTCGATCGTCACCGAAAGATTGGCGGCGGAAGCGGCCGGAACGGCGGCAGTGAGAGCGCCGAGGCCGAGGACCGCAGCAAGAATGGTCTTTTTCAGAATGGTCGTCATGGAAGCATCTCCTGTTGTTCCGGCCGAAGCGTTCTGTCCGGCGATTGAGGAGACCATATGGCGGGCCGCCTGAACGCAGTCCGAATCCGCCGTTCAGGTTGCGTTCAACTTCATGAACCGGTGAAAAGGGCGAGCCGGGTGATCACCCCGTCCTCCAGTTCGATCAGCAGGATCTTCTCCCGCGAATAGGCCGCGCCGCCGGCGGTCTTGCCGCGCGCTGTCACGCGGATCGCCACATTGTTGCCGAGCGCATCGCTCATCACCAGCGCATCGCCATAGCTCTCGTCCGAGGCCTCGAAATGCCGGGCGAGGCGGTCGCGCAGCGCGTCCCGGCCATTGTCGCTGCCCTCGCCGATGCCTGAAATGGCCACGTCCTCATGCACCCTGGCGGCGAGCGCGGAAAAATCGCGCGCATTCAGGGCCTCGATGACGGCGTGGTTGATGCTTTCGGTGTCAGCCATGGTTCTCTCCTCTCGGCGGATCGCCGCAGGAACGTTCCATCCTCAGAACGGGTTCCGTCAAGAGCCGAGATGCAGCACGATTTCGCGCCGGTGCGGCCGGTCGCGATGCTCGAAGAGGTAGAGGCCCTGCCAGGTGCCGAGCGCAAGGCGCCCCTCCATGACGGGAATGCCGATGGAGACCTGCGTCAGCGCCGCCTTGATATGGGCCGGCATATCGTCCGGCCCTTCCAGCGTGTGCGAAATCCAGCGCATGGACGGATCGTCGGCCGGCGGCACGAGGCGTTTGAAGAACTGGTCGAGATCGCGCCGGACATCCGGGTCGGCATTTTCCTGGATGAGCAGCGAGCAGGAGGTGTGGCGGACGAAGACCGTGAGCAGCCCCGCCTGCACCTTCGCATCGCGCACGAAGCCTTCCACCTCGCGGGTGAACTCGTAGAGCCCCTGCCCCCGGGTGGCAACGGTCAGGATCGTCTGCGGCATGACCGGCCTCAGCCGATTGCCCAGAAGAGCGTGCCGACGACGACGATGAAGACCAGGATCACGCCCATGAAGCGCGCAAGGCCGGCATTGGTGTCGGTGTTCGTGCCGACGATCGCGTAATAAAGCTCGTTCATGGCAGGTCCTTTCTTTCAGGCGGCGGCTGCGTTGATAGCGCAGCCGCCTGCCGCTCACAATGTGACGATCGCCTGGAAGCCGCCATAGATCATGCGCTTGCCGTCGAAGACATCCTTCCAGTCATCGCCCTGCAGGCGCGGATCGGCCATGACCTTGGCGACGATCTCGTCGCGCTTCGCGCGCGATTCGTAGGTGATCCAGGAGAAGATCACGATTTCGTCACCGCTTGCCTGCACGGCGCGCGGAAACGAGGTGAGTTCGCCATAGGGCACGTCGTCGCCGATGCATTCGACATAGTCGATGGCGCCGTGCTCCTTCCACACCGCGCCCGCCGTACGCGCCATCTCCTTGTAGGCTTCGATATTGGCCTTCGGCACGGCCAGAACGAATCCGTCAGCATAGATCATGGTCGTCTCCTTCCCTGGTTGGATAGGACAAGGACGTGGGGCGGCAGCGCGATCCGACAAGGGGCGGGATATTTTTTGCGGGCCGTCAGCTCGCCCGCGTCGGATCGCCGACCTCGGCATTGAGCGCGATGGCCGCACGCACCAGCGTTTCGGCGATGACCGCGTCCACCCTGTCGCCCTCCAGAAAGGTCATCGTCGCCAGTTCGTACTTGCCGCCGGGCTTCAGGCGCGGTTCGATCTGGCATAGCCGCTTGCCACGCCAGAAGCCGAAGAGCACGCGCGCCGCCTCGGCGCGGATGAGCAGCACGGGACCGTTGGAGAAGCAGACGATGTGGCCCCATTTGATGCGCTCTTCCGGCGCGCCGGCCGCCGCCACCGCTCTGCGCAGGGCATCGACGATCTCGCGCCGCCAGCCCTCAAGCGCGGCGACATAGGCATCCGGGCTTTCCGCGGGCTTTTCCTTGCGCATCATGGTTTCCGCCTCCCCATGGCGGCAGACTATCGCGGCCGGCCCGCCTGCGCCAAGCCCCGCCGAAGCGGGCGGTTGCACCGTACGGGACGGCGTGCAAGGTTTGGACGGAAACGATTGCAACGAAAGGAGATAGACGGTGCGGGATTGGTTCTGGCGTCTCATCCTCTCCTTTTCCGCCACCGGGCTGGTGCTCGGCACGCTGTTCTTCGCCGCCTCGCTGACGCCGAGCCTCCTGCCGCGCACCTATGTCACGCAGGGGCTGCTGTCGGGAGTCGCCATGGCCTGCGGCTACGGTCTCGGCGTCGCGCTGTCCGCCCTGTGGTTCTGGCTGGAACTGCCGGAGCCGAAGGATCGCGTGCGACTCGGGCTCAAGGCGGCGGCCGGCGGCGCCTGCGCCATCGTGGCGCTCGTCTTCCTGTGGCGTACCGCGGAATGGCAGAATTCCATCCGCACGCTGATGCACCTGCCGCCCATCGAGACGGCCCATCCCTTCTATGTCGGCCTCATCGCGCTCGCCGCCTTCCTCCTGCTCCTCGGCCTCGGGCGGTTCTTCGCCTTCCTCGTCACGCTCTTCGCCAGCACCTCGCGCCGCGCGGCCCCGCGCCGGCTCTCCTATGTCATCGGCACGGCGCTGGCCGCGACGCTGTTCTGGACATTGGCCGACGGCATCCTCGTGCGCTTCGTGCTGCACACGGCCGATTCCTCCTTCCGCCGGCTCGACCAGGTGATCGAGCCCGATACGGCCGAACCGTCCGATCCGCTGAAATCGGGCAGTGCCGCCTCGCTGGTGCGCTGGGACGAGCTTGGCCGCATGGGCCGCTCCTATGTGGCAAGCGGGCCGACGGCGGCCGAGATTTCCGCCTTCACCGGCAAGCCGGCCATGGAGCCGCTGCGCGTCTATGCCGGCCTCAACGCCGCCGAGACGCCAGAGGCACGGGCGAAGGTCGCCCTCGACGAGCTGATCCGCGTCGGCGGCTTCGAGCGCTCGACGCTCCTCATCGTCATGCCGACCGGCACCGGCTGGGTGGATCCGGAGGGCATCGACACGGTCGAGTACCTGCATCACGGCGACATCGCCAGCGTCGCCATCCAGTATTCCTATCTCGCCAGCTGGCTTTCGCTGCTTGCCGAGCCGGACTACGGGGCGGAGGCCGCGCGCGCCCTCTTCCATGCCGTCTACGATCACTGGACGCGCCTGCCGAAGGAAAGCCGGCCGAAACTCTACCTCTACGGCCTCAGCCTCGGCGCGCTCTCCTCCGAGCAGTCGGCAGAACTGTTCGAGGTGATCGGCGATCCCTATCAGGGCGCGCTCTGGTCCGGCCCGCCCTTCCCCAGCCGCATCTGGCGCAAGATGACGGCGGATCGCAATCCCGACACGCCCGCCTGGCTGCCTCGTTTCCGCGACGGTTCCTACGTGCGCTTCACCAGCCAGAGGAACGCGCTGCCCGAAGCCGGCGACCATTGGGGGCCGATGCGCATCGTCTATCTGCAATATGCCAGCGATCCGATCGTCTTCTACGACCCCTATGCCTTCTACCGCCAGCCGGCCTGGATGGCGACGCCGCGCGGCCCGGACGTCTCGCCGGCCTTCCAGTGGTATCCGGTCGTCACCTTCCTGCAACTGACGCTCGACATGGCGATGGCGACGACCACGCCCATGGGGCTTGGCCATGTCTATGCCGGCGAGCACTATGTCGATCCGTGGATCGCGGTGACCGACGTAACGGACTGGAGCGCGGCGGATATCGCGCGGCTGAAGGAGAAGTTCCGGGCGGGGCGTTAAGGCCACTTGCCGCGGGGCGGGCTCCGGATCAAATCCACAGCGATGCCAGAGCGCTGGACGCAAACAAAAACGCCGGGGCAAAACCCCGGCGTTCGTAAGTTCCGATGCGCGAAAGCCTTATTCGGCAGCGACGATCTTGCCGTCTTCCCACTTGAAGAGCGAGAAGCTCTGCGAGGTGAGGTCGCCGCTTTCGCCGTAGGTCAGCTTGCCGATGGCGGTCGGGATGGCTTCGCCGGACTTCAGCGCCGCGGTGACGGCAGCAGCATCTTCGGCGCTGCCGGCCTTCTCGATGCCGGCCTTCAGAACTTCGACGGCGGCATAGGCGTTGAGCGTGAAGGCTTCCGGCGGAACGCCCTTTTCCTTCAGCACGGCGACGGCAGCCTGCGAGTCGGGGCTCTTCAGCGCGTCGGACGCGTTGGTGAAGAGCGTTCCGGCCGCAGCCTCGTTGCCGATGGCCCAGTATTCGCTGTTGGAGAGGCCTTCGCCGCCGATGATCGTGGCGTTGACCGCAAGGTCCTTCAGCTGGCGGGCCAGCAGGCCGCCTTCCGGATGGTAACCGCCGAAGTAGATGACTTCGACGCCATCAGCCTTGAGGCGGGTGACCAGCGCGCTGAAATCCTTGTCGCCGGGCGTGATCGAATCGTAGAGCGCCTCGGTGACGCCGCCCTTGTTGAGCGCGGCCTTGAAGGCATCCGCCAGACCCTTGCCGTAGGCGCCCTTGTCGTGGATCACGGCGACCTTCTTGTCCTTGAGCTTGGCAAGCACATAGCCGGCGGCAACTTCGGCCTGCTGGTCGTCACGGCCGCAGGTGCGCAGCACGTTGGTCAGGCCGCGCGCCGTCAGGTCCGGCGCCGTCGCGGTCGGGGTGACCATCAGGATGCCGTTTTCAGCCAGAACGTCGGAAGCCGGGATGGCGACGCCCGAGGTGACCGGGCCGACGACGAAGCGGATGCCTTCGCCGACGATCTGGTTGGCAGCCGAAACGCCCTGCTTGGGCTCGCCCGCATCGTCCGTCAGCTTCAGCACGACCTTCTCGCCGAGAATGCCGCCGTTCTTGTTGATCTCGGCAACGGCTGCTTCCGCGCCGTTCTTGACCTGGTCGCCATAGGCGGCAACGGGGCCGGTCAGCGGAGCGATGAGGCCGATGACGATATCGGCATGGGCAAGCGGCGCGAAGGCGACGGAAGCGGCGAGAAACGCTCCGGCAAAAATCTGCTTCTTCATGGTTCTTTCTCCTGAACTGGGGCCTTGGGGAGGGCCCGGTCGCAAACCGTCATGCGTCCGGACGGCGCGGGCCGAAATCCGATAACGGGACGGGACTTCCACGGTCCGGAACAATCGTGCGCGAAGGGCCGGCGTGCTGTGGATTGATTAGGCCGGAAGGCCAAAAAGCGCAACAAAATAATGCATTTGCATATCTGATAGGCGGATCACGGCCGTGAATGGGACGCGCTAAAGAGCAATTGAATCAAAACGGATTGTTAAGATTTACACTTTATAAATATCCGGAAATTTTGAGGATCAGCGATGCGTTGCGTATTGATCGTCGTCCTCCTGCTGCTCGCCGGCTGTGCGTCCGTTCCGCGACAGACGCAGAATGCCTGTGCCATCTTCGAGCAGCGCGACGGCTTCTTCGACAACTGGCGGCGTGCCGCCTATAGCGCCGAGCGCGAATACGGTGTGCCCGTCCCCGTGCTGATGGCGACCATCTATACGGAATCGGGCTTCCGCCATAATGCGCGCCCGCCGCGCACCTATCTGCTCGGCTTCATTCCGTGGAAACGCCAGTCGACGGCGCTCGGCTTCTCGCAAGCACTCGACGGCACCTGGAAACGCTACAAGCGCGAAACGGGCCGCTGGGCGGCCAAGCGCACGGACTTCAGCGACGCCATCCGCTTCATCGCCTGGTACCACAGCCAGAGCAACCGCACGAACGGCATCGCGCTCAACGACACCTACCGGCTCTACATCGCCTACTACCATGGTCATGCCGGCTACCAGCGCGGCAACTGGAGTTCGACGGCCAAGGCCGGCGCGAAACGGGCGGCGAACATGGCCGCGAAATATTCGCACCAGTTGAAAACCTGCGGCAGCTGGTAAGCCGTCAGGCCGCCGCCCGCCCGAGGGCGGCGACGGCGATGTGGCGAGCCGCCACATCACCTTCTGCATGCGACTCACTCTCCTCCGCATCCGCTACGGTCCGCCATTGAGGCACGCAAGATCGTTTCCATCGCCCAAAACAAAAAGCCCCGCCAAAAGGCGAGGCTTTGGGGATGTCTTCGTCGCCTCGGCAAGCGAGGGAGCAGCGCAGCCTGCTTAGCTGTCCAGGAAGCTTCTCAGCTTTCTGGAGCGGCTCGGATGCTTCAGCTTGCGCAGTGCCTTCGCCTCGATCTGACGGATACGTTCGCGCGTCACCGAGAACTGCTGGCCGACTTCTTCCAGCGTGTGGTCGGTGTTCATGCCGATGCCGAAGCGCATGCGCAGCACGCGCTCTTCGCGCGGCGTGAGCGAGGCCAGAACGCGGGTCGTCGTCTCGCGCAGGTTCGCCTGGATGGCGGCGTCGATCGGCAACAGCGCGTTCTTGTCCTCGATGAAATCGCCGAGATGCGAATCTTCTTCGTCACCGACAGGCGTTTCCAGCGAGATCGGCTCCTTGGCGATCTTCAGGACCTTGCGGACCTTCTCGAGCGGCATGGCGAGCTTTTCGGCCAACTCTTCCGGCGTCGGCTCGCGGCCGATCTCGTGCAGCATCTGGCGCGAGGTCCGGACGATCTTGTTGATCGTCTCGATCATGTGCACCGGAATGCGGATCGTGCGGGCCTGGTCGGCGATCGAACGGGTGATCGCCTGCCGGATCCACCACGTCGCATAGGTGGAGAACTTGTAGCCGCGGCGATACTCGAACTTGTCGACCGCCTTCATGAGGCCGATATTGCCTTCCTGGATGAGATCGAGGAACTGCAGGCCGCGGTTCGTGTACTTCTTGGCAATCGAGATCACGAGACGGAGGTTGGCTTCCACCATCTCCTTCTTGGCGATGCGCGCCTCGCGCTCGCCCTTCTGCACCATGTGCACGATGCGGCGGAATTCCGAAATGGAAATGCCCGTCTCGGTGGCGAGATTCTGGATTTCCTGGCGGATGTCGCGGATCGTCGTGTTCTCGCTCTTGGCGAATTCCTTCCAGCCGCGGGCGGCCAGATTGGCGATCGACTTCATCCAGTTCGGATCGAGTTCCGCACCGTTGTACTGTTCCAGGAACGAGTCGCGCTTGACGCCGTAGCTCTCGGCCAGACGCAACAGGCGGCCTTCGTTCTGCACGAGGCGCTTGTTGATGTCGTAGAGCTGCTCGACGAGCGAATCGACGCGGTTCTGGTTGAGCGACAGCGACTTGACCGCCGTGATCAGCTCGTCCTTGAGTTCCTTGTAGCGGCGCTCCTGGGCGGGCGAGAGCGTGCCGGTCGCCTGCAGGCGGGCTTCCACCTGCTGGTCCTGCAGCTTGCGCAGCTTCTTGTAGGTCTCGGCGATCGTGTCGAGCGTCTCCATGACCTGGGGACGCAGTTCCGCTTCCATGGCGGCGAGCGAGAGATTCGACTCGTCGTCGTCCTCTTCCTCTTCCTCCGGCGGCAGGCCTTCGCCGCCGACATTGGTGATGTCGTCGTCGTTGGCGGCCGTGCGCGGCTTGCGGTTCTTTTCCTTCTCCTCGGCCGCCTTGCGGTCGGCCTCGATCTTTTCCGGGCTCTGGAACTGCGGCGCAGCCTTCGCCTCGGGACCGGAATAGGTCGTCTCGAGGTCGATGATCTCGCGCAGCAGCGTCTGGCCTTCGTTGAGTTCGTCACGCCAGATGATGATGGCCTGGAAGGTCAGCGGGCTCTCACAGAGACCGGCGATCATCGTTTCGCGGCCGGCCTCGATGCGCTTGGCGATGGCGATTTCGCCCTCGCGCGACAGAAGCTCGACGGATCCCATCTCGCGCAGATACATGCGCACCGGGTCGTCCGTTCGGTCGGTCGGCTCCTTCTTCTTGGCGGTCGCAAGCGCGGTGCCGCTGGACGTCGCCAGCTCCCCGCCTTCGCTGTCGCCGTCGTCGTCGCCGCCTTCGTCCTCGCCCTGGGCCGCCTCTTCGGCGTCCTCGTCCTCGATGACGTTGATGCCCATGTCGGAGAGCATGGCCATCGTGTCCTCGATCTGCTCCGAGGTCACTTCCTCGGAGGGCAGGACGGAATTCAGCTCATCCATCGTGACGTAGCCGCGCTTCTTGGCGGCCTTGATCATCTTCTTGACGGCATCATCGGAAAGATCGAGAAGAGGGCCGTCGGATGCGCCTTCGCGTTCGTTTTCGACTTCCTCGTTCTCTTTGACCTTTGTCGCCATTTATTTCGTCGCTTTCCTGAGCATCCAGTTTTCAAGCGGTTAGGGATTCCGCCGCCGACAGCCCTTCGGCATGCGCAATCGCTTATCAGCGTCCCTGACCTAACGGATTGACAATTAAATCCTGATTAACCACCGCCCGGCCCATGGGACAGTGGATATGTTGCCGAGGCAACACAATTGACATGACTTCCCGATCCGCCGTACCCATTCCTTCACAGCCAACAATGGTGATTCCCAGAATTTTCGGTTCCGTCAAGCTTTTCCGGCAAAAAAGCCGCAAAAGACTACGATTCGGCTTCGCGGACAGGACTGTCGGCGGATCCGGGCGATTGAGCCATCATGTAGGCGCAAATCCCGGAAAGACAAGAGCCGCCGCCCCGCCCGCGCGAACCGAATCGCATGGGCTCAGAAGGAACGCCCGTCCACCTTGTTGATCGTCAATGTTTCGAGGTCGATGGCCGGGATGCAACGCAGGTTCACCGCCGCCATCCTGTTCCCCTTCGGATCACTTCCCTCGCCATAGGGCGCGATGCCGCAATTGGCGCAGAAATGATGCTGGATGACGTGACGGTTGAACGTGTAGGTCGACACGTTCTCCTTCGGCGTCGTCAGCTTCAGGTTTTCCGCGGGCACGAAGGCGAGCAGGCCGCCGCGCCGGCGGCACATGGAGCAATTGCAGTCGAGCCCGCTGTCGAATTCGCCTTCCACCTCGAAGGCGACGTTCCCGCAATGACAGCTTCCTTCGTATTTCATCCTCGCAACTCCTCTCAGTACCAGTCCATGACGACCTTGCCGGAATTGCCCGAGCGCATCGCCTCGAAGCCGTCCCGGAATTCGTCGATCTTGATGCGGTGGGTGATGATCGGCGCAAGGTCGAGCCCGCCCTGCACGAAGGCGATCATCTTGTACCAGGTCTCGAACATCTCGCGCCCATAGATGCCCTTCAGCGTCAGCATCTTGAAGATCACCTTGTTCCAGTCGATGCCGAAGCCGTCGGGCGCGATGCCGAGGATGGCGATCTTGCCGCCGTTGTTCATCGTGTCGATCATCGAGCGGAAGGCCGGCGGCGCGCCGGACATTTCGAGGCCGACGTCGAAGCCTTCCGTCATGCCGATCTCGTTCATGACGTCCTTCAGGTCCTGCCTGGACGCATCGACCACATGGTCGATCCCGACCTTGCGGGCGAGGTCGAGGCGGACGGGGTTGATGTCGGTGATGACCACCTTGCGCGCGCCGGAGCGCTTGGCCACCATCGCGCCCATGATGCCGATCGGTCCTGCGCCGGTAACGAGCACGTCCTCGCCGACGAGATCGAAGGAGAGCGCCGTGTGCACGGCATTGCCGAAGGGGTCGAAGATCGCCGCCACCTCGTCCGGCACGTCGTGCGGGATCGGCACGACATTGTGCTCGGGAATGCAGACGAATTCGCCGAAGGAGCCCGGCCGGTTGACGCCGACGCCCTTGGTGTAGTGGCACAGATGCCCGCGCCCGGCGCGGCAGTTGCGGCACTTGCCGCAGACGATATGCCCCTCGCCCGAAACGCGCTCGCCGACATGGTACTTGGTGACGGACGAACCCACCTCGGCGATCTCGCCGACGAATTCGTGACCGACGACCATCGGCACCGGAATGGTCTTCTGGGCCCACTGGTCCCAGTTCCAGATATGCACGTCCGTGCCGCAGATGGCCGACTTCCTGACCCGGATGAGCACGTCGTTCGGCCCGACCTCCGGCACCGGCACAGTCTCCATCCAGAGGCCGACTTCAGGTTTCGCTTTAACCAGCGCACGCATCATGTTCGACATGACGAAATCTCCACAAGGGATTCAGAAGACTCTTTAAATGACGCCCAGTTCACGTCCGACTTCGGCGAAGACTTGAATCGCCTTGCGAACATCCGCCTCGCTATGGGCGGCCGACATCTGGGTGCGGATGCGCGCCTGCCCGCGCGGCACGACGGGGAAGGAGAAACCGATGACATAGACGCCCCTGGCCAGCATGCGGCTCGCCATTTCCTGCGCCAGGCTCGCATCGCCGAGCATGACGGGGATGATCGGATGCCCCTCGCCCGCCAGCGTGAAGCCGAGCTTCGTCATCTCCGCGCGGAAGAGATCGGCATTGGCATAAAGCCGCTGGCGAAGCGCGTCGCCGTTGTCGATCAGGTCGAAGACCTTCAGCGAGGCGGCGGCGATGACCGGGGCCAGCGTGTTGGAGAAGAGATAGGGCCGCGAGCGCTGGCGCAGCCATTCCACCACCTCGCGCTTGCCCGACGTATAGCCGCCCGAAGCACCGCCAAGCGCCTTGCCGAGCGTGCCGGTGATGATGTCGACCCGGCCCTCCACGCCGCAATGCTCGGCCGATCCACGGCCGTGCCTGCCGACGAAGCCGACGGCATGGCTGTCGTCCACCATGACCATCGCGCCGTATTTTTCCGCAAGATCGCAGACGCCCTGAAGGTTGGCGATGATGCCGTCCATCGAGAAGACGCCGTCCGTCGCGATCATCTTGAAGCGGCTGCCCTCGGCCTTCTTCAGCTCCTCCTCCAGCGCCGCCATGTCGTTGTTGGCATAGCGAAAGCGTTTCGCCTTGGAGAGCCGCACGCCGTCGATGATCGAGGCATGGTTCAGCGCATCGGAAATGATGGCGTCCTCCTCCCCGAGCAGGGTCTCGAAGAGACCGCCATTGGCATCGAAGCAGGACGAATAGAGGATCGTGTCTTCCAGTCCGAGGAAGCTGGAGATGCACGCTTCGAGCTGCTTGTGCTCCTCCTGCGTGCCGCAGATGAAGCGCACGGACGCCATGCCGTAGCCGTAGCGGTCGAGCGCCTTCCGGCCGGCTTCCGCCAGCTCCTCGTTGTCGGCAAGGCCGAGATAGTTGTTGGCGCAGAAGTTCAGCACGCGCTCACCCGAGGCAACGGCGATCTCGCCCGCCTGCTTGGAGGTGATGACGCGTTCGGACTTGTAGAGGCCGGCCGATTTGAGGCCGGCGATTTCCGATTGAAGGTGGGCGATGAAGGCGGAGGTCATGGGCACGCACTCACGGCTTTGAGACAGGGGGACGGTTCAGGCGGCGGGTTCAAGTGGCGCTGGCCGCATAGGCGGCGAGCAGCGGTTCGAAATCCTCCATCGCCGGGAATCGTTCGTAGCTGTGCACGGCCGGCGTCGTCGCCCAGCCAAGCTTCTCGCTGGTATAGGTCTCGATGAAGGGGCTGTACCAGCTGACATCGTCGAGCATGGTGGGACGAATGTTGACGAAGAAATCGAGCCCGGCGGGCCGGGTGAACATCCACGTCATGCAGTCCGGGCAGAAATGGTGCCCCGCCTCGGTGCTTGCTCCGGCGACCACCGGTTCGCCTTCCACGACGGCGAAGCCTTCCGTGGGGATCGCGGCGCTCAGGGAATAGGCGCTGCCCGACATGCGCTGGCAGCCGGTGCAATGGCAGGCCATGGTGATCATCGGTGGCGCGCTGATGCGGATTTTCACCCGCCCGCAACGGCAGGCGCCATCGAGCGGCAGTTTCGGTCGGTCCATGGGCTCGGTTCCCCTTCCGATGACGCCGGCTGTTCTTTTTGATCGTGATGCCGGCGAATTGGCTCCACGAAGACGAGTTCTAGCGCAGCAGCGGCCTGCATAAAAGGCCGCCGCACGCTTTTCAGGAACGATCGCAGGCGATCAGCAGGAACATCGGCCGGTTGAGCTCCACCTGCCATTCCGGATGCGCCGCAAGCTGCGCCTCGCTCGGCCGCCATTCCTCGACATGACGGATGGTAAAGCCGGCGGCGATCAGCGTGTTCAGCGTCGTGCCCAGCGTGCGGTGATGCTTGACGACCCCCTTGGCGAGCCAGTCGGTGGTGCGCGGCCCCTCGATCAGGTAGCCGTCGACCGGCCAGATGGTCCGGCCGCCGATCTGCGCCCAGTCAGGCGCGGAGGGCGCCATGTAGAGCGGATGTTCGATCGTGAAGACGAAGGCGGCATCAGGCACGAGCGCCGCATGGATGGTGCGCACCAGCCGCTCGAAATCAGCGACATAGTGGAAGGCGAGCGAGGAATAGGCGAAATCGAACGCGCCGGCCGGCAATTCCAGGCCGTCGAGATCGGCGATTTCGTAGCGCACGGCGTCCGATGCCGTCTCGGCCCTCGCGCGGGCGATCATGTTTTCCGAGAGGTCGAGGGCAAGCACGCTGCCAGCGCCCTCCTCCGCCGCATAGCGGGCGAACCAGCCGAAACCGCAGCCGAGATCGACGACGCGCTTGCCGACAAGAGCCGGCAGCAGCGCACGCACCGATTCCCATTCCGCCGCGCCCGCGAGCCCGTGCACCGAACGGGGAAGGCTGCTGTACCCCTCGAAGAAGGCGGGCTGGTCGTAGATGTTCTGGGCCATGGGAAAATCCTTTCTGCGGCCGGACATAGCGCCTTTTCGACGAGGGGCAAAGCCGTGCAGTCCAGTCCCTGCGCGCACATCGGGGTTGACAGCCACGCCCTGCCCCTGTCCGTTGGCGCCACGAAAGGAGGCCGCAATGACGATCCTGGACAGGTTTTCCCAGAAGGGCCGCATCGCCCTTGTCACCGGCGCCGCGCGCGGCCTCGGCTTCGAGATCGCCAGGGCGCTGGCGGAGGCCGGCGCGCATGTGGTGGTGACGGGGCGCACGGCGGCAACGCTCGACGACGCCGTGGAAAAGATCGCGGCCGCCGGCGGCAGCGCCTCGGCCGCCGCCTTCGACATTGCCGACCGGGCCGCCCAGCGCGAGACGCTGGCCCACATCGAGCGCCAGCACGGCCGCCTCGACGTGCTCGTCAACAATGTCGGCGCGCGCAATCGCCGGTCGCTCGCCGAACTGAGCGACGATGATATCGACGAGCTGATCCGCACCGACCTTGCCGCCGCCGCCAGCCTTTCGCGCGATGCCGCCGCGCTGATGAAGCGCAACGGCCACGGCCGGCTGATCGCCGTCACCTCCATCGGCGGCCATGTCGCCATGCCCAACGATGGCATCTATCCCGCCGCCAAACACGGCCTGACCGGCCTGATGCGCAGCATGGCCGTCGAATACGGTCCTGACGGCATCACCAGCAATGCCATCGCGCCCGGCTGGTTCGCGACGGAAACCAATGCGGCCATGGCCGCCAATGACGAGCTGATGCCCTTCGTGCGCCTGCGCATCCCCGTGCAGCGCTGGGCGCGCCCCGACGAAATCGCCGGCGCCGCCCTCTTCCTCGCCAGCGACGCCGCCTCCTTCGTCAATGGACATGTTCTCGTGGTGGACGGCGGGATGACGGTTCGGATGTAGGGGAGCCCGCTCAGCCGGCCGCCGCCGCGTCCAGTGGCGCGATGTCCAGCTTGATCATCGTCAGCATGGCTTCCGTGACGCGCTTGACCTTCGCCTGGTCCGGATCGCTCATCAGCTCGCCGAGCCGCCGCGGCGCGATCTGCCAGGAAAGGCCCCAGCGGTCCCGAAGCCAGCCGCACTGCTCCACCGATCCGCCGTCTTTCAGCGCATCCCAGAGGCGGTCGAGGTCGCCCTGCGTCTCGCATTCCACCATAATGGAAAAGCTGTGGTTGAACGGATCGAGCGGCCCGGCCTCGATCGCCATGTAGCGCTGGTCGCCGAGGGTGAAGCTCGCAATCTTGACGCTGCCGGGCGGCCCGCTCGGCGTTTCGGCCGGCAATGCCGAAACCCAGTGAACCGAGGAACCGGGAATGAGCGAGGCGTAGAAGCCGATGGCGGCCTCCATGTCCTTCTCGAACCAGAGATGCTGCGTGACTTTCATCGTACCATCCTCCGTGATGATCCGGAGCAAGGACGAAGCACGGCCGAACGTTCCGACACCGCGTTGAAATTTAACCGACGAAGTCGTCGATCACCGCCAGGAAGGCATCGCCGAACCGGTCGCGCTTGGAAACGCCGATGCCCGGAATATCCAGAAGCTCCTCCCGGTCGCGCGGGCGCTCCTTGGCGAGCGCGATGAGCGTCGTGTCCGGGAAGACGACATAGGGCGGCACGTCGAGATCCTTGGCGATGGAAAGCCGCTCGGCGCGCAACAGCTCGAACAGCTCGCGGTCGGAACCGGCAAGGTTGGAGCGCTCGCGGGCGGCGGGCGAGCCGCCGGCCTTCGCCTTGCGTCCCGTCTGCGGCCGGTCCTTGCGGAACAGCACCTCCCGCTCGTGGCGGAAGACGGCGCGCGCCTCCGGCTCCAGCTTCAGGGCGCCGAAGGCGGAATGATCGACGCTGATGAGGCCCATGGACAGCAACTGCCGGAAGATCGACTGCCAGACACGCGGCGCGATATCCTTGCCCGCCCCGAAGACCGGCATTTCCGTATGACCGAAGCGCTCGGTCTTCTCGTTGACCGCGCCCAGCAGGACATCGATGACATGCCCGGCGCCGAAGCGCTCGCCGGTGCGGTAGACGGCGGCGAGCGCCTTGATGGCCGCTTCCGTGCCGTCCCAGGTCTCGACCGGGTTGCGGCAGGTATCGCAATTGCCGCAGCCGCCGGCATGGGATTCGCCGAAATGGGCAAGGATCGCCTTGCGCCGGCAGCCGGCCGTCTCGCAGATGGCGAGCAGCGCCATCAGCTTGGCGCGCTCGATGCGCTTGATCTCGTCGGCGGCCCCGCCTTCGTCGATCATGCGCCGGCGCTGCACCACATCCGCCATGCCGTAGGCCATCCAGACCTCGGAGGGCAGGCCGTCACGCCCCGCGCGCCCCGTCTCCTGGTAATAGGCCTCCACCGAACCCGGCAGGTCGAGATGCGCGACATAACGCACATCCGGCTTGTCGATACCCATGCCGAAGGCCACGGTGGCGACGAGGCAGAGATTTTCCTCCTTGAGGAAGGCGTCCTGGTTGGCATCGCGCACCGCGCGGTCGAAGCCCGCGTGATAGGGCAGCGCGCGAATACCCTGCGTGTTCAGCCACTCCGCCGTGTCTTCCACCTTGGCGCGCGACAGGCAGTAGACGATGCCGCTCTCGCCCTGGTGGCGCGACAGGAAGCGCAGGAGCTGCTGGCGCGGCTGGTCGCGCTCGGCAATCTCGTAGGCGATGTTGGGACGGTCGAAGCTGGTCGTGAAGACCTCGGCCTCCTCCAGCCCCAGACGCTCGATGATGTCGTCGCGCGTATGCGGATCGGCCGTCGCCGTCAGCGCGACGCGCGGCACGCCGGGGTAACGCTCCCCGAGCAGGCCGAGCGTGCGGTATTCCGGCCGGAAATCGTGCCCCCATTGCGAAACGCAATGCGCCTCGTCGATGGCGAAGAGCGCGATGCGGGCGTCCGCCACGAGCTCGGCGAAGCCGTCTGTGACGATACGCTCCGGCGTCACGTAGAGCAGGTCGAGGTCGCCGGTGCGCATGGCATCGCGCACGGCGAAGAATTCCTCGCGCGACAGGGAAGAGTTGAGCGCCGCGGCCTTCACGCCAAGCTGCTTCAGCGCCTCCACCTGATCGCGCATCAGCGCGATCAGCGGCGAAATGACGATACCGACGCCCTCGCGGCAGAGCGCGGGGATCTGGAAGCACAGCGACTTGCCGGCCCCCGTCGGGAAGAGGACGACGGCGTCGCCCCCTGCCGTCACGCGTTCCACCACCGCTTCCTGCTTGCCGCGAAAGGCGTCGTAGCCGTAGACGCGCTTGAGCACGTCGAGCGGTTTTGCCCCGGGTGCATCGAACAACCGGGAGACGGGGCTGAGGGATTTGGCTTGAATCATGATCGACTTTTCCTTGCCCCTATTCTGGCCAAGCCCGGCACCTGCGGCAACCATCCAGCCGTCACGTTTTGCACTCACACACAATGTTCTTGATTTGTTCATGATTCGCGGTAAATTGCAAACGATCGCAAGGGAGGAAAAAGCGATGGAAGTCTATGCAACGCTGGGCGCTACGGACGCCGCCGCGACAGCAACGTTCTACGACGCCGTGCTCTCGACCATCGGCTGGGCAATGCAGTCCGAATTTCCGGGCTGGCGCAGCTACACCAGGGGCGGAGGCGAGGACGGCTTCAAGCTCTGGCTGTGCACGCCGTTCGATGGCGAGCCGGCCGGTGCCGGCAACGGCACCATGATCGGCTTTCCCGCCGTTTCGCACGAAGAGGTGCAGGCGTTCCACGCGGCCGCCCTTGCCCACGGTGGCATGGACGAAGGCGCGCCCGGCCCGCGGCCGCATTACGGACCGAACTGGTATTCCGCCTATGTGCGCGATCCCTCGGGCAACAAGCTCTCCATCGTCTACGACAGCTGAGAGGCCTCGAGAGCGGCCTACTTGCCCGCAGGCCCCTTCACGCGGCCGGAGAGCACGCCGAAGCCCTCGATGATCGCTTCCTGGTTCTCCATGCGCACGGTCTCGAGCTGCACCTCCTGCAAGGCGCGCAGGATCTGCGGCACACGCTCGCCGTCGCCCTCTTCCGTCGCCATCGCCAGTTCACGCTCCAGTTCGCGGCGCTGCCACAGAAGGGCGCGCGTGCGCTTGTGCAGGGCGAGCGCCTGGAGATAGCCTTCGCGGGCATCCTCCGGCGCGGCCTCCGCGGTGGCGATCCACAGGCGGGAATTGCGGATCTGCTGCTCGAGGCCCTTCAGCAGCGTGTCGAACCCGGCCGCCTCCAGCTCCTCGACCAGCCGGTCGCGGTCGAGCCGGGTGCCGATGGAACCGGCAATGCCGAGCAGCGAGGACCACAGGCGCTGCAGGTCGCGATTCTCGTATTCGATGATGGCGATTTCGTCGTAATCGCTGAAGAACAGGCCGGGATGGTTGACGACGGTCAGCGCCAGCACGCTCTCCCGCAGGGCGGGCAGCTCCTGCGCGCCGCGCACCAGCGCCGAACGCGCCAGCCGGTCGGAAATGCCCGACGGCACGGCATTGCCCTGCGGCGCGCCACGGCCACCACCCCTGCCCGGCCGGCCGCCGGAAAAGCCGCCGCCGCCCGACCGCGGAGCGGGGCGGAAGAAGGCGTTGAGACGGTCGCGCATATCCTGCTGGTAATGACGACGCACGTCCTCGTCGGCGATGGCGGCGGTGATCTGGCGCAGGCGCGCCTCAAGCTCGGCGCGGCTTTCCGGCGTGTCGAGCGTGGAACCCTGCACCTCGCGGTTCCAGATCATGTCGGCCAGCGGACGGGCATTGGCCAGCACCTTGTCGAAGGGCGCGCGGCCTTCGTGGCGCACGAGATCGTCCGGGTCCTTGCCGTCGGGCAGCAGCGCGAAGCGCACCGTGCGGCCCGGCTTGATGAAGGGAAGCGCAAGGTCGGCGCCGCGGTTCGCCGCGCGAATGCCCGCCCCGTCCCCGTCAAAGCAGAGCACCGGCTGGGGCGTCATCTTCCAGAGCAGGTCCAGCTGGTTCTCGGTCAGGGCGGTGCCGAGCGGAGCCACGGCATTCTCGATGCCCGCCTGGTAAAGGGCGATCACATCCATATAGCCTTCGACGGCGATGATGGTGCCGGCGCCGTCAGCCCCCTGGGCGCCCTTGCGCGCACGGGCATGGTTGTAGAGCACGCTGCCCTTGTGGAAGAGCTCGGTCTCGTTGGAATTGAGGTATTTCGCCGGCGCATCCGGCGACATGGCGCGGCCGCCGAAGGCGATGACCTTTTCGCGCACCGAGAGGATCGGAAACATGATGCGGTCGCGGAAGCGGTCATAGGAAACGGGGATATCGGGCCCGTGCACGACGAGGCCGCAGGCCTCGATCGCCTCCTTCGGCACGCCCCTGCCCGCCAGGAACTCCTTCAGCGCGTTGCGGCTCTCCGGCGCATAGCCGAGACGGAAGGTCTCGATGGTGCGGCCGGTCAGCCCGCGGTCGCGCAGATAGGCGCGCGCCTTCGCGCCGCCCGGCGTCTGCAACTGGTCCTGGAAGAAGCGCGCCGCCATTTCCATGACCTCGACAAGGCCCATGCGCTCCTTCTCGCGCTGCTCGGCCTGCGGGTCCGGCTGGGGCATGGCGACGCCGGCAAGATCGGCGATCTGCTGCACGGCCTCCGGGAAAGACAGCCCGTCGAGATCGGTGAGGAAACGGAAATGATCGCCGGAAACGCCACAGCCGAAACAATGGTAGCGGCCCTTGCGGTCCTCGCAATGGAAGCTCGGCGACTTCTCGCCGTGGAACGGGCAGCAGGCCCAGTAGTCGCCGCGCGACACATTGGTCTTCTTGCGATCCCAGGTCACACGTCTGCCGATCACGTCCGAAATCGAAACGCGGTCGCGAATCTCGTCTAGGAAAGCATTGGAAAAGCGCATGGGTACCTCGGTCGAGGTCCATATAACCATGCCGGCGGCCCGCCGCCAGTCTTACCACCCCGCCCACAGCCAATTCACAGGGCAGCAGTCAGAAGCCCATGTCCGGCGCATAGAAGCAGCGGGGCGTGTCCTCGGTCGGAAAAAGGCAGAGATGGTATTCGCCGTCCTGCGAGGGACGCGCCGCCGTCTGCGGCAGACGGAAGACGTGAGGGCGGGTGGCGAGCCGGTGATCGCCAGGCGCCAGCGTCACCTGGAAGCCGCCGTCGATGATGCGCACGGTGGTCGCGGGGATCCTCTGGCAATCGCCGTTGTGGCTGTTGCCGTTGCAGCAGAACCGCGCGTATTGCCAGCCGCTCGGCGCATCATGCGCAAGCACCGGGCCAGCGAGAAGCGGCAGGACGGGCAGAAGGAAGAATAGGCGCATCGGCTCGGTCTCCGTTTCGAGAACGGCCACCGGACGGACTCTGACGCACATACGTTCCGGCGGCATCGCAGGCACTTCGCCGGGGCGGGCCGATGCGCGGACCTTGCCGCATCGTCAGGCTCCTGTTCACGCCGCATAACGGTGCGCCGCGGGTTTGGTTCCACTTGGGGCGGAAGGGCAAAACAGAAAGGGCGGCCGAAGCCGCCCTTTCGCCGAAATGTCTGCTGCCGGATTACTTCAGCAGCTCCTTCACCATGCCGGAGGCCTTGGCGAAGTCCATCTGGCCGGGATAGCGCTCCTTGAGCACGGCCATGACCTTGCCCATGTCACGCAGGCCCTGCGCGCCGATCTCGGGGATGGCGGCGGCGATGATGTCCTTCATCTTGTCCTCGGAGATCTGCTCGGGCAGGAAGCTCTCGATGACCTTGATTTCCTCGCGCTCCTGGGCGGCGAGTTCCGGACGCGCGTTGTCGGCGAAGATCTTGGCGGATTCCTCGCGCTGCTTGATCATCTTGGCGAGGATCTGCAGCAGTTCGTCATCCTCCACGGGCCCCTTGCCGGCGCCGCGGTTGGCGATGTCGCAGTCCTTCAGCTTGGCCTGGATCAGGCGCAGCGTGGAAACACGACAGGCGTCCTTGGCCTTGAGTGCATCCTTCAAGGCGTTTGCGATGGTCTCGCGCATCATTTTCTCCATTGAAGGCCATCCGCGCCGGAGGGCGGCGGGGCCTTGATCATCGTTCGATTGTGCATGCTCATAGACCGGCGGAGGGCCTGCCGGCAAACGGATTGCGCAAGCAATTGATTTTCAACGCTTTATAATTCCACGCAATCCACAGGCAACGGTTGACCCCGTCATCCGCTTTGTCTATTTTCCGGCACCTGCACGAAAATTGGCAATCAGGGCGAACCAACGCGGGTTTCCGCGCGCCTTTGCCTGCGATCTTAAATGGTGCCCGGCTCAACGGCTTTCAAGCCCATGCCCGGCGCCGGAAACGGGATGACTATGACCTCGACCCCCGCATGGACCACTGAAAAGCCGACCGCCCTGCTCGTCCTCGCCGACGGCACGGTGATCGAAGGCAAGGGCATCGGCGCCACCGGCAAGGTGACGGCGGAAGTCTGCTTCAACACGGCGCTGACGGGCTACCAGGAAATCCTGACCGACCCCTCCTATCTCGGCCAGATCGTCACCTTCACCTTCCCGCATATCGGCAATATCGGCGCCAATGACGAAGACATCGAGGACCTGACGCCTGCCGCCCGCCACGGCGCGGTCGGCACGATCTTCAAGGCCGACATCACCGACCCCTCGAACTACCGCTCGGCCAAGCACCTCGACGCCTGGCTGAAGGCGCGCGGCATCATCGGCCTCTCGGGCATCGACACGCGCGCCCTGACGGCCTGGATCCGCGAGAACGGCGCGCCGAACGCCGTCATCGCCCATGACCCGAACGGGGTCTTCGACATCGAGACCCTGAAGGCCGAGGCCAAGGCCTGGAGCGGTCTCGTCGGGCTCGACCTCGCCAAGGTCGCCTCCTCCGGCCAGTCCTCGCGCTGGAGCGAGAAGCCCTGGGTGTGGAACGAGGGCAGCGCCGAGCTTTCCGACAGCGACGCCAGGTACCATATCGTCGCGCTCGACTACGGCGTGAAGCGCAACATCCTGCGCCTCTTCGCCGGCCTCGGCTGCAAGGTCACCGTCATGCCGGCGACGACGAGCGCCGAAGAGGTGCTGGCGCAGAAGCCCGACGGCATCTTCCTTTCCAACGGCCCGGGCGACCCGGCGGCAACCGGCGAATATGCCGTGCCGGTCATCAAGACGCTGATCGAGACCGGCATTCCGGTCTTCGGCATCTGCCTCGGCCACCAGATGCTCGGCCTCGCCGTCGGCGCGACCACCGAGAAGATGCACCAGGGCCATCACGGCGCGAACCATCCGGTGAAGGACCACACGACCGGCAAGGTCGAGATCGTCTCAATGAACCACGGCTTCGCCGTCGCCTCCTCGTCCCTGCCGGAAGGTGTCGAGGAAACCCACGTCTCGCTGTTCGACGGCACGAATTGCGGCCTGCGCCTTGTCGGCAAGCCGGTCTTCTCCGTCCAGCACCACCCGGAAGCCTCCCCCGGCCCGCAGGACAGCCACTATCTCTTCCGCCGCTTCATCAATCTCGTGCGCGAGAAGAAGGGCGAGGACGCCATTCCGGAACGCGCCTGAGCGTTCCACCGGCCTCTAAAACGAAAGGCCCGGCTGCCGATGGCAGCCGGGCCTTTTTCTTGCACAAGACCACCTCAGTCGACGAAGACCTCGCGGCGCAGCAGCTCCCAGCTTTCCTTGTCCGGGGCCACCAGCAGGCCGCCTTCGACATGATCAGGCCTGTAGGCCGAACCGTCGAAGCGGGCGGCATAGGCGCCGGCTTCCTGGGCGATCAGCGTGCCGGCAAGATGATCCCAGGGCATCAGCTTGTTGTACATGAGATAGTGCAGGTGGCCGGCGGCGAAGGTGCGGTATTCGTGCGCCGCGCAGCGATAGTTGGAAACGAAGGCCACCTTGGCGAGATTGCCGAGGATGCGGGCGCGGCGCTCGCGGTCGAGGAAGCTGGTCGACGCCATGCCGGTCATCGCTTCGAGCGGCGCGGCGCCCCGCGCCTTGAGGCGTACCGCCGGACGGTGATCGCCGGTCTGCCAGGCGCCGCCGCCCTTTTCCGCCATGACGAAATCGTCGCCCATCGGATCGTAGATGATGCCGCCGACCGTCTCGCCGCCGGAGACGATCGCCGCCATGACGCCGAAGAGCGGCACGCCGGCCGCGAAATTGAAGGTGCCGTCGATGGGGTCGACGACGATGGCAAGCTCCGCCTCCGCCAGCTTCGGCAGCAGCGCCGGATCGGCCGCGACGGATTCCTCGCCGACGAAGAGCACGCCGGGAAACTGCGCCGTCACCTCGCGCTTGATGAAGCGCTCGGCCGCCTCGTCTGCCGCCGTCACCAGGTCGTTCGCGTCCGCCTTGGTGCGGATGTCGCCCTTGCCGAGCGCGCGGAAGCGCGGGCGGATTTCCGCCTCGGCCGCCTGTGCAAGCACGAGCGCGAGGGCATTGATGTCAATCGTCGTCATGGGGCCTTACCGTTTCGAGGGAGGAGAAATCGAAAAGCTTGGGGTCGAGAAGATGGGATGGATTGGTGTGGCCGAGGGCGCGCAGCATGGCGTCCTTGCGGCCCGGCATGCGCGTCTCGATATCGGCCAGCATCGCCTTCATCGCATTGCGCTGGAGACCGTCCTGCGAGCCGCAGAGGTCGCAGGGAATGATCGGGAACTGCATGGCGACGGCAAATTTCGCCAGATCGTCCTCCGCCGCATAGGCAAGCGGACGCAGCACAATGAGGTCGCCCTCGTCGTTCAGGAGCTTCGGCGGCATGGCGGCAAGCCGCCCGCCATGGAAAAAGTTCATGAAGAAGGTCTCGAGAATATCCTCCCTGTGGTGGCCGAGCACCAGCGCGTCGCAGCCCTCCTCCCGGGCGATGCGATAGAGATTGCCGCGCCTGAGGCGCGAGCACAGCGAGCAATAGGTCGCCCCCGCCGGCACCTTCTCCTTCACGATGGAATAGGTGTCGCGGTATTCGATGCGGTGCCGGACGCCGATGGATTTCAGGTAGTCCGGCAGGACGTGCTTGGGGAAATTCGGCTGTCCCTGGTCGAGGTTGCAGGCGATCAACTCGACCGGCAGCAGGCCGCGCCATTGCAGGTCCATCAGCAGCGCCAGAAGGCCGTAGCTGTCCTTACCGCCCGAGAGGCCGACGAGCCAGCGCTTCTGGCCCCTCAGCATGGCAAAATCGTCCATCGCCTGCCGCACCTGCCGCAGCAGGCGCTTGCGCAGCTTGTTGAAGGAGACGCTGGAGGGCGCATTCGCAAAGAGCGGATGGCGGCCGTCGTCCGGGGTGTCGTCTTCGGTCTGGTCGAAAGCGAGGGTCATGCGGCTGCAATGCCCCGAACGGCCGGCACAATCAAGCCCCGAAGACCGACCAGCCGGTGCGCGCCGCCAGCATTTCCAGCGCCAGCGAACCCAGCAGGGAGTTGCCGTTCGCGTTGAGGCCCGGCGACCAGACCGCAACGGCGGCCTTGCCCGGCGCCACCGCAAGAATACCGCCGCCCACGCCGCTCTTGCCCGGCAGGCCGACGCGATAGGCGAAGTCGCCGGAACCGTCATAATGGCCGCAGGTGAGCATGAGAGCGTTGATACGCCGCGCCCGAAGATGCGAGACGACCCGGTGGCCGGTGAGCGGATTGGTTCCGCTGTTGGCGAGGAACAGCCCTGCCCGCGCAAGCTGCCGGCAGCTCATCGCCAGGGCGCATTGATGGAAATAGACGCCGAGCACCAGTTCGGCCGCATGGTCGAGCTTGCCATAGGAGCGCATGAAATTGGCAAGCGCATAGTTGCGGAAACCCGTTGCCTGCTCGGAGCGCGCCACCGCCTGGTCGACGATGATGTCGTCCTCGTCGGCAAGATAACGCAGGAACCGCACGACCTCGCCGATCGCCTCCTTCGGCGTATGGCCGGCCAGCACGAGGTCGGTGATGGCGATGGCGCCGGCATTGATGAAGGGGTTGCGCGGAATGCCGCCTTCATGTTCGAGCTGGACGATGGAGTTGAAGGCCGAACCGGAGGGTTCGCGGCCGACCCGCTTCCAGATCGCCTCGCCATGCTTGCCGAGCGCCAGCGTGAGGGTGAAGACCTTGGAGATGCTCTGGATGGAGAAGGGCTCGTCCGCATCGCCGGCAAGATGCACCGCGCTGTCGACCGTCACCACCGCGATGCCGAACTTCTGCGGGTCCACATGGGCAAGCTGCGGAATATAATCGGCAACCTTGCCCTCGCCGCGCCGCGACGACAAGCCGGCGTGGATTTCATCGACGATTGCCTGCAAGTCCATCCCGCTGTTCTCCCAAAAGAAAAAGCCGCCAATCTCTTGGCGGCTTTTCCAGATTACGCAAGGTGTCGCCCGCGAATTAACGCGAGTAGAATTCGACGACCAGGTGCGGTTCCATGACGACCGCGTACGGAACGTCGGAGAGAACCGGAATGCGAACGAAGGTCGCAGTCATCTTGTTGTGGTCGGCTTCGATGTAGTCCGGAACGTCGCGTTCAGCCAGGCCGACGGATTCGAGAACCGTCACGAGCTGCTTGGACTTTTCCTTGACTTCGATGACGTCGCCCGGCTTGCAACGGTAGGAACCGATGTTGACGCGGACGCCGTTGACCTTGACGTGGCCGTGGTTGACGAACTGACGTGCAGCAAAGACCGTCGGAACGAACTTGGCGCGGTAGACGATCGCGTCGAGGCGCGATTCGAGCAGGCCGATCAGGTTCTCCGGGGTGTCGCCCTTGCGGCGGGCAGCTTCTTCGAAGATCGCGCGGAACTGCTTCTCGCGGATGTCACCGTAGTAGCCCTTCAGCTTCTGCTTGGCGCGGAGCTGAACACCGAAGTCCGAAAGCTTGGACTTGCGGCGCTGGCCGTGCTGGCCCGGGCCGTATTCGCGGCGGTTGACCGGGGACTTCGGACGGCCCCAGATGTTTTCGCCCATACGGCGGTCGATTTTGTACTTGGATGCAGCGCGCTTGCTCATCGCATTTCCTCTTGGTCTTGTTATCGCCTGCCCGTTGCCGGACCGGCTGAAGGAAACACGCCCTCCTCTGAACCTTTCGGGTTCCGACAGGCTTCTCACGATCGCGACCGGAGAATCCACGGGACATGTCAAATGAAACACCGGACATTGCTGCCCGGCGTTGGCGGGCTCATTAGGGGAGTTTTACAAAACTGTCAACGAGCAAAGCCCGGAAAATCCGCCTATTCCGCCGCATCGCGGTGGGAATCGGCAAGGTCCGGCCCGTTGGCGTCACCCGGCAGCGTCTCGCAGGCAAGATCGGGGAAAGCGACGATGCGGTGGCCGGCAAGATCGCTGTGCACGACGACCAGCCCCTGCTCCTCGAAGTAGCCGAGAAGGCGGCGCGCACGGCGCGCCGAATGCGTGCCATAGGCCCGCGCTATCCGCGCATCCGAGGGACAGGCAAGCCCGCGCACCGCCGCCTGCGCGACGAGCAGGAACACGCCCTGCAGGTCCTCGGTGACGCTGCGGGACAAGTCGAGCGCTCGCGCCCATATCTCCGTCGCCGCCGTCTCGGCATCGACGCCGGAGCGCGCGACCGCCATCTTCCGCCGGAAGGCCGGCAGGGAGAGCGGCGCGCCGGGCACGCGGCGGATACGGCAGCGCACGAGGAAATCCTGGAACAGTTCCGCGTCGGCCCGGAAGGCCGCCTCGGGATTGGCAAGGATTTCGGCGAGCGCCTGGTCGAGCAGGCTTTCGCGCTCCTCGGCTGAGATCTCTGGCGCAGGTGCCTTCGCCTCGGCCTGCACCGGCTCCGGCCGGGCGCGGGAAAGTTCGGCGAGAATGTCCGTCGTCGGGCGTGGCGCGGGCGGCGCGCGGCGCACGAGGGGGCGCGTGAACTCGTCCGGATCGGGCGTGAAGATCAGGTCTTCCACGTCCTGCGGCGCATCGGGCAGCGGCATCAGCTTGGGGCTGGTGGAGCGGGCGGAGGTCTCCACCGCGCCGATCGTCACCGGCAGCGGACGGCGCGACAGCGCCGGACCGAGCGCGACGAAGGAGCCGCGCGGCAGGTCGCGGAACATTTCCGCCTGCCGCCGGTCGAGGCCGAGCAGATCGGCGGCACGCGCCATGTCGATATCGAGGAAGGTGCGGCCCATCAGGAAGTTGGAGGCTTCGGCGGCGACGTTCTTGGCGAGCTTGGCGAGGCGCTGCGTGGCGATGACCCCGGCAAGGCCGCGCTTGCGGCCGCGGCACATCAGGTTGGTCATCGCGCCGAGCGAAAGCTTTCGCGCCTCTTCCGAGACCTCGCCGCTGACGGCGGGTGCGAAGAGCTGCGCCTCGTCGACGACAACGAGCACCGGATACCAGAAATCCCGGTCCGCATCGAAGAGCGCGTTGAGGAAGATGCCGGCCGCCCGCATCTGCTCGTCGGCCTCAAGCCCTTCGAGCGAGAGCACGCAGGACACGCGGTGCTGACGGATACGGTTCGCGATGCCGACGAGCTCGGCCTCCGTGCGCTCGCCGTCGACGACCACATGACCGAATCGGTCGGAGAGCGTGACGAAGTCACCTTCCGGATCGATGATGACCTGCTGGACCCATTGTGCGGACTGTTCGAGCAGGCGGCGCAGGAGATGCGACTTGCCCGAGCCCGAATTGCCCTGCACCAGGAGACGCGTTGCCAGCAGTTCCTCGATATCGAGCTTGGCCGGTGCGCCGCCCTGCACCGTTCCCATGTCGATGCCGACCTTCATCCCGTTCCTCGTTCCTGAAAAATCCGACTCGCCCGGCCGCCACCGGGTAACCGGAGAGCCCTAACACGAAATCCCCGCCCGTCACGCCCGGCTTTTGAAAAACCCACAGGGAAAGCCGCGTCAGACGACGCGCAGCCCAAAGCCCTGCATCAGCCGGCGGGTCGCAAAGTCGGGCGTGCCGGAGGTGAAGACGGCGATATCCTCGCCGGGGGCGATGGTTTCGAGCGGGGGCACGAGGCGGCGGGCCTGGCGCGCGATCGCCTCGGCAGGGTCGAGCCAGTCGACCGGCCAGGGCGCAAGCTTACGGAAGAGGTTCGCCATGAAGGGATAGTGCGTGCAGGCGAGCACGACGATATCGGTCTTGCGGCCCGTCTCGTCGACGAAACAGGGGATGATCTCGGCACGCACGGCTTCGTCGGACAGCGTTTCGCCGCGAATATAGGCCTCGGCCATGCGGGCGAGGTTTTCAGAACCGACGAGGCGCACGTCGCACTGGCTGGCGAAGGACTGGATGAGATCGCGCGTATAGGCGCGCTTGACGGTGCCGGGCGTCGCCAGCACCGAGACGAGGCCGGAGCGGGTGCGCTCCGCGGCCGGCTTGATGGCGGGCACGGTGCCGACGAAGGGCATGTGCGGAAAGGCGGCGCGCAGGTCGCTGCCGACGAGCGTGAAGGCCGTGTTGCAGGCGATGACGCAGACTTCCGGATCGTGCTCGTTGAGGAGCCTGCGGAAAAGATCGACGATATGCGCCTTCAGCGCCGGCTCTTCCCAGCCGCCATAGGGAAAGCCCGCATCGTCGGCCACATAGGTGAAGTGCCGTTCCGGCATCAGCACGCGGGCCTCGCGCAGCACGGTGAGGCCGCCGATGCCGCTGTCGAACATGAGAACCGGTTTCGCGCCGGTCCCGTTGCCGGAGGGAAAACCGGTCGCCGCGTTTTCTGGAAAGGTTCTATTCGCTGTCACGGGGCACCTTGGGCCGGCGGTTGCGGGTGCGGTTCGGGTTGGTCGCCCCGCGCGGCGATTCCCGGGTGAAACGGTCGAGGCAGGAAACGATGCCGCGCAGCACCTGAATCTCCGTGCCGGTGAAGGAGGGCCGCGTCAGGATGGCGCGCAGGTTCTCCACCAGTTTGGGCTTTTTTTCGGCAGGCCGGAAATAGCCGCGCGCATCGAGCGTTTCTTCCACATGATCGAAGAGGCCCTGCAACTCTTCCTTCTTGGCCGGGCGCTGAGGAAGTGCGTCGAAGGGCGTGTCCTCGACAGAGGCAAGGCCGCTCTTCATCCACTCATAGCTCATCAGGAGCACGGCCTGAGCAAGGTTCAGCGAGGCGAAGGCGGGATTGACCGGGAAGGTCACCAGTTCGTCGGCAAGGGCGATTTCCTCGTTGGTAAGACCCGTGCGTTCACGGCCGAAGAGGATGCCGGTCTTCTGCCCGCCCCGGAAGCGGGTGCGCAGGTCGTCCGCCGCCACGACAGGAGAGCGCACTTCCTTGTAGCCGTAACGGTCGCGCGCGGTCGTCGCATAGACGAATTCGAGATCGGCGACCGCCTCCTCCAGCGAGGGATAGACCTTCGCCGCCTCGATGACGTGATCGGCCTTGCTGGCGGCGGAGATGGCCTTCTCGCTTGGCCAGCCGTCGCGCGGGTTGACGAGGCGCAGTTCCGCCAACCCGAAATTCGCCATGGCGCGCGCCACCATGCCGATGTTTTCACCGAGTTGCGGATGAACGAGAATGATCGCCGGTCCTTCGGCGATCAGCGTGCGTTCGCTGTTCGTGCCTGCCATGCCCATAGGTCCCTAGAAAGATGGGGTCTCACTGGCACAATCGGCCGGAAATGAAAAGTCCGCGGCCTATTCGACGCTCTCATTGCCGCCGGTCTCGCCCTTCGCCCCGCTTTCCGCAAGCTCGACCATCTCTTTCTTCAGCGAGGCGCCATCCTCGAAGCTGGAGCGTTCGATATCGTCGATGACCGCGTGGCCGTCCTCCTCGATCATCCTGAAGACCAGCTTTTCCGGCTGCCAGTCCGACGCGCGCTCACCGAAACAATGGCTGTTGTCGAAGGTGACGGTCACCTCCTCCGCGCCGTTCGCCGGCTGGCCCTCGGCCGTCGTGACATCCTTCAGCGCGCAGCCGTCCTGCCCACCGATGATCGGGTCGTAGTCGAAGGGCGAACCGCCGTCGTCATAGGCCGGATACTTCGCGGCCGCGCGGTACTTCGCAACGAAATCCTTGCTGTAGAGGCGCTTGAGGAAATCCTCGGAGAAGTAGTCGACATAGGGTGGCGGCGTATCCGTGTCCGAGCCCATGTCCTGCCAGTTGCTCGTCGCCGCCGTCATGATTTCCGCGACCGGCGCCTTGAAATCGGCAGCTTCGGCGGAAACGGGAAGCAGAAGGGCAAGCGCAACGAGACCGAAACGCGACATCATATTCTCCATTGGATGACGGCTGGCCCGGACGGGCCTTTCAGCGAACCTTCCTGGAACGCAATTTGGGCGAAACTTATTCCGCTGCGGCGCGAAAATAAACCGCCTCAGCCATTGGTCGGCTTTGCCTTCCCGGCCACGAGTGCTATAGGGCCAAACGGTTCTTTCAAGTCCACGATCCGGGGCGCAAAGCCCCTACAAGCACGAGGCTCCCCATGGCAAAGATCAAGGTCGCCAATCCCGTCGTCGAACTCGACGGCGACGAGATGACGCGCATCATCTGGCAGTTCATCAAGGAAAAGCTGATCCATCCCTACCTGGATGTCGACCTTGAATACTACGATCTCGGCATGGAGAACCGCGACGCCACCAACGACCAGGTGACGATCGACGCGGCGAACGCCATCAAGAAGCACGGCGTCGGCGTCAAGTGCGCCACCATCACGCCGGACGAAGCCCGCGTCGAAGAATTCAAGCTGAAGAAGATGTGGAAGTCGCCGAACGGCACGATCCGCAACATCCTCGGCGGCGTCATCTTCCGCGAGCCGATCATCTGCAAGAACGTGCCGCGCCTCGTTCCGGGCTGGACCAAGCCGATCATCGTCGGCCGTCACGCCTTCGGCGACCAGTACCGCGCCACCGACTTCAAGTTCCCCGGCAAGGGCAAGCTGACGATGAAGTTCGTCGGCGAGGACGGCAAGGAAATCGAATACGATGTCTTCGACGCGCCGTCCGCCGGCGTCGCCATGGGCATGTACAACCTCGACGATTCGATCACCGAATTCGCCCGCGCCTCCTTCAACTACGGCCTGCAGCGCAAGGTGCCGGTCTATCTGTCGACCAAGAACACCATCCTCAAGGTCTATGACGGCCGCTTCAAGGACATCTTCCAGAAGGTCTTCGACGAGGAGTTCGCCGACAAGTTCAAGGAACTGAAGCTCTGGTACGAACACCGCCTGATCGACGACATGGTCGCTTCGGCGCTGAAGTGGTCCGGCGGCTATGTCTGGGCCTGCAAGAACTATGACGGCGACGTGCAGTCCGACATCGTGGCCCAGGGCTTCGGCTCGCTCGGCCTGATGACCTCGGTTCTGATGACGCCGGATGGCAAGACGGTGGAAGCGGAAGCTGCGCACGGCACGGTGACGCGCCACTACCGTCAGCACCAGAAGGGCGAGGAAACCTCGACCAACTCCATCGCCTCGATCTTCGCCTGGACCCGTGGTCTTGCCCACCGCGCCAAGCTGGACGGCAATGCGGAGCTTGCCAAGTTCTCCGAAACGCTCGAGCGCGTCTGCGTCGAGACCGTCGAATCGGGCTTCATGACCAAGGACCTCGCGCTCCTCATCGGTCCCGACCAGCCGTGGCTCTCCACCACCGGCTTCCTCGACAAGATCGACGAGAACCTGCGCAAGGCCATGGCTGCCTGAGCGAGGCCCTAGAGTTTGTCAGGGAAAAGTGGGAACCGGTTTTCCCGAAAAGACAAACGAAAACAAAAGAATTTAGAGCATGTCTGGTTCGATCTGAACCTGACATGCTCTAACGGAAAACCCGGCGCATGGCCGGGTCTCCAATCCTTCAGAAACCCGCCGGGAGACCGGCGGGTTTTTTGTTGCCGTGAAAAGGCTACGCGGCGCTTCTCTGCTTCACCAGCCGGTAGAAACGCCAGTTGAGCAGGACGGCGGCGGCGGCAAGGCCGCTGACGAAGCCGAACCACACGCCGACCCCGCCGAAGCCGGCCGGAAAGGCGAAGAACCAGGCGCAGAGGAAGCCGATCGGCCAATAGGAGATCAGCGCCATGACCATGGGAATGCGCGTGTCCTTCAGGCCGCGCAAGAGCCCGGCGGCGATGGCCTGCAGGCCATCGACAAGCTGGAAGACGCCGGCAATGACCACGAAGGGGCCGGCAATCGCCAGGACCGCCGCCGAATCCTTGCCCGCCTTGTCGAGGAAGATCGAAGCGAGCGTGGTCGGAATGAGCGCGAAGAGAATGCCGCCGCCGATCGCGATGATCGACGCCACGACCAGCACCGCCCAGGACGAGCGCACAACGCCGAGATGATCGCCACGCCCATGCGCCACCCCGACACGCACCGTGCCGGCCTGGGCGAGGCCGAGCGGGATCATGAAGGCGACGGAGGCAAGCTGAAGCGCGATGCCGTGCGCGGCAAGCTCCAGCGTGCCGATATTGCCCATCAGCAGCGAGGCGCCGGTGAAAAGGCTCACCTCCGCCAGCATGGTGAAGCCGATGGGCAGGCCGAGCTGCACGACCTCCCGGAAGGCCGGCCAGTCCGGCCGCCAGAAGCGCACGAACAACTCGTAGCGACGCAGCTCCGCCCGCGACTGGATATAGGCGGTCAGCAGTAGGAAGCTCAGCATGTTGACCGCGAGGGAAACGATGGCCGCGCCCCGGATGCCCATGGCCGGGAAGCCGAAATGACCAAGCACCAGCGCATAGGCGAAGAAGGCGTTGATGCTGAGAATGGTGATCGTGACATAGAGCACGATGCCGGCCCGGCCATGCGCGCTGACGAGGCCGCGCAGCGTCATGAACAGGAGACCGGGCCCCATGCCCCATTGCGCAATGCCAAGATAGCTGCCGGCCAGGGCCGCCACTTCCGGCTTCTGGCCGGCGAAGAGCAGGATGTTTTCCGCATTGTAGAAGATGGGCGCCGTCAGCACGGCGTAGATAAGCACCACCCACATGCCCATGCGCACGGCGCGACGCACCGAAACGGTGTCGCCGCGGCCATAGGCCTGCGCCACCATGGGCATGACGGCATTGGCAAAGCCCGAGCCAAGGATGAAGATGGTGAAAAAGAACGAGGAAGACAGCACGATCGCCGCAAGATGGGCAGCGCCGAGGCGGCCAAGAATGACCACATCCGTCGTGTGAATGCCGAGTTGGGCGAGCTGGGCGCCGATCAACGGCACGCCGAGGGTGAAGGTCGCCCGGAAATGCGCGCCCCAGCCATTGTCCTCGCGGTGCGGTGCCATGTGCATGATAGTTCTCACTTTCGCATCGCTTCCGATCACAAGTCTCGGCCGCGATCAATCGAATAGATTTGATCTTTTCATCAAAAATGCGCGGAAACCGGCCCGACGAGGCTCGTTTCCGCGAAATTTCATCGAAATGTCACGCCGAAAGGCGCGTCACGCGCCTTCGGGAGCCAGATCCGTCTTCGGACCAGCACCTGCGCCCCGGAGCTTCACGACGAAGATCAGGAAGCCGACGAAGAGGATGACGGCGGCAAAGGCGAAGGGCGCGCCGGCAAAGACCACCGGCGCGGACGGACCGGTGAAATGGCTGAAGATCTGCGTAAAGAGCAGCGGGCCGATGATCGTCGTGATCGAGGACACGCTGGTAAGCGCGCCCTGCAACTCACCCTGCGCCGATGGCGGCACACGCGCCGAAGCGATCGAGCGCAACGGCGGATCGGCCAGCGCCTCCAGCGCCGTCAGCAGGATGACCGCGTAGATCATCCAGCCCTGATAGGACGCGGCGTAACCGGCAACGCCGAGCACCGAGAAGAACAGGCCGAGCACCGCCGTGCGGTACTCCCCCAGCCTCGGCACGACGCGCGGCAGAACGAAGCCCATGACGACCGCACCGCCGATGCCGAAAATGCCCAGCGACAGACCGATCTGCCCCTCGCTCCAGCCGAAGCGATAGGCGGAGACGAAGGACCAGACCGACGGATAGACGGCATGCGCCAGCCAGTAGCAGAAGAAGACGAGCCCGATCCACAGCACGCCCGGATAGTTGCGCATCTGCAGGAGCGCGCCGAGCGGGTTGGCGCGGGAAAGCTCGAAACGGCGACGGTTCGCCGGGGCAAGGCTTTCCGGCAGCAGGAACCAGGCCGCCACGAAGCTGAGGAACGCCAGAACCGCAGCGCCGTAGAACGGAACACGCGGGCCGAATTCGCCGAGCAGGCCACCGAGAACCGGCCCGAGCGCAAAGCCCGTGCCGAAGGCAATGCCCATCAGCCCGAAATTCTTCGCGCGCGTTTCTTCCGTCGAGACGTCGGCGATATAGGCCGCCGCGGTGCCGAAGCTCGCGCCCGAAAGGCCTGCCAGCACCCGGCCGACGAAGAGCATCCAGTAGCTGGTCGCCAGCGCGCAGATGAGATTGTCGATGGCGAAGGTGAGGATGCAGACAAGCAGCACTGGACGCCGGCCGAAACGATCCGAGAGATTGCCGACGAAGGGCGCGAAGATGAACTGCATGCCGGCATAGACGAGCAGCAGCCAGCCGCCGTCGATGGCCGCCTGGCTGATGTCGTCGCCCGTCAGTTCCCGCAGATAGGTCGGCAGCACCGGCATGATGATGGCAATGCCGATGACGTCGAGAAACATGATCATGAAAACAAGCAGCAGCCCGCGCCGGGTGGACCTGGCATCGAACATGGGAGGACCTCGAAAAATGAACGGTGCCCGCATGGCAGGCAAAAATGTCAGGCGGCGAGTTCTATTTCACTTCGGTCAACGAAACAATCCGTGAACAACGCAAAAGTTTTGATGGCTCCGATGCATTTTTCTGATGAAAACGCAAAAACCCTCCGGCCGCGAAACCGGAGGGTCCTGTTCGTCGGCGCGGGACTTAAACCTCAGACGTCGCCCTTGAAGGTGTCGCAGGCATCGACGCGGCCGGTATCGAAACCGCGCTTGAACCACCGGCGGCGCTGATCGGACGTGCCATGGTTGAAGCTCTCGGGCACGACGTATCCCTGCATGCGCTTCTGCAATGTGTCGTCGCCAATCTGCGTGGCGGCATTCAGCGCCTCTTCGAGGTCGCCGCGCTCCAGAATGCCTTTCTGCTCGGTATATTTGCCCCAGATGCCGGCGTAGCAATCGGCCTGGAGCTCGACGCGGATCGACATCTGGTTGGCCTCCACCTCGCTCATGCGCTGGCGCTGCTGGTTGAAGCGCGGCAGCACGCCGGTAAGGTTCTGCACGTGGTGGCCCACCTCATGCGCGACGACATAGGCCTGGGCGAAATCGCCGGCCGCATCGAACTTGTTGGCAAGCTCGTCGAAGAAGCTCATGTCGAGATAGACCTTGCGATCCCCCGGGCAATAGAACGGACCGGAGGCGGCCGAGGCAAAACCGCAGGCCGACTGCACGGAACCGGAGAAGAGCACCATCTTGGGCTCCTCGTAGCGCTCGCCGGCCGCCTGGAAGATGCCGTTCCAGGTGTCTTCCGTTTCGGCGAGCACCGTCGCCATGAAGGCCTTGGTCTCTTCTTCCTGCGGCGATGCGCGGCGGCTTGCGCTTTCCGTCTGCTCGAAGCCCGGCATGCTGACCTGGCCGCCACCGCCCTCGCCCATCACCTGCAGAAGGTCGATGCCCATCATCTTCAGCACGAAGTAGATGACGACGAGAAAGATGATCGTGCCGAAGCTCATGCCGCCGCCGGCGCGGCGACCGCCGCCCATGGGAATGCGGAACCCGCCACCGCTGCCGCGGCCAAAGGGGTTGCCCCCGCCCGCCGAGGGACCGGCTCCACGCTGGTCCTCGATATTGTCCGACTGGCGACGACCTTTCCATTCCATGGCGCATTTCCCCGCATTGAACTGCCGACGAACGCTCACCGCATGAATTCGTTCCTCAGCACCAGCTTATAGGGCTTGCAGGGGCGCCTTGCAAAATGAAAAGCGGCGCCTCACCGCCGCCTGAACATCGCGTTGACGCGCTGCGCCCAGCCGGCCTCGCGGGCGGCCAGGGCGCCTGCGGCGACGAGCAGCACGCTGACGATGGCGGCGGCGAGGCCGCTGGCGAAACCCGACGTGCCGTCGAAGATCATCGCGCCCATCACGCGGTGCGGCACCAGGGTGAAGAGGCCGGCGACGACGATGCCGCCGAAATACATGCCGGTGACATGGGCGCGGTGCGCGCGGATATCGCGCCGGCGGGCTGCATTGACCGCCATGACGCTGCCCATGATGACATAGACCGAGAGGAGATGGATCGGACTGAAGCCGGCGACGGTGTCGATGCCATGAATGAAGAAGGTCGAGGCACTCGTCGTGACCATCAGCACCAACCAGATTTTCCCGAGCAGGCGATGGGTCGGCGTGCCCTTGGGGCGGGCGAGCAGAACGGCGCCGAGCACGGCGGCTGGCAGAACGGTTACAACATGAAACTGGATGGCGAATGGAGCGGTCAGAAGCGGTTCGAAGGTCATGGTCGGTCCGGGGTGTGGTTGAATTCGGTCCCGTCTTCCGCCATTGATCGGAGTGCCTCAAACGCTTTGGCCCGAACGGACGGAAAACTTCGTGGAACGCCCCCTCCCGCAATCCGCGCTTCGTGAACTGCAGGTTTTCCTGCGTGCCCCGCGCTTCTGGGCAACCTTCGGTGCGGTCGTGCTGATCTTCTGGGTGACAGGTCCCTATGGCACGGCCGAGCGTCTGGCGGCCGCGCCGCGGCTCGGCTTCTGGCTGGTGCTGCACGCCGTCGCCTGGGGCATTGCCGTCACCGCCATCGTCTTCGTCAACACGCTGCTGCGCGGCCGCATCCCGTCCCTTCCCCGCCGCATGGCGCTGGGCACCGTCATCGCCGGCATTCCCGTCGGACTGGCGACGGAGGCGATCAGCCTTCTGACCTTCGGCGGCACGCCGACGCTCGCCACCATCGCGGAAAGCATCGCGACGGGCCTTCTGCTCTCAGCGCTGTTCTGCGGCCTCACCTTCATGACGATGAGCAGCAAGCAGGCCGAAGCGCTCGCGCCCACCCCGGCGCCCGTGGCCGAAGAACAGACAGGAGAACGGAGCGAAGTTCCCCTGCTGCGTCGCCTCAAGCCGGAAAACCGCGGCACCATCCTGCATATGACGGTCGCCGATCATTACACGGAGGTGACGACGAGCCGCGGTCGGGAACTCGTTCTCCTGCGCTTCTCCGATGCGCTGGAGGAGCTTGGCGGTACGGCCGGGCTACAGGTGCATCGCTCGCATTTCGTCGCCGACAACCATGTCGACCGGTTGCTGCGCAGCGACGGCAGGCTGGCGATCCGCCTCAAGGACGGACGGGAGATCCCCGTCAGCCGCAGCCGCAACGAGGCGGTGCGCGACCGCTGGGGCTGATACGAATTTTCACGGGCGCCTGTCGGATCGTGCCTTCACCATTCGTCTTTGGATATCAGGTCATTCAATTGCGAGGAGAAACCCCATGCGTAAGATTATTGTCGGCGCCTTCACCAGTCTCGACGGCATCATGCAGGCGCCGGGCGGGCCGCAGGAGGACCCCATCGGCGGCTTCCGCTTCGGTGGCTGGGCGGCCCCGCTCTTCGACGAGAAGATGGGCGCGGCCATCGGCGAGACCTTCGCCCAACCCTTCGACCTCCTGCTCGGCCGCAAGACCTACGACATCTTCGCCGCTCACTGGCCCTATGTGGAAAAAGACGATCCGATCGGTCCGCTCTTCGACCGCATCAACAAATATGTCGCGACGCGCAATCCGGCCTTCAGGCCGACCTGGCAGAACAGCCACGCACTCGGCGCGGACACCGTCGCGGCGGTGAAGACGTTGAAGGCCGGGGACGGACCGAACCTCCTGACGCAGGGCTCCACCGAATTCCTCAAGGCGCTATTCGAACATGACCTCGTCGACGAGGTTCACGTCTCCGTCTTCCCGGTCATCCTCGGCAAGGGCAAGCGCCTCTTCGGTGACGCGTCCTTCCCGCGGGCGCTGACACTGATCGATTCGCGCACCAGCGACACCGGCGTCGTCATGAGCAAATATGCCCGCGCCGGCGAAGTCGCCACCGGGTCCTTCGAGTTCGAGACGCCGACAGACGCGGAGCTGGAGCGCCGCCGCAACCTGACCTGACGGGTTCAGGCCAGCCCCTCCTCCGCCACCGTCACCTTCAGCCAGGCCGAGAAGGCGGACATGGCGGGGGTGACGGTGCGCGATTGCAGGTGGGTCAACCAGTAGCTGCCGAGCGTGACGCTCGTCCGGAACGGCTGCACCACCGCACCGGAGGAGAGCAGCCGCGAAAACATCAGCGGCGGAGCGAGGCCGACGCCTGCGCCCTGCAGCACCGCTTCCATCATGGCGAGCGACGTATCGAAGACGATGGCATTTTGCGGCGGCGGCGTGCGCGGCAACCCGGCGGCCTCGAACCAGCGCGTCCACTCGTCGCGGCGATAGGAGCGCAACAATGTATGGCCGAGAAGATCGGCCGGCTCCTTGAGATCGTGCGCCACGACGGGAATGGCGAGCACCGAAAGCGGCGCGTCGAAGAGGCGAACCGCATCCGTCCCGTGCCAGGCGCCTGCGCCGAAGCGGATGGCGAAATCGAGGCCTTCGGCGGCGAGATCGACGCGGTTGTTGTTGGTGGAAAGCCGCACCTCGACAAGGGGATGGCGCTCGCGGAAGGCGGCAAGACGCGGCAGGAGCCAGCCGACCGCGAAGGTTCCGACGGCACCGATCGTCAGGATTTCTCGCACATGCCCGCCGCGAAAACGCTCCACCGCATCGGCCATGCGATCGAAACTGTCGCGCAGCACCGGCAACAGGCTTTCGCCTTCCGCCGTGATCATCAGCCCACGCGGCAGGCGCTTGAACAGCACGACGCCGATCTGCTCCTCCAGGCTCTTCACCTGATGGCTGACCGCCGCCTGCGTGACGTTCAGTTCGATGGCCGCCCGCGTGAAGCTCAGATGCCGGGCGGACGCCTCGAAAGCGCGAAAGGCGTTCAGAGGAAGGTATGGCCGAACCATGGCGATGCCCCAGTTTTCCTAATGGCTAAGACCAGTATTCATCTTTTGTCAGCACATCAAGGTGCTGCTATCCAGACTGCGAGAATCCTCGAAAACCAAGGAAAAACGTGATGGACAAGCGTCTCTTCGCGGCCGGCACCCTGCTGGCCGCAAGCCTCTCCTCCCCCGCGCAAGCCCGTACCATTTGTACGATCGTCGCCGATGCGGCGAGCACCGAAATCATCCTGGAGAAAGGCGACTGCAAGACCCGCGTGACCCCCGCCTCCACCTTCAAGGTGCCGCTCGCCGTGATGGGCTACGATTCCGGCTTTCTGGAAAATGCCGAGGAGCCGGTGCTGCCCTTCATGAAGGGTTACCCGGACTGGGGCGGCGATGCCTGGCGGCAGCCGACGACACCGAAACGCTGGATGGAATTTTCCGTCGTCTGGTATTCCCAGCGCATCGCCGAATTCCTCGGCTACGAACAGATGCGCGACTACGCGGAAGCCTTCGGCTACGGCAATGCCGACATGACGGGCGATCCCGGCAAGAACAACGGGCTGGAACGCGCCTGGATCGCCTCCTCGCTGAAAATCTCGCCCCTGGAGCAGGTGGAATTCCTCAGGAAACTGGTGAACCACGAACTGCCCGTCTCGGCCGAAGCCATGGATGCCGCCATGGAGATCGTCGAGCGGCGCGACATCGACGACGGCTGGGGCGTGCAGGGCAAGACCGGCATGGCCTATCCCCGCAAGGCCGACGGTACCTTCGACTACAACAAGCCATGGGGCTGGTATGTCGGCTGGGCGCGCCGCGACGAGCGCACCGTCGTCTTCGTCCGGTTGCTCCAGGACGAGAAGAAACAGGAACCCCGCACAAGCCTGCGCGCCCGCGACAGCATCCTGAAGGAACTGCCCGGGATATTGGCGACGGAGTAAAGCGTCCTGTCAGGGCGGGGGAACCGTCCCCGCCCCCTTGCGGGCGAGGCCCGACAGGGTGAGGGCAAGCTTGCGGCCGAACACGGGGGAAGCCCCGAGTGCGCGAAGGACCAGGTTGCGCAGAACTCGGGCGACAGGGTTGCGAACGGTCGCAACCCTTGTCAGCCGGTCGGCAAGCGCCAGCACCTCAGCTGCGGCGGGGCGTCGCTTCTGCTCATAGAGATCGAGCCTCTCCTCCGGCGCCCTGCCCCGCAACACGTCGGCCAACAATTGGCCGAGCACGACGGCATCGACCAGTCCGGTGTTCATGCCCTGCCCGCCGGCGGGGCTATGCACATGCGCCGCATCGCCCATGATGAAAAGTGACCCAGAGCGATAATGCGCGGCGACGCGGTGATGCACGCGGAAGCGCGAACTCCAGAGCACGTCGCGCACCCGGCCCGGACTTTTGCGCGGCCCGCGCGCGTCGAGGATCGCCTGGATGAAGGCGACGTTCGGAGCTTCGGGCGCATTCTCGACCGGGGCGACAAGGCGGTATCGTCCTTTCGGCAACGGAGCGATGACGCCCATGCCTTCCGGCGACAGGAACATCGTCACCTCGCTGCTCAACGGCCAGTCCATATGGACATCCGCAAGCACGAAGGACCCGGCATAGGTTTCACCGTCAAAGGATATGCCGGCCGCTTCGCGAACGATGCTGTGCATGCCATCGCCGCCGATGACGTAACGGGCGCGGAGCGTGCGCTCGCCTTCGGGCGTATCGAGAACCGCCGTCGCGCCTGTCGCATCCGGTGTAATCTTCGTAACGGTCACCCCGCGCTGCACGCTGCCGCCCAGCGTTTTCAGCCTTTCGGCAAGAATCGCCTCGGTTTCGTCCTGCGGCAACATGAGGATCTGCGCGTAGCGGGAGGGAAGCATGGAGAAATCCAGCTCGAAAAGCGCATTGTCGTGATCACGCAGTGCAAAGCGGGTGAGCGGCAGGCCGCGACGCTCCAGCGCGTCGGCAATGCCCAGCCGCTCCAGCACTTCCAGCGTATGGGCGTGAATGACAGCAGCGCGGGAGGTGTTCTGTCCGGCGGCCAGCCGGTCGACGATGACGGGATGAAGACCGGCCTGCTGCAGGGCGGCGGCAAGAGCAAGGCCGGCAGGCCCTGCCCCGACGATGAGGACTTCGGTTTCCTGCGGCAGCATGGCTCGATCTCCAAAAATCAACATTCGTTGACTTTTATGACTATCCCTTGAATTTGTCAACGCTCGTTGGCATTCATTACTCATGACCGATTCCCCCGCCAGAAAGACCAAGTCGGACCGGACCCGAGAGACCATTCTCGAAGCGGCGCGCCTTCTCTTCGCCGAGAAGGGGTATGACGGCACGACGGTGCGCGACATCGCCGCCGCGGCCACTATCGATCCGGCTATGGTGATCCGCTATTTCGGCGGCAAGGACCTGCTCTTTGCCCGCGCCGCGGATATCGATCTGCGGCTACCGGATATTACCACCTTGCCCCGCGCCACGGTTGGTGAAGCTCTGGTGCGGCACTTCCTGATGATATGGGAAAACGAGGCCGGCACCTCGGCCTTGCCGGTGGCCTTGCGCTCGGCCGCCTCCAACGAGTTGGCTGCCGCACGGCTCCGGGAGATATTCGCAAGTCAGGTCGCCCCCGCAATCGCACGGCTCGCGGGGCGTGATACCCCGGCTGTCGCCGGCCTCGTCGCCACACAAATACTCGGCCTTGCCTTCACCCGCTATGTGTTGAAGCTGCCGCCGGTCGTCGCCCTTACGCGCGACCGGCTCGTCGCTGAAGTCGGCCGCACCATCCAGAGCTATATCGACGGCGCGCAACGCTGAAACCGGACCCGCACTTTTCCTGTCGATTGGGCGATTTTCGGGGTTCCGCTTGCCCGTGCATTTGCCTATAAGCCGCTTCTAGCCTTTGAACGACCATAGATGCGCGCCCGGCCGGTGAACCCATCACCATGGCCGGTTTTTCGCGCACGCGGAAGAACGGATAGAGAGATGCCCAAGCGCCAAGATTTGAAATCGATCCTCATCATCGGCGCGGGGCCGATCGTCATCGGTCAGGCCTGCGAATTCGACTATTCCGGCACCCAGGCGTGCAAGGCGCTGAAGGAGGAAGGCTACCGCGTCATCCTCGTCAATTCCAACCCGGCAACGATCATGACCGATCCGGGCCTCGCCGACGCGACCTATGTCGAGCCGATCACCCCGGAAGTCGTCGCCAAGATCATCGCCAAGGAGCGCCCCGACGCGCTGCTGCCGACGATGGGCGGCCAGACGGCGCTCAACACCGCGCTCTCTCTGAAGCGCATGGGTGTGCTCGACCGCTACAATGTCGAAATGATCGGCGCAAAGCCCGAAGCCATCGACAAGGCCGAGGACCGCGCGCTCTTCCGCGAGGCCATGGCCAAGATCGGCCTTGAAACGCCGCGGTCCATGCTGGCCAACGCCACCGAGATCAAGGACAAGGACCGCAAGGTCCACGAAGCCGAGCGCGCCAAGCTGAAGGCGGAGCTGTCGGGCGATGCGCTCGACAAGGCGCTGGACGAGCTGGAAAACCAGTGGAACCTCGGCGAGACCGACCGCAAGCAGCGTTACATGAGCCATGCCATGGCCATCGGCGCGCAGGCGCTCGACACGATCGGTCTGCCGGCCATCATCCGCCCGTCCTTCACCCTCGGCGGCACCGGCGGCGGCATCGCCTACAACCGTTCGGAATTCTTCGAGATCATCAATTCCGGTCTCGACGCCTCGCCGACGACGGAAGTGCTCATCGAAGAGTCCGTCCTCGGCTGGAAGGAATATGAAATGGAGGTCGTCCGCGACAAGGCGGACAACTGCATCATCATCTGCTCCATCGAGAACATCGACCCGATGGGCGTTCATACGGGCGACTCGATCACCGTCGCCCCCGCCTTGACCCTGACGGACAAGGAATACCAGATCATGCGCAACGCCTCGATCGCGGTGCTGCGCGAGATCGGCGTCGAGACCGGCGGCTCCAACGTGCAGTTCGCCGTCAACCCGGAAAACGGCCGTCTCGTCGTCATCGAGATGAACCCGCGCGTTTCGCGCTCCTCCGCGCTCGCCTCCAAGGCCACCGGCTTCCCGATCGCCAAGATCGCGGCAAAGCTTGCCATCGGCTACACGCTCGACGAGCTGGAAAACGACATCACCGGCGGCGCGACCCCGGCCTCCTTCGAACCGTCCATCGACTATGTCGTGACGAAGATCCCGCGCTTCGCCTTCGAGAAGTTCCCCGGCGCCGAGCCGACGCTGACCACCGCCATGAAGTCGGTCGGTGAAGTGATGGCCATCGGCCGCACCTTCGCCGAATCGCTGCAGAAGGCGTTGCGCGGTCTCGAAACGGGCCTCACCGGCCTCGACGAAATCGAGATCCCCGGCCTTGGCGACGGCAACGACAAGAACGCCATTCGCGCCGCGATCTCCACGCCGACGCCGGACCGCCTGCGCATGGTCGCCCAGGCGCTGCGCATGGGCCTGACGCTGGAAGAGGTCCATGAGGGCTCCAAGATCGACCCGTGGTTCCTCGAGCAGTTCAAGGCCATCGTCGACATGGAGGCCCGCATCCGCGAGCACGGCCTGCCGCAGGATGCCGAGAACCTGCGCATGCTGAAGGCCATGGGCTTCTCCGACGCACGCCTCGCCACCCTCTCCGGCAAGCGCCCGAAGGAAGTCGCCGAGCTGCGCAACGGCCTCGACGTGCGTCCGGTCTTCAAGCGCATCGACACCTGCGCCGCCGAATTCGCCTCGCCAACGGCCTATATGTACTCGACCTACGAGACGCCGTTTGCAGGCGCGACGCGCTCGGAAGCCGGCATTTCGGATCGCAAGAAGGTCGTCATCCTCGGCGGTGGCCCGAACCGCATCGGCCAGGGTATCGAGTTCGACTATTGCTGCTGCCATGCCGCCTTCGCTTTGAAGGATGCCGGCTATGAAGCGATCATGGTCAACTGCAACCCGGAAACGGTCTCCACCGACTACGACACCTCCGACCGTCTCTATTTCGAGCCGCTGACGGCCGAGGACGTCATCGAGATCCTGAAGGCTGAGCAGACCAACGGCGAAGTCGTCGGCGTCATCGTGCAGTTCGGCGGCCAGACGCCGCTGAAGCTTGCCGAAGCGCTGGAAAAGAACGGCATCCCGATCCTCGGCACCGCGCCCGACATGATCGACCTTGCCGAGGACCGCGACCGCTTCCAGAAGCTCCTGCAGAAGCTCGACCTTGCCCAGCCGAACAACGGCATTGCCTATTCCGTCGAACAGGCCCGCCTCGTCGCCGGCGAGATCGGCTTCCCGCTGGTCGTGCGCCCGTCCTACGTTCTCGGCGGCCGCGCCATGCAGATCATCCATTCGGAAGGCCAGCTCCAGACCTACCTGCTCGACACGGTGCCGGAACTTGTTCCGGAAGACATCAAGCAGCGCTACCCGAACGACAAGACCGGCCAGATCAACACCCTGCTCGGCAAGAACCCGCTGCTCTTCGACAGCTACCTCACCAATGCGACGGAAGTCGACGTCGATGCGCTCTCCGATGGCAAGGACGTCTTCGTCTCCGGCATCATGGAGCATATCGAGGAAGCCGGCATCCATTCGGGCGACTCGGCCTGCTCGCTGCCGGTCAACACGCTGTCGAAGGAGACCGTCGACGAATTGGAACGCCAGACCAAGGCGCTCGCCAAGGCGCTCAATGTCGGCGGCCTGATGAACGTGCAATATGCCATCAAGGACGGCACGATCTACGTGCTGGAAGTCAATCCGCGCGCTTCGCGCACGGTGCCCTTCGTCGCCAAGACCATCGGCGCGCCGATCGCCAAGATTGCCGCCCGCGTCATGGCCGGTGAAGCGCTCGATGTGGCGATTGCCGCCTATGGCGAGAAGCCGGACCCGCGCAACCTGAAGCACATCGCCGTCAAGGAAGCCGTGTTCCCCTTCGCCCGCTTCCCGGGCGTCGACACGCTGCTCGGCCCGGAAATGCGCTCGACCGGCGAGGTCATCGGCCTCGACACCGACTTCGCGCTCGCCTTCGCCAAGTCGCAGCTCGGCGCCGGCGTCGACCTGCCGCGTGAAGGCACGGTCTTCGTCTCCGTGCGCGACGAGGACAAGGAACGCGTGCTGACGGCCGTGCGCCTCCTGACCGACATCGGCTTCAAGGTCATGGCGACCTCCGGCACCGCGCGTTTCCTCGCCGAGAACGGCATCGAGGCAACCAAGGTCAACAAGGTGCAGGAAGGCCGTCCGCATGTCGAGGACGCCATCCGCAACCGCCAGGTCAGCCTCGTCATCAACACGACGGACAGCAACAAGGCGATCTCGGACTCCAAGTCGCTGCGCCGCGCCGCACTGATGCAGAAGGTGCCCTACTACACCACCATGGCCGGCGCCGCCGCCGCCGCCCAGGCCATCAAGGCCCTCAAGCAGGGCCAGCTCGAAGTACGGCCGTTGCAGTCCTATTTCTGAGACGAACCCTTCGAAAACGCGAAAAGCCGGGCGGCCCTCGCCCGGCTTTTCCTTTTTCAGTACCCGCCAACGATCGGCAGCACTTCGCCCGTGATGTAGCTGGAGCAATGCGACGAGGCGAGGAAGACATAGGCGGGGGCAAGTTCCTCCGGCTGGGCGGGGCGTTTCATCGGCGTTTGCGCCCCGAATTTCGCAACGTCCCCGGCCTCCTTGTCGGAAGGGTTGAGCGGCGTCCAGACCGGGCCGGGTGCGATGGCGTTGACGCGAATGCCGCGCGGCACGAGCTGGCCGGCCAGCGCACGCGTGAAGGCATGGATGCCGCCCTTCGTCATGGAATAATCCAGCAGGTCCTTGGAACCGTCGATGCCGGTGATCGACCCCGTATTGATGATGGCCGACCCTTGCTCCATATGCGGCACGGCAGCCTGCGCCATGAAGAAATAGCCGTAGAGATTGGTCTTCAGCGTCTCGTCGAAATGCTCCTCCGTGAGGTCGACGATATCCTTCGTGTGCACCTGGAAAGCCGCATTGTTGACGAGGATGTCGAGCCGGCCGAGATCACGCACCACACATGTCACCGTCCGGGCGCAGAAAGCCTTGTCCTTCACGTCGCCGGCAAAGGCGATGCAGCGCCGGCCCTCCGCCTCCACGGCGGCAATCGTCTCCTTCGCATCGCCGCCTTCGGCAAGATGGCAGATCGCGACATCCGCGCCCTCGCGGGCGAAGAGCACGGCGACCGCCCGGCCGATGCCGGAATCGCCGCCGGTGATCAGCGCCACCTTGTCCTTCAGCTTTTCCGAGCCCTTGTAGAAGGGCGCGTCATACATTGGCGGCGGATCGACATCCGCCTCGTGGCCGGGCTTGGCCAGATGCTGCTTCGGAAATGGCGGCACGGGATAGAGCCGGGCGCCGGCCTGCATGGCCTTAGGCTCTTCCGCCTTGCCCTTGCGGTCGGCCTCGGCCACGTCCTTCTGGATGTCGCGCTGTTTTTCAGCCGTGCGGGCGGATTGGCTCGGGGTCATGGCGGCCTCTCTAGAGTTCGGTGGGACGGATATTGTCGACACGCACCGTACCGGCGACCACTTCGCGCGGACCTTCCACCGGATAGGCCGGATCGGTCTCGACGACGACAGTGTAGAGCTTCTCGTTGCGGAAAGCGCTGGACGAGGTGGTGGAGTTGCCGTCACCCGGCAGGGCATCGATTTCCATGAAATCGAGTTCGGCGTCCGCCGCAACGACACGGGCATCGCCGCTGGATCGGGCGCGCACCACCACCTCTCCCTGGTTGGGCGCGAGGTTCCAGTTCGTGTCCGTTGGGGCGGCAATCGGCACGAGTCGGTAGAGCTTCAGCTGTTCGATATCCGAATAGTCCGCGACCGGTGTTTCGCCGCCCTGCGGCGCGTTTCCGTCGAAGTCGGCGGACTGATCGCGGGCCGACGTTGCCATGCCCGGCGGGATGCGGGAGGCGGTCGCATCGTCACTGCCGGCGATGCTGCGCGGCTTGATGCTGGAAACGCCGTCATTGCTGCGGCCGGCCTGCGACATAGCAAATTGCGGCGTGGCATCGGCATGCATGGCCTCCTCCCGACCGGCCCCTTCCGAAACGATGCTGCCCGTCCCCGGCACGATCCGCGGTTCCATCGGCACAGCCTGCCCGTCCTCGTCCCGATGGCCCTCCCCGGCCCCACGGCGGCCTTCCTCGTAGAGGGCCGGGTTGCCGGACACTTCGCCCGCGAACTGCTTGAAGTAGTCGGAAATCCTGCGCATCACACCCATTGTTTCATCCTCATGTCCTGGCTCATGTCCTGGTTTCGAGGCGGGCCATCGCGGCCGTCAGGATCGCCCGGATCTCGTCATCGGCAATCTGCTGGGCGGCAAAGGCGGCGTCCGGCTCGATGCCGGGGTCCTCCTCATGGTCGGCGACCGTCTCGTTGTCCCGCGCCATGGCAAGCAATGCCTCGCGCGCCGCGGGGATGGCGGCGACCACGGACAGCAGCTCCACCAGCAGGCGCCGGTGGGCGTTGATCCTGCCTTCCAGATGGGCCGTATTGCCTGTCATGCGCACCTCCCGCGTTGATCGGCTAACGGCAGCCAGTGGCGAATGTTCCCGGGAACGTTCCGGGGCGTGCGGCAAAAAAACTGGCTTTCGCGCCCGCCGATCTGCTATAAGGATCGTTCAAACGCTTTCGACGGTTCCGGGGATTCGTCTCCGGAGACCGTTTTCTTTTGCGTTCGCGCAGGCCTCGGCCTGGGCGGCGCGCTCTGAAGGACGGGATAAAATGGTTGAAAAGGTACCGATGACCCAGGACGGTTTCGTCAAGCTGCAGGAAGAGCTGCGCTGGCGTCAGCAGGAAGAGCGTCCGCGAATCATCGAGGCGATTGCCGAAGCGCGCGCCCATGGCGACCTGTCGGAAAATGCCGAGTACCACGCTGCCAAGGAAGCCCAGAGCCACAATGAAGGCCGCATCACGGAGCTCGAAGACTTCGTCGCGCGCGCCGAGGTCATCGACCTCTCCAAGATGTCCGGCTCCAAGATCAAGTTCGGCGCCCGGGTGAAGCTCATCGATGAGGACACCGAGGAAGAGAAGGTCTACCAGATCGTCGGCGACCAGGAAGCCGATGTGAAGCAGGGCCGCATTTCCATCTCCTCGCCCATCGCCCGCGCGCTGATCGGCAAGGAAGTCGGCGACAGCATCGAAGTGAACGCCCCCGGCGGTTCCAAGGCCTACGAAATCCTCGCCGTCACCTGGGGGTGAGTACCCCTTCATGCCGTTCATAGAGGACATGCGCAACGTCGAGGTCATTGCTCCCAACTTCAAGCGCCGGCTCTCCGGCGTGACGTCGACGATCATCCAGCTTGTCCCGGTTCAAAACAGGCTCGGGCAGAAGGTCTCCACCCTCGGCCCCGGCCTGCCGGACACGCTGCCCAAGATGCGCTGGCGTGATCTTCTGTCCCTTTGGACTGCGCCTCCCGGCCGCAAGGCCCGCATCTGGCATGCGCGCCGCAACCTCGAGATGCTGCCAGCGATCGTGATGCGCGATCTCCTGCGCATGAAGCTGAAGCTGGTCTTCACCTCCGCCTCGCAGCGTCGCCATACCGGCTGGACGAAATTCCTGATTTCCAGGATGGACGCCGTCATCGCCACCAGCGCGAAGACGGCGTCCTATCTTGAAGTTCCGAGCACGGTGGTCATGCACGGCATAGACCCCGCGCGGTTCTCCCCGCCGACCGACAAGCCGGCGGCGAAGGCTGCCCTTGGCCTTGACCCCGCGCAGAACTATGCCGGATGCTTCGGCCGCGTCCGCCACCAGAAGGGAACGGACCTCTTCGTCGAGGCGATGATCCGCCTCCTGCCGCAGCGGCCGGACTGGTCGGCCATCATCGCCGGACGCGCGACGGCCCAGCATGTGAACTACGAGAATGCGCTGAAGGAGAAAGTGCGGGCGGCCGGTCTTGCCGATCGCATCCTCTTCGTCGGCGAACATACCAACATCAACGACTGGTATCGCGCGCTCGATCTCTTCGTCGCCCCGCAGCGCTGGGAAGGCTTCGGCCTGACGCCGCTGGAGGCCATGGCGACGGGCGTTGCCGTTGTCGCGACCGACGTCGGCGCATTCAGCGAACAGATCGACACCGGCACGGGCATCCTTGTGGAAAAAGACGATCTTTCGGCGATGACCGATGCCACGGCCGCCCTTCTCGACGACAATGCGCGACGGCAGTCTGCCGGCCTGCGCGGGCAGGCGCGCGCCCTGCAGAACTTCCTGATAGAGAACGAAGCTCGGCAGGTATATCGCGTCTACGAGCAGGCGGCATCGGCGAGAAACTAACCTTTCGTCTCGAAAGATAAGGCAATTCAGAGATGAGCCATCCCCAGAACACCGAAGCCAAGCCCACGGTCACGGCTGTCGTGACGAGCTGCAAGCGGTTCGACCTGCTCGAGGAAACGCTCAAGAGCTTCGTCGAGCACAATACCTATCCCCTGAAGGAGATCCTCATCATCGAGGATTCGGCGGAAGAGGGTGTCTACGCGGTCGGCAAGGTTCTCGAGGGCGTCAATCACCGCATTCTCGTGAACGGCAAGAACCTCGGGCAGATCGCCTCCATCGACCGCGCCTATGGAGAGGTCGACAGCGACTACATCTTCCACCTTGAAGACGACTGGCGCTTTACCCGTCCCGGCTTCATCGAGCGGGCGATCGAGGTTCTGGAGCAGGAGCCGAACGTCATCCTGGTCAGCGTGCGGACGGACGCGGACATGCCGCGATATGTCCGGAGCCTGAAGGACAGGCACACCGCCTCCGCGCGCTACAAGCGAACCTTCCCCGAACTGCATTTCCTGTGGCACACCTTCACCTTCAACCCGGGACTGCGACGCCGATCGGACTATCTGGCGCTCGGCGGCGGCTACAAGGGCGTCGGCGACGAAGCGAAGATCAGCCGTTTCTACAAGGCCCAGAAGCGGGACATGGCCTGGCTGCACGATGGCGGCGTCCTGCATATCGGCGACGAGCGCTCGACTTATGGAACGGGCTGGGGATATCGAAAGTCGCGCCCGAACCGCAGCCTGCGCAAGTTCTTCAGCAACGAGAACATCTTCAAGTGGCGGGAATCCCTGCGTCGCCGCTTCTGGCACAGCCTTCGCCTGCTCGGCATAGACACCGAACCGATGCAGCGCAGGCGCTGAGGTGGTTCCGCCGAAAAGACCCCAAGCACATCAAGAGTAGCCGGCAGCCGCACGCATGATGAAAACCTACATTATCAACCTCGACGGAAATCCGGAACGGCTGGAAAAGATCGGCTCGATCCTCGCCGGCTTCGGCCTGCCGTTCGAGCGCATTTCCGCGGTCGATGGCCGGCGCTACGATCTTGCGACGCTTGCCGACTACGATGCCTCGGCGGCAATGGCCTATATGGGGCGCAGTCTCGTCGGCGGCGAGATCGGCTGCTACTACAGCCACCTGAAGGTGGCGAAGGCCTTCCTTGAGACCGACGCCCCCTATGCGCTGGTCTTTGAAGACGATGCGCTTCCCCTGTGCAATACGGTCGACCTGCTCGACAAGGCCCTGCCTGACCTCGATGCCCTCGACCCGGACTGGCTTCTCATCAACATCGGCAACAACAAGATGAAGATCAGCACCGGCCTCGGCTGGTACGCGGCGGATGAAAAACGCTTTGAACTGGTCGCCGCGCATTACTTCCCGATGACGACGAGCGCCATCGTCTGGTCGCGCAGGGGCGCGGAGCGGTTCGTGCGGGAACACAGGACGATCTTCGCGCCGGTCGACAACTTCTTCCGTCACTGGCTGACCCGCGAGGGGCATGGATACAGCTTCTGGCCAGCGCCCGTCACGACGAGCGGCGCAGAGAGCCAGATCCTCGCTTCGTCAGGAGCGAGCCGGAAAAACAACAGCCGCCGCTGGTTTTATGGCTTCGCGAAGCAGAAGCGGCTCATGATCGACAAATACATCGCCTGGCGGAAGAAGCGCCGGTTCCGCCCGCAGGGCAAGGCCGGTTAGTGCGTTTCCGGTGAACCGGGTTTTACCGGAAATTCTCTAGCGCGATCACAGTTCGACCAGCCCGACCTTCTTCACCTGGCGGATCGTCAGCATGGTGCGCACCGTGTCGACCTGCGCGTTGGCGGTCAGTTCCTCGATGACGAAATCCTGGAAACGGGTGAGGTTTTCGGCAACGCAGTGCAACAGGAAGTCGCTGTCGCCGGAGACCATCCAGGCCTGGCGCACCATCGGCCATTCGGTCGTCGCGGCGGCGAAGGCCTTGAGGTTGGCTTCCGACTGGTGCTTGAGGCCGACCATGCAGAAGGCGACGAGATCGTAGCCGAGCGCGGGCGCGTTCAGCATCGCCGTATACCCTTCGATGATGCCCGCTTCCTCCAGCTTGCGCACACGGCGCAGGCACGGCGGCGCGGAAATGCCGGCACGGGCGGCGAGCTCCACATTGGTCATCCGGCCATCGGCCTGCAGTTCCTTCAGGATGCGGATGTCGATGGCGTCGAGTTCGGCTCGAAACATGGGAAATTACAGACCTTTCGGGATGGCGACCGGAAGTGACCCGAATCGCCGCATCAGCGCAACATTGTTACTGCAAGAGGCACAAATATGTCACGCGCCTTCGCTTGCCTGTTGGCAAAGCGCCGCGCACACTTGAAACTGCCTGCACTCCCCTCATAAATGAGGGTCAACAGAGACACGCTGCCCGTGCCCTGCGCGACATCGCGCCGGCCGGCCGATTGAGGGGCCTCCCGCCCCGGAAGGAACGACCATGTCCGCCCGCCACGTAAAGGTGCTGATCATCGGCTCCGGCCCCGCCGGTTACACCGCCGCCATCTACACGGCGCGCGCCATGCTCGAACCCGTGCTGATCGCAGGCATGGAACAGGGCGGCCAGCTCATGATCACCACGGATGTGGAAAACTACCCGGGCTATGCCGATCCGGTGCAGGGCCCGTGGATGATGGAGCAGATGCTCAAGCAGGCCCAGCATGTCGGCGCCGAGATCGTCAACGACCTCGTGACGAACGTCGATCTCGACGTGCGTCCCTTCCGCATCTCCACCGACAGCGGCGCCGAATGGACCGCCGATGCCCTCATCATCGCGACGGGCGCGAAGGCCAAGTGGCTCGGCATCGACACCGAGCACAAGTTCATGGGCTTCGGCGTTTCGGCCTGCGCCACCTGCGACGGCTTCTTCTACCGCAACAAGGACGTCATCGTGGTCGGCGGCGGCAACTCCGCCGTCGAGGAAGCGCTCTATCTTGCCAACCTCGCCAGGACCGTGACCGTCGTGCACCGCCGCGACTCGTTCCGTGCGGAAAAGATCCTGCAGGAGCGCCTGTTCGCCAAGGAGAACGTCAAGATCGTCTGGGACCACGAGGTCCTCGAATATCTCGGCGCAGAGGCCAAGCCACCGATGCCGGCAACCGTCAACGGCGTGAAGCTGCGCAATGTGAAGACCGGCGAGACGCGGGATATGGCGATCGACGGCGTTTTCGTCGCCATCGGCCATGCGCCGGCGGTCGAACTCTTCAAGGGCAAGCTGCGCCAGAAGCCGAACGGCTATCTGTGGACGGCGGCCGATTCCACGGCGACGGATGTGCCGGGCGTTTTTGCCGCAGGCGACGTCACCGACGATATCTATCGCCAGGCGGTCACGGCTGCCGGCATGGGCTGCATGGCGGCTCTCGAAACTGAAAAATACCTTGCAGGTCATATGCCTGTCGCAATTGCGGCCGAGTAGAAGCCGCCAACGAAGGGAGGCGGCTCGACCGACCTCCCGTGTGGGAACAGTTGAATCAGCGACCGGACGGGAAACGCTCGTTTCCCGCCGCAAAGACATATGGGGGATAGAATGCCGCTCGATTGGGACAAGCTGCGGATTTTTCATGCCGCGGCCGAGGCGGGCTCGTTCACGCATGCAGCGGACAAGCTGCACCTTTCGCAGTCGGCCATCAGCCGCCAGGTCAGTGCGCTGGAGCAGGATGTCGGCATCAAGCTCTTCCATCGCCATGCCCGCGGCCTGATCCTCACCGAACAGGGCGAGATCCTTTACCGCACCGCCCACGACGTGCTGATGAAGCTCGAAAGCGTGCGCGTGCAGCTGACGGAAAACACCGAAAAGCCGAGCGGCAAGCTGCGCATCACCACCACCGTCGGCCTCGGCCAGGGCTGGCTGACCGACAAGGTGCAGGAATTCCTCGCGCTTTATCCCGACATGCAGGTACAGCTCATTCTCGACAACGAGGAGCTGGACGTGAACATGCGCCATGCGGACTGCGCCATCCGCCTGCGCGAGCCGCAGCAGTCCGACCTCATCCAGCGCCGGCTCTTCACCGTGCACATGCACCTCTATGCAGCGCCCTCCTATATCAATCGCTACGGCGAGCCGCAGTCGATCGACGATCTCGACAACCACAAGATCATCACTTTCGGCGAACCGGCGCCGAGCTACCTACTCGACGTGAACTGGCTGGAGATCGCCGGCCGCGATTCCGACAACCCCCGCCCCTCCGTGCTGCAAATCAACAGCCAGACCTCGATCAAGCGCGCCTGCCTGCTCGGCATCGGCATCGCGATGCTGCCGGACTATATTGTCGGCCGCGACCCGGGACTTATCCAGCTGCCCGTAAGCGCGGATATCCCTTCGTTCGATACCTACTTCTGCTATCCGAGCGAAATGAAGAACTCGGCGAAGCTCAAGGTTTTCAGAGACTTCATCGTCGCCAAGGCGCGCAACTGGAACTTCTGAAACCGCCATTTCGGAAGGCTTGCGCCTCGTGCATGGCTGGCATGCGCATTAAATGATTGCCGTATGCCCGAAAAAGCATCATATCGCGCCCAGCTGATGCACTTTTGGTGGCTTTTTCCTCCCAGTGCCACCGCAGCAGCTGTTCCCCTCTGGAGGTTTTATTACCTTCAAAACTACAAAGGGCCCAAGTTGATCTTGCGGCCCTCTTTTTTTGCCTTTCGTTAACCAAGGCAGAATTTCCAACGCTCATGCAAAACTTGGCACGTCTTTCTCTTGAAGACGGCAACCCCCTCTCCCATATTAAAGACAGCCGGCGCACTTGCGGTCTTTCTCCTCCCAGTACCGCGCGCTGGCTGTTCCCCTCTGGAGGTTCTTAAACCTTCAACCTAGCAGGGCCCGAGCTTCGCTTGTGGCCCTCTTTTTTTGCCCATTTATTTTCTTTTTGATTTTTATTTCTGAAGCCCCTTGCATCGGCAAACCGCGATCCCAATATCGGGAATATCCGATATAAACATCGTAAAGCTCCGATGGACATGACCGAACCCGATACCGACGAAATCCTCAAAGCCCTCGCCCATCCCAAGCGACTGGAAATCCTCGCCTGGCTGAAGGAGCCGCAGGTGCATTTTCCCGGCCAGGAACATCCGCTGGAATTCGGCGTTTGCGCCGGACAGATCGAGAAGCGCTGCGACCTGTCGCAGTCCACCGTTTCCGCCCACCTTTCCACCTTGCAGCGCGCCGGCCTCGTGACGACGCGCAAGGTCGGCCAGTGGGTGTTCTTCAAGCGCGACGACGAAAAGATCGCCGCCTTTCTCCATCACCTCAACGGCGCTCTCTGAGCACCTCTCCCCTCCCAGCCAGAAGAAGGACTTCCCATGACCTCTCTTTTCGACCCCTTGAAGATCGGCGATATCGACGTCAAGAACCGCATCGTCATGGCGCCGCTGACGCGCAACCGCTCGCCACACGCCGTGCCGAACACGCTGAATGCCGCCTACTACGAACAGCGCGCCTCCGCCGGCCTGCTGATCACCGAGGCGACGGCCATCACCCAGCAGGGTCAGGGCTATGCCGACGTGCCGGGCCTCTATACGCCGGAAGCTCTCGCCGGCTGGAAGCAGGTCACGGATGCCGTGCACAAGGCCGGCGGCAGGATCGTCGTTCAGATGTGGCATGTCGGCCGTATCTCACACGACACGCTGCAGCCGGGCGGCGGCAAGCCGGTCGCTCCCTCCGCCATCCGGGCCAAGTCGAAGACCTATCTCATCAATGCCGACGGCACCGGCAGCTTTGCCGAGACCTCCGAGCCCCGCGCCCTCGAAAAGGCCGAGCTTCCCGGCATCGTCGAGGATTATCGCCGGGCCGCCCGCGCCGCCATCGAGGCGGGCTTCGACGGCGTCGAAATCCACGCGGCCAACGGTTACCTGATCGACCAGTTCCTGCGCTCGGGCAGCAACCATCGCACGGACGCGTATGGCGGCTCCATCGAGAACCGCGCGCGTCTGCTCTTCGAGGTCGTCGAAGCAATCACCGCGGAAATCGGCGCCGGCCGCACGGCCATCCGCATCTCGCCGGTCACGCCCGCCAACGACGCCTTCGATCCGAATCCGCAGCCGCTCTTCACCCATGTGGTGGAAGGCCTTGCCCGTTACGGCCTTTCCTACATCCACATCATCGAGGGCGCGACCGGCGGCCCACGTGATCACCAGCAGGGCGACACGCCGTTCGACTATGCTGCCCTGCGCGCCGCTTACCATGCCGCAGGCGGCAAGGCGGCCTGGATGGTCAACAACGGCTACAACCGGGAACTGGCCATCGACGCCGTGGAAGACGGCAAGGCCGACCTCGTCGCCTTCGGCAAGCTCTTCATCGCCAACCCGGACCTCGTGGAGCGCCTGAAGAACGACACCGTGCTGAACGCCCCCGACAAGGACACCTTCTATGGTGGCGGCGCCAAGGGCTATACGGACTACCCGGCGCTGGAAAACGTCGCCTGAGGATAGGCCTTGCGATAGGCAGGCGCTGGTGGGCGTGTCCCTCCCCGCCTGCCCTTCGCCGCATTCAGACGTCCTCCCAAAGAACGCCCGCGTTTCCTTCATCGCGGGCGTTTTCTTTTTGCGCATCCCGGCTACATCTATGAGATCGATCTGCCGAGGAGCCCGCTCGCCCATGCTCTCCAGCCTGTTGAAGGAACGTTTCCTTTTCATCGGCCTTGCCGCCGCCATCGTCGCCTATGCGACGGAACACCGTCTTCTGGAGATGGGGCGCCTGTCGGTTCTCCTGGCGGCCTTCGCGCTCGTCGCCGCGATCATCCTCGTTTCAACCCGCATCGCCCATCACGCGGAAATCCTCGCCTCCAAGGTCGGCGATCCCTATGGCACGATGATCCTGACGCTGTCGGCCGTGCTGGTGGAGGTGGTGATCCTCGCCATCATGATGCAGGGCGAGACCTCGCCGACACTGGTGCGCGATACGATCTATGCCGCCGTCATGCTCGACATCAACGGCATTCTCGGCCTTGCCGCCCTTCTCGGCGGCATCCGCCACGGTGAACAGCCCTATAACGACGATTCGGGAAAGACCTACGGCGTGATGATCCTGACGGCCATGGGCATTTCCATGGTCGTGCCGGAATTCGTGCCGCGGGAAAGCTGGCACCTCTATTCCCTCTTCACCATCGGCGCGATGATCACGCTCTACACCGTCTTCCTGCGCATGCAGGTGGGCGTGCACAGCTACTTCTTCAGCTACGCCTATCCGCGAGCCGAACGGAAGGAAGGCCTGCCGAGCAAGGCGCCGGACGAGAACGAACCCGCGAGCCTGTCCATTGCCGTCATCCTCGTCGGCGTGGTGCTGATCGGCGCGCTCGCGGAGGTCATGTCGGTGCTGCTGGGCGCTGGCCTCAAGGGCTCGGGCGCGCCGCCGGCGCTTATGGCCGTCGTCGTCGCGGCGATTTCCGCCGCGCCGGAAATCCTGACGGCGCTACGCGCCGCCCTTGCCAATCGCATGCAGTCCGTCGTCAACATTGCCATGGGCGCATCGCTCTCGACGGTGATCCTCACCGTGCCGGTGATGGAGGCCATCGCGCTCTACACCGGCCAGCCCTTCGTCATGGCCATGTCGCCGACGCAGACAGTCATGGTGGCGATCACGCTGATCGCCGCCGCCATCAACCTCAATGACGGGGAGACGAACGCCATCGAAGGCATGACGCATTTCATCCTCTTCGCCACCTTCATCATGTTGACGATGATCGGGCTTTGAGGACGCGGCTTACCGGCGTTCGGCGCCCTGGTAATATTCGCCGGGGCCGTTGCGCATGCCGCGGTACTTTTCCGGATTGTTGAAGAAATAGTCCCAGGCCGTCATCATGCCCGGATGCTCGCCGGCAACGATCTTTCCACGCGGCGTCTCTCCGCTTCGCTCCCCGTAGCTGTCGGCGGCAAGGGCGGCGGTTGCGGCGGTGAGCGCCAGCAGGGCGGCGAGGGAGAAGGATGTGGCTTTCATGATGCTGCTCCGGTGTTTCCGTATCGCTTCATTATATCGGTGACGAAGGCGAAAATTTCACCAACGGCAATGAAAAAACCCGCCGTCGCCGGCGGGTTTCGTATTCATAGGGCCGAATAGCTTACTTGCAGCCGGCGCAGAAACGCTGAATGCGCTTGCCGGCCTCTTCGAGCTGGGCTTCCGAGGTCGCATAGGAGATGCGGAAGTTCGGGCCGAGACCGAAGGCCGAGCCGTGCACGACGGCAACGCCTTCCGCTTCCAGCAATTCCGAAACGAAGTCCTCGTCCGTCTCGATGACCTTGCCCGAGGGCGCGGTCTTGCCGATCAGGCCCTTGCAGGACGGATAGACGTAGAACGCGCCTTCCGGCGACGGGCACTCGATGCCCTTGGCCTGGTTGAGCATGGAGACGATGAGGTCGCGGCGCCCCTCGAAGATCTTCTTGTTTTCCGGGATGAAGTCCTGCGTGCCGTTCAGTGCCTCGACGGCGGCCCACTGGGCGACCGAGCAGGCACCGGACGTCTGCTGGCCCTGGATCATGTCCATGGCCTTGATGAGGTTGAGCGGGCCGGCCGCATAGCCGATGCGCCAGCCGGTCATCGCATAGGCCTTGGAAACGCCGTTCATGGTGAGCGTGCGGTCATAGAGGCCCGGCTCGACTTCGACCGGGGTCGCGAACTTGAAGTCGCCATAGGTCAGGTGTTCGTACATGTCGTCGGTCAGCACCCAGACATGCGGATGGCGCATCAGCACATCGGTGAGCGCCTTCAGCTCGTCATGGCTGTAGGCCGCGCCCGAGGGGTTGGACGGCGAGTTGAAGATGAACCACTTGGTCTTCGGCGTGATCGCCTTTTCCAGGTCTTCCGCCTTCAGCTTGAACTTGTTTTCCTGCGTCGTCGCGACGAAGACCGGCGTACCGCCGCACAGCGAGACCATTTCCGGATAGGAAACCCAGTAAGGTGTCGGGATAACGACTTCATCGCCCGGATTCATCGTCGCCATGAAAGCGTTGAAAAGAATCTGCTTTCCGCCCGTGCCGACGATGGTCTGCGCGGCGGTGTAGTCGAGATTGTTCTCGCGCTTGAACTTCTTGACGATGGCCTCGCGCAGTTCCGGGATGCCGGCGACCGGCGTGTACTTCGTCTCGCCACGGTTGATCGCGTCGATCGCAGCCTTCTTGATATTGTCGGGCGTGTCGAAATCCGGTTCGCCCGCGCCAAGCCCGATGACGTCGCGGCCTTTCGCTTTCAGTTCACGCGCTTTCTGGGAAACGGCGATGGTGGCGGAGGGCTTCACACGGGAAAGGGCGTCGGCAAGAAAGGCCATGATGGAGATGTCCTCATCGGGTTCAAAGACGGCTGGACGCCATGGACCCGGAGCGCCGGGCTCCATAGCGGTTAGGTCTATGTCGAATGTGGGCCGGTCTTGCAAGCGCGAAGGGCGAAAAAAGCGGGAAATCCGGGCTTCCTCGCAAAATTTCATCAACACTATCACGGATGCGAATGGATCGTGGCGGCATCACACGAAAAGGTTGAAATACGCGGGAACGTAAAAATTTTTACGCGAAGGATTAAGCCGCCGTTAACGGGTCGCGCCTAAGGTTTGCTTGTCGACATCGTTCCAGCGGATGGTGCGCTGCATGAGCGAAAAAAGCATCTTCTCCAATCTCGTCCGCCAGCCGGACGGCGCATTTAGCGCGGTCTATGGCCCCTATCTCCTGCAATCAGCCCTGCAGCCGATCTTCAGCGAGCAGCCGGACGGTCGCCTGCAGATCGCCGCCTTCAAGGGACTGATCCGCGCCAGCGCGGGCGGCATGCCCTGTTCGCCCGGCGAATTCTTCCAGCGCGTCGCGGAAGACGAGCGGGCGGCGGTCGACGGGCTTTGTCGCAGCCTGCACATCCTCAATGCCGGCGCACTCGGCCGGCGCGACTGCGCCCTCATCGTCAACATCCAGAGCGGCCTCTTCGCAACACCCCAGGCAATGCGGCAGGAGGTGGAGCGTCTGCGGCTCTCGGCGCACGAGGCAGGCATGCCGCTCGACGCCATCGCCTGCGAGATCCGCCAGCATCCGCTCGACGATCCCGACCGGCTGGCGCGTTTTGCCGAGCGGCTGCATGAGAGCGGCTTTGCCATCGCCATCGACGACTATACCGGCGAGGACCGCGACCTTGAGCGCGTCAGCCGCCTGCAGCCGCAATTCGTCACCTTCGACACGGCCTGGCTGCGCGGCTTTGCCGAGAACTCCGCCGGGCTTGCGCTGCTGCGTGTCGTTGTCAGCCAGTTCGCCGCCAAGACCATCCGCGCCATCGTCGCGGGCATCGAGGAACCTGACATGCTGGCGCTTTGCCGCGAGATGGGCGGCCCGCTGTTGCAGGGCTACCTGCTCGCCCGCCCGGAACTCGCCCCGACCAGCTTCAACCAGACCTTTCCGGAGCATGCCGACACGCCGGTCCAGGCCGTCGCGGAGACGTCCGCCGCAGGCACGGAAAGCCGCGTCGTTCGCCCCCTTCGCCAGTTCGGCCGGCGGGGTGTCTAGAACGGCGGGAAAGCGCGGTCTATTCGGCCGAACCCGCTGAAATTTCGACTTTTTCCACAAGCCTTATTTTCGCCGCAATAAATGTCGGCCCTTGCCGCAATTCGGTCCTTGTGACGCCGACTTCGGCGGGCTTTTTCGTCATCACGGAACGCAAACAGGGGAAGAGACATGTTTCTGGATGACGACGCGATCGGCAGCAAGCCAAAGGCCCGGGAAACGCGCGCCATGTTCCTCATCGCGATGACGGCTCTGGTCGCCTGCGTCGCCATGGTCGTCAGCCTGATGTCTCCGCCGGCCGTCGAGATCGACACGATCAAGACTTCCGGCATCGAGCGCACCACCTCGCAGATCGACCCCTCGCTGAATTCCCCCTCTCTGAATTCCTCCACGCAAAATTGACCCTGCCCTCCACCGATTGCCCTTGAAAGCCGTGCCGCTCTGGGCCAGTTAACGGCGAAAGCAGGAGACGGCGATGCGGCAGACCACCAACATGCGGAAGAGCGCCTTCGCGGCCATTGCCCTGCTCCTTGCCGTCGCAGCCACCCCCACCCTCGCACAGACACGTGAATTCCCCAGCAAGAAGGCCGCGCTTTCCGTCGAGACGCTGGCGACCGGCCTCAAGCAACCCTGGTCCGTCGAAGTGCTGTCGGACGGCGGCTATCTCGTGTCCGAAAAGGGCGGCACGCTCCGCCTCGTGCGCAACCACACTGTCTCCACGCCGATCAGCGGCGTGCCCGAAGTTGCCACGAATGGGCAGGGTGGCCTGCTCGACATCGCGCTTGCCCCTGACTTTGCGACGAGCCGCATTCTCTACTTCACCTATAGCGCCCGCGGCGACGGCGGCATCGGCACGGCCGTCGGCAAGGCAAGGCTGTCGGACGATGCCACGAAGCTCGAAGGCGCCACGCGCATCTTCCTGATGAATCGCCTCACGACACGCGGCCAGCATTTCGGCTCGCGCATCGCCATCGCCAAAGATGGCAGCCTGTTCTTCGGCATCGGTGACCGGGGCGAAGGAGAGCGCGCACAAGACATGCGCGATCATGCCGGCGCCATCCTGCACATCAACCCCGATGGCAGCCCCCATGCCGACAATCCGTTCAACGGCAGCGCGGATGGCCTCTCGGAAATCTGGTCGAAGGGCCATCGCAACCCGCAAGGTCTTGCCATCGACCCGAAGGACGACACGCTGCTTTCGGTCGAGCACGGCGCCCGTGGCGGCGACGAGATCAACTTGCCGCTGCCGGGCCGCAACTACGGCTGGCCGCTCGTATCCTACGGCCGGCACTATTCCGGGGCGGAATTCGAGTTCGGCGCGTCGGCTGAAGGCTACGAGCAGCCCCTTTATTACTGGGATCCCTCTATCGCGCCGGGCGCCATCGCCGTCTATCGCGGCGCGATGTTCCCCGAATGGGACGGCAACCTGATCGTCGCGGCGCTGAAGTACCAGCTCGTCGCTCGCCTTGAGCGCGACGAAAGCGGCGCCGTCGTTTCCGAGGAACGGCTGTTCGACGGCGAGCTCGGCCGCATTCGCGACGTGGTCGTCGCACCGGATGGCGCTCTTCTTCTTCTGACGGACGCCGAGGACGGGGCGCTCCTCCGGATCTCCCGCTCGGCCGTGACGGACTGACGCCGCCTCCCTTGCCTCCAATCCCCGCACCTGATAGCAGGAGCGCGAAGGCGCGACCGCGCCCCCTTTCTCCCATCAGGGTCACAAAACATGACGCGCGTTCAGGCGAACCTTCTCCTGTTGCTTGCCGGCGCCATCTGGGGCGCGGGCTTCATCGCTCAGTCGACGGCGATGCAGACGCTCGGCCCGTTGTGGTTCATCGGCCTGCGCTTCGCCGTCGCCACCCTGGTCGCCCTACCCTTCGCGCAATGGGAGAAGTCGCGCGCGAAAAGCCCGTTGCGACAGGCCGATATCGCCGGCTTCGCGCTGACCGGCCTTGCCCTCTTTGCCGCCGCCGCCTTCCAGCAGGTCGGCCTCCTCACCACGACCGTCACCAATTCCGGCTTCCTCACCGGCCTTTATGTGGTCTTCACGCCGATCCTGACGGTGCTCGTGCTGCGCCGCCGGACGCACTGGATCGTCTGGCCGGCCGCCTTCATGGCGTCCTTCGGCATTTTCCTGCTTTCCGGCGGCACGCTCGCCGCGCTGACGCTCGGCGACATGCTGACCATTTTCTGCGCCGTGCTCTGGTCCGTGCAGATGATCTGCGTCGGCGTCTATGCCGGCCGCTCCGGCCGGCCGATCGCCCTGTCGCTGGTGCAGTTCGCCATCTGTGGTGTGCTCGGCTGCGCGGCCGGCATCCTGTTCGAGCCCGTCAGCCTGGCCGCCATCAAGGGGGCGCTGCCCGAAATCCTCTATGCCGGCGTCTTCTCCAGCGGCATCGCCTTCATCTTCCAGAATGTCGCCCAGCGTTACACGACCGCCCCTCAGGCGGCCATCTTCCTTTCCAGCGAGGCGCTTTTCGCCGCCCTCTTCGGCGTGATGCTGCTGGGCGAGACCATCACATCTGCCGGCTATGTCGGCTGCGGCATCATCTTCCTCGCCATGCTGGCGGTGGAACTCGTGCCGGAACTGCTGCGCAGCCGCCGCGCGGGCCTTGCCGTTGAAGCATGACCGCGCGCTTCTTCTTTCGCAACGCAATATAAGTCATACAAGTGCAGCAGAAAGCCCCTAAAAGCTGAGGGTTTTTTCGGCAATCGCCTGGAATTTGACCAAAGTGAGGCGTGTCAAACGACTGCCAAAACTTTTGCTTGCCAATTTGAAGCAAACACATCACTCTTGCGCCGTTCGGGCAATTTGCGGACACGGGAAGACCTTGAATAAATGCGCGCCGGAGACGCGAAACAATTCCGGGCAGCCAAGATCTGATGGTCGCAAGACCAACGGTTGGCTGGCTGCGGTGAAAACAGGACCCTTTCCTCAACCTCCAGAACTGCCTGCCTAACGCCCTATGGGGCAAAACTGATGTGCTGCCCGCCGCCAATATACGGGCAGAGAGAAAAGGACCTGACGCATGGCCGAGACTGGCACTGTAAAATTCTTCAACACCGAGAAGGGCTTTGGCTTCATCAAGCCCGACAACGGTGGCGCGGATATCTTCGTACACATTTCCGCTGTGCAGGCTTCGGGCCTGAACGGCCTTTCCGAAAACCAGAAGGTAAGCTTCGACACGGAACCCGATCGCCGCGGCAAAGGCCCGAAGGCGGTTAACCTGCAGATTGCCGGCTGATCCGGTTTCCTCAGGATTTTCAGTTGAAGCCCGGCAGAGATGCCGGGTTTTTTCGTTCAGCCTCCGTTCAGCCGCACTCTTCTAGTTTCGTTGATATCGACCGGCGATGGGCCGGATCCAAAGGATCGACGTCATGAACAAAGTCCTCAAGACAATCGTGCTTTCCCTGGCGGTTGCGGCAACGACCCTCACCGCGACGGCGGGCGTGGTCGAAGCACGCGACCGTCACCGGGACGGCTACTGGGGCGATGCCGGCGATGGCTACTACCGCAAGCCGCGCCGCCATCACCGCGATCGCGACGCCCTGATCGGCGGCGCCCTTGGCCTTGCCACCGGCGTCATCATCGGCGGCGCACTGGCGTCCCAGCCGCGCTATTCCGAGCCGCGCTACGTGGAGCCGGATTATTACCCGGAGCCCGAGCCCCGCGTGATCTATCGCCGCCAGCCGGTCTATACGCCGAGCTACGAGCCGTGGAGCCAGTCGTGGTATGACTACTGCTCGCAGCGCTACCGCTCGTTCAATCCGCGTAGCGGCACCTATGTCGGCTATGACGGCCGCGAGCACTTCTGCACCGCCGGCTAGGACGGATCGACATTCACTGCATCCATATCATCGCTGCGATGAGGTGAATGAAGCCCGAG